>DATIXY010000058.1:0-41874 GCA_035518115.1 Gaiellaceae bacterium | reverse complement strand
GGATAGATGGAGCCCTCGCCGACGATCGCGAGGCCGCGGTCGCGCAGCCGCCTGGTCATCTCGTAGCCGTATGCCGGGCTCTCGTCCACCACCGCGAGCAGGCAGAGGTCGAGCACGCCGCGGAGCAGCTCCGTCCGTCGTTGGGTGGCGACTGCCATGCGCCGCAAGGTAGCAGGAAGTGCCTTGCCTCGCAAGTTTGTTGCGTGCCTGCCTCCTCCTGCTACTTGATCAGCGTCAGCATCTTGAACATCGGCAGGTACATGCTGATGATGATCACGCCGACCATCAGGCCCACGCCGATCATCATCAGCGGCTCGATGATCGAGGTCAGCGACTGGATCGCCGCGTCGACCTCGTCCTCGTAGAAGTCGGCGATCTTCGCCAGCATCTTCTCGAGCTCTCCCGTCTCCTCGCCGATCTTCACCATCTGCGAGACCATCGCCGGGAAGACGTCGTTCTCGATCAGCGGGTCGGCGATGGGCACGCCCTCGTGCACGCGCGCGCGAACGGTGGTCAGCGCGTCCTCGATCACCCAGTTGCCGGCCGTCTGGCCGGTGATCTCGAGCGCCTTGATGATGTCGACGCCCGCTGCGACGAGCGTCGAGAGCGTGCGCGAGAACCGCGCCATCGCGACCTTGCGCACGGTGTCGCCGATCTTCATCGGCACCTTCAGCAGGAGCCGGTCGTAGACCTTGCGGCCCTTCTCGGACTTCTTCCACTTCCGGAAGGCGATCACCGAGAGGATGATCCCCGGGATGATGATGTACCAGTCTCCGCGCATGATGTTCGACGCCTTGACCACGTACTGGGTCAGGGTCGGCAGCTGGCCGCCGAGCTGGGCGAAGATCTTCACGAAGATCGGGACGAGGAACATCAGCATTCCGCAGAGCACGAGAAACGCGAACGTGAGCACGACCGTCGGATAGATCATCGCGCTCTTCACACGCCGCTTGAGCTTCGTGTCCTTCTCGATCTGGATCGCGACGCGGTCGAGGACGATGTCGAGCGTTCCCGAAGCCTCACCGGCCTCGATCATGGCGACGTAGAGGCGGTTGAAGACCTTCGGGTGCCGCGACATCGCGCGGGAGAGCACGACGCCGCTCTCGACGTCCTCGCGGACTTCGGCGATCACGACGGCCAGTTTCTTGTCGTCGGTCTGCTCCTCGAGGATGAGCAGCGCCTGCACGATGCTGACGCCCGCCTGGATGAGCGTCGCGAACTGGCGCGAGAACACCTGCAGCGACTTCGGCTTGATCCGGGCGAAGCGGGCCTTGCCGGCCGAGGTCGACTTCTGCTCGTTCAGCGACTGGGCGAGCAGGCCCTGCTGGCGGAGCTGGTCCTTGGCGGAGACGGGATCCGCGGCATGCAGCACGCCCTTCGTGACGAGCCCCTGGGCGTTGATGGCGGTATAGGCGAAGGCAGTCATCCGATCCTCACTTTTTCACCGGCCGCCGGTAGGCGGACGAATAGCCATGAGCGCGTGCCTGCTGGAGACCTGTGTTCGCGGCGGCCATCGACGGGTACTTCGCGAGGTAGACGACCCAGTAGCCGTGACGGAGCGTCGTGTACTTCGACGAGTAGAGAATCGCCGCGCCGACGAGGCCCTGGCCGTGCGCCCTCTTGACCTCCTGCAGCGCGGCCGACTTGCTGTCGAGCGAGCGGAGAATGACGATGTAGCCGAGCGGCGCGGTCGCGCTCTTGACGGTCGACTTCTTGGCCCTCTTGGCGGCCGGGGTCACATGAGGCGCCTTGGCGAGCGGCGCAATCGGCGTCGCGCTTACCTGCGACGCGGCGACCTGCACCTTGAACGGGTTCTTTGAGACGAAGTGCGACATCCGCACCTTCGGCGGCGTCGCGAGTGTCGGCACCGTCGTGGGAGCGGTGTTCTGCGCCACCTGTGGCTGGAACGGGTCCTTCGACGGAAGCGCCGCGATCGCCCTCAGATCCTGGCGGACCGAGGCGGGCGTCGGTGCGCCTGCCACCGTCGGAGCCGATGGCGACGACAGGGCGGGGGCGGGTGCCGGCGGGGGTGCCGACGAGCCGCTGCTCACCATGCTCGGGACCTCGATCGCAAGCACGACGAGGAGCACGACGCCGCCCCCTGCAAGGAGCAGCTTGTCGCGCTTCGACTTGGCGGCAAGCCGCTGATCCTCCTTCTGCCGGCGCCGGATCGTCCCGGTGGCGACTGCCATCAGCTCCCGCTCCCTGCGCTCGCCGCCGTGGCGGAGGTCGAGGCTGTCGTCGACGCCGTCACCGGGGGCGGCGTCGGGACGTACATCGACGCGTTGACCGTGATCGTCGCGGCCAGCTCGCTCGGGCCGCCGTTGGCGGCGATGTTGACCGACTGGACGTCGAAGAGGCGGCCGCTCGCAACCACGTGCCCGCCCTTGCCGACACGCACCTGCGTGCGCAGCTTGTTCAGGAAGTTGCGGATCTGGAAGTAGTTGCCGTCGACCGTCACCGTGAGAGCCACCGCATTGGTCGTCGTGGTCGTCCCCGGCGCGACCGTGGCCACCAGGACATGCGCGCTCTTGCCGAGGCGGTTCAGCTGGTCGAGGATGCCCGGCTCGTCCATCGCCGAGGGCATCGCCTCGACGGCCGCCGCAGCGGCGGCCTTGTTCGCCGCCGCCGCTTCCGCGGTGGCGGTCGCGAGCTGGGTCTGCGCGTTGGCGACGTCGGTCTTCAGCTGCGACGCATGAGAGCGCTTCGGCGAGACGACTCCGACCCACAGGGCCGCGCCGACGAGCAGAACCCCCAGGGCGACGGTGATTGCCGACGCGCGGCGGGAGGCCTTGATCTTGGTCACGAGGCCGTTCACGATGCCTCCTTCGCGGGGAGCGCGTTGACCGCGCCGACGATGGTGAACTGGAACACCGAGTGCGCCCCGAGCGTCGTCACGGTGCTGTTCTGCAGGGTCACGTCGGACAGCCACGGCAGCAGCGACAGCCGCCGCATCAGCCTGGCCACGGACGCCTGCGAGTACGTGTAGCCGCTCATCGTGAAGCCGGTGGGAGCAACTCCCGGCGCGGCGGCCGGAACGACCGTGCCCGCGGCCGGCTCCTGGATGTTCATCGAGCTCAGCCAGACGTCCTCCGGGAGGACCTTTGACATGTTGGTCATCAGGCCGTCCCAGGACATGCGGCTCGCGTCGGCGCTCGTCACCTGCTCGATCCGGTCGCGCACGCTCTGGTCGGTCGAGTTGACCGGCTGCGACACGGCAGCGATGCGAGCGTTGAGCGCGTCCAGGCTCGACTGGCTCGACTTCGCCGACTTCGACGCGGACTGGTAGGAGAGGCCGAGGACGGCGGCGACGACGATCCCGCCGGCGATTCCGCCGAGGGCGACCGCGTGCTTGCCGAGGCCGCTTCCGATGCTGGTCTGGCGGACCTGCTTGTAGTCGGAAGGAAGAAGGTTGACGGCTTTCATCGCTAGTCCTCGATTCCAAGTCCGATTGCGACGGCGAAGGATCCGATCTGCTCCGGGGCGTCCTCGAAGCCGGTGACGCGCCTGAGCGGATCGCCCACGATCATCTTCACGCCGAGCTCGCGCTGGAGCTCGTCGACGAGCCCGGGAATGCTGGTCGTCCCGCCGGAGACGAGGATCTCTCCAATGTCGAGCGAGTTCGACTGCGACTGGTAGAAGCGCAGCGAGGAGAGCAGCTCGCGCACGAGCGACTGAAGCTCCGACTTCACCGCGCGTGCGCCCTCCGTGGCCTGCTCGGGCTCGAGGCCCTCCGGCAGCTCTGCGTCCGGCTCGAGCGAGAGCCGGCGCTTGACGTCTTCCGCCTCGGCCGGCGAGATGCGCAGTGCGCGTGAGATGACGTTCGTCAGGTTGAAGCCGCCCCAGTCGATCACGCGGGCGAACGAGCAGATGCGCCCGTCCGAGACTGCGAGCGTCGTGCGCTCGTGGCCGATGCAGACTGCGACGACGGCTGCGCGCGCAGGATCGCTCTCGAGCCGGGGCTCGGTGATCGCCCGGAGAAGCGCGAACGCCTCGAGATCGATGCCCGAGACGCCGAGCCCGGCCGCGTCCGTCGCCGTCAGATACCTCTCGAGCGACTCGCGGTACGCGATCGCGACGACGACGGAGCGGTTGACCGTGCCCTCTTCGTCGCGCTCCTCGCCGACGACGTGGTAATCCATGACCGCTTCGTCGATCGGGATCGAGAGCAGTTCGTTGGCGCGGAAGCCGATCGCGTTCGCCAGCTGACTCTCGTCGTCGACGCCGGCAATCTCGATCAGACGGACACCGACACGCGTGTTCGCCAGGCCGAGGCGCACGTTCTTCTTCGGCAGCTCGTACTTCTCGAAGAAGCTCGCGAGCGCAGCGCCGAGCGCGACCGGGTCGCGCACCTCGCCGCTCGCCATGATTCCGGCAGGCAGGGGCTCGCGATGGAGCTTGTGCAGCTTTCGCTCGCCGTTGTTGGTGACGTGAGCCGCCGCGATCTGCGACGACCCGATCTCGAGGCCCACGTACTCGGACGGTCCATGGGCAGCGACCTTCTTCTTCCCCTGGTTCTTCTTCGGCGCCTTTGCCTTTCCGGCTCCCTCACCCTTGCGCCCGAAGAGATCCGACAGCTTGATCTCCTGCTTCAAGTCCATGTTCTCAGGCCTCCGCCAGTCTCAGTGAGGGCTCGGGAGCTTGCGTCCCGACCAGGGTCACTCCGCGCTCGATCAGGCCGACCAGCATGTCCGGGCGGCTCGAGCGATTGATCGCTTCCTCGCGGGTGATCACGTGACGGAGCACGAGGCTCGCGAGGGACTGCTCCATCGTCTGCATGCCGGAGGACGTGCCGGTCTGCATCCCGGAGTAGATCTGCTCGATCTTCCCCTGGCGGATCAGGTTCCGTACAGCGTCGTCCGGGATCAGGATCTCGAGAGCGGCCGTGCGGCCGCGGCCGTCGGCCGTGGGCACGAGCGTCTGTGTGACGACGGCCTGCAGCGTGCCGGACAGCTGGACACGCACCTGGTCCTGCTGCTCGGCCGGAAAGACGTCGATCACGCGGTCGATCGTCTGCGGCGCGCTCTGCGTGTGCAGCGTCGCAAAGACGAGGTGGCCGGTCTCGGCGGCTGTCAGCGCCGTCGAGATCGTCTCGAGGTCGCGCATCTCGCCGACGAGGATCACGTCGGGGTCCTGGCGGAGAGCTGCACGCAGGGCCTCGGCAAAGGTCGTGGCGTCGCCGCCGATCTCACGCTGGTTGACCACGCAGCTGCGGTGCCAGTGCAGGAACTCGATCGGGTCCTCGATGGTGAGGATGTGCTCGCTGCGCGTGCGGTTGATCAGGTCGAGCATCGCGGCGAGCGTCGTCGACTTGCCCGAGCCGGTCGGCCCGGTGACGAGCACCAGTCCGCGCGGCTTGCTGGCCAGTTCCGCGAGCTGGCCGGGGAGACCCAGCTCATCGAGCGACTTGATCTCGCTCGGGATCATGCGGAAGGCTGCGCCGATCGCCTGGCGCTGGAAGAACGCGTTGACGCGGAATCGTGCGACGCCCGGGAGTGAATAGGCGAGGTCGACGTTCCGCTTCGTCTCGAGCGTCTTCTGCTGCTGCGTCGAAAGGATGCGATAGACGAGCTCGCGCGTGACGTCGGGCGTCAGCTTCTCGAACTCGTCGAGTCTCTGCAGGCGCCCGCGGACGCGCACGACCGGCTCTGTTCCCGGCGTGACGTGGAGGTCGGAAGCCTCCAGCTCGTGTGCGCGGCGGAGCAGATCGTCGATGGAGTATTCGGTGATCAAGTCCATGTCGCGTCTCCTATCGGCAGCCCGCAGAACGGACTTGAGGGGCGTTTCACGATCCGCAGGCTGCGTCTCGCGTCAACCGCGGAACCGTCTGGCGAACCGAGACCTGACGGAAATCGGGAAGGAAGGTCACCGAGCCGCTGTACGCGACCTTCCACTCGTGCGAGGTGTTCACGCAGAAGGAGAAGGTCTTCGACTCGGCCGGGCGGAGCGAGACCGACTGGGAGCCGATCGTCAGCTTCGCCGGCTTGAACGTCCACGGCAGCGTGACCGTGAAGGTGACGCGGCCGTGCAGCCTGGCGCCGGGATGCGGCCAGAGAGCGAGGTAGCCGGAGCCGGCCATCCAGCCGTCGCGGTAGCGGCCCGTCTCGAGCAGCGAGAGGCGGGCCACGCCCGAGGGCTTCCAGAGCGTGAAGCTGTCCGTCGACGCGACCTGTCGGCCCTCCTGGAACTCCGCGGTCGCCCCGTGCTGGTTCCAGAGGACGGCGGTGCGGATCGGCCCGGACGGCGTCTCGAGCGCTCCGCCGTCGCCCACGTACACCGGTGAGCTCGTAAACGCGTCGGTCGGGGCGGCGTTCGCCATCACGACCTCGCGCGTGATCGACCGGTTCCAGAACAGCTGCTCGACGAGGAGGCCCGGAGGGGAGAGCGGAGTCGAGACGGCCGTCACGTCGCCGACGTGCGCGTCGTCGATCCAGGTCGGTTGCGGCGAGACGTACTGCCGCTGCGCCACGTGCGACCTGCTGATGTCCTCTGCGGTTGCGGCAACGGATCCGACGACGAGGAAGGCGAGACACGCGGCGAGTGCGATGCGCCCCCGTAGGCCGTTGGCGACGAGCACGGCGACGAGAGCTCCGCAGCCGCAGAAGACCGCGACGAGCAGCGAGCTCGAGCCTGTGCCGATGATTGCGCTCAGACGGTCGACCGCCCAGAGGAGCGGCGAGTCGGTCGACCCCGTGCTGACGGCGAAGCCCGAGAGGGGAACCCGCGCCACGAGGATGAAGAGCAGCGCCGAGATCAGCATGACCGGGACGCGCGCTCGCCGTCCGTTGCGCAGATACAGGCCGAAGGCGATCGGAATAATCGGGGCGAGCCCCAGGAGGTACCGTCCCTGGAAGCGATCGGCGCCGTTCGAGGCGTACAGGCCCGCCTCGAACAGGAGCGCAGCGATCAAGAACGCAGCAAGAGCCGCGAAGGTCGCCTCGGCACGCGTTCGAGCGCCTGCGAGCCCGACGAGCGCGCCGGGCACCATCGCGATGCCGCTGCCGATCGCGATGAGGAAGAGGTCGGTGCCGATCCAGTGCAGGGTGTTGAGGCCGACGTGCAGATGGACGACGACCGAGTAGTAGCCGAGCACGCGTGTCGGGCCGACTGCGACGGCTGCGAGCAGGCCGACAAGGGCGATGCCGAGTGACACGCGATGCGTCCGGAGCGCGCCGCGACGCTGCGTGACGACGAGCGCCGCGAGGTATACCGCGAACAGAACGACGTACTGGACACGTGCGAACGATGCGAGCGACGCGAAGCCGAAGAAGGCGAGCTGCGTGCGCGACGAAGGGCGCATGAGCGCCACGAACGCCGCGTAGAACGCGGTCAGCGCGAGCGGGAAGCCGAGCGGATCGGCGAGCGTCCGCGCCGAGAAGGTGAGGCTCGGCGCCGCGACGACGAAGAGCGCGCACACCAGCGAGTACCGCGTCCCCAGTCGGAGCTCGCGCGCGAGCAGGTACACCGGGATCGCGGCGAGCGACATGAAGAGCGCGTTCTCGGCCTGGACGAGGTGGTATGCGAGCGCGGTGGGTGCGAGCGCCCAGATCGGCGCTGCGAGCAGCGGCGCGAGCAGCGCCGGAAAGTGGGCGAGCGACCCCCTGATCAGCGGCAGCCCGCTCGAGCCGAACGACCGCGCGAGCGCCGTGTAGATGTACTCGTCCGGGAACAGCGTCGGCACGGGGTGCGCCATGGCCGCGACCGTGCGGGCGATCGTCGACGCCGTGACGATCAGCGCAAGTGCGGCCGGCGCGGTGCGGACGGCGGGAAGTGGGCGCGGGAGGGCAAGCGCTGCGCTCCGAGTGAGCCCGAGCCGCGTTGGGCTGTCGACCGCCATCGTGTCTCGTCTATCGACACCCACGAGAGGCGACTTGAGAAACGACATCGTCGATCGCCCTCAGACGACAGACGGCGGGCTCTCGCCCGCCGTCTCGATCGTCATGCCCGTGAAGCGGCGACTAGCAGTTGGCGCCCTTGGTGGTGGTGACGCTCCCGCCGGGGCCGGAGTAGTACCAGGTCACACTGCTCTGACCCGGAGCCATGAGGCAGTAGCCGTTCGCCGACGGCGTGCCCGAGATCGTCACGCTCGACGAGAGGCCGCTGTCGATCGACCTCAGCGACGTCGTGGTCATGCCCGCGTACGTGCTGTGCGAGGCGAAGTACGACTCGGCCGACGGGACGGCCTCGCGGACGTTGGATGCGCCCGCGGTGTCCTGCGCCTGCTTGCGGAAGCCGAGGTAGGACGGGATCGCGATCGCGAGCAGGATGCCGATGATCACGATCACGACCAGGAGTTCGATCAGCGTGAAGCCCTCGCTGGAAGCGAGGCGCCGCCGCAAACGATTCATCTGGTTCTCCTTGGAAGACAACATTGGCTCGCTCGATATCGCCCAAATCGGAGGCCTGCCCTACCCCACAATGGGTGATCTTGGCCCGGCGGACGGGCGCTTCCCGTCGTTCGAGTCACCCAATTCGAGGGATGCGGAGACTCAGACGAGGACGCGCGCGAGCTCTTCGACGGACGTCGTGCCCTCGCGCACCTTCGCGAGGCCGTCCTCCCACAGCGGGCGCATCCCGATCTCGATCGCCTTGAGCTCGAGCACGTCCCGGGTCGCGCCGGAGGCGACGAGCGACTCGAGCTCGTCGTTCATGCGCAGGAGCTGGAAGATGCCGACGCGGCCGCGGTAACCCGTGTTCGAGCAGCGAGGGCAGCCGACCGCCCGCCGAAACGATGAGTTGTCGATGTAGTCCTGGAACTCGTGCTCGGGCACCCGCGCGGCGCGCAGATCGGCTTCCCCGGGCTGGTACTCCTCGCAGCAGCTCGAGCACAGCTTGCGCGCCAGGCGCTGGGCGAGCACGGCGGAAACGGCGGACGCGGTCAGGAACGGCTCGACACCCATCTCGTTCAGGCGGGTGATCGTGCCCGGCGCGTCGTTCGTGTGCATCGTCGAGAGCACGAAGTGCCCCGTCAGCGCCGACTCGATCGAGATCTTCGCCGTCTCGACGTCGCGGATCTCGCCGACCATCACCACATCGGGGTCGGAGCGGAGAATCGACCGGAGGGCGGTCGAGAACGTCAGCCCTGCGCGCTGGTTGATCTGCACCTGCTCGATGCCGGCGAGACGGTACTCGACCGGGTCCTCGACGGTGATCACGTTGATCTCGGGACGGTTCAGCTCGGCGAGCGCGGCGTAGAGGGACGTCGACTTGCCCGAGCCCGTGGGGCCGGTGACGAACAGCGCGCCGGTCGGCTTGGAGACGATCTCGTGGAAAGCAGCCCGCATTGCCTCGGTGAGGCCGAGCTCCTCGAGGGTCGGCGGCGTGCGCGACTTGTCGAGGAGGCGCATCGTCACCGACTCGCCCTCGACCGTCGGCAGCGTTGCGACGCGGACGTCGAGGAGGCGGCCCGCGGCCGCGGCGTCGAGCGAGATGCGGCCGTCCTGCGGCTTGCGCCGCTCGGCGATGTCGAGCTTCGCGAGCACCTTCAGGCGCGTGACCATGCCGGAGAGGAACTTCCGCGGGACGCGCTGGGCGATTCGGAGGACACCGTCGATCCGGAACCGCACCACCACCGCATCTTCCTGCGGCTCGAAATGGACGTCGCTTGCGCCTTCCTCGGCGGCCTGGAAGATGATCGAGTTGACGAGGCGCACCATCGGCCCGTCGGTGATGCCGTCCTCTGCCTCGAGGTCGTCGGCGGTCTCGTCGACCGGGACGAGATCGTCGTCGAGGACCGAGCTGAATGCCTCGTTGGCGCGTGAGAGCCGCCGGATCTCGAGCAGGACGTCCTCTTCGGGAGCGATCGCGAACTGCACCGGGAACCGTGTCGCCAGGCGAAGCTCGTCGATCGCGTGGACGTTCTCGGGATCGGTGATCGCTACCGACAGCACGTCGTCCTCGAAGGCGAAGGGGATCGCCCCGACGCGCTCGAGGACCTTCAGGGGGATCTCCTTCGTCGCCTCGGGATTGATCCCGACGACGGCCAGGTCGACCAGCGGCATCCGGAAGCGCGTCGCGAGCTCGCGGGCGGCCGTGATGTCGGGCGGCGGCGCCGCCGTCGCCCCGCTGCCACCGTCGGCAGCGGCCGGCGCTTCGCTTTCGCTTTCCGCAGGCGTCGCGGGAGGCTGGCCCTCGTTCTCGGCCGGCGCGTCCGGCTCCTGGCGTTGAGTGTCGACCGACATCGGTTATCTATCGGCGCGCGCTCGCCGCGCCTTGACGCCGACCGCTCACCGGCCGAGCGACAGCCACCAGTGCAGGAGCGACGGCCCTGCGAAAAGCGCGACCACTGCACCGAACGCCAGGAACGGCCCGAACGGGATCTTCATCTTGCGCGCGGCCATCCCGTGTCTGGCGAGCAGGACGGCGGAGGGCACGAGCGCCGAGAGCATCCCGATCATGAGGCCGACCGGCGTGACGACCCCGAGCCCGGCGCCGATCAGCAGCGCGAGCTTCACGTCGCCCATTCCCATCCCCGCCGGATACGCGAGCGCTGCGAGCAGCAGGAAGCCCGAGGCCGCGACAGCCGCGATCGCCCAGACCGGGGACGGGTGCACGACCGTCATGCCGACGAGCACGACCCCTGCCGCCGGGAGCACGATCAGGTTCGGGATCTGGCGCCGGCGGATGTCTGTGGCGGAGACGGTGACGAGGGTGGCGCAGAAGAACGCCGCGACGAGCGCATGCAGCGTCGGCCCGAACTTGACGAGGCACCCTGCGATCAGGAGGGCGGCGACGAGCTCGACCGCCGGGTAGATCAGGCCGATCCGCGTACCGCAAGAGCGGCACTTCCCGCGCAGCACGGCGTACGAGGCGAGCGGGATGTTGTCGTACCAGGCGAGCGTCGTCCCGCACTGGCCGCACGCCGAGCGCGGGCGGACGATCGATCTCCGTTCGGGCACCCGGGCCGCGACGACGTTCAGGAAGCTCCCGATAGCGAGCCCTGGGAGGAAGCCGACCGCCGCGAGCACGGCGCCCATCGTCAGCCTGCCTCGGAGAGCAGACGCAGAGGAGGTGCCTCGTCGTCCGCGTGCGGCTCCTTGCGATTCGGGCGGCTGTTCGGGCTCTGCGGCGGGTTCACGGCGCGCGCGGCCCGCGACTTCTCGGCCTGCGTGAGCGCGATCATGAAGTCGTGCTTGTTGGGTGCAACGCCCGCGGCCGTGTCGCGGTCGACCATGCCTGCCAGGACGAGGTCGATCAGGGCCTTCGAAAGCGTCTGCATCTCGTAGAACGAGCCTTCGTCGATCGCCGCCGGGATATCTTCGGACTGCGAGTCGCGAATCAGATCGGCGATCCGGTCGTTGGTGACCATCACCTCGACCGCGGCGATGCGTCCGCCGCCCTTGCGCGGCAGGAGGCGCTGCGAGATCACGCCGCGCAGAACGCCGGCCATGATCGACCGGATCATCTGCTGCTTCTCGGCGGCGAAGAACTCGACCATGCGGCCGATCGTCTCGGCTGCGTCGACCGTGTGCATCGTGGAGAGGACGAGGTGGCCGGACTCGGCCGCCTGCAGCGCGGTGGTCGCGGTCTCGGCATCGCGAAGCTCGCCGATCAGGATCGTGTCCGGGTCCTGCCGTAGCGCGCGCCGGAGCGCCTCGCTGAACGACCCCGTGTCGATGCCGACCTCGCGCTGGTTGACGATGCAGTTCTCGTCGGGGTGGATGACCTCGATCGGATCCTCGATGGTGACGATGTGATCGTGGCGCGTCTTGTTGATGTGGCGGACCATCGCCGCGAGCGTCGTCGACTTTCCCGACCCGGTCGCGCCCGTGACGAGCACGAGGCCGTGGTGCATCTCGGCGAGGCGCCGGATGCCGGGGGGCATGTGCAGGTCCTCGAAGCTCGGGATGCTGCGCGGGATGAACCGGAGCGCGATCGACACCGATCCGCGCTGGCGGAACGCGTTGACGCGGAACCGCGTCTCCTGCTCGGTCTCGTACGAGGCGTCGAGCTCGCCGGTCTCGCGGAACGTGGCCAGGCGATGCGGTGCCGCAGAGCCGGCGACCTGCAGGAGCGCCGTCAGGTCGTCGGTCGAGAGCGTGGGCGCTCCGGGCAGCGGGCCGATCGCACCGTCGACGCGCAGCATCGGGGGCTGACCGACCTTCAGGTGGATGTCGCTGGCGCCCGCATCGACCGCACGTGCCAGCATCTCGTCGAGGTTCATGCCGCTGCTATCGGCCGGAGCAGGCTGCTTCTTTAGCGCCGCGAGCGCAAGAGACGACGGCCGCGCAATTCAAGGAGAAGAGGCCCACAGCCGAAACAGTCATCCGTGGAGCCATCCACGGGCACGATCGGCGTCAGCGACGCCTTCGATCCGGCTGCTTTCGAGCCGGCGACCGCGGCTGCCGTCGTCGACGCCCTCGTGCGCGCGCTCGAGCTTCGCGACTACCGCCGGGGCAAGTTCGCCGAGACGCGGGAGCACGCCGACCGCGTGACCCAGCTTGCGGCGAGGCTTGCGGCGAAGGTCGCGCCGGAGCTCCTCCAGGACCCGCGGTTCGAGCACGGCTGCCGCCTGCACGACATCGGCATGCTGGCCGTGCCGGACGCGGTGCTGCTGAAGCGCACCGCGCTCACCCCGGCCGAGCTCGACGAGATTCGCGAGCACCCGTGGCTCGGCGAGCGCATCGTGGCGACCGTCGGCGGGCTCGACGGCATGTGCCGCCAGGTGATCGGCTCGCACCACGAGCGCTGGGACGGCAACGGCTACCCGCGCGGCCAGCGCGGCGACGAGATCGCGCTCGCCGCCCGCGTCTTCGCCATCGCCGACTCCTTCGACGCACTCACGCACGAGCAGCCCTGGCGCGCAGCGCTTCCGGTCGAGTCGGCGCGGGAGGAGCTCGCCCGCGGAGCAGGCTCCCACTGGGATCCCGACCTGATGGCCGTCTTCCTCGACGAGCTCGTCTCGTCGAATCCGGCCGAATAGCGCTCGTCGCCCGCTCGGGGGGATAAAGGTCGGCACACGCGCTGCCGATACGGGCCGTGCGGAATGGACGGAGCGAAGTCTCAGCCTGCAGTGGCTCGGTGTCTGTGGACCCGCTTCCGCACGTCCGAAAGCGGTCAGACCCTGATCGAGGTGGTGATCGCGATCGGGATCTTCGCGATCGTCTCCGCCAGCCTCGTGACGCTTCTCCTCTCCTCGCTCAACACGACGAACTTCTCGCGCGAGAAGACACTCGCGCAGCAGGCGGCGACGACGCAGATCGAGAAGATCCGCAACACGGCGTACGCCAGCATCGGCAACTGCACGGGGACGCCGTGCACGCCGAACGGCAACCCGCCGGGAACCATCCCGCTGACGACGCAGCTGCAGATCGTCGGCGTCTGGGCGACGATGACGGCGAAGATCGAGTTCGTCGACGATCCGACGCCGCTCTCGTACCAGTCGTACGCGAACTACAAGCGCGTGACGGTGACCGTTACCCGCAACAGCGACGGACAGCAGCTTGCGCAGGAAGTGACGAACATCGCGCCGCCGGTGAAGGCATCGCAGTCGGAGGGGACGATCGTTGCCACCGTCGTCGACGTCGGCAACACCCAGGTCGTCCCGAACGTCACGATGAACCTGACCAACGGGCCGAGCGGAAACGAGACGGACACGACCGACACCTCGGGCACCGTCACCTTTGCGGGACTCACGCCTACCACGACGGGCAACCCCTACTACACCGTCGGTGTCACGCCGCCGGCGGGATACGAGGTTCTCTCCGACACGACTCCGCCGGCGGTGTCCGTCCAGTTCGCGCTGTCCCCGGGACAGGTCCAGCCGGCGACCGTCGACATCTACGACCCCGTCACGCTCTACGTTCAGCTCTACAACAACGGCGGTACGGCGCTGAGCACGGCGGCGACGGTAACCGTCAGCTCGTCGCGGCAGACGCAGACCTTCTCGTACACGTCCGCGATGAACGGTCAGCTCGCGATCACTGCGCTGAACGGCGAGGACCTCGTGCCGGGTCTCACCTACACGGTCACAGTCTCCGGCGTCGGCTTCGTCTCGGGTAGCCAGTCGACCCAGTCCGGGACCGACCCGGCCAACGTCAACGACTACCCGGCGACGTTGAGCACGACGTTCTCGTTCACGGCCAACCCGATCTCGCCGCCCGTGAACACCGTCCTGCCGGGGATCTCCGGCACCATCGCCGCCGGACAGACCCTGACGGCGACGGCTGGGACGTGGACGGGCACGGCGCCGATCACGTACGCGTACCAGTGGCAGCGCTGCACCGGCGCAAGCTGCGTCAACATCAGCGGCGCCACCAGCTCCAGTTACCCGCTCACGGCGACGGACGTCGGCAAGACGCTCCAGGTGGCCGTGACCGCGACCAACAGCGATGGCAACGCGACCGCGACGTCCGCCACCACGGGCACCGTGACCGGCGTTGCACCGTCCGCGACGGCGCTCCCGACGATCAGCGGCACGACGACCGACGGGCAGACGCTGACCACGACCAACGGCACCTGGACGGGCACCACGCCGATCACCTACACCTACCAGTGGCAGCGCTGCTCGGCCTCGTGCGCCAACATCACCGGGGCGACGAACCAGACGTACACGCTCACCTCTGCCGACGTCGGCAACAACATCCAGGTGATCGTGACGGCGTCGAACGTCTCCGGGAGCGCACCCGCGACGTCCGCGAAGACCGCGACGATCGCCGGTGCCGCTCCGACGAATTCCGCTCTGCCGACGATCTCCGGGACGTTCACGCACGGGCACACGGTGACCGCCACCACCGGAACGTGGAACGGCACGACGCCGATCACCTACACGTACCAGTGGCAGCGCTGCACCTCCACCAACCCAACGACCTGCACGAACATCAACGGTGCGACGAGCCAGAGCTACGCGCTCACCTCGAGCGACACGAACAACCGCGTCCGCGTCCAGGTCACCGGAACCAACTCCGTCGGTAACTCGACGGCCAGCTCCGCGATCTCGTCGAAGGTGAACTGAGCGATGGCCGGGATCCCCAAGCGCCTGCAAAGCGATCGCGGCTTCACGCTCGTCGAGATGGTCGCCGCGATGGCGATTCTCACGATCGCGGTCGCCGCGTTCACGCAGCTGTTCGCCTTCACGATCAAACGGAGCGGCACGACGCAGGAGCAGGCGACGATTCAGGTGGAGACGCGCGCCGGGCTCGACGCCTTCGCGCGAGACCTCCGCGGGGCGTTCTGCAACAACCTGACGCCTCCGGTGACGACGGCGACCGCGAGCCAGATCACCTTCTACACGCCGGACGAGCAGACGCCGTACCACCTGCGCCAGGTCTCCTACCAGTTCACGAGCGGCAACTTCCAGCGCGAGCAGGTGTCGAGCACCAACGACAGCACCACCGGGCCGCCCTGGACGATGCCGAGCCTCGGCACCGCGAAGTGGTCGACCCTCTTCGGCTCCGCCTCGAACACCGTCACGACCGGCCCGCCGCCCACCACGATCCCGTTCTTCACCTACCGCGACGCCAACGGCGCCACCACGTCGACCCTGTCGGCGATCACGGAGGTCGACGTCGCGTTCACCGTCACGCCGCGCGCGACCACGTCGGTCAACGACGGCGCGACCCCCTACACACTCTCCGTCGACATCAGGACACCCACATGCGACACAGACTGATCACCAATCGCCTCCGCGACGAGGAAGGCATCGCGATGGCATTCGTCGTGCTGATGAGCGCCGTCCTGCTGCTGCTGTCCGTCGTCCTGATCCAGGTCGTCTCCGACGACTCGACGCAGGCGAACACGAGTATCCAGCGCGGCACCGCGCTCCAGGCGGCCGAAGCCGGCATCGACAATTATCTGTCCAAGCTCGTCGACGACAACCAGTACTACCTCCACGACGTGGCGGCCGGCGAGTCGACGCGCCAGTCGGGTGCGACGACGGTCGCGGGCTCCTGCAGCCCGACGCCGACGCCCGCAACGTGGACCGGCAGCACGACCTGGACCTATCCGAACGGCCAAGACCAGTGGTGCCCGGTCGGCAACGGCTACGAGTTCAACCTCCAGATCACGGCGCCGTCCGCGGGCTCCCAGGTCGTCGACATCGTCTCGACCGGGCGGGAGACCGGGACGACCAGTAACTACCGCAAGCTCGAGATCGAGGTGCGGCCGTCCTCGGTCGCCGACTTCCTGATGCTCACGAACAGCAACTACAACGTCGGCTCGGCCGCGACGACCTACGGGAAGATCTATGCCGGCGAGAACGCGACGGGCACGGTCAAGTACAACATCAACCACCAGGGGACGGCGTACGGGAACCTCTACGCGGAGGGGACCGTCACCGGCAACCCGACCCTCGCCGGAGGAGCACAGGAGTACACGGGCGCGGCCGGCACGATCCGCTCGGTGATCAAGCAGCCGATCGACTTCTCGAACTTCACGACGTCGCTCACCGACATCAAGCGTGCGGCAGACCTGAACGGCTCGACCTTCGATCTCAGCAACCCTGCCTACAACATCTACAAGCTGACGTTCAACAGCAACGGCACGGTCGCGATCCAGGGCTGCCACTACACCAGCGCTCCCGAGACCACGAAGCCGACCAGCTGCACGACGATCTCGGGCTCGCCGTTCACCGTCCCGGCGAACGGCGCGATCTACTCGCCGGTGAGCATCATGATCGCAGACGGCACGTCGACCTGCGGCACGCCGGTGATCACCGGCAACTGCGTCAACGGGCGCGTCACCGTCGCCTCGAACAACGACATCATCGTCGGCACCAACATCGACTACGTGCAGACCGGCGACGACGTGCTCGGCCTGATCGCCGCCAACGACGTGATCGTCGCGCAATGGGCCCCGTACAACCTGAACTGGCGGGCGGCCGTGCTCGCCCAGAATGGGGCCCGGCACTCGGCAAGCTCGGATGACAGCCACGGCCTGGCGACCTTCACCGGGTCGACCACGTCCAACGGCAGCCCGTACATGGACATGTTCGATCAGCGCGTTTACAACTACGACCCCTCGCTCCAGTACCTCGAGCCGCCGTGGTTCCCGACGATCAACTACGCGTACACGGTTTTGCTCTATCGCGAGCTGTCGGCGCCCTAGCGCGCCGGCAGCCCGCCGTCAATCACTCGTTTCAGGGGCGCAGAGGGTGGGAGCCGCGGACGATGCAACTTCGAAAGCAGCGACCAAGCCACATGGCCTCGACCCCTACCGCCGCCACTCCGGGCACGACCGACTCCGCTGAGCAGGCCGGCGGTGGGCTCCTGCCCGAGGACCGCCAGCTCGAGTTCCGCGAGCGCCATCAGCTGACGATCGACGCTCAGGCGCACGCCCTGCTCGATCCGAAGTACGCGCGTGAGATGCGCGCCGTCCCGCTCGGGATGGAGGCGGGCAGGCCGGTCGTCGCCGTCGCCGATCCGAGCGAGAAGCGGCTCGAGGCGCTCCGCAAGCTCGTCCCCGGCGACACCAAGTTCGTCCTCGTCGCGCCCGAGTCGCTCGACGCGCTGCTGAAGAGCCGCATCTTCAACGAGAGCATGGACGGGGCCGAAGTGACTCTGGCTCCGGAGCAGAAGCTGTCGACCACCGCCGGGGCCGAGGCAGAGATCGCGCCGGCGCCGGACGAGACTCATGCGCCGGTCGAGCCCGCGCCGGCCCCCGCCGAGGCAGCTCCCGTTGCGGCCGAGGCTGCGCCGGTCGAGGCTCCGATCGCTCAGGCACCCGCTCCGGCTCCGCAGTCGCTCCCGACCGAGCTCTTCGACGCGGCGAACGTCAACCAGCTCGCCGCACAGCTCGCGCAGGCCGCCGACACCCTTCTTTCGCTGCAGTCGCAGGTGCAGGGGATCGCGGCTCAGTTCGAGCAGACGCGCCAGGAGCTGCGCGAGCAGAAGGAACAGCTCGCTGCAGCAGCCGCGAAGTCCGACCAGGACCGCGCACGGATCAAGTCGGTCGCAGCAAGCCTTGCCGAGGACGTCGCCAAGCTCGAGGCCACGAAGACAGATCTCGCCGAACGCCTGAGCGGTCTCGTCCTGGACGATCAGGCTGGGTGAACCACACCTAACCCTGGCCTTGTGTGCCGACCGACGCGTCGGTCATGATCCGGGCAGGAGAGGGCTTCGACTCGACGAAGCTCCTGCTTCGAACGGATTCAGAACGCGAAGGCGCAGGTCGAAGGCACATTGACGGGTGGTGTCGGGACGAGGTGCCAACTGACCCACCGACCTCAACGCGCCGTTCCAGAGCACGATTTCGCACCGCCGGCCCCCACGGCCGGCGGTGCATCGTTTTACGTGCGGCTTACAGAGGGCCAACCCACAACTGACCGGGCCGCCCGATAGTTCTGCCATGAAGCTGCTCGCGGTGGTCGCGTTGGTTCTCTCGCTCGCGGGCGCCGCAGCCGCGGCACCCCGGCTGCGTGCGGCACAGCCGGGTGTGCCCAACTTCCCGAAGGTGCCCGGCAAGTGGTCACAGGTCAACATCAACCTGACGATCCGACGCCAGCCTCACACGATCACGCTCGACCGGGGCAAGATCATCCAGGTGTCGACGACGCAGCTGACGCTCCGCGAGCCCGACGGAACGCAGCCCGTCATCCCGATCACCCCGCAGACCATCGTCGTGATCCTGGGGCAGCCGGCGACGATCCTCGACCTGCGCAAGAAGGAGCAGGCGATGACGATGCGCATCGACGGCGGCCCTGCTGTGCGTATCCGGGTGACGTCGCGAGGCTGACGTACCCTTCGGAGTGATCTCATGGCCGGGACTGTTCTCCTGGTCGAGGACGAGCCTTCCGTCGGCGAGCTCGTTCGCGGCTATCTGACTCGCGACGGTTATCGCGTGATCTGGGTGCGCTCGGGCGACGACGCGCTCGTCGAGCTCGAGCGCCATCAGGTGCGGCTCGTCCTGCTCGACATCGGGCTTCCCGGGAAGGACGGCTTCGACGTGTGCCGCGACATCCGCGCGCGCTCGCAGGTGCCGATCGTGATGCTCACCGCGCGCGACGAGGAGCCCGACCGGATCGTCGGGCTCGAGGTCGGTGCGGACGACTACGTCACGAAGCCGTTCTCGCCGCGCGAGCTCGTCGCGCGGATGAAAGCGGTGCTCCGCCGCTCGGAGCCCCAGGATCGCCACGAGTCGATGACGCTGGCGGACGTGGTGCTCGATCGCGAGTCGCGCGACGTGAGCGTCGCCGGCGCGCCGGTCGAGCTGACCGCCAAGGAGTTCGACCTGCTCGCCTTCTTCATGGCGAACACCGGGATCGTCGTCTCGCGCGACACGCTGCTCGACCGCGTCTGGGGTGTCGAGTATCCGGGCGGCACGCGCACGGTCGACGTGCACGTCGCGCAGCTCCGCAGGAAGCTCGGCCGGCCCGACCTGATCCGAACGCTTCGCGGCGCGGGCTACAAGGCCGTCGCGCCGTGAGGACGCTGCGCGGCCGCCTGTTCGGGGTCACGCTCGCATCTCTTGCGCTCTCGCTGACGCTGACCGTCGCGATCGGGGCGACGCTGACGCGGCGCCAGATCGACAAGGTCCAGGCGTCGGCGCTCGCTGCACGCGCCGACGACCTCGCTCTCCAGCGCCGCCGCAACGTCAGCTACGCGAACCAGAACCGGGAGTCGAGCAGCGTGCGCGTGATCGTCGACACCCGGCCGAGCCTCGCCCGCTACGTGCCGGACGTGAACAAGGACTCGAACGGGCGGACGACCTACGAGGGCAGGCACGAGCTCTACTCGTACCGGACGCTGCCCCATCGAGGGCTTCTGCTCCTGCGGCCGCAGAGCTCGGGAGCGTGGCGGCCGTTCCTCGGCGATCTCCTCCTGGCGGCGCTCGCGGGCGTCGGGCTCGCCGCCGTGCTCTCACTGCTCGTCGCCCGTTCGATCATCCGCCCGATCCGGCGGATCGGCGACGCCACGCGCGCGCTCGCTGCGGACGAGAGCCACGAGCCGCTGCCCCGCGAGGGAACGGAGGAGCTTGCGTCGCTCGCCGACGCCTTCAACAAGATGACGGCGGAGCTCGCCGCCTCACGCGAGGCCGAGCGCAACTTCCTGCTCTCGGTCAGCCACGAGCTCAAGACCCCGCTGACCGCGATCCGAGGCTATGCGGAAGGCCTGGCCGACGGGGCGTTCGAGCCGGAAGAGGCCGCCCGGACGATCATGGTCGAGTCGCGCCGCCTCGAGCGGCTCGTCCGCGACCTCCTCGACCTTGCGCGGATGAACCGCAGCGAGTTCGCGGTTCGCAACGAGCCCGTCGATCTCGCCGAGATCGCCCGGGAGGCGGCCCGCCGGCACGAGGCGTCGGCGACGCAGTTCGGCGTCGGGCTCGTGGCAGAGGGTGAGGAATCGTGGGTCGAGGCCGACCACGACCGCGTGCTCCAGGTCGCGTCGAACCTCGTCGAGAACGCCCTGCGCGAGTCGCCGGCCGGCAGCACCGTCACGGTTCGCGCCGAGCACGCCAGCCTGCTGGTGATCGACACCGGCCCCGGGATCGCCTCCGAGGATCTGCCGCGGGTGTTCGAGCGCTTCTACCTGTACGACAAGATCGGGAAGGATCGGCCGGTCGGGAGCGGTCTCGGCCTCGCGATCGTGAGGCAGCTCGCGCGGGCGATGGGCGGGGACGTGCGCGTCGAGAGCGGCCTCGATCAGGGCGCGACGTTCGTTGTGTCACTGCGACCGTACGCCTACGGCCGCAGCGTCGAGGTGTCGACCACCTCGAAGTCGGCGCCCGTCAGCTGACCCAGCGCGTGCAGCTGGTCGTTGGACCAGTGCGGGCTGGGGGCGCCGCTGACGTACCAGCTCGACCCGTTGTCGGCCAGGATCATCCCGTAGCGCTTCATCGCGGTGGCGACGATGCGCGCCTGCGGCGGCAGGTGGCTGATGTCGACGCTCGCCTTGAGGCGGACGCGCAGGCCCATCGGCGGGAGCGAAGGGTCGCTGTCGCTCGACGCTTCGTGACGTGCGGGATAGATGAACGTGTTCCGGGTGCGCTCGGCGGTGAAGCGGAGCGCGTGGTCGATCGCGCCGGTCGAGGCGTCGCCGTCCCAGCGGGCGAGGCCAGGGAGGATGGCGAGGCCGGCCGCGTCGGCCGATGTCCAGCCCGCAGGGCGCATCGCGTTCGAGCGGAGGTTCCAGATGGCGCCCGAGCCGGCCGTCCACCCCGAGCCCTGGCGCTGCAGCGCGTACAGCTCGTAGAGCTTGCACGAGTCGCGGTCGAGGACGATCGCGTGGCGGTCGCCGTCGGTGTTCGCCGGCTGGCCTTCGATCGGGACGTTCGCCGGAATCGGGTACGGGCCCTTGTCGCTCTCGTCGGCGTACTCGAAGCGCACGTGCGACTTCGGCGTCGTCTTGCCGTGGACGACGACGTACGGGATGCCGATGCGCGAGCCGTCCCACAGGCCCGAGCCGAAGTCCGCGTGGACGGGCGAGTCGAGGCCGATCGACGCGATCAGCGCCGCCGAGTTCGCCGCCACGGGAAGGGTGTCGACGCGCTGGTTCCAGACGCTCGTCGCCGGGAAGACCGGGCAGCCGCCGAGCATCGGGGACTTCGGCGCGCTTCCGGCGAGCGCGGCGGTGGCAAGGGCGAGTGCGGCTCCGGCGGCGGCGAGAACCTTCACGGTTGGAGAAGTAGCACCTCCCACTCGCCGCCGCGTCGCCTGAACGAGTGACGTTCGTGGAGGCGGTCATCGCGATGGCGCCAGAACTCGTAGGCGTCCGGGATCAACCGGTACCCGCCCCAGCGGTCGGGGCGCGGCGGCTCGTCCGGCTGCAGCGCGACGGCCGCCTCGAGCGCCTCGCGCGAGGCGACCGGATCCGACTGGTGCGACGCCGCGGCGCTGCGCCGGGAGGCGGCCGGCCGGGTCGCCCAGTAGGCGTCCGACTCCTGCGGCGAGATGCGCGCGACCGGGCCCTCGACGCGCACCTGGATCCCGGGGCGGTGGAAGAGCAGTGCCGCCTGCGGATTCGACTCGAGCTCCTGGCCCTTGCGCGACTCGTAGTTCGTGAAGAACGTGAAGCCGCGCTCGTCGGCGCTCTTCAGCAGCACCATGCGCACCGACGGCCGGCCGGCAGGCGTCGCGGTCGCCAGTGCCACCTCGGAGCCTTCCACCCACTCGTGGAAGAGCGCGAGCGGGTCCCCGTTCGGCGCGTCGATGCTCACCTCGGGCGGGCCGGAGCGAGCGTCGGGGACGGGGGCGAGGCGGTGTCGCAGGCGGTCTGCGGCTCTCCCTCGCAGCAGCCGAGCTTGAAGCGGCAGCGCGTGCACTGCCACGTTCCGTGGCGCCACTCCATCTCGGCGGCGCACCGCCAGCAGCGCTCTGCATCCATCACGACCAGGCTAGGGGCGCGGGAGGACGTTGGTAAAATGCGCAACGCGCGTGGCGGCGTAGCTCAGCTGGTTAGAGCGTCGGACTCATAACCCGAAGGTCGGTGGTTCGAGCCCACCCGCCGCTACTGGATCCCTCACCGGTGCGACGGCTGGTTCGCCGCTCGTCCCGGGCGAATTATCGTCCCGGGGTGGCTGCAGGCTCCCGCTGGCCGGGGCGCGTCGTGTGGCTCGGCGCGATCGCCTACGCCGTGCTCCTGACTGCGCTGTCGCTGAAGCGCCTGCACGACTTCCACGCCGGGTACGACCTCGCGATCTTCGACCAGCTGACGTGGCTGCTCGGCCACCTCCACGATCCCTTCTCGACGGTGCGCGGACGCGCGATGCTGGCGGATCACTTCGAGCCGGGCCTCGTCGTGCTGGCCCCGCTCGGTGCGCTGTCGGCCGGTCCGTGGCTGCTGCTGGCCGTGCAGTCGATCGGCCTCGCGGCGGCGGCGCCGGTGCTGTTCGCGATCGCGAAGGTGCGAGGTGCCGATCCGCTCGTCGCTGCGGCGGTCGGCCTCCTGTGGCTCGCCTCGCCGCTGACCCAGGAGACCAACCTGTTCGACTTTCACCCGGAGGCGTTCGTTCCGCTGCTCTTCGCTCTCAGCGTGCTCGGCCTCGCACGCTCGAGCACGACGCTGTTCGTCGTCAGCAGCGTGCTCGCCGCGAGCCTGAAGGAGGACATTGCCCTCACCTATGCTGCGCTCGGACTGGGCATCGTCTTCGTCGGCCGGAGGCGGCTCGGGGCTGCCGTCGCCGCGCTGGGCGTCCTCTGGTTCGTGCTGGCTACGACCGTCGGGATCAAGGTCGCGGGTGGCAACCTCAGCTACTACTCCCAGCGCTTCGGCGGCGGCACGAGCCAGTCGGTCGGGAACGTCCTCGTCGACTTCGTGCGCCACCCGGTCCGCGGGCTCGGGACCGTCTCGTTCCGCCTCAATGTCAAGATGGTGCTCGGGCTCGTCGGCAGCACGCTCGGCCTCTGCCTGCTCGGCCCGGAGATCCTGGTCGCCGCGGTGCCGTCGGTCGCCGCCAACCTCCTGTCGCGCTATCCGCAACAGCACTATCTGACGCTCCAGTACCACATCGTCCCGGCCGGTGTGTGCGCGGCGGCGGCGGCCTGGGGCTCGTCGCGGCTGCCGGCCGTCGGCGGGCGCTGGCGAATCGCCGTCGTTGGCGTGACCGGCGTCGCGTGCCTGGTCTTCTTGGCGCTCACCCCCGGTGTGCACGTTGCGCGGGGCCGGTACTCGGACGCGCCCCAGGACACCCCTGCGGTTGCGTCGGCGCGCCGCGCGGCGCTGCGGCTCCTTCCGGCCGGCGTTCCTGCGGCGGTGCAGTACGACGCTGTCGCGCACGCGGCCGAGCGGCGCGACGTCTACGTGTTCCCGGAGCCGTTCGTCCGGGTCGCCGGCAACGGGGAGAACTGGTCGGCGGCAGAGCTTCGCCGCAGGGCTGCCGAGGTCGAGTACGTCCTCGTCGACGACGGCCCGACCTTTCCGGCGAGTCCCGCCGACGCGCGCGAAGCGCGTGCTCGACTGGAAGAGCTCGGCTTTCGCCTCGTCTTCTCCCGCAGCGGCGTCAAGCTCTTCCGGCGGGGCTGAGGCCTTCCAATGCACGAGCCCGGCGCTTGGCTGAACGGACGCTCAGCCCGCCTCGTCGACGCGCTGGAAGAGCAGGTGGTCGCGCCAGGCGCCGTTGATGTGCAGGTAGTTCCGCGCGAGGCCGATCCGCTCGAAGCCGTTCTTCTCCAGCACCCGCTGCGACGCGAGGTTGTCGATGAGCGTGCCCGCCTCGAGCCGGTGCAGGCCGATCACCCGGAACGCATGCTCGGCCACTTCTCCCACGGCCCGCGTGGCGAGGCCGCGCCCGTTCCGGCCCGCGTCGACCCAGTAGCCGACGCTGGCGCTTCGGAACGACCCGTAGGCGACGTTCGAGAGGGCGATCGTGCCCGCCAGGGAGCGTCCGTCGAGGATCGCGAAGCGGAGGCCGTCCGGGTTTCGGGCCACCTCCGCCTGCACGGCGAGGGTGAAGAACGATGCGGGCCGGACCGGGTCGAACGGGGTCAGGAAGGCGCGATTCGCCAGGCGCAGCTCGAGCAGTGCCTCGGCATCCTCCGGGGTCAGCGGCCGGATCGTCGCCACCCGGCGATGCTAGAGGCTCGAAACGGGTTTCCGGCGGGTCCCGCTACACTTCCGCAGCCCGACGGCGGTGCGTCAGCATGCCTGGGCATTCATTCGACCTCTTAGAGAGAAATGGCCAAGACCGGAGTCAGAGTTGCGATCACGCTCGCTTGCACCGACTGCAAGCGGCGGAACTATCAGACGATGAAGTCGAAGCGCAACACGCCGGACCGCGTGGAGTTCCGGAAGTACTGCCGCTGGTGCGGCACCCACACGCCTCACCGCGAGACGCGCTAGATGTCCGAGCTGGAGTCAGATCGCCGTGCAGCCAGGCGCGCAGAGCGGGAGCAGCGCAGCGCGAACTCGCGCCCGCAGCCCCAGCGCGCGGCCCAGCCGGAGGAGAAGAAGCGCCGGTCGAACTTCGTCAGCGAGTCCTACGCCGAGCTGAAGAAGGTCGAGTGGCCGGGCCAGAACCAGGTGATCCAGGGCACCGTGGTCGTGCTCGTCGCCTGCTTCGTCGTCGGCCTCTTCCTCTACGTCAACGACACCGTGTGGAAGCACGTCGTGTCCAAGGTGCTGCTGGGGGAATAGGGGGCGGGCATGTTTCGCTGGTACGTCGTCAACACCTACTCGGGCCATGAGAACAAGGTCAAGGCCAATCTCGAGCACCGCATCGAGTCGATGGGGCAGCGCGTGCGTTTCCGCCGCGTCGTCGTGCCGACCGAGCAGGTGATCGAGACCAAGGACGGCCAGAAGGTCCAGACCGACAAGCGTGTGCTCCCCGGCTACGTGCTCGTGAACATGGATCTCAACGACGACGCCTGGACGGTCGTGAAGAACACGCCGGGCGTCACCGGCTTCGTCGGCGCCGGCTCGAAGCCCGTGCCGCTGTCCCAGCCCGAGGTCGACCGGATCCTCAAGACCGGCGCCGCTGCGGGCGGCGACCGCCCGCGGGCCCAGGTCGAGTTCACGCTCGGCGAGTCGGTGAAGGTGACGAGCGGCCCGCTCACGGACTTCGACGGTGAGATCGTCGACGTCAACCCGGATCAGCAGAAGCTCAAGGTGCTGGTGAGCATCTTCGAGCGCGAGGTCCCGGCCGAGCTGTCGTTCGACCAGGTCAAGAAACTGGACTAAAGGAAGCACATGGCGAAGAAGGTCCTCACGCTGATCAAGCTGCAAATCCCGGGCGGGCAGGCGAACCCTGCGCCGCCGGTCGGGCCGGCGCTCGGTCAGCACGGCGTCAACATCATGGAGTTCTGCAAGGCGTTCAACGCGCAGACCGCGCAGGAGAACGGCCGCATCATCCCGGTCGAGATCACGGTCTACGAGGACCGGAGTTTCGACTTCATCACGAAGACGCCGCCGGCGGCCGTCCTGATCAAGGAGGCGCTGCGGCTCGAGAAGGGATCGGCCGAGCCGAACCGCGCGAAGGTCGGCAAGCTGACGCGCGAGCAGCTGCGCTCGATCGCCGAGACGAAGATGCCGGACCTGAACGCCCGCGACGTCGAGCAGGCGATGCTCGTCATCGCCGGCACGGCCCGGTCGATGGGCGTGGAGGTGGAGTCGTGAGCGCACACGGAAAGCGGTATGCAACGGCCCGCGGCGCGATCGACCGCGAGCAGCTGTACTCGCCGGTCGAGGCGATCCGCCTGCTGCAGGGTGCGCCGGCGGCGAAGTTCGACGAGACGGTCGAGGTCCACCTCAACCTTGGCCTCAACGTCCGGCATGCCGACGAGCAGCTGCGCGGCACGATGATGCTGCCGCACGGCACCGGGCGCGAGGCGCGCGTCGCCGTCTTCGCCGAGGGCGAGAAGGCCCGCGAGGCGGAGGAGGCCGGGGCCGACGTCGTCGGCGCCGCCGACCTGGCCAAGCGCGTCGAGGAGGGATTCACGGACTTCGACGTCGCGATCGCAACGCCCGACCAGATGGGCGTCGTCGGCCGGCTCGGTCGGGTGCTCGGCCCGCGTGGGCTGATGCCGAACCCGAAGACGGGCACGGTCACGTTCGACGTCGCGAAGGCGGTCAAGGACGCCAAGGCCGGAAAGCTCGAGTACCGGACCGACCGTGGCGCGAACGTCCATATCCCGATCGGGAAGCGGAGCTTCGGCGAGCGCCAGCTGGTGGAGAACTATGCGGCGCTGATCGAGGAGATCGTCCGCGCCAAGCCGGCCGCTGCAAAGGGCCGGTACATCAAGAAGATCACCGTCACGTCGACGATGGGCCCGGGCATCCACGTCGATCCCTCGGTCACCCGCGGGATCGCGGAGGAGCTCGACGCCCAGTCTGCCGGAGAGGTCGCCGCGACGGCCTAGTTCGCCAACACGCCCGCGCCCGAGACAGCTGGCAGCCGCTTGATGCGGCGGAAGACCAGCCGAGGCGGTACGAGCTCACTGGATCCCTCCAGCGATGTCGGCCCGCCGCCAGGTGGGCCGATTCTGCGAAGGAGGGAGATGCACAGAGAAGACAAGGAACGCGTGGTCGCCGAGCTGACGGAGAAGCTCCGCGGCGCCGACACGCTGATCGTGGCCGACTACCGCGGCCTGACCATGACCCAGATCGACGCCCTGCGCGGCAGGCTGCTCGAGCACGGGGCCCGGTTTTCGGTGGTCAAGAACACGCTCACCCGGCGCGCCGCCGAGGCGGCCGGGGCCGATCAGCTGCTGGCGTTGCTCGAGGGCCCGTCTGCGATCGCCTTCGTCGAGTCGGACGGCGACCCTGCCGCGGTCGCGAAGGCACTCGCCGACTCGGCCCGCGACACGAAGGTGCTCGAGATCCGCGGCGGCATCATGCAGGGCCGCACGATCTCGTCCACCGACGTCGAGGAGCTCGCGAAGCTCCCGTCGCTCGAGGTGCTGCGCGGCCAAGTGCTCGGCGCGGTCATCGCACCGCTCACGAGCCTGCTCGGCCTCGTCAACGCGCCGCTCCAGGACCTCGTCGGGCTGATCGACGCCCGGATCGAGCAGCTGGAGGCAGGCGAAGGCGCTGCCGCTGCTCCCGCTGCGCCGGCCGAGCCCGAAATCGAGGCCGAGGCCGAAGAGCCGGTCGCCGAGGCGCAGGCCGACGAAGCGGACCCTGAACCTGAACCCACTGAAGACCAGGAGGCATGAAGATGGCAGCAGTCGACACGGTGTTCGAGCAGCTCGGGAGCATGACGGTGCTCGAGCTGGTCGAGCTGAAGAAGAAGATCGAAGACGAGTGGGGCATCACCGCCGCCGCTCCGGTTGCGGTCGCGGCGGTCGCCGCGGGCGGCGACGGCGGCGCAGCGGCCGAGGAGAAGACTTCGTTCGACGTCGTCCTCACCGCCGCGGGCGGCCAGAAGATCCAGGTGATCAAGGTCGTCCGCGCCGTGACCGGGCTCGGCCTCAAGGAGGCCAAGGACCTGGTCGACTCGGCCCCGAACGCCGTCAAGGAGGGCGTGAACCAGGAAGAGGCCGACCAGATCAAGGCGCAGCTCGAAGAGGCCGGCGCCACCGTCGAGCTCAAGTAACAGTCTGTTACAAGCGTGGTGCCTGGCCCTAGGGGCCAGGCACCAGCGCTTCCAGTTCGGCGCGGTAGCGCTCGACGAAGGTGACGATCCCCTTCTGCTCGCTGAGCTCGAGCGCCCGAGCGAGCTCGGCCCGGGCCTCGTCTCGGCGCCCCGCTGTCTCGAGCACCATGGCGAGGTCGGCGTGGGCGACCGCCCTGTGCTCGAGGAAGTCTGTCCGCGATGCGATCTCCACCGCTTCGTCTCCGGCGGCTCGGGCCGCCTCGAGCTCGCCGCGTCTCGCAAGCACCTTTGCCTTGATGCGGCGCCAGCCGATCTGGGGGTCGGTGTCGTCGTTCATCGACCGCACGTTCACCTGGTCGGCGACGGCCTCCGCCTCGTCGAATCGGCCCTGGGCATACAGCGCGTCCGCGAGCGTGATCGCGCCGGTCACCCAGTGACCGAGGTTGCCGATCCGCTCGAGCTCGTCGAGGCCGGGCCGCGCGAGGCGCTCCGCGCCGACGGGGTCGCCGCCGAACACCTCGACCCGCCCGCATTCGACCCGGATGCTCGCCGCCATCACGCCGAGGCCGAGCTCCTCGGCGAGCACGACTGCCGCCGCCATCGACGCGCGGGCATCCTCGATCCGGCCGGCCATCGCGTGCAGATTCGCCTCGCCGCGCAGAGAGGCCACTTCGAGCCGGCGATCGACACCGACGGTCTCGCGGGCGCGCCTGCAGACCTCGAGCGCCCGTTCGACGGGCATCGAGCCGTGGACGCAGGCGATCACGGCGTATCCGAGGCTCTGGCTCTCCTGCTGTCGGTCGCCGGCCGCGCGCGCGTGCGCGGCGGCGCGCTCGAGGTCGCCGATCGCATTCGTCGAGTCCCCGGCCCAGAAGCGGAGCTGCCCCGCGAGCCCGAGTGCCCGTGCGAGGCCCGCCTCGTCGCCGAGCTCCTCGAACACGCGCAGCGGCTCGGCCAGCGTCTCACGCATGCCGTCGTGGGTGAGGGACGGGTCGTTGAACATGTCGAGGTGCGCCAGTGAGACGCGCGCGTCGGCCTCGCCCCGGCGGTCGCCGGAGGCTCGCGCGCGGGTGATCGCATCGGTCAAGGTCGCGTGAGCGCGATCCCAGTCACCGCTGTCGTACAGCGCTCGGCCGAGCACGGGGAGGACCGTCAGCCGGCGTGGATCGTCGGGTGTGAAGAGCTCCTCCGCGCGGCCCAGCAGGCTGACCGCGCCGCGGAGGTCGCCCCGGCTGACTGCTCGGCGTCCTGCGCTCGCGAGACGCTCGGCGGCACGGTCTGCGAGCGCGCGGCCGCCCTCGCCGGCCGGCCCGAGCTCGATGCGGTAGCGGAATGCCTGCTCGAGGTGGTAGCCGACCACCTCGTCGAGCTCGACCAGACCGGCGCCGCGCTCGCCGATCCAGGTGGCGAAGCGCTCGTGCAGGTCGGCCCGCGTCGCCTTCGGCAGCGCGTCGTACGCTGCGTCGCGGATCAGCAGGTGCCGGAAGCGGTACGCGTTCTCTCCGGGGAGCTGTGCCCGGTCCGGACGCACGAGCTCGCGGCGGACGAGGGCGGTGAGTGGTGTGGACAGCTCGGCCTCCGACGGCGACAGTGCCTGCACCGCGCCGCGGTGGAAGACGCGCCCCTCGACCGACCCGCGCTCGAGCACGACGCGCTCGTCCGGGTCGAGCTGGTCGAGCCGCGCTGCGAGCAGCGCCTGGATCGTCGGCGGCACGGTGACGTCCGCGCCCGGCGAGTCGCGGACGAGCCCCGCCATCTCCTGCACGAACAATGGATTCCCCTCGGCCGCCTCGAGGACGCGGCCGCGTAGCTGCTCGTCGACGTGCGCGCCTTCGAGCAGCTGCGCGACCAGCGCCTCGGCGTCGCCCGCCGAGAGCGGCTCGAGCAAGACGGTCGTCGCGTTCAGCTTGCCGCCGCCCCAGTTCGGCCGGCGGTCGAGGAGCTCCGGCCGCGCCATGCAGAGCACCAGCAGCGGCACGCCGCGGCTCAGGTCGGCGAGGTGGTCGACGAGGTCGAGGAACACGTCCTCGCCCCAGTGGACGTCGTCGAGCACGACGACGAGGGGCGCCTGCGCCGCCTCGGCCTCGAGCAGACGCCGCACCGCCCAGGCGATCTCCTCCGCCGAGGTCTGCACCTGCTCGCCGAGGAGCGATCGCAGGGGCCGCGTCGTCGACTCGTCCAGGCCGAGCGCGGCGAGCCGCCGGCCGGGCTCGGCGCCGAGCAGCTGCTTGACGATCTCGACCACCGGCCAGTAGGTGATCCCCTCGCCGTACGAGAGGCAGGTGCCGCGCAGGATCGTCGTGCCGTCCAGCCCGTCGAGGAACTCGTGGGCGAGGCGCGACTTCCCGACGCCGGCGGCGCCGAGAACGGTGAAGAGCTGGCACGAGCGGTCGCTCACCGCCTGCGCCATCGCCGCGCGGAGCCGCTCCAGCTCGCGGCCGCGCCCGACCATCGCCGGACCGACGCCGCGCGGAGGAGTGGTCGCGGCGACCGAGACGAGCCGGAACGCCTCGACGGCCGCCGCCTTGCCTTTCAGCTCGAGCGGCGCGAGCGCCTCGACCCCGGCGGACCCGCGGACGAGCACTTCCGTCTCCGGGCCGAGGAGGATCTCGCCCGGGCGGGCCGCCTGCTGCAGCCGCGCCGCGACGTTCACGGCGTCGCCGGTCGCGAGGCGCTCCTCGGTCCCGGTCACGACCTCGCCCGTGTTGACGCCGATCCGCAGCTCGAGCGACGTCGCGTAGTCGCGCTCGAGGCTCTCGTTCAGGTCCGCCAGGCCCGCGCGCAGGTCGGCCGCCGCCCGCACGGCGCGGAGCGCGTCGTCCTCGTGCAGCACCGGGATGCCGAAGACGGCCATCACCGCGTCGCCGATGAACTTCTCGACGGAGCCGCCGTGCCGCTCGACGACCATCCGGGCGAGCTCGAAGTAGCGGGCCATCACGGCGCGCAGTGATTCCGGGTCGAGCCGCTCCCCGAGGGCGGTCGACCCGGTCACGTCGCTGAAGAGGACGGTTACGGTCTTGCGCTGCTCGCCGGTGCCAGCCGTTCGCCCGGCGAGCGCGGCCCCGCACGCGTCGCAGAACCGGGCGCCGGGCCGGTTCTCGTGGCCGCAGGCAGCGCACGCAGGCATGGCGGCGAGTCTAGGGGCCAGGCACCGTGGCCGGTCTCGTGCCGAAAGCGCCACGGTTTCTCCACAGCCCTTGCGGGCAGCGGCGGCCGTTGCGATCGTGCGCTCGCAACGCCGCGCCGGGAGTAGGCCGGGAGGGCACCGGGGCGGGCACGATCGAACGCCGGCGCGGGACGCGCGCCTGAGGATTCCGGCGGGTGGGATGCCTGCCGGCCGCCGCCGCCCGCGGTCCGACAGCGCGAGGCGGCTCGACGACGGGCGCCCGTGGCCGCGGTGCGCCGGCGGAAGCGTGCGTCCCACCCTCCGTGCCTGGCCCCGTGGGAACCCGTTTTCGCCAGGCGCCAAGCCGGTTCTCCTGTGCTACCTTCCTCCGGTCGGCCCGACGAGGCCCTCGCCGCGTGCCTTGCGGCTGGAGGGCCGCTTCCGCTACCGTGGGGGGTTCGCGCCGAACGTCCGGACACTGCATCCCTGCACGCCCTCTTTCGCCGCTTCTGCTGCACCGCTTCTCACTTCATAGCCACTAAGGGAGGCTGTTCTACTTGGCCAAGACGGTCACAGCGCCTCGCGCGCGCAAGTCGTTCTCACGTCTCAAGCACGTCCTCGACCTCCCCAACCTGATCGACATCCAGCGCGAGTCCTTCGACTGGTTCCTCAGCGAAGGCCTCCGGGAGACGATCGACGACATCTCCCCGATCGAGGACTACACCGGCACGCTCGCCGTCGAGTTCGGCGAGTACCGGTTCGGGGAGCCCCAGTTCTCCATCCAGGAATGCCGCGAGAAGGATCTGACCTTCCAGGCGCCGCTCTCCATGACGGTCCGCTTCGTCAACAAGGAGACCGGCGAGATCCGCGAGCAGACGGTGTTCATGGGCGACTTCCCGATGATGACCGAGTGGGGGACCTTCATCATCAACGGCACCGAGCGCGTGATCGTCACGCAGCTCGTCCGCTCCCCCGGCGCCTACCTGATGGAGCCGAAGGACGCGACCAAGCAGATCTTCACCGCGAACCTGATGCCGAGCCGCGGCTCCTGGCTCGAGCTGGAGATCGACAAGAAGGGCGTCGTCTACGCCCGCATCGACCGGAAGCGCAAGCTGCCGATCACGACGCTGCTGCGCGCGTTGCCGGCCGAGGACCCGACGACCGGGTTCCAGCTGGACACCTCCACGAACGAGGCCATTCTCGCGCTCTTCGACGATTCGCACTTCATCCGCACAACCCTTGAAAAGGACCCGACGACGCGCGAGGAAGAGGCGCTGATCGAGGTCTTCAAGAAGCAGCGCCCGGGCGAGCCGCCGACGCTCGACAACAGCCGCAACCTACTGCGGTCGCTCTTCTTCGATCCCAAGCGCTACGACCTGACCAAGGTCGGCCGCTACAAGCTGAACCAGCGCCTCGGCGTCGACGTGCCCGAGTCGGTGCGCGTGCTCACGACCCAGGACATCCTCGCGCTCGTGCAGAAGCTCGTCGCGCTCCCGCACGCGATCGGCGTGCCTGAGGAGTCGAAGGACTACGCGGCCGACGCGGTCCTGCTCTCGCGCGACCCGATCCGCACCGAGCTCGACGAGTACGAGCACTTCGGCAACCGGCGCCTCCGCACCACCGGCGAGCTGATCCAGGAGGCGTTCCGGGTCGGCCTCTACCGCATGGAGCGCGTCGTCCGCGAGCGGATGACGACCGAGGACGTCGACACGATCACGCCGCAGACGATCATCAACATCCGCCCGGTCGTGGCGGCGCTGAAGGAGTTCTTCGGCTCGTCGCAGCTGTCGCAGTTCATGCAGCAGACGAACTCGCTCGACGGACTGACCCACCGCCGCCGGCTGAGCGCCCTCGGGGCGGGAGGCCTGACCCGCGAGCGGGCGCCGATCGAGGTGCGCGACGTTCACCCGACCCACTACGGCCGCATGTGCCCGATCGAGACGCCGGAAGGCCCGAACATCGGCCTGATCGGCTCGCTCGCCTCGATGGCGACCGTCTCCGAGTTCGGGTTCATCCAGACGCCCTACCGCAAGGTCCAGAGCGGCAAGGTGACGGACGAGATCGTCTACCTCGACGCTGCCGAAGAGGCGCTGTTCACGATCGCCCAGGCCTCGGAGCCCGTCGACGAGAAGACCGGCAAGTTCCTGCACGAGCAGGTGCTCTGCCGCTCCGCCGAGGGTGAGGCCGTGATCGCGACCGCCAAGGACGTCGACTTCATGGACGTCGCGCCGGCGCAGATCGTCTCGGTGGCGACGGCGATGATCCCGTTCCTCGAGCACAACGACGCGAACCGCGCGCTGATGGGCGCGAACATGCAGCGGCAGGCAGTGCCGCTGATGATCCCGCAGGCGCCGCTCGTCGGCACCGGCGTGGAGCACCGTGCCGCGGTCGACTCGGGCGACGTCGTCGTCGCGAAGAACGCCGGCTCGGTGGTCGAGCTCGATGCGACCCGCATCGTGGTCGAGGGCCGCGGCACGCGCGACGAGTACGACCTGACGAAGTTCATGCGCTCCAACCAGGGGACGCTGATCCACCACAAGCCGATCGTCCGCCAGGGCGACCCGGTGGCGGCGGGCGCGGTCCTCGCCGACGGCTCCTCGACCGACCACGGCGAGCTGGCGCTCGGCGCCAACCTGCTGGTCGCGTTCATGCCGTTCGAGGGCTTCAACTTCGAGGACGCGATCGTCCTCTCCGAGCGGCTCGTGAAGGAGGACGTGCTCACGTCCATCCACATCCACGAGTACGAGATCGACGCACGGTCGACCAAGCTCGGCGACGAGGAGATCACCCGCGACATCCCGAACCGCTCGGAGGAGTCCCTCCGCAACCTCGACGACCGCGGCATCGTCCGCGTCGGCGCCGAGGTCGGCTCGGGCGACCTGCTGGTCGGCAAGGTGACCCCGAAGGGCGAGACCGAGCTGACGGCCGAGGAGAAGCTGATCCGCGCGATCTTCAAGGAGAAGGCGCGCGAGGTGCGCGACACGTCGCTGAAGGTGCCGCACGGCGAAGGCGGCGTCGTGATCGACGTGAAGACCTTCTCGCGCGACGGCGGCGACGACTTGTCGCCGGGCGTCAACGAGCTCGTCCGCGTCTACGTGGCGAAGAAGCGCAAGATCTCGGAGGGCGACAAGCTCGCCGGGCGCCACGGCAACAAGGGCGTGATCTCGAAGATCGTCGCCGAGGAGGACATGCCGTTCCTCGAGGACGGCCGTTCGGTCGACATCCTCCTGAACCCGCTCGGCGTGCCGAGCCGGATGAACATCGGCCAGATCCTCGAGACCCACCTCGGGTGGGCCGCCGCGCACGGCGTGTTCGAGGGCGGCGATGTCGAGGTCGTGAACGGGACGGCGAGCCGCGTGATCAACGCGCCGAAGCCGACGCCGGTCGCGACGCCGGTGTTCGACGGCGCGACCGTCGAGGACGTGGACAACGCGCTCCTCGCGTGGGCGGCGAAGGAGGACAGCCCGATCAAGTTCGTGCTCGACCCGAAGGCGCCGGCCGGCCGGCGGGCGTCGGGGAAGGCGCGGCTGTTCTCGGGCCGCACCGGCGAGCCGTTCGAGCAGGAAGTGACCGTCGGCTACATGTACATCCTCAAGCTGCTCCACCTCGTGGACGACAAGATCCACGCGCGCTCGACCGGCCCGTACTCGCTCGTCACCCAGCAGCCGCTGGGCGGCAAGGCGCAGTTCGGCGGGCAGCGGTTCGGCGAGATGGAGGTGTGGGCGCTCGAGGCCTACGGCGCCGCGTACACGCTGCAGGAGATGCTCACGATCAAGTCCGACGACACCGTCGGCCGTGTGAAGGCGTACGAGGCGATCGTCAAGGGCGAGAACATCGCCGAGCCGTCGATCCCCGAGTCGTTCAAGGTGCTGCTCAAGGAGATGCAGTCGCTGGCGCTCGACGTCGGCGTCATCTCCGAGGACGGCGGCGAGGTCGAGGTGCGGGAGGAGGACGACGAGCTGCTCCGCGCCGCGGAGGAGCTCGGCATCGACCTCTCACCCGGCTCGCTCCGCGCCGCGGCGCGCCAGCCGACGCCCCAGGAGGTCGACGAGGGCCAGGACCGGGTCGACTCGGACGGCGAGCTGCAGCTGCCGGCCGACGAGTCGCTCGAGGACCTGGACGCGATCGGCCTCGACGAGGAGGCCGAGCCGGAGGGCGAGGAGCTCGACGCTCCCGTCGGCGCCGGCGACGAGATCGAACTGGACGACTGAGACGACGACCCAGAAGAAAGAGGCGAAACACTTTTGATCGACATCAACGAGTTCGACGCGATCCGGATCGGTCTCGCGTCGAGCAAGCAGATCCGCGACTGGTCGTCGGGCGAGGTCACCAAGCCGGAGACGATCAACTACCGCACGCTCAAGCCCGAGCGTGACGGCCTGTTCTGCGAGCGGATCTTCGGCCCGACCAAGGACTGGGAGTGCTACTGCGGCAAGTACAAGCGCGTCCGCTACAAGGGGATCATCTGCGAGCGGTGCGGCGTCGAGGTGACGCGCCAGAAGGTGCGCCGCGAGCGTATGGGCCACATCGACCTCGCTGCGCCCGTCTCGCACATCTGGTTCTTCAAGGGCGTCCCGAGCCGCATCGGCTACCTCCTCGACATCGCTCCGCGCGAGCTCGAGAAGGTCCTGTACTTCGCGGCGTCGATCGTCACGAGCGTCGACAACGAGGCGCGCGCGAAGGATCTGAACGACCTCGAGGACAAGGTCAAGGCCGAGTCCGAGCGCATCTACGTCGACCGCGACGAGCAGCTCGCCGACCTCGAGAAGCGCCTGAAGCGGCGTCGCGACTTCTTCGCGAGCAGCGCCGAGAAGGGCTTCGACGAGGACGACGACTTCTGGACCCGCGGCCTCGCGACGTGGGCCGAGGAGCAGGTGCTCCCGCCGCTCGAGGACGCGCGCAAGCTCGTCAGCGGGCTCTTCCTCGAGCTCGTCCCCCAGATCACGACCGAGGACTCGAAGAAGATCCGCGAGCTCGTCCGCAACGCCGCGATCCGCGAGGACCGCAAGCTCGCCCCGCGCGAGCTCGAGCAGGTGGCGGTGGCGGCCGAGCAGATCCTCGCTGCGATCGCACCGCTCGAGAAGGACATGGAGAAGGCGACCGGAGCGAAGAAGGGCGCGATCACCAAGCACATCCACCGCGTCGTCGACGCGCAGCTCGAGGGCGCCGGCGCCCACGAGGACGACGTCGACCTCGTCGCCGGCATCGACCAGAAGAACATCGAGAAGGCGCGCACCCTCGGCAACGGGCTGCTGAAGGACGTCGTCGACTCCTGGGAGCAGGGCCAGGACATCCGCGAGCTGACCAACGACCTGTGCCTGCGGACCGACGGGAAGATCCAGAAGGAGGATCTCGACGCGATCGTCCAGTGGGCGCTGAAGGTCCGCGAGATGTACCTCGACATCGAGTCGCGCCGCGAGGACACGCGCGAGGCGGCGGTCGACTCCGTCCGCCGGCTCGAGCAGACGTGGCAGCTCTTCCGCGACCTCGAGCCGAAGATGGTCGTGAACGACGAGCAGCTGTTCCGCGAGCTCAAGGACCGCTTCGGGTCGCCGTACGGCTTCGGGATCTACTTCCGGGGCGGCATGGGCGCCGAGTCGATCCGCGACCTGCTCCGCGACCTCGACCTCGATCTCGAGGCGGCGTCGCTCCGCGACACGATCAAGACGTCGAAGGGCCAGAAGCAGCAGCGCGCGATCAAGCGGCTGAAGGTGGTCAACGCGTTCATCAAGTCGGAGAACAAGCCCGACTGGATGGTCCTCGAGGCGGTGCCGGTGATCCCGCCCGAGCTGCGCCCGATGGTGCAGCTCGACGGCGGCCGGTTCGCAACCTCGGACCTGAACGACCTCTACCGTCGCGTGATCAACCGCAACAACCGGCTGAAGCGCCTGCTCGACCTCGGAGCGCCGGAGATCATCGTCAACAACGAGAAGCGGATGCTGCAGGAGGCCGTCGACGCGCTGTTCGACAACGGCCGCCGCGGCCGCGCCGTCACCGGCCCGGGCAACCGGCCGCTGAAGTCGCTCTCCGACATGCTCAAGGGCAAGCAGGGCCGCTTCCGTCAGAACCTGCTCGGCAAGCGCGTGGACTACTCGGGCCGCTCGGTGATCGTCGCCGGTCCGAACCTGCGGCTGCACCAGTGCGGGCTGCCGAAGCTGATGGCGCTCGAGCTCTTCAAGCCGTTCATCATGAGCCGGCTCGTCGAGCGGAAGTCCGTCCAGAACATCAAGGCGGCCAAGAAGTACGTCGACTCGATGACGCCGGAGGTCTGGGACGTGCTGGAGGAGGTGATCGCCGAGCATCCGGTGCTCCTGAACCGCGCGCCGACGCTCCACCGCCTCGGCATCCAGGCGTTCGAGCCGGTGCTCGTCGAGGGCAAGGCGATCCAGGTGCACCCGCTCGTCTGCCACGCGTTCAACGCCGACTTCGACGGCGACCAGATGGCCGTGCACCTGCCGCTGTCGGCGGAGGCGCAGGCCGAGGCGCGCATCCTGATGCTGTCGTCGAACAACATCCTCTCGCCGGCCAGCGGGCGCCCGCTCGCGACGCCGACGCAGGACATGGTGCTCGGGATGTACTACCTGACGTACTCCGAGCACGACCTGCACGCGATCGATGCGTCGACGCTCGACCCGCATCCGCGGCGCTTCGACTCGGCCGACGAGATCGAGGTCTCGCTCGAGATGCGCGGCGTCGGGCTGCAGGAGCCGATCGAGTTCCGCTTCGACGGGGTGCTCTACCTGACGACGCCCGGCCGCGTGCTCTTCAACTCGGCCGTGTACCGGGCGCTGGACGAGCTGCTGCCGCCGGACGAGGAGCTCGAGTACGACTTCGTCAACCAGACGCTCGCGAAGCCGGACACCGACCGGTACGTCCTGTCGCTGTCGGATCGCTACGGCGCGCACACGCTGGCGCCGGTGCTCGACACGATCAAGACGCTCGGCTTCCGCTACGCGACGCGGGCCGGTGTGACGATCTCGAAGAACGACATCGTCATCCCGCCCGACAAGGAGAAGATCCTCAGCGGGTACGAGAAGCGCGTCGAGGAGGTCCATCGCCAGTACGACATGGGGCTGATCACCGACGACGAGCGGCACGAGACGATCGTCAACATCTGGACGGAGGCCACGGACACCGTCGCCGACGCGATGCAGGAGAACTTCAACGAGCTGAACCCGGTCTTCATGATGGCCAACTCCGGGGCCCGCGGCTCGTTCAAGCAGATCCGGCAGCTCGCCGGCATGCGCGGCCTGATGGCCAACCCGAAGGGCGAGATCATCGAGCGCCCGATCAAGGCCAACTTCATGGAGGGCCTGTCGGTGCTCGAGTACTTCATCTCGACGCACGGCGCCCGCAAGGGCCTCGCCGACACGGCGCTCCGCACGGCGGACTCGGGCTACCTGACCCGCCGCCTGGTCGACGTGTCGCAGGACGTGATCGTCCGCGAGCTGGACTGCAAGACCGACGACCACGTCGTGCTCCCGCTCCGGACGCCGGACGGCTTCAACAAGTCGCTCCTCGGGCGCGTCCTGGCGGACGACGTCCACCGGCCGCTCGCCTCGGGCAAGCCCGGCAAGACGGTGCTCGCCGAGAAGGGGAACATCGTCACGCTCGCGATGCTCGAGGAGCTCGCGGCGGAGCTCGGTGACGAGCTCGAGATCCCGGTGCGCTCGGTGCTCAAGTGCCGCGCCGAGACCGGAGTCTGCAAGACGTGCTACGGCATCTTCCCGGCGACCGGCGAGATGTGCGAGATCGGCGACGCGGTCGGGATCATCGCCGCGCAGTCGATCGGCGAGCCGGGCACGCAGCTGACGATGCGGACCTTCCACACGGGCGGCGTCGCCGGCTCCGACATCACGCACGGCCTGCCGCGCGTCGTCGAGATCTTCGAGGCCCGGAACCCGAAGGGCGCCGCCATCCTGGCGGAGGCCGCGGGCCGGATCGAGATCGAGCCGACCGAGCGTGGGCCGAAGGTCACGATCCAGCCGACCGAGGTCGGCAAGGACGGCGAGCTCGCGGATCCGATCGAGTACCAGCTGCCGCGCCGGACGCGCCTCCTCGTCACGAACGGCGAGGTCGTCGAGGCCGGCGACGCGGTCAACGAGGGCTCGCAGAACCCGGCCGATCTGCTCGCGCTCAAGGGCTCGACGCAGACCGAGCTCTACCTCGTCGGCGAGGTGCAGAAGGTCTACAAGGGCCAGGGCGTCGAGATCCACGACAAGCACATCGAGCTGATCGTGCGGCAGATGCTGAAGAAGGTCCGCGTCGAGTCGGCGGGAGAGACCGATCTGCTGCCCGGCCAGCTCGTCGACCGGGTCGTGCTCGAGCGTGAGAACGCGCGCGTGAAGAAGGCGAAGGGCGAGCTCGCGACCTACGAGCCGCTCATCCTCGGCATCACGAAGGCGTCGCTCGCGACCGAGTCGTTCCTGTCGGCCGCCTCCTTCCAGGAGACGACCAAGGTGCTGACCGACGCGTCGATCGAGGGGAAGGTCGACCGCCTCCTCGGGCTGAAGGAGAACGTGATCATCGGCAAGCTGATCCCGGCCGCGACCGGGCTGAAGCGGTACCGGTCGATCGAGATCTCCCCGGCCGAGCCGATCGTCCGCGAGGCCTACGAGCGCGACGCGCTCCTGCAGGCGCTCGAGGAGATCGGGCAGGACGGCGGTGCGGTCTCGGACTTCGGGTCGCTCGGCCTGACGTTCGGCGGCGAGCCCGGGTCGGAGACGGCCATCTCGCACGACGCCGGCGAGGCCGAGGAAGTGCCCGAGGTCGACAGCCCGCTCGACGACTGACGCATCGACGAACTACCGGTGCCGGGCACGGAGGTGCCCGGCACCGGTCTCTCGATCGTTCAGGGCCGCCCTGCGCCGACGCCGTAGGCAAGGACCTCGCGCGGGCCGCCGCCCTGGCGCGGCGCGCCGGCGCCGACGATCAGCAGGTCTCCGGAGACGGCCGGGCACGAGTTGATCCCCGCCGGTGTTCGCGTCTCCCAGAGGACGCGGCCGCTCGAGGCGGCCAGCCCGTACAGCCGCCCGTCGAGCGTGGGGGCGAAGACGACGTCGTTCGCGACGGTCGTGCAGCCGGTCGCGGGGGAGCCGAGATGCCGTGTCCACAGCTTCGTGCCCGTTGCGGCTGCGAGCGCCGTGACGAGCCCGTTCCCCGACCGCAGATCGGCCGGCGCCGGCGTCGTCACCGCGCTCTCGCGCATGCAGCGCTCGACCACGGGGACGAAGAGCCGGCCGTGCGCGTACGCCATCGGCGTCAGGACGCCGCCCCAGAGGCCCGGGCAGACGAGTGTCGGCCGCGCCGGCAGCGGGCCGAGGTCGTGAAGGTGCGTACCGACGGCCTGCGACCACAGCCGCCGACCAGTCAGCCGGTTCCACGCGACTACCCGGCCCGCCTTGCCCGCGCCGTAGACGCTGTTGCCAACGACGATCGGCGAGGCCTCGAAGTCGTAGTCGCGCACATCGTGGCGGCGCACCTGGTCGTACCAGATGAGCTTTCCGGTTCGGGCGCGGAGCGCGACGAGCGCGTCGGTGTAGGGCGTTGGGCCCGGGAACGCTCCGCCGTTCGGGCGCAGCCGCGTACCTCCCCACGGATCGGGGTTCGAGATGCCGACGTAGAGCACGCCGCCTGCGCCGAGTGAGGGCGTGTACCACGCCCCGCCGCCGCCGGCCGACGGGTGCAGCCATGGATCCCGGATCGTTTCGAAGCGCCAGCGGATCCGGCCGGTCCGGGCGTCGAGCGCGTAGAGGGCGCCGCGGCCGCCCGGCGGGAAGCCGACGGTCGAGGTGAAGACGAGGCCGTCCGCGACGAGCGGCGCGATGTCGACGAACTGCTGGGTGCGCGAGACGAGCCGCTTCGCCCAGATGCGGCGTCCGGTGCGGCGGTCCAGCGCGAACACGCTCGTGTCGGTTGCGCCGTAGACCCGCGTCGCCGTTACCGCGAGCCCGTTGGGCCCGTCGTTCGGCGCGCGCTGCAGCCAGCGCCAGCGGATCCGGCCCGTGCTTGCGTCGAGCGCGTAGACCGAGGACGCGAGCGTCTGGAGGTAGACCGTCCCGTCACGGACGACCGGCGTCGACGCGAACGAGCCGAACGGCGAGCCCGGCGGCAGGAGGAAGCGCCAGCGCACGGTCAGTCCGGCGACGGTGCGCGACGAGATCGCCGTGTCGGCAGTCGCACGCGTGCCGCGCACGTCGCCGTTCGGCTGCGGCCAGGCGGTCGCCCCGGCCGAGCCGCACATGAGGAGCGCTCCGCCAACGGCGGTCGCGAACAGCGCCCGACTTCGCTTCATCCTCACCTCCTGGATCGGCTGGTGTCACTCACCATCCGAGCTCCGGTCTCGCCCTGGGGAAGCTGCCGAGCGCTCTACACCGTGATTGGTACCTGATGGCGGCGACTGATCGGGATCAGACGAGCGTGCTGCCGAAGTAGTCGGCGGCCCCGTCGAGCCCGGGAGGGCAGAAGAAGTAGCCGCCGCCCGTCGGGCTGATGTAGTCGACGAGCGGCTCGCCGATCAGCCGGGTTTGCGTGGCGATGAACTGCCGCTCGATGTCCTGCTGGTAGCAGGTGAAGAGGAGCCCCTGGTCGAGGTTCCCGTTCGGGTCGATGCCGCGGTCGTAGTTGTAGCCGCGGCGGAGGATCCGGCTCGACGCGGTCGCGGGTGTCCTTGGGTTCGCGAGCCGGATATGAGCGTCCAGCGGGATCGTGGTGTTCTTCGGGTTCGCTTCGTACAGGGGCGTGTCGAACTCGTCGTTGCCGTCGAGCGGCGCGCCGCTTGCCTTCCTGCGCCCGAACATCGTCTCCTGCTCCTCGAGGGAGACTCGGTCCCAGAATTCCACGAGCATCCGGATCACGCGGGCGACGAG
>DATIXY010000057.1:0-42482 GCA_035518115.1 Gaiellaceae bacterium | reverse complement strand
TCGAGCAGCTGCTCGAGCCCGAGCAGCGCCGCGACGTCCTCGACCCGCTTCCGCATCTCGGCCTTCGGCGTGTGGCGCACGCTGAGCCCGAAGCCCAGGTTCTCCCGCACACTCATGTGCGGGTAGAGGGCGTAGTTCTGAAAGACCATCGCGATGTCGCGGTCGGGGGGTGGAAGCTCGGTGACGTCGCGATCGCCGATCAGGATCGACCCGTCGGTGATCTCCTCGAGGCCGGCGATCATCCGCAGCAGGGTCGACTTGCCGCACCCCGAAGGCCCGACGAGCACCATGAACTCGCCGTCCGCGATCTCGAGGTTGACGTCGTCGACGGCGACGACGCCGCCGGCGAACGACTTCGTGACGTTCTCGAGGGTGATCCCGGCCATCCGGAGAGACTAGAGACTCGGTCTAATAGCCCGCCTGCATCGTCCCCATCACGTCGACCTGCGCCTTGAAGGCCATGTAGCCGGCGTCGATCGGGAGGACGGTGCCCGTGACCGCGACCGACTCGTCGCTGGCGAGGTACACGACGAACGGGGCGATCTGCTCGGGCGTGGGCACGGGGAGGATGTGCAGGCTCTGGATCGTGGCCTGCGCCTGCGGGTCGTCGAGCCATACCATCTGCGGCTCGCTCGACACGAAGCTCGGCGCGATCGCGTTCACACGGACCCCGTCGCGGCCGATGCCGGCGGCGAACGAGCGCACCAGCGAGGTGACGCCGCCCTTTGCGGCGGTGTACGAGTCGAGGCCCGCACAGCCGACGAGCGCGTCGACCGTGCTCGACACGATGATCGACCCCGAGCCCTGGGCGATCATCTGCCGGCCGGCGTGCTTGAGGACGTGGAACGTCCCCGTCAGGTGGATGTCGATCACGCGGTCCCAGATCTCCTCCTCGAGCTCGGTGAGCCGCTTGTCCTGCGTGTTGACCAGGTGGACCGCCGCGGCGCAGTGATAGAGGGCGTCGAGGCGCCCGAAGCGCTCGACCGTCCCGGCGACGACACGCTGCACGAGCTCCGACGACGTCACGTCGACGTGCATAGCGACCGCACCGCCGCCGATCGCAGCCGCGACCCCCTCCGCTCGGTCGAGCGCAATGTCCGCGACGACGACCCGCGCCCCTTCGGCCGCCATCGCCGCGGCGCCGGCGCGCCCCATGCCGGAGCCTCCACCCACGACGAGCGCAACCTTGCCCTCCAACCGGCCGGCCATCACCGTTCCTCCTTTGCGAGCTGGTCGTCCTGCCACGGCCGGTACTGGCCGTCCGTGCGATACCGGGCCGCCGCCTCCGCCACCGCGGTCTCGTCGACCTCGACGCCGAGGCCCGGTGCATCGATCCTGCCCCACCGTGGGCCGGTCGCGATCGGGAGTGGCTCGACGAGGATGTCGTGCTGCATCAGATGCGCGGTCTGCTGGTGGCCCTCGACGCCGTTCGGAAGCGTGAGCACGACGTGGTGTGCGGCGGCGGCGGCGAGCCCGAGCTCGCCGTGCGTGTGCTTGCAGACCTGCAGCCCTTCGTGCTCGGCGACCCAGCACAGCCGTTGGAAGGCCGCGATCGAGCCGACCCAGTACGGCGAGAAGCAGTAGACGTCCGCCTGCCGTGCCGTGATCCGCGCGTACGCATCGGCCTCCGACCACAGCCCTTCGTTCGCGCAGACGGTCACGGGTGTCCTCCGCCGCAGCTCGGCGAGCTGCCCGATCGGATGGTCGCGGACCGGCTGCTCGACGAAATCGATGTCGTGCTCCTCGAGGGCGCGCAGGTTGCGGATCGCCCGGGGCATCGACCAGCTGCCGTTCGCGTCGAGCCGGAGTCGCGGCATCGGTCCGAGCGCCCGGCGCACGGCGGCGACCGCCTCGAGATCGTCGTCGTCTCCGAGCCCCACCTTGAGGTAGAAGACCTCGAAGCCCGCCGCGAGCCCTTCGGCGACCTGCGCGGCGAGGCTCTCCTCCGTCCCGCGCGTCAGGTAGTAAAAGTACGACGCCTCGGGCTGCTGCAGGCCGCCCAGCAGACGCCACAGCGGCTGGCCGCAGGCGCGCCCGCAGACATCCCAGAGCGCCATGTCGATCCCGGCCCAGGCGAAGTTCCCCGTCCCTGCACGGAATTGCCAGAGGCCGTGGGTGAACGCATCGCGGCGCATCGCGTCGCGGTTCCAGGGGTCGCGGCCGACGACGAACGGCGCCATCGCCTCGAGCGCGGCGGCGACGGACGCCGTGTCGGCGCCGCAGCAGGCTTCGCCCCAGCCGACGAGCCCGTCGTCGGTGGTCACCTTCACGAGGACGTCGCTGACGCCGTCGCGCGCGACCTGGGAGCTCACCTCCCGGTGCACGTAGGGCACGCTGACCGGGATCGTCTCGAGTCCGGCGACGCGCACGTCAGAGCGTGTGCTCGAACATCGTCAGGATCTCGTTCTCGCGCTCGCCGACGAGAAACGTGTGCTCCAGGCGGATCCCGCCCCATCCCGGCAGGTAGATCGCCGGCTCGAGCGCGAGCACCATCCCGGCTTCGAGGCGCTGCTCGCAGTAGGGCGTGATGCGCGGCTCCTCCGACCACGCTGCGCCGATGCGGTGGCCGGTGTGGTGGCCGTACGTCGGGCCGTGCTCCGCCAGCAGCTCGCGCACCCGGCGGTCGATGTCGCGCGCGACGACCCCTGGCCGGCACAGGGCGATGCCCGTGTCGAGTGCACTTCGGACCGCGTCGAAACGCTCGCGCGTCACGCGGTCGGGCGTGCCGACGCAGACGGCGTTGGCGGTGTCCGCCCAGCCGCCGTCGATCCAGGGCGACGTGTCCGCGAGGACGAGGTCTCCCGCCCGGACGAGCCGTCCGGTGGCCACGCCGCCGCCCGTCGCCGTCGCCTCGGCGCCCGTCGTGACGGTGAGGATGCCCGGGACGCGCTTCCCCGCCTCCCGGTACATCGCCGCCGCGGCGAGGCCGGCGAGCTCGGCCTCGCCGATCCCCGGCTCGGCGTGGTCCTTCACCGCCTGCTGAGCGACGTCTGCGAGGCGGCACGCGCGCCGCACGGCGTCGAGATCGGGCTCGACGACGACGGCCGCGTCGCACGAGACCGGCGCCCGCCCACTCTCGGCCAGCCAGCCGGCGACGACGTGGGGGAGGTGCCGCGCCTCGACACCGGCCGGCCCGGCCGTGAACCCCGCCGTTTCCATTGCGTCCACGAGCGCCGCCCGGAGCTCGCCGGAAGGGTCGGGCGGCCGCTGGAAGTCGTAGGACCGGTAGGTCACGACCAGAGCGCCGGACGGCCGGACGTCGGGCGCGTGGAAGTCGGCGACGACGAGCACCGCCTCGCCGGGCCCGAGCAGCAGCAGCGCCGGCACGGTGACGAACGGATTGGAGACGGGCCAGTCCTCGTCGGGGGCCTCGAAGCAGCCGGCGGCGGCGAGCGTCTCGGGGTGAGAGAGCACTGCCTGCGTGTGGCCGCCGGCGTCGAGCGCTGCGCGCAGGTGGTCGAGGCTCACCGCGCGAGTCTGGCAGAGTCGGCATCTCGACTCGAAAGGAGCGGATCATGCGCGAAGCAATCGTCGGGACCGCCGTGGGCGGTCCCTATTCACCGGCGGTGATCGGCGAGGGCCGGTTCGTGTTCGTCGCGGGGCAGGGCCCGCTGCGGGACGGGGTCTACATCCCCGGGCCGATCGAGGACGAGACGCGGCTCACCCTCGAGAACATGGCTGCGCTGCTCGAGCAGGCAGGGAGCGGGTTCGAGCACGTCGTTCGCTGCGGCGTGTGGATCGTCGACCTCGCCGACTACGACGGGATGAACGACGTCTATCGAACGTTCTTTCCCGAGCCCCGGCCTGCGCGCGCCACGGTTCGCGCCGACCTCGTCGTCGGGAGGGTCGAGATCGACTGCATCGCGATCGTGCCCCTCTAGTAGGTTGCCCGGCCGCCCGAGATGTCGAAGCACGCACCGGTCGAGAACGTCATCTCGTCGCTCGCGAGCCAGCAGATCAGCGCGGCCACCTCGCCGACCTGCCCGAGCCGGCCGAGCGGGATGCGGGACGTCATGTAGGCGATGTGCTCCTCGCTGCTCTGGCCGACCATCGGAGTGTCGATCACGGCCGGCGCGATGCAGTTCACGAGCACCCCGGAGCCGACGACGTCCTTGCCGACCGCCTTCGTGAGCGCGATCACGGCGGCCTTCGACGAGGAGTAGGCCGCTGCCATCGGGTTGCCTTCCTTGCCGGCGATCGAGGCGATGTTGACGATCCGGCCGTAGCCGCCGGCCTTCATCTTGGCGACGGCCGCGCGGTTTGCATAGAAGACGCCGTCGAGGTTGATCTGCAGGACGCGCTTCCACTCCTCGTCGGTCACGTCCTCGGTGTGGACCGACTCGCCCGCGACGCCGGCCGCGCACACGAGGATGTCGAGCCTCGGCAGCCGGTCGATCGCGCCCGCGACCTGCGTCGCGTCGCGGACATCGTCTCCGTTGGCGAGGTCGAAGATGTGCACCTCGGCGCCGCCGGCACGCAGCCGGTCGACGGTGGCCGCACCGATCCCGCTCGCACCGCCGGTGACGAGCGCGACCCGGCCTTCGAACCCGTAGGTGTTCGGCATGCGGCAGTTCTACACGAGTCGACGCCGAGGTCGGCCGTAGGTGCGGTGCGGGCTACGATCGGGCCTGTGGCGGCCGGTGAGGTGAGCGCAGCGTTCGGCCGGGCTGCGGCGGAGGACGGGATCGTGCTGCGCGCCGCGTCGTTCGACTGGCTGTGCGAGCAGGGTCACGTCGGGCTCGAGCGCGTCGCGAAGGCGCGGCGCGATCCGGCGCTCGCCGCGCCCGTCACGGCCGCGCTCGACGTCCTCGCCGAGATCTTCGCGCGCCTCGGGGGCGATGTCTCGGTGCTGCACGCCGCAAGGGAGAACCTTCTGCTGCCCGTCGCGCTCTTCCACGAGGGCACCGGCACGATCGTCGAGGTCGACGATGTGCGGCACTTCACGAGCTTCCGCCTCGCCGCGCTCGAGCGCTATCCGGCCGACGCCGCGCTCGGGTTCGATCGCGGGGGGCACGAGGAGCTCTGCCGTGCCTGGTCCGCGAGCACGGACGGCATCGAGCGGGGGCTCGCCGCCAAGGGCTTCGGCTTCGGCGGGGTGCAGAGGCAACGCGCGTACCACGATGCATTGCTCGACCTCGGTGCGCCGGCGATGGGGCATCCCCCGGTCGTGCGGATCGCGGCGGTCGACGGCGACGGCGCCGCCGCGTACCGGCGGCAGCGCGACTCACTCGCCGCGCTGCTGGGCCTGCGCTCGTGACCGGGCGACCTCGTACCCGTCGATCACCGAGACGTTGACCGTCGCGCAGCGTCCGCAGCGGATGCGCACCTTTTTCGTCATCTGAACGACGTTCATCGACTCCGCCAGGACGTTGCCGCACTCGACGCAGACGTAGTCGTCCGGGCCGTTGCCTTGGAACACGGGGCGATCGGGGTCCTCCTGGACCGCCGTCCCGCCGTCGAAGGGCACCTCGCCCTCGCGGACCCGCCGCATCGCGATCGAGGCCACGGCGGAGCTAGATGTTGCCGACCTTGCTCGCGAAGTCGGTGATCAGCGCATCGAGCACGCCGGCGACCACACCTTCGCCCATCGAAGCGGCCTTGCCGGTGATCTGCGCGTTCGTATGGATCGTCCCGCCGCCTTCGCTGAGATCGAAGGTCACGGTCGCATTCGCGTACCCGGTGCCGCCCTCTTCCTTCGACTTGACGTTCATGACGGCGTGATGCGCGACGGGATCCTGCTCGACGACGTCGAGCGTGCCGCTGAAGATCATCGACATCGCACCCATCTTGATCGCGATCTGCGCCCGGACGGAGGCCGGATCGATCTCCTCGACGACGCTGCCGCCCTCGACGCAGGGCACGAGGCGGTTGAGGTCGAGGATCGAGGCGAAGCTCTGGTCGATCGGCTTGTCGGTGGTGAACGAGTGGTCGAGCTCGACGGCCATCGCGTCCAGAGACTACCGAAGTAGTCTCCGCCCATTCCGATTGCGGCAGGTACCTACAAGCTCGGGCCGGAGAACGCGACGCTCGCCATCCGGACAGGACGTGGCGGTGCCGCCGCGAAGGCGGGCCACGACCTGCTCCTGCACGTCACCGCCTGGGAGGCGACCCTCGAGGTGGGCGACGGTGCGTCGCCGTCGAGCCTGGTGTTCGAGGCCGACTCGACCTCGCTGCGAGTCCTGCAGGGAGTGGGAGGCATGCAGCCGCTCACAGACGACGACAAGTCGAACATCGAGGAGACGATCGACGCAGAGGTCCTTCTGGGGGAGGCGATCGCTTTCCGCTCGACGGCGGTCGAGGTCTCGGCCGGCGGCAGTCTCGTGGTGCAGGGTGAGCTGACCCTCGTCGGTGAGACGCGCCCGCTCGCGTTCGAGATCGTGGCGGGCGAGAGCGGCGGGCTGTCGGCGAAGGCCGTGCTCACGCAGAGCGAGTGGGGCATGAAGCCGTACTCGGCGCTCTTCGGCGCCCTCAAGGTCGCGGACGAGGTCGAGATCGAGGTCGACGCCTCGGAGGAGCGCGCGCTGGCCGAGACGATCGAGGCGACGGCGGCCCCGCGTAGCGCCGCCATCATCGATCCCGGGATCTCGAGCTTCCTCTGGGCCGTGCTGTTCGGCCTCTACCTCCTGCTCGGGATGGCCGCGATCGGCATCTCGTGGGGCGCTGCGCTCGTGCTCTCACTGGTCGCGGCATTCCTGATCTTCCTGCTCGTCCGCACCCACGGGGTCGGACGGGATCACTAGTCAGTCCCGGTAGACCGTCTGCGCGTCGAGCCCGCCTTCGACGCCAGGCGGGAGCGGCCCGGTGCCGTGCGCGTAGAGCGCGATCTCCTCGATCGTCTTGACGCGCGTCGGGTCGGCCGCGTCGCCGCCCACCCAGGCGCCGTTCGACCATGCGAGCGACTCCGGCGGCGCATCCAGCGCCATGCCGGCGAGCAGCTGCGCCTTCGCGCGGATCTTCCCCGAGGCGCTCACGACCGCCGCGGCTGTCCCGGCGGACGGGCTCGTGTTGAAGCCGTGGCCGACGCCGAAGCGGTCCGTGTCGGCCGGGACGACCTTCACGTCGAGCGGCGGCACGCCGAGCTCGTTGGCGACGAGCTCCGCATAGCGTGGTTCGTTCCCGTCGCGCTCCGTCGTCAGGCTCAGGACCATCTTCCCGGTCGGGTGCACGCGCAGGAACACCGCGCGGTACGCCTTGTCAGCCATTGCTCCCGCCTCCTTCTCGTTGGTCGCTCTCGGCTGCCGCCAGTCTCAGCCGCTCCTGGTGCGCGGTCAAGGCATTGTGCTCGTCGAGCTCGCAGAAGGCGGGCTGCGGGCCGCCCAGCTCGTGGGCCGGCACCGCGGGCCGCGTGCAGCCCGGGTAGATGCACAGCTTCACGTCCTCCTCGCTCATTCGGCCGCCCAGCCTTCGGTCGTTCGCCCTCTGCTCGGCCCGTGGCCGCTCGGCATCGCGACCGAGCTGCCCGCGTCCGGCGTCGCGCTCGCCCAGGTCTCGTCCTCGGCCGGCGGCGCGCCGGCGGGCGGGCTCTCCCACGAATCGGCCCCGATCGCCTCGACCACCTCGCCGAGCGCCTCGAACGAGTGGCCGCTCACGAGCGCATCGCAGTACGGCAGCGCGGCGACCATGCCGCCCGAGCGCACCGAGAAGCCGGTGGCGCCGACGCGCGGATTGACCCACACGATCCGGTGCGCGAGGCGGGAGAGCCGCTCCATCTCGCGGGCGACGAGGATGGGCTCGCCGCGTTCCCAGCCGTCCGAGAGGATCACGACGACGGCGCCGCGCGCCATGCCCCGGCGGCCGTGGCGGTCGTTGAAGGTGCGCAGGGCATCCCCGATTCGCGTCCCGCTCGACCAGTCCGGAGCCGTCGCGGCGGCGCGGTGAAGTGCGCGCTCGGGATTGCGCGAGGCGAGGGCGCGGGTGATCCGCGTCAGCCGCGTGGCGAAGACGAACGCCTCCACACCGGCGCCGCTGCCCGCGGCGGACGTCAGAAACTGAAGGTAGGCACGCGCATACGGCTCCATCGAGCCGGAGATGTCGCAGAGCAGCACCAGCCGGCGCCGGACGATGCGGCGGCGCCGGCGAGCGAGCGAGACCGGGTCACCCGCGGTGCGCAGGCCCGCTCGAAGCGTTCGGCGCAGATCGATCCGCTCGCCGCGGCGGCGGCGCTCGTAGCGCCTGGAGCGACGCACCGGCGTGGCGAGGCGCAGCTGCGACATGAGCTCGTAGAGCTGGGCGAGCTCGTGCGGTTCGAGCCGGTCGAAGCTCGTCCGCCGCAGGCGCTCCTCGTCGCTGGCGCGCGCAACCGGCAGCTCGAGCTCGGCCTCCTCGCCGTCCCCGGTCGCGCTGCCGGGTGCGGGGGACCGGGCGCCGGATCCGGCCGCCTCCTTCGCAGCCCGGCCCTCGGGCCGCGGGCCGTCGTCGGACGATGTGCTCGGGGGCGCCGCCTCCGGATCGGCGTCCGGCGCCGGCGCCGTGCCGCCGAACACCGAGGCGAAGACCGCGTCGAAGACCGGTACCTGCGCCTGGTCGGACACGAACACCGCCCGGGCCGTCCAGTAGAGGCGGCGCCGGGCGACCGGCCGGACCAGAGTCAGTGCGCGCGTGAAGTCGATCGAACGTCCCGGGGTGGCCGGCATGCCCGCGTCGTGCAGCCGGCAGCTCAAGGCTCCCGCAACCGCCGGAAGGTCGAGCTCCACCGTCTCGACGGCGAAGGAGAGCTGGGGGTCAGTCACCGGCGCCGACGAGCTGCTCGAGCCCGGCCGCGCGGACCGCGTCCTGATCCTCGCTGTACTTGAGGACCGAGCCGAGCGTGCGATCCGCGGCGTCGGCGTCGAGTCGTTCGATGCCGAGCATCTGGAGCGCGGCGAGCCAGTCGATCGCCTCGGCGATCCCGGGCGGCTTCTGGACGTCGCTCGACCGCATCCGGGAGACAGCGCTCGCGACCTGGACGGCGAGGCTCTCGGAGACGCCCTTGACCCGGCGGCGGACGATCTCGACCTCGCGCTCGGGCGCCGGGTAGGCGATCCAGTGATAGAGGCACCGGCGCTTGACCGCGTCGTGCAGGTCGCGCGTCCTGTTCGACGTGAGCACGATCACCGGTGGGTGCGTTGCACGGATCGTGCCGATCTCGGGGATCGTCACGCTCGCGTCGGCGAGCAGTTCGAGCAGGAACGCCTCGAAGTCGTCGTCGGCGCGGTCGATCTCGTCGACGAGGAGCACGGCCGGCCGCGGCCCCGGATGCTCGAGCGCGCGCAGCAGCGGACGCCGGATCAGGTAGTCCGGGCCGAACAGCTCCTCCTCGCGCAGGTTCGAGCCGCTCGACTCCGCGAGCCGGATCGCCAGCAGCTGGCGCGGGTAGTTCCACTCGTAGAGCGCCTCCGCCGCGTCGATCCCGTCGTAGCACTGGAGCCGGTGGAGGGGCGTGTCCAGCACCTGCGCCAGCGACTTCGCGGCTTCCGTCTTGCCGACGCCTGCCTCGCCCTCGAGCAGCAGCGGCTGCGGTAGGCGCAGGCTGAGGAACAGCGAGGTCGCGAGGCCCTCGTCGACCAGGTAGTCGACGCTCGCAAGCCGTCGTGCGAGCGTCTCGATGTCGGGCGCGAGCTGCCGGACCTCTCCGGCCGCCTCGCCCGTGGTGCGGCCGTCCGTCATGCAGCGCGGTGCTGCGCCTCGAACTTCGCCTTGCAGCCGTCGCAGCAGAAGTAGACGATCTCGCCCTCGTGCTCGAGCGACGGCGTGCCGGGGACTGCGGCGACGGTCATGCCGCAGATCGGGTCGACGGCCAGCGTCGACGCGGGAGCAGCGACCGCGATCTGCGTGTTGCCCGGTGCGGCGGCGTGCTCGCCGCGGCGGACCCGGACGATCGTCGCGAGGATCGAGAGCGCGATCTCCGGCGGCGTGCGCGAGCCGATGTCGATGCCCGCGGGAACGTCGATCAGCGCGAGCTGCGTCTCGGGGACGCCGTCGGCGCGCAGGTCGGCCAGGACGCCGGCGCCCCGCTTGTGGCTCGCGACGAGGCCGATGTACGGAAGGCCCGCCTGCAGCCCCTGCCGCAGCGTGTGCAGCTCGTCCCGGCCGTGCGCCGCGACCACGAGTGCCAGATCACCCGGGCCGGGCTCGGGGCTCCCGTCGCTGACGGGGACGATGCTCAGGTCGAGCTCGGCGCCGAGCGCGGCGAGCGCCGCGGCGATCGGCGTGTCGCCGACCACGAGGACGCGCGGTGCCGGCACCATCGGCTCGAGGAAGATCTCGATCGCACCGCCCGAGAGGCAGGGGTTCTGCGCCGTCACGGCTCCCTCCTCGACCGCGATCTCGCGGCCGGTGTCCGGGTCCTCGCCGACCGGGCCGTCGGGAACGATTCGCAAGAGCAGCGCCTCCTCCGTCTCGAGTGCCTTCAGGGCATAGACGCGGACGCTCTGCTGCGCGCAGACGCCGCCGACGAACCCCTCGATCGTGCCGTCGCCGAGCACGAGCGCCACGTCGCCGGCGCGCACGCTCGTCGGGCGCTGCGCGCGCACGACCGTCGCCGTCACGAACGCCGTGCCCTCGGCGGCGAGCTCTGCGGCTCGCCGCGACACGGCGGCGCTCATCATTGCGGTGGCGCTGGGCGACCTTGCATTGCCGCCCACACGCGTGCCGGGGTGCAGGGCATGTCGATGTGGTCGACGCCGTGGGTCGCGTGCAGCGCATCGATCACCGCGTTGACGATCGCAGGCGGAGAACCGACGTTCGGCGACTCGCCGACGCCCTTGGCGCCGAGCGGGTGGTGCGGGCAGGGTGTGACCGTCTCGCCGAGCTCGAAGTCGGGGCACTCGAGCGCGGTCGGGATCAGGTAGTCCATGAACGACGAGTTGAGGCAGTTGCCCTCGTCGTCGAACGTGATCACCTCCATCAGCGCGATCCCGACTCCTTCTGCCAGCCCGCCGTGGATCTGGCCGTCGACGATCATCGGGTTGATGCGCACGCCGCAGTCGTCGACCGCGATGAAGCGCCTGACCGTCACGTGCGCGGTGTCGGGATCGATGTCGACGACGGCGATGTAGGCGCCGTACGGGTAGGTGAGGTTGGGCGGGTCGTAGATCACCTGCGCGTCGAGCCCGCCTTCCATCCCTTCCGGCAGCTCCTCGCCGTTGTACGCGCGCTCGGCGATCTCCTCGATCAGCACGCCTTTCTCCGGGTCGCCCTTCACGTACCAGCGGCCCTTCTCCCAGGCGAGATCCTCCGGCCGCGCTTCGAGCATCGTCGCGGCGATCAGGCGCGCCTTGTCGCGCACCTTGCGCGAGACGATCGCGACCGCCCCGCCCGACACCGGCGTCGACCGGCTGCCGTATGTGCCGAGCCCGTAGGGCGAGCGGTCGGTGTCGCCGTGGCGGACCTCGACGTCCTCCGGCGGGATGCCGAGCTCCTCGGCGACGATCTGGGCGAACGTCGTCTCGTGGCCCTGGCCCTGGGTCTGCGCGCTGATCGAGACGACCGCTTTCCCGGAGGGATGGATCCGGAGGTCGGCTCCGTCGTTCATCGCGAGCCCGAGGATGTCCATGTGCTTGCGCGGCCCCGCGCCCACGCCCTCGGTGAAGAACGAGACGCCGATGCCCATCAGCTCGCCGCGGGCGCGCTTCTCGGCCTGTTCGCGGCGCAGGTCCTCGTAGCCGGCGATTTCCATCGCGACTCGCATCGTCTCGGCGTAGTTCCCGGAGTCGTACGTCCAGCCGGTGGTCGTCTCGTAGGGGAACTGCTCTGGCTTGATGAAGCTCCGCATGCGCAGGTCGATCGGGTCGACGTCCATCTCGAGTGCCAGCGCGTCGACCATGCGCTCCACCAGATAGACGGCCTCGGTGATGCGGAACGAGCAGCGGTACGCGACGCCGCCCGGCGCCTTGTTCGTGTAGACGGCCTTGACCTGCACGTGCGCCGCCTGCAGGTCGTACGAGCCGCAGACGATGTGGAAGAACCCGGCCGGGAACTTCGTCGGCTGCGCCGTCGAGTCGAAGGCGCCGTGATCGGCGATCACGTCGACGCGCAGGCCGGTGATCTTGCCGTCCTTCGAGCACATCTCGGCATGCATCACGTAGTCGCGTGCGAAGCCGGTCGACATCAGGTTCTCGGAGCGGTTCTCGACCCACTTCACGGGGACGCCCGCGACGATCGAGCCGGCGATCGCGCAGACGTAGCCGGGGTAGACCGGGACCTTGTTGCCGAAGCCGCCGCCGATGTCCTGGCAGCGGATCCGGATCATGTGCTCGGCGAGCCCGGCGACGTGGGCGTAGACCGTGCGGTGCGCGTGCGGCGCCTGGTTGCCGTTGTAGATGTCGAGCTGCCCGGTCTCCGGATTGAAGTCGGCGATCATGCCGCACGTCTCGAGCGGGGCCGGGTGGCAGCGCGGATAGATGATGTCGCGCGACACAACGGTGTCGGCCTCGGCGAACGCACGGTCGGTCGCCTCCTGGTCGCCGGCCTCCCAGAGCGGGCTCGCGAGGTTGTCCCGCTGCCCGGCCTTGTCGTCGCGGATCAGCGGCGCGTCGGGGTCGAGGGCCTTCCGGGCGTTCACGACCGCCGGCAGCGGCTCGTACTCGACGTCGATCAACGACAGCGCGTCGTTCGCCGAGTACTCGTCCGTCGCGATCACGAACGCGACCTCCTGGCCCTGAAAGCGGACCTTGTCGCCGGCGAGCACGGCCTGCGTGTCGTAGGAGATGGTCGGCATCCAGGCCAGGCCGAGGGTCTCGAGATCCTTGGCGGTGACCACTGCTGCGACATTCGGGTGGGCGAGCGCGCGCGAGGTGTCGATCGAGACGATGCGCGCGTGCGCGAACGGGCTCCGCAGCATCGCGCCGTGAACCATCCCGGGGAGGCGGATGTCGTCGAGGTACGTGCCTTTGCCGCGGATGAACCGCGCGTCCTCCTTGCGCTTGAGCCGGCCGAAGCCGATCGGCCGCTCCGTCTGCGGGCTCGGGAGGTTCTCGACGACGGTCATGCGTGCACCTCCTCTTTCACGCCGTTCGGATGCTCGGCGGCCCACCGGATCGCCGCCACGATGTTCTTGTAGCCGGTGCAGCGGCAGATGCCGCCCGAGATCGCCGTCCGGATCTCCTGCTCGGTCGGGTCGGGGTTCTCGTCGAGGAGCCCGCGCGCCGTCATCATCATCCCCGGGGTGCAGAAGCCGCACTGAAGGGCGTGGAGCTCGTGGAAGCCCTTCTGCACCGGATCGAGCACGCCGTCGACCTCGAGCGACTCGACCGTCCGGATCTCGTGACCCTCGGCCATCGCTGCCAACATGGTGCACGACTTGACGGGCGCGCCGTCGAGCAGCACGACACACGCGCCGCAGTTCGACGTGTCGCAGCCCCAGTGGGTCCCCGTCAGGCCGGGCGTGTCGCGGATGAAGTGCACGAGCAGGAGCCGCGGCTCGATCTCCCGGGTTATCCGTTCGCCGTTGATGCTGATCGAGACGTTCATGCTCCGACCCCCTGGCTCCGGGCGCGCTCGCTCGCACGCGTGAGTGCACGGGTGGTGAGGACACCCGCGAGATGGCGTTTGTAGTCGACCGGGCCCCGGCCGTCGGCAGTCGGCGAGCAGTCCGAGGAGGCGATCTCGCCTGCCTGTGCGAAGAGCTCCGGCGACGGGGCTTGGCCTCTGAGGAGCTCCTCGGCCCGCGAGAGGTGGATCGTCGTCAGCCCGACGGCGCTCAGCGCGACGCCCGCCTCGGCGATCCGTCCGTCTTCGATCCAGACCGCTGCAGAGGCGGCCGCGATCGCCCAGTCGCCGGCCCTGCGCTCGACCTTCTCGTGGGCGCTGCCGGCACCCGGGCGCACCGGGATTCGAACCTCGGTCAGGAGCTCGGCGTCGCCGACTGCGGTGGTGTAGGGGCCGACGTGAAACTCCTCCATGCTCACTCTTCGTTCGCCGGCCGCTCCTCGGATCACCACGTCCGCCTTGACGGCGCTGCAGACGGCCGAGAGGTCCTCCGCCGCGTCCGCCTGGCAGAGGGAGCCGCCGATCGTGCCCCGGTTGCGCACGACCGGGTCGGCGATCACCGTCTCGGCGTCCCGGAAGATCGGGAAGGTGCGGGCGAGGAGCTCGGACTTCAGCAGGTCGACGTGCCGGGTCAGCGCCCCGATTCTGATCTCGCCGTCCTGCTCGCGGATGAACGAGAGCTCGCCGAGGTCGTTGATGTCGATCAGATGGGTCGGATTCGCGAGTCGCAGCTTCATCATCGGCAGCAGGCTGTGCCCGCCGGCGATCACCCGGGCTCCCGCACCGGTCTTCTGCAGTGAGGCGATCACGCCGTCGACGCTCGTCGCGCGCTCGTAGTCGAATGCCGCAGGGGTCTGCACGTCCGTGCTCCTTCCAGATCAGGAGGTGCGGGTGGGGAGGCGCTTGCGGGGTTTCCCGATGTCGTCGCGCTGCTCGTACTGCACCGGCGCGTCGGTGCCGATCACGGGCGAGCGCGGCATGCGCTCCGGCGCCGTCTGCCGCTGCTCGGGGTAGAGGAGGCGCGCCGCCAGGCTGCCGCCTTCGACGTTGCGCAGCGCCGGGCCGTTCGGGCTCGCGCCGGCGATCGGCGCCTCGCGCCCGAGCCGGGCGAGCGTGAGCGTGCCCTGGGTATAGACCTCGCCGATCCGCGGCAGTTCGAGGCCGGAACTGCCCGCGACGTTGCGGAACCCGGCCGCTCCGGCGCCGGGGTAGACGCTCTCGACGAGCGCGAGCCCGTCGACGAGCCCCGCCTTCTTGACGAGCAGCCCTTCGAGCAGGTCGACGCCGGCATCGAGTTGCTCGTTGATCGCCGTGACGATCTCGTTGACGGGCGCGCTCTTCTCGACGATCCCCGTGACGTCGGCGATCGCGTCGTCGAGCCCTCTGGTGATCTGCCGCAGCGCGGCGATCGTCGACAGCAGGTAGTACACGAGCGCGAGCACGATCAGGACGACGGCGATCAGCATCACGACTCCGGCTGCAGGCACCCGGGCTCCTCCTACTCCGCGTCGTCCAGGATCACGTCGAGTGATCCACCGTAGTTCGCCACCCCGGCGACCGTCCGCGCGACCTGGTCGCGCGTCGTCACCAGTAGCGCCGCGGCGTCGAGGTCCTTCGACCCCGCAGCGGCGGCATCGGCGATCTGCCGGACGCTCGGCACGATGCTCCGGGCGGCCTTCAGGACGCCGCTCAGTAGGTAGACGACGACCGGCAGCAGCACGACCAGCAGGACGATGTCGCCGATCCACCAGAGCGTCACCGCGGCCTCCGTTCGGCGACGATCGCCGCCTTGCGCGCGATTCCCGGCAGGGCGCCGAGGATGATGTCGAACTGCCCGTTGATCGCCGTCACCGCGCCCTCGAGCGGGCGCAGGTGCTCCGCCTCGACTCCCCGCAGCGCGCCGCCGAGCGCCGCCAGGTTCGTCGAGATCGAGGTGAGCCGCTGCCGGACCACGATCAGCGCCGTCGCCAGCACGACCACCACCACCGCCGCCAGGAGCACGCTCAGCAGGACGAGCACGTGCGTTTCGCTCATGCAGCGTCTCCGAAGCCGTCGGTGAGGGCGTTCATGTAGGCGTCCTGGACCACGGCCTCGTCGACGATCTGCGCGAGCACCGGTGCGGTCGCGGTCAGCTGGGGGATGTTCGCCGTGTTCGCGCCGACCTTGCCGGCGACGTCGAGCAGGTTCGCCACCGACCTGTCGATGCTGACGACGTACCGGATCAGGAGCGCGAGCAGCACCGCGACGGCGAGGGCGGCGACGAGCCCGATCCCGAGCGCGGTCCACCAGTAGCCGTTCGACGACAGCGCCAGGATCACTTCCCGACCGCCGCCTTCCGCAGCGCGCGCGCCGCATGGAGGATCCGGACGCCGGAGTCGTTGATGCGGCCGATGCCCGCGAGCTCGACGGTCTGGGAGCGGACGATCTCGACCGCCTGCTCAGCCGTCCTCGCCTGGGCGGCGATCCTCCGCGCGAGCAGCACGATGGTGATCACGATCGCCGCCGCGACGGCGATCACGACGATGCCGAGGAGCAGGCCGAGCTGCCACGCGGTGGAGGACGCCGTCAGCATGAGATCGGCCCGCGAGTCACTGCGCCCCTTTCGTGCACCTGGGGTGAAACGGGTGCCGCGCCCGCCCGCAGGTGCCCGGGCTCGAGCGCTGCCAAGAATACTCGGGGGCCTCTCCGGCTGTCCAGGTCACGTCCCGCGAGGCGTCGGGCTGCTAAATTTGACGTTTACGTAAGGATCGAGAAGAGGAGACCCTCGAACGTGAGGCGGCTGGACTACAAGTGGGTCGCGTTGTCGAACACCACGCTCGGGGTGTTGCTCGCGATGATCAACGCCTCGATCCTGCTGATCGCGCTGCCCGACATCTTCCGCGGGATCCGGATCGACCCGCTTGCTCCCGGGAACAGCAGCTACCTGCTCTGGCTGATCCTCGGCTTCCTCGTCGCGATGTCGGTGCTGCTCGTCAGCCTCGGCCGTCTCGGCGACATGTTCGGCCGGGTGCGGATGTTCAACCTCGGGTTCGCCGTCTTCACGGCATTCTCGATCCTCCTGTCCGTCACCTGGATGCACGGGAGCGACGCGGCGATCTGGCTGATCGTCATGCGCGTCGGCCAGGGTGTCGGCGGCGCCCTGCTGTTCGCGAACTCGAGCGCGATCCTCACCGACGCCTTTCCGCAGGACCAGCGCGGCCTGGCGCTCGGCGTCAACAGCGTCGCCGCGGTCGCCGGCTCGTTCATCGGGCTCGTGCTCGGCGGCGTGCTGGCGCCGCTGCAGTGGCGGCTGGTGTTCGTGATCTCGGTGCCGATCGGCGTGGCGGCGACGTTCTGGTCGTACCGTTCGCTGCGCGACCTGGGGGTGCGGAAGGCCGCGCGCATCGACTGGTGGGGGAACGCCACGTTCGCGGTCGGGCTGATCCTCCTGATGGTCGGGATCACGTACGGGATCCAGCCATACGGAGGCCACACGATGGGGTGGACCTCGCCGCTCGTCCTCTCGAGCCTCGCCGGGGGCGTGGTGCTGCTCGCCGCGTTCTGCTTCATCGAGACGAAGGTGCCCGAGCCGATGCTCCACCTCGAGCTGTTCAAGGTGCGTGCCTTCGCCGCCGGCAACCTCGCCGCGTTCCTCGCCGCCATGGGGCGCGGCGGCCTGCAGTTCATCCTCATCATCTGGCTGCAGGGGATCTGGCTCCCGCAGCACGGCTACGCGTTCTCCCAGACGCCGCTGTGGGCGGGCATCTACATGCTCCCGTTGACGTTCGGGATCCTCGTCGCCGGCCCGGCATCGGGCTACCTCTCCGACCGCTTCGGCGCGCGCCCGTTCGCGACGGGCGGGATGCTGCTCGCGGCGCTCGGCTTCGCGCTCCTGATCGCGCTGCCGGTCGACTTCTCCTACGTCGCCTTCTCGCTCATCCTCGCGCTGATCGGCATCGGGATGGGGCTGTTCTCGGCGCCGAACAACGCCGCGGTGATGAACTCGCTGCCAGCATCGCAGCGCGGCGCGGGCGCCGGCGTCCTGACGACGGCGACGACCGCGTCGAGCGTGCTCTCGATCGGCGTCTTCTTCACGCTGATGATCGTCGGCCTCGCGGCCTCGCTTCCGCACGCCGTGCAGAGCGGGCTCGTGGCGCACGGCGTCCCTACTGTGGACGCGACCCGGGTCTCGCAGCTGCCGCCGGTCGCGACGCTGTTCGCATCGTTCCTCGGCTACAACCCGATCGCAACGCTGCTCGGCCCGCACGCGGTCACCGCCATGTCGCATCGACAGGCGCAGGCCGTGACGGGCCGGAGCTTCTTCCCGCATCTGATCTCGAGCCCGTTCCACACCGCCCTCGTCTACGCGTTCGCGTTCGCGATCGTGGCCTGCGTCATCGCCGCCGTCGCGTCGCTGCTCCGCGGCGGCAAGTACCACCACGCAGAGCAGTCGGCCTCGCCGCCGGTCGAGGTCGTCGCGCTCGACGCGATCGAGGAGGTTGCGTGAACGTCAAGGTTGCCGAGCCCGAGTACCGCATCGGCGAGGTCGCCGAGCTCGTCGGCGTGACGACGCGGACGATCCGCTACTACGAGGAGCTCGGGCTGCTCGGAGCCGGCGCCGCCCGCGTGAAGGGCGCCCATCGCCTGTACACCGACGAGGATGTCGCCCGCCTGCGGGAGCTGCTTCGCCTCCGCGACCTGCTCGGGCTCTCGCTCGAAGAGCTGACCTCGCTCGTCGAGACGGAGCAGGCGCGCGCCGCGCTCCGCGATCAGTGGGCGGACAGCGACACGGACCGCCAGCGCGCCGCCATCGTCGAGTCGGCGATCCCGCTGGTCGAGCGGCAGCTCGAGCTCGTCCGCGCACGCCGCCGGAGGCTCGACGATTTCGCTGACGAGCTGTCCGGCAAACTCGCCACGCTCAAGAAGATCCGGCGGCAGCTGAGTTAGCGCACCGCGTCCGAGAAGGCCTTCGCGCCGCCGTGGGCGATCTGGCCGCCGTCGATGACGATCTCGGCGCCGTTCACGTACGACGACTCGTCGGAGATGAGATAGACGACGAGCGGCGCGACCTCTTCGGGCCGCCCCGTCCGTCCGAGCGGCGTCGCCTCGACGTTGGCGATGAGGAACGCCGGCGAGGCGGAGGCGGTCATCGGCGTCTCGATGTACCCCGGGAAGATCGTGTTCACGCGGATCCCGCGCGGCCCGAGCTCCATGCTCGCGACGCGTGAGAGACCGCGGACGCCCCACTTGCTGACCGTGTACGCGGCGGCGAAGTGACCCGTCAACCCGGCGATCGAGCTGACGTTGACGATCGAACCGCCGTCGTGCATGAGCCGCGCGGCCGTCTGGACGCCCAGGAGCGTGCCTGTGAGGTTGATCGCGAGCACGCGGTTCCAGTCGTCGAGCGAGACCTCGTCGACCCGGGCGCGAAGCGGGATGCCGGCGTTGTTCACGAGCCCGTCGAGGCGGCCGTGCTCGGTCTCGAGCCAGTCCGCGAGGTCCCGCCAGTCGTCCGGCAGCGAGACGTCGAGCTTCCGGTAGAGGACTCCGTCCGCGGTCTCGGCCGTGTCGTGGAGGTCGGTCGCGACGACGGTTGCGCCCTCGCCCGCGAGCGCGGCGGCCTCGGCCGCTCCCTGGCCGCCGGCTGCACCGGTGACGACCACGACCTTGCCGCTGACGCGTCCCACGGGCCGATTGAACCACGGCCCGGAACGAGCTACCGCTCGGATGCGCGCCTGGCGTGCGCGGCGCGCGGGCCCGGGCGCGCGACCCCTTCGCGCAGGACGCCGCCGACGAAGACCTCGACCAGCCGCGGGTCGAACTGCGTCCCCGCGTTCCGGACGAGCTCCTCGACCGCCTCGTGCGGAGGGAGTGCCTCCGTGTACGGGCGCGTCGTCGTCATCGCGTCGTAGGCGTCGCAGATCGCGATCAGACGGGAGGCATACGGGATCTGCTCGCCTGCGAGCCGGTCCGGGTAGCCGTTCCCGTCCCAACGCTCGTGCGTCGATCTGATCGTTCGCGCGACGTCGCCCAGCCCGTGCGCGACGCCGACGATGCGCTCGCCGACCAGCGTGTGCTGACGGACGAGCGCCCATTCGTCGGGCTCGAGCGGCTCCGGCTTGGAGAGGATCGCCTCGGGGAGAGCGAGCTTGCCGACGTCATGGAGCTCGGCCGCCGTGCGCACGAGCTCGGCATCCTTGCCCTCGAGCCCGGCGTGCCGCGCCAGGGCCGTCGCGTAGGCGACGACTCCGCGCGAGTGCTCGCCCAGATAGTGGTCGCGCTCGATCAGCGCTTGCACCAGAACGCCGCTCGAGTCGTCGGCGAGCAGCCGGCTTCCCTTCTCCGCGTACATCCGCCGGTCGGCGACTCGCAGCGCCTCGCTCGCGCTCGCTGCCTCGTCGGGGATCAGCGTGTAGCCGCTCGAGCAGGTGATCGCGAAGCCCTCGCCGCTCTCGCGCAGGCTTGCGGTCGCAGCGGCGCGCACCCACGCAAGATCGATCAGTTCTCCGTCGAGCAGGATGCAGAACTCGTCGCCGCCGAGCCGGAACACCTCGCCGCGCGACGCCACCGTCCGGCTGAGCCTCGTGCCGAGGCGGCTGAGCAGGATGTCGCCGGCCTCGTGCCCGAAGGTGTCGTTGTACGACTTGAAGCCGTCGAGGTCGAAGAGGAGGAGCAGCCGGCTCGGGCCATCCGGCCCCCGGAAGGCCTCTCCCAGCCGTTCGAGCAGCGCACGGCGGTTGCCCAGGCCGGTGAGCGCGTCGGTCAAGGACTCCGTGCGGGACACCCGCAGCAGGGCCAGGTGCTCGTCGAACGTCAGCGTCATCCGTGCGATCACGGCGATCAGCCCGAGCGACGCGAGTGCGAGCGCGAGTGCGCCGACGCGCACGAAGTGGTCCTGGATCTCGACTGCGAGGCAGACCGCCGCCAGGACGAGCGGCGCTGCGAGGACCCGTCGGCCCTCGAGGCGCATTCGCGCCACCCCGCGAGCCGGCGTGCACGATGCGATCGCGATCAGCACGAAGCCCGCCGGCCAGCCGAGGTCGAGGATCGTCCCCAGCTCGTAGGTGCCGTTGGCCACCTGGACGAGGTAGATGCTGTCGGCGATCCCGAAGAGGGCGAGCCCGATCGCCAGCAGCATCCAGGCGCGATCGAAGCTCCAGCCCGACAGCGCGAACGCGGCGAGGACGAGGCAGAGCAGGAGCGCGTCGCCCGCCGGGTACGCCATGTTCGTCGCGACCGCCGCGATGCCGCCGGTCGAGCTGCGCCAGACGTCCGCGAGCACGACCCCACTCGCGACCGCGCTGACGGCACACGCCGCGATGAACCCGTCCAGCCAGATGCTCGCGCTGAAGCGGATCACGCGCTCGCGGACGAGCAGGCCGATGCCGACGAACACCGGCGGATAGAAGCCGAGATAGCCGAGGTCGGCGAACGACGGGTACGGCGGGCTCTTCACCGTCTCGAGCGCGACCGTCCAGTAGATGTCCCCCGCCGTCCACGAGAGGACGCCGGCGCCGATCCAGATCCAGGCCCGGCGCTCGCGGGCCGTGAGCCCGCGGAGCACGCACGTCACGCCGGCCGCGATGCCCACGACGTCGTACAGCCAGTTGTCGAACAGCCGGTCGACGAAGGGGCCGCCGAGGTGCGCCTCGAGCTGCACCGCGACCGCGGCGAACACCGCCAGGGTGGCGGCCAGGGAGGCCGGGGCGAGCCGGGAAGTCACAGCCCCCTTTATCGGCTCCGGACGGGCCCGGCTACAGCATCGGCTCGGGCAGCCGGGCCCCGCGGCTGACGACGTCCCCGATCACGACGAGCGCAGGTGTGGCGGCCGTCCGCGCCGCCGAGGCGATCGTGGCGAGCGTGCCCCTGTGGACCTCGCAATCGGGGTGGGAGAGCCTGGAGATCACCGCCGCGGGCTCGTCCACCGGCCGGCCCGCGAGGATCAGGTTGTCGGCGATGTGCTCGAGCCGGCCGAGGCCCATGAAGATGACGATCGTCCCCGGAAGCTGCGCGAGGCGGTCGTAGTCGAGGTCGGCGCCGTCGGCGGTGGTGCCGGTGATCGCCGTCACCTCGGCCGCGATGCCTCTCGCGGTGAGCGGGATGCCGGCCAGAGCGGGGACTGCGGTCAGGGTCGACAGGCCCGGCACGAGCTCGACCGGGACGCCGGCGTCCTCGACCGCCGCCACCTCCTCGGCGCCGCGCCCGAAGACGAACGGGTCGCCGCCCTTGAGCCGCACGACGGAGCGACCCCGTCGCCCGTGCCTGACGAGGAGCTCGTTGACCTCGTCCTGAGTCAGGCCGTCGCGCTCGATCAGTGCGGCGCCGCGAGCCTCGAGCACAAGCTCGTGGGCGACGAGCCGGTCGTAGACGAGGATCTCGGCCGCGCGCACGAGCTCGAGGCCCCGAACCGTGATCAGCCCCGGGTCGCCGGGCCCCGCGCCCACGATCGCAACGCTCACGCGAGCGCCTCGGCAACCAGCCGTTCGAAGTAGTCGCGGCGAGCCTCGTACGTCGGGAGGGTGCGCTTCGCCCACGGGCGGAGCGATTCGAGCTCGCGTGCGAGGGCCGCGTGCTCGGGCCCGATCAGCCCGGCGACGTCGTCGCGGATCCGCTTCGCGAGGGCCGGCGACGCGCCTCCGCTCGAGACCGCGACGACGATCGGGTCGCGCCGGGCGACGGCGGGCAGGATGAAGCTGCAGAGCTCGGGGTCATCGGCGACGTTGCAAAGCGTCGCGAGGCCGGCAGCGGCTTCGGAGACGCTCGCGTTGACGGAGCGCTCGTTCGTCGCCGCGATCACGAGGAAGCGGCCGACCACGTCGCTGCGCAGGAAGCACCGGCGCACCGTGCGAACATCGAGCGACTCCAGCTCGGCGTCGATCTCCGGCGCGACGATCGTGACCGCCGCTCCGCAGTCGAGCAGCCCGCGCGCCTTCTCGGCCGCGACCCGTCCGCCTCCGACGACGAGGCAGTCGCGCCCGCGGACGTCGAGGCACGCCATGTAGTAACGGCCGTGGGTCACGTCCCGAGGCTCACGAGGCGGGCCCCGGTCGTGTCGAGGCGGATCGAGGCCTCGACGCCGCCGGACCGGACGGAGAGCGTGAACGCACCGGGCGCGACGGCGGCGATCCGGATCGAGTCGAGCGTCCGCCCCGAGAAGGTCTGCAGCGCCTCACTGACCTCGCGTGCGCTCTCCGAGCGGAGCCGGCCGCGCGGGAGCCGGCGCAGTGTCGCGAGGGCGGCCTGCTCCCCGCCGGGCCCGTAGTAGGCGCGGATTCGCCCCACCTGGAGCCCGAGCTCGAGCACCGATTCGAGCAGGCGTGCCTCCTCGCCGTCGACCTCGCCCTCGTCGAGCGCCGCAACGAGGTCGTTCATCCGGGCGCGCTTGTCGCCCTCGCCCATCATCGCCTGGACGCTCTGCGTCTCCGCGAGCGCGACCTCGCGCGCCTCCCCGGTGACTGTGACGGTGTCATCCATCGGCGTGCTTCCCGAGCAGCGCGTGCAGCTCGTGCTCCAGGCCGCCTGTCTCGATCGCGCAGTGGATGCCGCACTCCTTCGGCGCATTCGTCTCCCACCACCAGCGGCCCGCGCGGAGGTCCTCGTCCGACTTCGTCGGCCGCGTGCACGGCGCGCAGCCGATCGACGTGTAGCCCTTGTCGTAGAGCGCGTTGTACGGGAGGTCGTGCTCGCGGACGTAGTCCCGGATCTCGTCCTCGGTCCAGTCGGCGAGCGGGTTGAGCTTGACGATCGCCCCGTGATCGTGGTCGATCTCGACCTTGCGGATGTCGCTGCGCGTGGCCCACTGGTCCCGGCGCAGCCCGGTGATCCAGGCATCGAGTCCCACGAGGTGCCGCTGCAGCGGCTGCACCTTGCGGATCTGGCAGCAGAGCAGGCGGTTCTCGACGCTCCGGTAGAAGAGGTTCGGGCCGTGCCGTCCGACCATTGCGCTCACGGTCTGCGCGTCCGGCGACAGCAGGTCGAGCCGGAGGTTCGGGTAACGGTCGCGCATCCGGTCGATCAGGTCGAAGGTCTCCTGCGGGAGCCGGCCCGTGTCGACGCTGAACAGGCGGATCGCCGGGTCGATCTCGTAGGCCATGTGCAGCAGCACTGCGCCGTCGGTCTGGAACGCGGTCGAGATCGAGAGCCTCGGCGAGAAGCGCTCGATCGCCCAGGCGAGCAGCGCCTCCGGCGGTTCCGACTCGAACTCGATGCTCAGCTCGCCCGCCTCGAGATCGTCGATCAGCTCGGCTGCACTCGCTCGCGGCGGCGGCGAAGCCGCCGCCTTCGCTCTTTGCTGAGCTCCGTCGAGCCCACGCTCAGTCATGCGGCCTCCTTTCGCCTGGCGGGCGCCGCATCGCGTCCCGCGAAGCCGGCCAGCTCGTCGTCGCCCGATCGCTCGCAGAACGAGCGGAAGGTCTCGTCCGGCTGTCGCGCGCCAAGCCAGCCGTCGACCAGCCCCGCGACCACGGCGTCGAGCTCGTCCGTCGGGACGCGCCGGAAGACCGGGCGCGCGATCGCGGCCGGCCGGTCGAGCCCACCGCGGAGGTAGACGTCGTAGGCCTGGTGTGGCTTTCCGTCGGCATCGCGGACGGTCGTCCCCTGGAACCCGAAGTCGCCGACCCAGTGCTGCGCGCACGCGTGCGGGCAGCCGTCGAGGTGCAGCCGAAGCCCGTCGACGGTGCGCCCGTACCGCGACTCGAGCATCTGCACGAGCGCGTCCATCCGCGTCTTCGTCTCGGTGACCGAGAAGTTGCAGTGCGGCTCGCCAGTGCACGCGATCGCATCGCCGCGCAGCGTCCCGGCGTCCAGCGGCAGGCCCGCATCGGCGAGCGCCCGCTCGGCGGCGCCGAGGTCGGAGACACCGGTCAGCACGAGGTTCTGCTGGCGCGTGACGCGGACGTCGCCGCCGAACGTCTCCGCCAGGTCGGCGAGCGCGAGCAGCTGGTCGCCCGAGACGAGGCCCAGATGCACCGGCACGCCGACGACGAGTCGCCCGTCGCGCTGCTCGCGAACGCCGAGGTGGTTGCCGGGCGGCGGCTGCGGCGGAAGCCGGAAGTCGTCGAAGCTGCGGCCGAGGCGCTGTTCGATGCGCTCGCGGATCCCGTCGGGGCCGATGTCGTCGACCATGAACTTGAGCCGAGCCTTCACCCGCGAGACGCGATAGCGGAGGTCCTCGCGCCACTCGTCGAGGATCGCCGCGAGCACCTCGACGGTGTCGTCTCTCGGTACCCAGATCCCGAGCTCGCGCGCGATCCGCGGCACCGACGACAGGCCGCCCCCGACGAGCACGCCGAACCCCTCTTCGCCGTCGCGGACGGCGCCCTGGAGCCCGATGCAGTTGATCTCCGGCGCCGCACAGCTGTCGGAGCACGCGGTGATCGAGATCTTGTGCTTGCGTGGAAGATCGGAGTAGTCGGGGTTGCCGTAGAAGAAGGCGGCCGCCTGCTCGAGCACCGGCGTGGCGTCGAACAGCTCGTGCTCGGTCAGGCCGGCGACCGGGCAGCCGGTGATGTTGCGCACCGTGTCGCCACACGCCCCGGCCGAAGTCAGCCCGACGGCATGCATGCGGTCGAAGACGTCGGGCAGCGCGGCGAGCTGCAGGTAGTGCAGCTGGACGTTCTGGCGCGTCGTCAGCTCGCCCTCGCCGCGCCCGTGCGCGTTCGAGATCTCTCCGATCGCGCGCAGCTGCGCCGGCGCGACGATCCCGCCGGGGATCTTCACGCGCAGCATGAACGTCCCGATCTTCGGCTTGTCGTGGTAGAGCCCCCACCACTTGAGCCGGACGATGTCCTCCTCCGCGACGTCCTCGTAGCCGGCCGCGATCAGCGCCGGCAGCTCGTCGAGCATGCGCAGTGGGCTCTTCTCGCGCTTGAGGCGCTCGACCGAGTTCCGCTTGAGAACGGACTCGAGGGTTGGGGTGACAGTCGCTCTGTCGGCCAAGGGAACGCGGGCGCGGGAAAAGGAGGGAAGCGCCTGCTAGCCGGCGATCGGCCGGCGCAGGCAACAGCGACACATGATCTGCGCCGAGGCGCTCACGTGGCTGACCCTAGCAACGAAGCTTCAAAAAGTAAAGTGATGGCGGTTCAGCGCAAGAACTGGCGGATCGCGCGCGTCGCCTGCCGGATCCGCTGCTCGTTCTCGACGAGCGCGAACCTGACGTGGCCCTCGCCGCCCGGGCCGAAGCCCGCGCCCGGGCTGACCGCCACGCCTGCTTCGCGGGCGAGGCGGAGCGCGAGCTGCAGGGAGTCGAGCCCGGCGACCTGCGGAGGGACCGGCGCCCAGACGAACATCGTCCCCGCCGGCGGTGCGACGTCCCAGCCCGCGAGCGCGAGGCCCGAGCACAGCACGTCGCGCCGGTGCCGGTAGATCTCGCAGACCTCGTTCGGGTAATCGGCCGCCTCGCGGAGCGCGACGATCGATGCGATCTGGATCGGCTGGAACGTCCCGTAGTCGAGGTACGACTTCAGCCGCGTGAGCGCCTGCACGACGTCGGCCCGGCCGAGGGCGAAGCCGACACGCCAGCCCGCCATCGAGAACGACTTCGTGAGGCTGTACAGCTCGACGGCGCACTCCAGCGCGCCGTCCGCGGCGAGGATCGACGGCGCCCGGTGGCCGTCGAATGTGATGTCCGCATACGCGAAGTCGTGGACGATCAGGAAGTCGCGCTCGAGTGCGAGATCGACCAGCCGCTGCATGTCGGCCGCCGTCGCTGTAGTCGTCGTCGGATTGTGCGGGAACGACGCGATCACGACGGTCGGGCGGCTCCGCTCGACCGCCTCGGCGAGCGCGTCGACGCCTCCGGCCGCGGGTGCGGTGAGGACGGTCGCGCCGGCGAGCTGCGGTGCGACGCGGTGGATCGGGTAGGTCGGCGTCGGAACGACCACCTCGTCGCCCTCCGAGACGATCGCCCAGAGGAGATGCGACAGGCCTTCCTTCGCGCCGATCGTCGCGACGACGTGGCGGTCGGGGTCGAGCGTCACGCCGAACACCGCCTGGTAGCGCTCCGTGATCGCCCGCCGCAGCTGGGTGATCCCGCGACTCGAGGAGTAGCGATGGTTGACGGGGCGCAGCGCCGCCTCGCGGAGCTTCTCGACGGCAACCTCCGGCGATGGAATGTCCGGGTTCCCGAACCCGAGGTCGATGACGTCGCGGCCCGACCTCCGAAGCTCCCGCTTCAGCTCGTCGACCTCGGCGAAGAGATAGGGAGGGAGACGATCGGCGCGGCGGCCGGCCGCCGTCACGGCGTGGCCGTTGCCGGTGGTCGCTCTGCCCACCCGGCCCATCCTAGAGGCTTGATGTGGAACTCACGCCCCCGCGGCTGGTGCACCAGACACGGCGCGGCTCGGCCGGGTCGGGCTCGCCCGTAGGCACGGCTACGAGCTCCGCCCGCCCCGTCCAATCCGCTTGGTCTGGCGCATCCCCGCGGGCTCCCATTCCACATCAAACCTCTGGGCGGGTCTGCTACGCCTCGTCGTCTTCCTTGTCCCGCAGCCTGCGGATCGTGTCGAGCAGGTCCTCGTCGATCGCGGGCTCGGCCGACGCCCGGGCCATCGCCGCGTCGATGCGCGCCCAACCCTCTTCGGGCGGGAGCTCCGGGAAGAGCATCTTCCGCACCTGGTCGAGCTCGGCCGAACGAGAGGGCTGATCGCGGTTCACGGTCGAACTCTGGGGTCATCACCCGTTCGAGTGACCTGAGGTTCGTGGGGACCTGGTCCCACCATCGTCTAGCCCCGGTACGCGGCGAAGCGGTGCTCGACGGCGCCGCCGGCGAGCCAGTCCGCGCCGTCCGAGTAGAGCGCCTCGACCTCGGGGCCGTCGAGGCCCGGCATGTCGCGCTTGACCTCGTAGCCGATCAGCGTCTGGAGGTAGGCGAGATGCCGGTAGCCCGCCGGGAACCGCGCGAGCCGCTCGGGATCGAGCGAGACGGTTGCCGCAGGGTCGACCGGGTCGAGTCGGTCCTTCTCGTAGATCGGCTGCCGGAGAACGAGGCCCCAGCGCCCGGCGCGCTCGGCCAGCAAGTCGTAGAAGCGGCCCGTGCACACGACGTCGCACTCGACGTCGTGCAAGGTCGCACGCTGGGAGATCGTCATCTTCGTCTGCGCGACCGCTCGCGGACCGTCGACCTCGACGGACGTGCCGCCGAGGAAGTGGAGGATCCGGACCCCGCGCTGCCAGCCCTCGACGTTGACGCGGATGAAGTCCTCGGCAGGCCCCTGGAACCAGGTCGCCATCATGATCCCGTCGTCGTGCCAGACGGTTCGAAAACGGTCCCACCGGCCGGCGTCGCGCCAGATCACCCAGTTCTCGATCAGCGCCCGGATCGTGAGCTCGGCCGAGTCGACGGCGTCCGTCATGCCGTGCGCCCCGGATCCGCGACCTCCCGCGCCGCCCCGGGCGCGAGGACGAGCGTGCACTCGAGCGAGCACCATGCGCCGTCGATGCCGGCCGGTGTCTCGGGATCGTCCGCATCGCGCTCGGCGAACGTGCGCACGAGCGACGGCTTGACCGCGAACACGGTGTCCGAGTCGAGGTAGCGGCTCTCGCGGTCGAAGATGTGCGTGACCAGCGTCTGGTAGCCGGGCGCGCGCACGATCATGTGGATGTGCGCCGGTCGCCAGGGATGGCGCCCGGTCGCGGACAGCATCCGTCCCACCGGTCCGTCGTCCGGAATCGGATACGGGACCGGCCGCACCGCCCTGAACGCGTACGTCCCGTCCTTCCGAGCCACGAAGCGCCCTCGCAGGTGATGCTCCGGCGCACCGGGATCCTGCACCGCGTACAGCCGGTTGTCCCCGTTCTGCCAGACGTCGAGCTCGGCGCCGCCGACCGGCGCCCCCGTCGTCGCATCGATCACGCGCCCGTGCACCCATGCCGGGGTCCCGGCCGCCTGCTCGGAGATGTCTGCGCCGTACGCGCGGAGCGGCGAGCCGGGGACGTAGAACGGCCCGAGCACGGTCGACTCGGTCGCGCCGTCCTGAAGCGGGTTCTCGAGCGCATCGACGAACATCGACAGGCCGAGCGTGTCCGACCAGAGGATGAACTCCTGGCGGTGCTCGCCGGTGATCCGGCCGGTCGCCGTCAGAACGTCGATCGCCGACCGCCACTCCTCCTGCGTCAGGCCGACCTCGGCCGCGAAGCCGTGGAGGTGGCGGACGAACGCCTGCATCAGCTCGCGCAACCGGGCATCGGCAGCACGGTCGAAGCTGGACACCGCCTTTTCAGTGATGTCCGCGGGGTCGGTCCGTACGGGCTCGTGTGCCACCCGCGGCGACTCTAACCGAGCGTCCGCCGGCCTTCGACGCGCCGGGCGCGGTTTAATGGCGCGAGATGATCGCGGTGTCCTATCCGTTCGGCGACGTCCTGTGGACGCTGCTCGCCCTGTTCGGGCTCGTGATCCTGCTGTACCTGCTGTTCACGGTGTGGGCCGACGTCTTCCGCCGCGACGACCTGTCGGGGTGGGCGAAGGTGAGCTGGCTCCTCCTGACGGTGCTGTTCCCGGTCGTCGGCGTGCTCGTCTACCTGATCTCGCAGCACGGCGGCATGGTCGACCGGGACTCGTACCGTCCGCGGTTCCCCTGACCGGGGCCGCTACCTGAGGATGTTGACCGCCCGGGCGACCACCATCACCGCGAGGCTGAGGCTGATCGCCGACTGCGCGAGCATCAGCATCTTCGCCCAGCGGCTCAGGGGCATCGTGTCCGTAGGGCTGAAGGCGGCGGCATTGGTGAACGAGACGTAGAGATAGTCGAGGAACAGCGGCCGCCAGCCGGTTCCGGCCAGCTTCGGCTCGGTCTGCTGCGGGAAGAGGAAGTCCCAGGCTCCCGGCGCGCACCCCGGTCTTGCCACCGGCCCGCCGCCGTCGAGCTCCCAGTACCAGAGGCCGAACAGGAGGACGTTCACGACCCACATGTGAACGGCCGCTCGGAGCAGCGTCGGGGCATTCGCGTGCGCGCCGTTCACGAGCAGGTGGACGAGCAGGATGATCGATGCGGCGTTGGCCGCGCTGACGATCGCGATCAGCGAGAGGGTGAGCCAGCGGCGCGTCACGTGCAGCTGGTGGCCGTGCCAGCCGAACGCGCCCACCAGCCGTCCGCCGGGGATCGTCACGAGGAGTGCAAGGAGGACCAGCGCGGTGAGGACCGGCACGACCCAGCGCACGACGCTGAACGCGCCGGCCGAGGTCCCCGCGATGAACCGCACCGGCAGGTCGGCGTAGAGGATCGCCGAGGCGACGATCGCTGCGGTCGGCCAGATCGGCGACTCGCCGAGCGAGTCGGTGCCCGCAGCGATCAGCCGCGCCATGCAGCGAGGGTACTCCCAGCTGCGGCCGCCGCCGTGGCCTTTCCTAGTCGGGAAGGTCCCACGCGCGCCAGAGGCGGTGGACGCCCAGGTACGCGAGGGTTGCGGCCGTGCAGCCGAGCAGCACGTCGACGACATAGTGGTCGCCCGTATAGACCACGGCCGTCGACTGCAAGAGGGCGTAGACGACTGCGAGCGCGATCGCCGGCCGCCGCCAGCGTGTCCCCGCGACGAGGGCCGCGACGAAGAACAGCACGACGAACGCATAGCCCGCGTGCAGCGACGGGATCGCCGCGTAGGGGTTCTTCGGGATCAGGCGCGTCACCGTCGCATTGGCGACGCCGCTCGCGCCGGCCGACGTGGTGGCCGCCGGGCTCGTCAGGTGGACGAGCGGAGGCGTTAGGTGCCGGTCGGCGGCGGCCCACGGCGGAGCGGCCGGGTAGACGAGGAAAACGAGGCAGGCGGCGAAGGAAAGCGCGAGCATGGTCGCCCCGAACCGGTAGAACAGAGAACGCCGCTTGACCCACAGCGCAAAGCCGAGCAGCGGCGGCACGATGAAATGGAGCCGCGTCATGATCACGGCACTCCGGCCCGTAACCGAATCGCGGGCCGTCCCCAGGAGATGCTGGAGCTCCACGGTGGGCAGATGACCCGCAAAGAGGAGTTTCTCGACGTCGAGCTGCGGCTGCGCGAAGGGCGACGGATTGAGCTCGTGGGCGAATCCGCGGCAGGCCGAGTACAGGATCAGCAGCAGGGCGAACGGGACGAAGTCGACGAGATACTTCTTCGGTTGCCGCAGGACGAGCGCAGGGACGAGGAGCACGATCAGGTAGCGGTCGGGAGTCAGGCCCAGGCTGAACTTCCACACGGCGGCGGCCAAGGCGACGAAGAGGAGGGCGCCGGCAAGCACGGCTCGCCGCGGCGTCAGATCTGGGCACGGTGGGCCCCAGCGGCGCTCGGCCTCGCGCTGCTCGCGGTCGTCCTGCGCGTTCCATTCCTCGACGCGCCGCTCACGGCCGACGAAGGCGGGTACGCCGAGATCGCCCGCCTCTGGGCCCGCGGCCACGGCCTTTACGGCGCGAACTGGGTTGATCGGCCTCAAGGGTTGCTGGTCGTCTTTCGCATCTTGCTGTCCGCCGGTATCACGACCAGCGTCGGGCTCCGTCTGTGCGCGGCGCTCTCGGCCGCCGTGCTCGTCGTGCTCGCCTTCTCGATCGGCGGTCTCGCAGGCGGGAGACTATCGGCCCTCGTAGCGGGCGTGCTCGCCGCAACCGCGGGAGCCTCGCCGTTCATCGAGGGATTCACGCTCTCGGGCGAGTTGATCGCGAGCGTGCTCGCCTCCGCGGCCGTGCTGGCGTTCGCCTGGCACGAGAAGACCGATCGGCTCGACTGGCTGATCGTCGCGGGGGTCGCGGCCGGTGGCGCGTGGATGGTCAAGCAGTCGTTCTTCGACGCCGCGGTCGCAATCGCGATCTGCCTCTGCGGCGGCCCGTGGCGGCGCGCCGGCGTGTTCGCGCTCGCGGTCGCCGCGCCCATCCTCGCCGGCGTGTTCGGGTCGGGCGATCCGGCGGCCTGGTACCGGGACGTGATCGGCTACGGCCTTCACGCCTCGGGCGGCGAGGTACTCGGCCGGCGGCTCACGAGCTTCGACAGCTCGCTCGCACCTGCGGCGAAGGCGCTGCTGCCGGCGGCGATCCTCGCTGCGCTCGGCTGGCGTCACGCACCGCGGCTCTACCGGCTCTGGCTCGTCCTCGCACTGCTCGGTGTGCTCAGCGGCGGCAACTTCCACGAGCACTACTACCTCCAGCTCGTGGTGCCGCTGTCGGTCGTCGCTGCATGCCTGGCCGTGAGCGTGCGGCTGCGGGCCGCGCTCGTCGGGGTTGCCGCGGTTGCCGCGGTCGCCGTTGCGATCCCCCTGTGGGGCGACACCGACTCGGCGCAGGCGCGTGCGATCTGGCCGGCCGACCATCACCTGCAGTCGGACCGGGCCGTCGCGCGCTACGTGTCGCAGCACACGACGTCCTCACAGCGGATCTACGTGCTCTGGGCCGCGGCCGACATCTACTACCTCGCCGACCGGCGGCCGATGTCCGGCTATCTCTGGTTGCGTAACGTCCAGTCCATCAAGGGAGCAGTCGCCGGTATCCGGAACCAGCTCGCCGCGGGCCGGGCGGCGCTCGTCGTCGTCGAGCAGCCGGCGGCAGCCGCCGATCCGTCGGGGCGGACCCGGGCCGTGCTCGACCGTCGGTATCGCCGGGTGGCGACGATCGAACGCGTCCCGATCTACCGGCTGCGAGGCTCGCCGCGGTGACGATCACACGCTCCGGGCTTCTCTTCGTGCTCGTGCTCGCGGCGGCCGCGGTCGCCTTCGCGTCGCCGTTTCGCCAGCCGAACTGCAACACGAGCTCGCACTACGCGCTCGTGCAGTCGCTCGCGTCGGGGACCGCGAGGATCGACCGGATCCACGGCGAGTCGTGTGACATCTCCTGGTCGGACGGCCACTACTTCGCCAACAAGGCGCCGGGGCTCGCTCTCGTGACGGTGCCGTGGTACGTGCTGGTGCGCGGGCTCGGCCTCATCCATGCAGACCGCTCCGCCGGCCTGTCCTACCCGGCCGCAATGCGCGCGATCCCGCGGCGCGACCTGTGGTTGATGACCCTGTGGGGCGCGGTGCTCCCGGCGCTCGGCCTCCTGGTGCTCGTCCGGCAGGCGGCCGAGAAGATCGAGCCGGGGTCGGGTACGGCCGTTGCGGCGACGCTCGGGTTCGGCTCGATCCTGCTGCCCTTCTCGAGCCTCTTCTTCTCGCACGCGCTCGCGGCGTTCCTCGCATTCGCCGCCTTCATGCTCGTCTGGGACGGTGCACGCGCCGGCCCGGGCCGGGTGTTCGCCGCCGGCGTCCTCGCCGGCTTCGGCGTGGTCGTCGAGTACCCGCTGGCGCTGTTCGCGCTCGCCCTGGCCGTCTACGTGGCCACGCGCAGGCCACACGGACGGAACGCGCTCGCGTTCGGGGCGGGCGCGGCCCTCGGCGTCGCACCGCTCCTGCTCTTCGACCTCTGGGCCTTCGGGTCCCCGCTCCATCTGTCGTACGTCGGGGCGGTGCTCATCCCCGGCGTGACGGGCCACGACGTGATGGGCGCGAACTCGGTCGGCTTCTTCGGCGTCGCGTGGCCGAGCCTCAGCGGCGCGCTGCAGATCACGGTCGGCGTGCGCGGCCTGCTCTCGCTCGGGCCGGTGCTGGCGCTCGCCCCGCTCGGGATCGTGCTGCTATGGCGGCGCGGGCTTCGGCGCGAGGCCGCCTTCATCGGCGCAGTGTGCCTGCTGTTCCTCGTCTACAACTCGGGCTACTACAGCCCGCTCGGCGGCGCCACGCCCGGCCCGCGGTTCCTCGTCTGCGTCCTCGGGTTCGCCGCGCTCGCGCTGGCGCCGGTCGTGCGGCGGATCCCCCTCTCGTTCCTCGTCCTGTTCGTGTCGTCGGCGGTCGTGCTGCTCATCGCGCACCTCACGCAGCCGCTCATCTCGCCGCCGTACAACACGGGGGACTGGTGGCAGTGGATCCGCGGTGCGGGGTACTCCTCGATGATCTTCGCCCCGACTTCCCACAACTGGACGGCGGCGTTGCCGCTGACCGTCGCGGCGCTCGTCGCGCTCGGTGCGGTGGTCGCATCGGTCCTGCCGGTCTCGAAGACCGACGTCGTCCCGGCCGGCGTGGCGCTCGTCGTCTGGTGCATCGGGCTCGCACTGCTCCCGCAGCCCGAGCGCTTCCGCTCGGGTGCGCTCGCGGCGGCGGCCGCGATCCTCGGCCTGGCGGCCTGGTTCGTCACCGAGCAGCGACGACGGGTCACCGGCACCCGCCGGTGACCGCGGGACGAATCCGTACTCCTCGCTCACACGGCCCGTACAGGTGCGGCATACGTTCCCATCGATGAGCAAAGCCGCGTCGGCGGGGGCGACGCTCGTGGCGTTCTGCGTCGTCGCAGCCGCTGCGGGCGGTGTCGCGCGCGCCGGGTTCACCCCGGCGTGGAGCTACGTCCCGGCCCAGCTCCGCGCAAAGCTCGCCGGCCAGAGCGGCGGCAGCCTGTACCTGCCGGCACGCACGCCGCTCTTCTATCGCTACCGCTCCGGTGCGAACGTCACGAACGGCAAGCTCGCCGTGACGTTCACGAACCGGGTGCGGATCAGGCAGGGGCTCTGGAAGTGGACGAAGGCCAACTTCACCTGGAACGTGCAGCGGCTGCCCGCCTCGACGGCGTGCCCGGCGTGGATGACGAAGGACAAGACGCTGCAGGTCGACGGCAACAAGGTCTACTGGTCGGCGAACGGCAACGGCGGTACGGCCTGGCGGTGCGTCACCGAGAAGCGCGGGCGGTCGCTCGTCCTCAGCGCATCGTCGACCGGCAACCTGGGCGACGTCGGGCTCGCGGTCGTGGTCGCGAGCGGCCTCGACGTGAGCGCGCGAACGAGTGCCGTCGACAAGGCGCTAACAGTGACTCCGAAGACCGTCCGGCGCGGCCGCACCGTGCTCGTCCGCGGGGTCGCGGGAGGATGCACGTCGGGCGATACCGTGACGATCCTGTCGCGCGCGTTCCCGGCGACGCATTCGTTCGCGAGCGTTCCGGCTGTTTTCGGGCAGGTCGGCTCGGCAGGGCGGTTCTCGGCCGTCGTGCGGATCCCGCTCCTGCGTGCGCCCGGTACGTACACCGTGACCGCGCGCTGCGGCGGCGGCAACCTCGGAATCACCGCGCTTCTGACCGTCACGCGCTGACCCGCGCCGCAACGTTTACGTTCACGGCGTGAGCAGCGCCACGAGCGGCCTCGAACGGCCGCGCTTCACGGGACGGACGGCGTGGGCGCGCAGCGTCCAGACGCCGCTCCGCGAGTTCCTCCGCACCGAGACCGGCGGCGCGGCCGTGCTGCTCGCCGGGACACTCGCCGCGCTCGTCTGGGTGAACGTCGACGCCTCCTCGTACCACTCGCTCTGGTCGACCGAGCTCTCGATCCACCTCGGCGACCGCAGCCTCGTGCTCGATCTGCGCGGGTGGGTCAACAGCGGCCTGATGACGTTCTTCTTCTTCGTGGTCGGGCTCGAGGCGCGGCGTGAGTTCGACCTGGGCGAGCTGCGGGAGCGGCGCCGCTTCGCGCTGCCGCTGCTCGCCGGGGTATGCGGGATCGCGGCCGCGGTCGCCCTGTACCTCGTGATCAACGCCGGCCGGCCGTCGGCCCACGGCTGGGGCATCGCGATGTCGACCGACACGGCGTTTGCCCTCGGGATGCTCGCGCTCGTCGGGCCCCGGTTCCCCGACCGCCTGCGGGCATTCATGCTCACGGTCGTCGTCGTCGACGACATCATTGCGCTCGTCGTCATCGCGACCGTCTACTCGACGACCATCCATACCGGCGCGCTGCTGGTAGCAATTGCCGCCTACGCGGTCGTCATCTTTCTGCACGTCCTGCGGCTGCGGATCGGGCTGGTCTACTTCGTCTTCGGCGTCGTCGCATGGGTCGGGCTGTTCGAGGCCGGCGTCGATCCGGTGGTGATCGGGCTCGCGATCGGGATCCTCCCGTACGCCTATCCCGCGCCGCGCTCGACCCTCGAGCTCGCGACGCAGCGCTTCCGTGAGTTCCGCGAGCAGCCGACCGCCGAGCTCGCGCGCTCGGCGGAAGCGGAGCTGAGGGCTGCGACGCCTGCGAACGAGCGGCTCCAGCGCCTCTTCCATCCGTGGACGAGCTACGCGATCGTCCCGCTGTTCGCGCTTGCGAACGCGGGCATCGAGCTCGGCGGCGGCACGTTGCGGGACGCGTTCGCGTCGCGCATCACGCTCGGGATCCTGATCGGCTACGTCGTCGGCAAGCCGATCGGAATCGTCGGCGGCTCGTGGCTCGTCACGCGCGCGAGCCGCGGCAGGATGCAGCCGCCCGTCGGCTGGGCATCCGTCGCTGGAGCGGGCACGATCGCGGGGATCGGCTTCACCGTCTCGCTGCTCGTTGCGACGATCGCCTTCGACGGCACGCAGCTCGAGGACGCGAAGGTCGGGATCCTGAGCGCGGCTCTGTGCGCGTCGGTCGTTACCTGGCTCCTGTTCCGTGGCGCGGCCCTGCTGCCGCGGGGCCTCCGCATCCGTGCGCTGCTCGGGACGGCCGAGCAGCTGACCGATCTCTACGTCGACGTCGACCCCGAGCGCGATCACATCCGCGGGCCCGAGGAGGCGCCGGTCACGCTCGTCGAGTACGGCGATTTCGAGTGCCCGTACTGCGGTCAGGCGGAACCGGTCGTTCGGGAGCTGCTCGGCGACTTCGGCGACGTCCGGTACGTCTGGCGCCACCTCCCGCTCAGCGACGTCCACCCGCGGGCGCAGGTGGCCGCCGAGGCGTCGGAGGCGGCAGCCGACCAGGGCGCCTTCTGGGAGATGCACGACCTCCTGCTCGAGCACCAGTCGGCGCTCACGCCGAAGGACCTCTTCGACTACGCCGGGAGGCTCGGGCTCGACGTCGACCGCTTCTCGGACACCGTCCGTACACATCGCGACGCGACGCGCGTCGCCGAGGACGTGGACAGCGCCGACCTGAGCGGCGTCACGGGCACGCCGACCTTCTTCGTCAACGGCCGCCGCCACTACGGCGCGTACGACATCCGCACGCTCTCCGAGGCGGTCAAGGCGGCCGGTGCGCGGGCGACGCTCGTGCGCTCGTAGCCGTCAGACGCCGGCCGCTGCCGGGCGGTACTCCTCGTTCATCAGCGGGCTCGAGAGCAGGAAGTCGGCGGTCGAGCGGTTGCACGCGATGGGGACGTTGCAGACGACGGTGATCCGGAGCAGCGCCTTCACGTCGACGTCGTGCGGCTGTGGCTCGAGCGGGTCCCAGAAGAAGACGACGAAGTCGATGCGCCCCTCGGCGATCGCCGCACCCACCTGCTGGTCTCCCCCGAGCGGGCCGCTCAGGAAGAGGTGGACGGGGAGATCGAGCTCGGCCGAGACGAGCCCGCCGGTCGTGCCCGTCGCATAGAGCTCGTGCCGGCTGAGCGTGCCGCGGTTGAAGCGCGCCCATTCCACGAGGTCGGGCTTGCGGTTGTCGTGGGCGATCAGCGCGATGCGCTTGCGGCGCGGCATCGTGGCGGCCTGGCTCACGATGCAACCGTAACGCCAGTCGAGCCGTGCGGCCGTCAGATCACCTCGAGCACCATCCCTTCGCGCGCGAGCAGCGGCGGCGACACGCCGTCCTCGGTCAGCTCGCGTGCCCGTTCTTCGAGCTCCTCGAGCTCGCGATCCGAATGCACCGGCTCGTGATGGAAGAGCACGAGGCGGTGCGCGCCAACGGCGCGTGAGAACTCGACCGCATGCGCGACGCTGGAGTGCCCCCAGCCGATCTTGGCGGGGTACTCGGCCTCGGAGTACTGGGCGTCGTGCAGGACGAAGTCGGCGCCCCGGGCGAGTGCCCCGGCGGAAAGCCAGTCCGGCGACGCTGCGTCGATCCCGGCCAGCGCCGGCTCGTGGTCGGGGAGGTACGCGATGCTCGAGCTACCCGACTCGAGGCGGAAGCCGACGGTCGGCCCGGGATGGAGCACGAGGTCGCTGTGCAGCGAGACGCCCTCCCCGAGCCAGGGCTCGCCGGGCAGGTCGTGAAACGTGATCCGCGCCGGCACATCGCGGAAGTCGAGCGGGAAGAGCGGCGGCGAGAACGAGCGCAGGATGCGGTCGCGGAGGCTGACCACCGGCGACCGCGGGCCCCAGATCTCGAGCGACACCTTCTCGTCCCAGATCGGTGCGAAGAAGCGGAGCCCTTCGAGGTGGTCGAGATGCAGGTGCGTCAGGAACAGCCTGATCTGCCGCGTGCCGCGCCCGATCAGGTCGAGCCCGAGCGCGCGAATCCCCGTGCCCGCGTCGAGCACGATCGCCGTGTCGTCGCCGTCGAGCATCACCTCCACGCACGAGGTGTTGCCGCCGTACTTCGTCGTCTCGGCACCCGGTGTCGCGACCGAGCCGCGGCAGCCCCAGATCTTCAGGCGCATCGCTACGCCCGCCAAAAGATGACGATGATCCCGACGAACTCGTCCGTGTGCGCGAACAGCGGGAACGCCGAGACCTCGATCGCACGCGACATCCCGTCCGTGCTCGTCACGACGTAGTCGGCGTGCGACGGCCGGCGCTCGTCGAACGCGATCCGTGCGGGCCGGCGCTCGGGCGGAATCTCGACCGAGTCGGTCGTCCTGGGCTCGAAGGCCGCGACCCAGTCGTCGAGCGGCATCTCGCCGGTCTCCGCGAAGCGCCGGCCGACCACCGCCTCGGCCGCCTCGTTGTAGAAGACGAGATAGCCGCGGGCGTCCGCCAGCAGGGTCGGCGTCGACAGGCTCGAGGCGAATGCGCGCGCCAGGATCAGGACGAGCTGCTTCTGCTGCTGCGTCTCCAACGCGTGGCCGAGCTTACGCGAGTCGGAAGATCTCTTCGAGCGGCGGAGGGCCGCCGTCCGGCACCCGCTCGTCGAGCAGCTCAGCCATCGCGTCCTGCCACCGCGTGTTCACCTCCTGGGCTGTCATGTGGGCGCCGGCGCGCTCGAGATCGTCCGACTCGAAGTAGCCGAACATGTCGGTGCCCGAGCGGTAGATCGTGTAGTTGCGGATGCCCGCGTCCCGGAGCGCCTGGAGCATCTCCGGCCAGACGTTGCGGTGGGCCTCGACGTACTCGTCGATCCGATCGGGCTTCACGTGCAGGACGAATGCCGAGCGTTGAGTCATGTGGCCTCCTTGACGACGAGAACGTGGAGCCTTCGCGGGCCGTGGACGCCTTCGACGCGGTCGAGCTCGATGTCGGAGGTGGCGGACGGGCCCGAGACGAACGTGATCGGGCTCGCCGCGAGCCCTTGCTCCACGAGCCGGTCGAGTGCCTCCGGAAGCAGCATCGAGATCTGCGCCTCGCGAACGACGCAGATGTGAAGGTCGGGCACGAGCGTGAGCGCCCGCCGACCGTCGTGACCGTGCGACGTGAGGACGATCGTGCCGGTCTCGGCGACCGCGGCGGTGCAGCCGGTGAGCGCGCCGTCGAGCCGGTCGAGATAGCGCGGTGTGAGCCCGTGGTCCTCGACGACCGAGAGCGAGCGCGGGCGCCAGTCCGCCAGGAGCGTCGGCGGTACGCCGATGCGACGCACGCCGAGCTCGCGGCAGATCGCCTCGGCGGCCGCCGGGATCGCGTCGACGCCGATCTGCAGCACCTCCGCCCGGTAGTCGGCGACCCGGGCGCAGAAGAGCTCCACTCGCTGCTCGGGGCCGGTTGCAGCGGCCCTCCGGTAGTCGCGTGCCGCCGGCGGCGACTCGGAACCGGCGATCGCGGCGCCTACCCGCGCCAGCACCTCGTCGCGTGCGCTGCTCATCGCTTTCGCCACCAGGACCGGAAGCTCTGGCGCGCAGGCGCCTTCAGGTCGCGCGAGTCCGTCCAGCCCGAGAGCGGGCCCGGGAGCCTGTGGATCGGCCGGCCGCCTCCGAGCGCGCCGGCGACGCGCTCGGCGAGCGAGAAGCGGCCGGCGCCCCGGAACGTCCAGGCGGCGAGCTTCATCGCCGTTCGCTCGCCGCGCGCGGACTTCGCCGCGACGGCCTGCTCGCGCAGGTGCAGGAGGATGCGCGGGATGTCGATCTTGACCGGGCACACCTCGTAACAGGCGCCGCACAGGCTCGACGCAAACGGAAGCGAAGGCGCGTTCTCGATCCCCTCGAGCTGCGGCGTGAGGATCGCGCCGATCGGCCCGGGATAGACGGATCCGTACGCGTGGCCGCCCGTCCGCGAGTAGACGGGGCACACGTTGAGGCAGGCACTGCAGCGGATGCAGTGCAGCGCGTCGCGGCCGACCTCGTCGGCGAGCGCGTTCGTCCGCCCGTTGTCGAGCAGCACGACGTGCAGTTCCTGCGGCCCGTCGCGTGGGGTCACGCCGGTCCAGAGAGACGTGTACGGGTTCATCCGCTCGCCGGTCGCCGAGCGCGGCAGGAGCTGCAGGAAGACCTCGAGATCGGCGAAGCGAGGCAGGAGCTTCTCGATGCCGAGGATCGACACGAGCACCGGGGGCAGCGTCGTGCACATGCGGCCGTTGCCCTCCGACTCGACGACGACGAGCGTTCCGGTCTCGGCGATGCCGAAGTTGGCGCCGCTGACGCCGACCTTCGCCGCCAGAAAGCGCTCGCGCAGGTAGAGGCGCGCTGCTTCGGCGAGATCGGCGGGATCGTCCGACTCGATGCCGGGCGCAATCGTGCGCGCGAAGATCTCGCGAATCTCGCTGCGGTTGCGATGGATCGCCGGCACGAGGATGTGCGACGCCCAGTCGTCGTCGAGCTGGAGGATCAGCTCGGCAAAGTCGGTCTCGATCGCATGGATCCCGGCCTCGCCGAGCGCCTCGTTGAGCCGGATCTCGTCGGTGGTCAGCGACTTGACCTTGACCACCTCGTCCGCACCGTGCGCGCGGGCGACCGTCGCGACCACCTGGTTCGCCTCGTCGGCGTCCCGGGCCCAGTGCACCCGGCCCCCTGCCGCCTGCACTGCCTCCTCGAACTCGACCAGGTACCGATCGAGGTTCGCGAGCACGTCCTGCTTGATGCGCCGGCCCGCCTCGCGCAACTCCTCCCAGTCGGGCAGCTCCGAGACGACACGCGCACGCTTCGCGCGGATCGTCTGGGTCGCGTGCCTCAGGTTCGTGCGCAGCTGGTGGTTTTCGAGCTCGACCCGCGCGGCTTCGGGGAAGCTCGTCACCGCGAGGCGAGGATCTCCGCCAGGTGCATCGTGCGCACCGGCGAGCCACGGCGTGAGAGGCCGCCGCCGATCTGCAGCAGGCACGACCCGTCGACGGCAGTGCACACCTCCGCGCCCGATGCTTCGACCGCCGCGCATTTGTCCGCGAGCATCGCGCTCGACGTCTCGGCGTTCTTCACCGCGAAGGTCCCGCCGAAGCCGCAGCATTCCTCGGCATCGGCGACCTCGACCAGCTCGAGGCCGCGCACGTTTCCGAGCAGCCGCTGCGGGGCGTCGCCGACGCGCGTCACGCGGAGTGAGTGGCACGTCGGGTGGTACGCCACCCGCGCGCGGAACGTCGCGCCGACGTCGTCGACGCCGAGCTTCGCCACGAGCGCCTCCGACAGCTCGAGCACGTTCGGCATCCCGAGGAACTCGCGCACGTGCCCGACGCAGGACGACGACGGCGCGACCACGGTCTCGTAGCGCTCGAAGAGCGAGCGAAAGCGCCGGCCGAGCCGCTCCGCATCGCGCCGGTAGCCGCTGTTCAGGTGCATCTGGCCGCAGCACGTCTGCTTCTCCGGGAACACGACCTCGTGACCGAGCCCTTCCAGGACGTCGACCGTCGCCCGGCCTGCTTCGGGGAACATCGTGTCGCCGACGCAGGTGACGAAGAGCGCGATCTGCACGCGGGTCAGGTTCGCTCGTAGGCGCTCTCGACCGATGCGAGCCCACGCTCCTGCGCGAGCCGATCGGCGAAGCCGCCGCGGCGAAACGCCTCGACCGGGTCCGGCTCGATGCCGAGCTCCTCACGCAGGCGGCGAAGCAGCGGCCTGACGTCGGTCTCGAAGGCATCCAGCAGGACGCGATGGGCGCCGAGCACGTCGCCCGCGCGCTGTGCCTCCGCGAGGCGTTCCTCGTCGACGAGCAGCGCCTTCGCGTAGGCAGTCTGGATGTTGACGACCGACTGGATCATCGCGTCGATCTTTCCCTCGACGTTGTGCGACTGGTCGATCATGAAGGCGATTCGCTCCGGCCGCTCGGCGCGCGCGATCTCGCGCATGATCCGGAAGAGCTCGAACGGGTCGATCGAGCCGACGATCAGGTCGTCGTCGGCGTACTTGCGGTTGTTGAAGTGGAAGCCGCCGAGCAGCTCCTCGGCGAGCAGCACCGCGACGATCTGCTCGATGTTCGTGCCCTGCGGATGGTGGCCCGTGTCGACGAGCACCTGCGCCTGGGGCCCGAGACGGCGGCATGCGAGCGCGGCCGTTCCCCAGTCGGGCAGATCGGTGCTGTAGAAGGCAGGCTCGAAGAACTTGTATTCGACCAGCAGCCGCATGCCCTCGTCGAGTGCGTCGTAGATCGCCCCGAGCCCCGACAGCAGGCGCTCGTGCCGCTCGGTCAGATCGTCCTGGCCCGGGTAGTTGGTGCCGTCGGCGAGCCAGAGGCTGATCAGCGTCGAGTCGACCTCGCGCGCGATCGCAACGCACTCGCGGCAGTGCTCGAGCGCCTTCGCCCGCACGCCCGGATCCGGGTGGCAGAGGCTGCCGAGGCGGTAGTCGTCGTCGCCGAAGAGGTTCGGGTTGACAGCGCCGATGCGGATGCCCTGTTCCTCGGCCGAGCGGCGCAGGTCGCCGTAGTCGGCGACCGCGTCCCACGGGATGTGCAGGGCGACCGACGGGCAGCAGCCGGTAAGGCGGTGCACGAGCGCCGCGTCGGCGATCCGCTCGTGGACGTCACGCGCCGCACCGGGCCAGGGGTAGACGTGGAACCGCGTGCCCGAGTTGCCGTACCCCCACGACGGGGTCTCGATCTCGAGCCGGCGGAGGCGCTCGAGGGCCACGCTCTCGGTCATCGAACGGGAGCCTGACACATTTGCGGCGCGATTACGAGTGGCTTTCGATCTTGGAAGAAACGAAAGCTGTTTCGACGGTCTTGACTTGCCCTCCGGGGAGGCGTAACCTCGCCCGCTATCAGCGAGTACGCCGAAACGCACGGCCTTTCGCAGCAGGAGCGGATGCGGCACGTCCTGCGGCTGCT
>DATIXY010000056.1:0-82076 GCA_035518115.1 Gaiellaceae bacterium | reverse complement strand
GCCGACTCCGAAGCGTCGCGCAGCTCCATCGTCCGGTTCCAGCCGGCCGAGCCGAACACGCGGCCCGAGGCGGCCCTCCGCCGCCTCCGGACGCCGACCGGGCGCGTGAACGGCATCTAGGCCGGGACCGGGTCGCCGGCGGGCGGCATCGCGCGCAGTGAACGCGCGAACCGCTCGAGCAGCTGCACCACCTCCGGGTGCTGCTCGGGCTGCCACTCCTCGAGGAACCGCTGCAGAGCCTCTTGGCGGGCGTCGGCCATCTTCTGCACCGCCGTGCGGCCGCTCTCGGTCAGCCGCACCTGCGACGAGCCTTCGACGAGCCCCTGCGCACGCAGGTCGTCGAGCTGGCGCGCGACCGTGTCGGCGTCGAGCTTGTAGCGTGCCGCGAGCTCCTCGGCGCTCGTTGCGTCCACCTGGTCGACGCGCAGGAGGAGCCACGCTTCTCCCGGCGTGACGTCGATGTTCGCCACGCTCGCGAGCCGTTCGTACACGAGGTGCCGGTTCTCGCGCTGCGCGAGCTTGCTCAGCCGCGCCTCGAGCTCGTCCACCGAGCTCCCGTCTCGGGGTGAGGCGAAGCTGTCGCCGATCCCCTGCTCGGCGACCGTCTGCCGGAGCGGCCGCTCCTCGAGGAGCCACGTGAAGGCGAAGGCCGCGACGGCGAGGAACGCAGCGATCAGGAACACCGGATGCAGCGCCGCCGCGTACGCGTCGATGTACGGGTCGCGGATCGACGGCGGGAGCTGGGTGATCTGCTCCGGGCCGAGATGCGACGGCAGCTGGCCGGCGGCGCCCGGAGGGAGGTGGGACGCGAGCCTGCTCGCGAGCTGGTTGGTGAAGATCGCGCCGAAGATCGGCACGCCGATCGTCCCGCCCATCGAGCGGAACAGCGTCGCGCTGGCGGTGGCGACGCCGAGGTCGCGATAGTCGGTTGCGTTCTGCACCGCGAGGATCAGCACCTGCATCACGAACCCGAGGCCGAAGCCGAGCACGAGCATGTAGAGGTCGGCGATCAGCGTCGAGGTGCCGGGCGTGAGCCGCGAGAGGAGCAGCAGCCCGACGATCATCAACCCGGTCCCGACGATCGGGAAGATCTTGTAGCGGCCGGCACGGGAGATCAGCTGTCCGCTGCCGATCGACGCGACCAGCACGCCTGCCATCAGCGGCAGCAGCTGCAGGCCGGACGTCGTCGGGCTCGCGCCCTTCACGACCTGCAGGTACAGCGGGATGTACGTGACCGAGCCGAAGAGCGCCATGCCGACGATGAAGCCGACGATGCTCGACACCGCGAAGACCCGGTTCCGGAAGAGCGACAGCGGCACGGTCGGCTCCTTCGCCCGGAGCTCCGCCACCACGAAGGAGACCGTGAGCACGATGCTGAGGACGAGCAGCAGGATCATCTGCCACGACCACCACGGGTATGTCGAGCCGCCCAGGCTCGTGTAGAGCACGATCGAGGTCAGTCCACCCGCGAGCAGCGCCATCCCGAGGTAGTCGATCGAGCGCTTCACCCGGTGGAGCGGGGTCGAGAGCACGATCTGCAGGACGACGAACGCCGCGATCCCGATCGGGACGTTGACGTAGAAGATCCACTGCCACGACAGGTGGTCGACGAAGAGCCCTCCGAGCAGCGGCCCGAGCACCGTCGAGAGGCCGAACACCGCGCCCATCAGGCCGGAGTAGCGGCCGCGCTCCCGCGGGGAGACGACGTCGCCGATCACCGCCTGCGTGCTGACCATCAGGGCTCCTCCGCCGAGCCCCTGCACCCCGCGAAACGCGATCAGCTCCGTCATGTCGCGCGAGAGGCCGCAGAGCGCCGAGCCGGTGAGGAAGACGATCAGCGCGACCTGCAGGACGAGCTTGCGCCCGTACATGTCGCCGAGCTTCCCCGCGACGGGCGTCGTGATCGTCGACGTCAGCAGGTACGCGGTGACGACCCAGAACAGCTTGTCGATGCCGCCGAGATCTCCGGCGATCGTCGGCAGCGCCGTCGACACGATCGTCGAGTCGAGCGACGCCATCAGCATCACGAGCATCAGCGCGCCGAACACGGGCCGGACGCGCGCCGAGTGTGCCGGCCGCGCGGCGGCGGTGGCGGTCGCTGTCACAGCTGGACTAAATCAGTCAGCGTCGGCCGAAGAGCGCGATGGCGATCGGCGATAGCACGATCGCGCAGACCTGCGCAATGATCAGCGACGGGCGATCGTCGATGCCTTCCGCGGCGACGCTCGCGAACGTGTAGGCCCACGCGAGACCGGCGGCGAGGACGACGAGCCAGCCGAGCGCCTGCTCGGAGAGCCCGACTGCGCGTGCGCGCTCGTGCGCCGTCGGCAGCGGTACGGCGAGCAGCGGCCGGAGCCGCGACAGCAGCTCGCCCTCGCTCAGTCCCGCGGGCTTCCATTCGGCGACGACGACCCGCTGCTCGTCGATCTCCGCGCGGAGGCGCACGACGTCCTTGCGTGCGCGGCGCGCCCGGAAGCGATGACCGGCCTTCGTCTCCGCCATCAACCGGTTCTGAGCGCCCTCGAGCAGATTGAGGTCGACGAGCAGCCGGAACTGCGCACGGAACAGGCGGGACGACCGGTACGGCATCTCCGACGGATTCTCTCGCCGCAGCGCGCCTCCTTTCGTAGGCTCCGCGCCGTGCGGAGGATTCTGCTCGTGCGCCACGGCCGTTCCGTGCTCAACGTCGCCGGCGTCGTGAACGGCGACCCGGCGCTCGACCGTGGTCTCGCCGACGACGGCGTCGAGGAGGCGGAGAGGCTGGCGGACCAGATCGCGAACGTCGCGATCGACCTGCTCGTCGTCTCGCCGTTCCCGCGGGCGATGCAGACCGCCGAGCTTGCGCTCGGGGGGCGCACGGTGCCGACCGAGGTCGACGTCGACCTCGGCGACGTCCGGATCGGCGAGCTCGAGGGGAAGACGCTCGACGACTACCGGCACTCGGCGCCGCACCACGACCGGGATGTCGCGTTCCCCGGGGGCGAGAGCCTCAACGACGCGGCCCGGCGCTATGCCGCGGCGTACGCGCGGATCTGCGATCGCGACGAAGCGACGACGCTGGTCGTCTGCCACGAGATCCCGGTGCGCTATGCCGTGAATGCGGCGGGCGGCAGCGCCGACCTCGACCGGCCGCTGCACGACGTCGCAAACGCGACGCCGTACCTCTTCGACGAGCCTGCGCTGCTCCGCGCCGCACTCCGGATCGCGGAGCTCGCCGGAACGACGAAGGCCCGCACGTAGCGGGCCTTCGTGTCGCACAACTTCTCGACGGTGGCTACTGGGTCGGATCGACGACGACGAGCGTGATCGGCTGGTGGCCGTGGTTGTCGCACGGCTTGCCGTTCTCGTCCATCTGCAGCGTGCCTCCGTTGGACACGCACACCTGGATCGTGTCGTTGCCGAGCCCGTTCGTCCCGGCAGGACCGGCAGGCCCCTGCGGCCCCTGCGGGCCGGTCGCACCGGTTGCCCCGGTCGCGCCCGTCGCTCCGGTTGCACCCTTGGCGCCCTGGGCGCCGGCTGCGCCGGCGTCGCCCTTCGGCCCCTGCGGGCCGGCCGCGCCGGTTGCACCGGTGTCGCCCTTCGGGCCCTGTGAACCGGTAGCCCCGTCGGCGCCCTTCGCGCCGGTCGGCCCGGCCGGGCCGGCGTTGCCCTGCGGGCCCTGAGCGCCGGTCGCGCCGGTGTCGCCCTTCGGCCCCTGCGGGCCGATCTCGCCCGTCGCGCCGGTGTCGCCCTTCGAGCCCTGCGGGCCCGTTGCGCCGGTTGCGCCGGTGTCGCCCTTCGGTCCCTGGGCGCCGGTTGCGCCAGTCGCGCCCGTGTCGCCCTTCGGCCCCGGCGCGCCGAGGCCGGCCGCGACTGCGGTCGTCTCGCCGGTCGGAACCGCGAGCCCGAACTTGCGGATCTCGTACGAGCGGCACGACTGCGTCGCCGCCACGCTCCGGACGACGCCGGCGTTCTTGCCTGCGTTCGGCTTGCCGACGCAGAACGGACCGGCGAGCCGGCGGCCCTTGTCGTGGCTGCTGCTCTCTGCCGCAGACATCGCGACGACACCGAGCGCCGCCAGCGAAGCCGCCAGGAGCACGATCACCTTTTGCAGCACAGACCCTCGCCTGGCCGCGTGTAGACCCCGAGCCTTCAACATGCCCTCCTGAATCCGCAGTTTGTGAAAGTCGCCGGGAGCGATCGGTCCGCAGGCACCCGGCGTCCCCGTTTCGTCCGCCAAGGTAGGTGGCCGTGATGCGCCCTCGTATCCCCCGTCCAAGGGATTTCTGTTAGCGCCGCGTTTGGACGAGGACTTCGCCTTCTAGTTCGCGCGCGCCGCCAGGACGACGAGGCGGTACGCCGCGCTGCCCGGCGGTGTGCACGCCGAGAGCACGAGGCCCTTGTAGTGCAGCACCCACACCTGCCACGGGCGGACGACGACCGTGCGGCGGACGCGGTAGAGCGTCCGGCCGACCCAGATCGCGTCGCCGCGCGTGAGCAGCTGCAGGTTCCGGAACGGATGCGTGTGCGTCGTCCGGTGGCCGGCGATCGCGACCGTCGTCGAGCTGCGGTAGTAGAGGTGCGGCCCGTACGACAGGTCGGGGGCCAGCGCCACATCGAGCCCCATGCGCGGGATGCGAAGCATTGGAGGTGCCGCCGCGGTGGCGGGGCCGACGAGTGTCAGCCCTGCCACCACGACCGCCGCCGCGAGGGCGCTACAGCGTGAACGGAAGAACACCGGGGGTCCGAACCTGGGTCGCCTTCGGGTGCTTCTTCGGATGCTTCTTCGGCTTGACCTTCTTGACGGTGACCTTCGCCTTCACGACCTTTTTCTTGGCGTGCTTCACGACCGGCTTCTTCGGCGCCTTCGGCTTCGACGTCGGAGGAACGGCGGTCGGTGTGGCCGTCGGCGGCGTCGGCGGGGCCGGCGGCGCCGGCGGAGGCGGCGTCACGCAGTTGCCGTTCCCGTCGACCACCATCCCGTCCGGGACCGCCGACTGGACGCCGTCGATGTTCGGGCAGACGTCGGTCGGGGGCGGCGGCGGTGGCGGGGGAGGCGGAGGCGGAGGCGGAGGCGGAGTGACGCAGTTGCCGTTCGCGTCGACGATCATGCCGTCCGGGACCGTCGACTGGACGCCGTCGATGTTCGGGCACTTGTCGGTCGGCGGCGGCGGGGGAGGCGGTGTGCATCCCGTCGTCGCGCGCGCCACCGTGATCGAGCTCTGGACGTTCGTCCCGCCGCTCGTGCCCGCGTTGTCGCCCCACTTCGCAAACTCCTTGGCGTTCAGCGTGACGTTCGACACCGTGCTGTCGACGGTGAACGTGCCCGAGAACGTGAAGTTGTCGGCCGTGTTGAACGCCCCGTTACCGACCTGCACGGTCGGGTTGAGCGCCGTGCCGTTGACGGCGGTCTCGAAGATGCGGATGTCGCTGTTGGTCCGGCTGCCGGGAAGTCCGGAGCTCGTCGCCCATGCCGTCGCGGTGTAGCTGACCGTTCCGTCGCACGAGAACGACGCGGTGATGACGGCGTGATGCGCGAACGCCGCCGGTACGAAGATGAGCGCTGCGATCACGACCGCAGCCGCACGTAGAGCCTTGCCCCTCAAGATGCCCTCCCCGGATTCCGCAGTACATGCGCCAGGGGCGATCGAGCCGCAGTCCCCTGGTCCCCTTTGCTGTCACCCAGATAAGCGACGGGCTTTCGAGACCGATATCCCTCGTGTCAGGGATTCGGCGTCAGCCGGGCAGCGTGAGGCGCGAGCGCACCGTCGGCGCGAGCTTGTGGCCGCCGACGATCGGCCAGACGATCCACTCGTAGTCGCCCGCGGGAAGCGACCCGGCCGGTCCCTTCGTGCCGGTGCGGACCGTGATGATCAGGCTCGTCTGCTTGGTGCGGACATGGAAGACGCGCTTCGTTCCCTGCATCAGGTCCATCTCGTACGCGGTGGCTCCGGCGGCCGGGGCCCACGCGAGCTTCTCCTGCGTCGTCGAGCCCTTCCCCGTCGCGGGCGGCGGCGTGGACGGGGTCGTCGACGGCTTGGACTTCGGCTTCGTCTTCACCGGGGCTGTCCGGGCCGGCGCCGTCTTCGCCGGCGTGCTGCTCGCGGGCGGCGGCACCGGCTTGTGCGCGGTCGTCTTCGTCTGCGTCGTCCTGGCCGGGGTCGTCGCGGGCGTCGTCGACGGCTTGGGGTGATGTGCCGTCTTCGGCGGTGTCGTCGCGGTCTTCGGCGCCGACGGGGTCGAGGAGGTCGGCGTGCCGATGTGGCCGGTGCCGCCCGGAGCGACGGCGCTCGCAGCCTGAGGCGTGCTCTTCGACTGCGGCAGCAGGATGATCGTCGCCGCCGCCGAGAGTGCCGCGCCGGCGAGCGCCGCGAGGACGAGCGGCCAGCGCCGGCGATGCGGACGCGCGGCCGGCTCGACCGGCTCGACCGGGGCGGCCGGAGGAGGCGGCGGCGCGACCCGCAACGGCTCCGGCTCCGGCTCCGGCCCCGGCTCGGCGACCGGCGGCGGCGGTGCGACGACCTGCGGCGGCTCGGGCTCGGCCTCGGGCTCGGGCTCGGGCTCGACGACGACCTCCTCGGGAGGCGGCTTCGGCGCGGTGAACGGGGGCGGCGGCGGCAGCGCCGCCAGCTTGTCCCTCAACGTCGGGTCGACGAGGACGAGCTCGGGGCTGACCGCGTCGTCGGCCGGAGCCGAGGGATCGGCGACGACAGGAGGAGGTGCGGTCTCCGGCATCGGCAGAGCGAGCGTTGCGGTGGGATCGGGAGCCAAAGGCATTCGGACCAACCCGTGGTTGGCGCGTCTGCCCGTTAGTCCTGCCCGCAGTCTGCCAAGAAAAAAACCGCCTGGCGCGGGGGCGCTTTCGTCCACCCCTCCGACCGGCCCGTTCGCGCTTTCGCGCGCCCGAGTCGCTCGGTGGGACCTCGACCTACTTGCGCTCCGCGCCCGGCGGGAGCCGCAATCTATCGGCGCCTTCTCCCGGCGCGCAAGCACCCGCCGAGACGAAAACGCGCACGTTGCGGATGCTGGTTTTTTCGCCGTGACGGATACGATCGGCGGAGATGGCGCGCGCGCTCGCAGGGTTCGCTGCGTTCGTCGTCCTGGGGGCGTTGGCCGTCGGCGCCGCGGCAACGCCGAGCAGTCAGACGAAAGCGCAGCGGGTGACGCTGATCGGCGATTCCGTCGCCGATGCGATCGCGCAGACCAGCACCGCGGCGGCCGAGGTGCGCCGGGAGGTCTCCCTCAACCTGCAGGCCACGCCCTGTCGGCGCGTGGCGGGGGACAGCTGCCCGTACAACGGCGTGCGCCCTCCGAACGTGATCCAGCTCGCGCAGTCGCTAGGCCCGGCGCTCGGGCCCAACGTGGTCGTGGCGGTGGGCTACAACGACTTCGAGAGCACCTTCGCCCAGGACGTCTCGAGCGCGCTCGGCGCACTGGAGAGCGCGGGAGCGAAGCGGATCTTCTGGCTCACGCTCCGGGCCGCACGCCATCCGTACCTGACGATGAACGCTGCGCTCGAGTCGGCGGCGGCGAGCCATCCCGATCTCACGATCGTCGACTGGAACGTCTATTCGCGGAGCCACCCCGACTGGTTCCAGAGCGACGGCATCCACCTGAACTACGCCGGGGCGATGGCGATGGCAACGCTGATCCACCTGGCGCTCGAGCAGGCGGGTGTCGCCGCCCCGGACGTTCGCGTAAAGACGGCGACGCTGCCCGCTGCGAGCAGGGGCGCCGCGTACTCGGCACGTCTCGTCGGCGCAGCCGGCATTGCGCCGTACCGCTGGTCGCTGCTCGAGCGCGCCCCTGCCGGCATCCACCTCGAGGCGAACGGCGTCGTGCGGGGACGGCCGCGGGTGGCGCCCGGCTCGTACACGTTCAACGTGCGTATCACCGACTCGACCGGAGCGTCGGCGACGCGACGGCTGACGCTGCACGTTCGGTAAGCAGACCCGGTCGATGCTCTTCCCGACCACCACCTTTGCGATCTTCTTCATGATCGTGCTGCCCGTCTCGTGGGCGCTGCAGCGGCACCGGCGCGCATGGATGGGATGGATCCTGCTGGCGAGCTACGTGTTCTACGGCTGGTGGGACTGGAGGTTCGTTTTCCTGCTGATGGCCTCCACGCTCGTGAACCACGTGCTCGCCGTCACGATCTACCAGTCGACGACGGCGCTCGCGCGGAAGACGTTCCTGGCGCTGGCGGTCGGCTTCGACGTCGGCCTGCTCGCCTACTTCAAGTACTCGGGCTTCCTCGTCAACTCGTTCGACAACCTGGTCGGCACGTCCTGGGTGGTCGACGCGGCGCTGCCGATCGGCATCTCCTTCTACACGTTCATGGCGATCTCGTACGTCGTCGACACGTACCGCGGCGAGGTCGTTCCCGCATCGTTCGCGCGTTTCGCCGTCTTCCAGGCCTTCTTCCCGCATCTGGTTGCCGGTCCGATCGTCCGCGCCAGCGAGCTGATGCCTCAGCTCGAGACGCCGCGCGACCCGCGGCGCGTCGACAACTCGCGCGCGTTCTTCCTGATCGTCAGCGGCCTCTTCCTGAAGATCGTGATCGCGAACCATCTCGCGACGCACATCGTCGACGAGGTCTTCGCCGCGCCGAACCGCTACTCGTCGCTCGAGGTGCTGGTCGCGATCTACGGCTACGCCGTCCAGATCTTCGCCGACTTCTGCGGCTACACGAATATCGCCATCGGGATCGCGCTGCTCCTCGGCTTCAAGTTCCCGCAGAACTTCGACTCCCCGTACTCGGCGGTGTCGCTCCAGGACTTCTGGCGCCGCTGGCACATGACGCTGTCGCGCTGGCTGCGCGACTACCTCTACATCCCGCTCGGCGGCAGCCGCAAGGGGCGCGCTCGCACGTACGCGAACCTGATGATCACGATGCTCCTCGGCGGCCTCTGGCACGGCGCCGCCTGGACGTTCGTCGCATGGGGCGCGATCCACGGCATCGGGCTCTGCGTCGAGCGGGCGATCGGGTGGCGGCCGACCTCGACCGCCGGCATCTGGTTCGGGCGGATCCTGACCTTCCAGATCGTCTGCTTCGCGTGGGTCTTCTTCCGCGCCGATTCGTTCGGGCGCGCGTGGCAGATCCTGCAGCGCCTGTTCGACGCATGGGGGCAGGCCTCGCCGCTCGTCACCACCTCGGTCGTGCTCGCGATCGTGTTCGGGATCGGCGTGCAGTACGTGCGGCCGACGGCGCTGCAGTGGATCGAGCTCAGGTTCGGGCGCCTCGCGACCGTGCTCCAGGCGGCCTGCCTCGCGGCCTGCCTCGTCGTCATCGACGCCCTCGGCCCGCAGGGCGTCGCCCCCTTCATCTACTTCCGCTTCTGATGAGACTGCCGCCGCAATCGGCTGCCCGCGCCGTCGCCGTGTGCCTGCTGACACTGATCTTCGCGGCGTTCCTGAACGCCAAGGGCATGCGCAAGACGGCGGAGATCCAGCAGCCCGGGCTTCAGCGCTCCGTTGGCCTGGCCGTGGCGCGGCCGCTCGTCGGCGTCTCGAGTTTCCTCTACCTCACCGAGCCTCGGCGCGGGATCCAGGTCGCTCTCGGCCGCCAGAGCTGGGATGCGATCGATACGCAGGTGCGCTTCACGCTGCCGCCGGCGCGGCCGCATCCGGTGAAACCGGTTGCACCGGTGCGCGTGCCGCCCCGCCACCGCCGCGCGGCGTTGCCGCGCTTCACCGCGGCGCACCCGCTGCGAGTGTGGGTGGCGGGCGACTCGCTGGCCGAGGTGCCGGGCCAGGGGCTGCAGCGCGTCGCGGGGAGCTCCGTGGACATCGTCGGCGTCGAGAGCCGGCTGTCGACCGGGCTCGCGCGCCCGGATCTCTACAACTGGTTCCTGCGCATCCCGGCGGCCGTGCGCCAGCTCGCGCCGAAGGTCGTCGTGCTCTCCTTCGGCGCCGACGACGCGCACAACTATCTCGCCGGCGTGCCCAAGGGACGAACGGTCGGCCCCCTGGGCAGCCCGTCATGGAACGCCGAGTACCGCCGCCGCGTCGAGGGCGTGACGCGCGAGCTCGCTGCGCGCGGTATCTACGTCGTCTGGCTCGGGCTGCCGATCCCCGCCGGATCGGGCTTCCAGCACAGCTTCCCGATCGTGAACCGGATCATCGAGTCGGTCGCGAAGCAGAACGCACGGTCGTCGGTCTACGTCGACACGTGGCACATGCTCGACGACGCGCACGGCCGCTACACGCCGTATCTGCGCGTGCACGGAAAGCTGACGCTGATGCGCCTGCCGGATGGTGTGCACTACACGGCCGCGGCGGGCGATCTGATCGCGCAGCAGGTGCTCGGCCGGCTGCGAACGCGTTTCTCGTTCTGACAGCCCTGCCCGAAGGGGGAGTGGCGCCGACCCGCCGACGCCCGATGGTCCGGCCGAGTGGGGAGTGGAAGCCGCGTCGGCGGTATGCGACGTTCGCCCGACGCGTTCCACACCCTCGAAGCGCGGCTGCCCGCCGCGTGGGCCACTGGAGGCTGGGCCGCTTCTTCCTCCTGATGGCCCACGCTGGGCAGGTCAAGCGTCCTAGGCGGCGTTCACCACCGTGCCGGTGGGCGTCAGGATCCCGTTCAGGTGAGCCCAGCGGCTTGCTTCCGTTCTGTTCGCCACATCGAGCTTGCGGTAGATGTTGGCGAGATGGAACTTCACGGTCTGCTCGGTGACCCACAGCATCTTTGCGAGCGTCGAGTTCGAGTGGCCTTCGGCGACGAGCCGTAGGATCTCGATCTCGCGGCGGGTGAGCAGGTTCGAGCCCTTGTCGCGTCCCGGCTCGCCCACGATCGTCGTCCGCTCGGCAACCGGCACGCCGTGCGACGAAGCCAGGAAGATCGAGTGATCGAACGCCTGGCGAATCGCCACCGCGAGATCGTCCACGGCAGCTCGCTTGATGCAGCAGACCGATGCGCCGGCGGCGAATGCCGCCTCGATCTGCCGAGGGTCGTAGTCGGGCGCAAGCACGACCGACTTCAGTCCGGGCCACTCCTGGTGAGCGCGGGCGATGCATCTGATCCCGCCGTCCGGCACGTCCGCCGCGTCCGTGCTCGCGATGAGCACGTCGGGGCGGAACTCGCCCACGAGCCCGATTGCACTCTCGACTTGCGTCGTCTTTCCGACGACCCGAACGTTCGCTCTCGCGAGCAGTTGTTCGAGCGCGTCAAGCCACAACGGCTGGTCGTCCAGGACGACCGCCGTGCGTTCCTCCCCATTGACCATCGAAAGGGCCGCCTTTCGAATTGGTTGCTCTGCTTGTTACCTGGCCCTCCGTATGGTTCTACGCGAGTTCCTTGTTGTAAAGGGTAGGAAAGTAGGTGATTCGTAATACCTTCGGCGAGGGTCTTCGGGCTAGGTCCTGCTAGCCGGGCCTAGACGAATGCGTTCTCGCCGGTGAGCGCCCGCCCGATCAGCAGCTTCTGGATCTGGCTCGTCCCTTCGTACAGGGTCGTGACGCGCGCGTCCCGCAGGTACTTGCCGACCGGGTACTCGTCGACGTACCCGTAGCCCCCGTGCGCCTGGAGCGCGGCGTTGGCTGCGCGGACGGCTACCTCGCTCGCGAAGTACTTCGCGACCGACGCCTCGACCGTGTGGCGCTCGCCGCGGTCGGCGGTCGCCGCGGCGCGCCAGACGAGCAGCCGCGCCGCCTCGGTCTCGACGGCGATGTCGGCGAGCAGCTCCTGGACGAGCTGGAAGCTTGCGACCGGCCGACCGAACTGCCGGCGCTCCTTCGTGTAGGCGATCGCGGCGTCGAGGCATCCCTGCGCGATCCCGACGCAGCCCGCGCCGAGCGAGATGCGCCCGTGGTCGAGGGCCGTCATGGCGATCCCGAAGCCGCCGCCTTCGTCGCCGAGGCGCGCATCGTCGGGGACGCGCACGCCGTCGAGGAAGAGCTCGGCGGTGTCCTGGGCGCGCAGGCCGAGCTTGCCCTTGACGGGGCGCGACTCGAAGCCGGGCGCGCTCGTCGGCACGACGAAGCACGTGATCCCGCGTGGCCCGGGCTCGCCGGTGCGCGCGAAGACGAGCGCGTGCGACGCCCACGTGCCGAGGGTGATGAAGATCTTCTGCCCGCTGATCAGCCAGTCGGCTCCGTCGCGAACGGCGCGCGTCTCGAGCCCGCCGGGGTCGGACCCGGCGCCCGGCTCCGTGAGCGCGTAGCAACCGAGCTCGTCGCCGCCGGCGAGCGGCGGCAGCAGCCGTTCCTTCTGCTCGGCCGACCCGAAGCGCGCGACCGACTTGCCGTACAGGCCGTTCGACACGGACACGATCCCGCGCACGTTCGAGTCGGCGCGGCCGAGCTCCTCGACGATCAGCGCGTAGGAGACGTGGTCGAGCCCGAGCCCGCCGTGCTCGGCCGGCAGCGCCGCGGCGAGAAAGCCGAGCCCGGCAAGCTTGCCGACGATCGACCGGTCGATCGCCTCGGCGCGGTCCCAGGCAGCGGCGAAGGGAGCGATCTCGGCGTCGCAAAACTCACGTGCCGTAGACCGAATCAGCTCTTGCTCAGCCGAGAGAGTGAAGTCCATCAAGGTGATCTTGCCGCAGTCGCGCGACCCGAAGGTGCACGACGAGCCGCCGCGAGCGCGGGCTTGGCCCGTGCTCGCGCACCGCGACTCGCCAAGTGTCGGAGAGGGGGGCCTTGGGGGGAGAACCGAAGGTGCTCCCCCAACCAAACATCCGCCGGGCGCGGTGTCGCTTTCGTCCACCTCGCCAACCGGCCGCTCTGGCTCGCGCCTTTTGCAGTCGCTCGGCGGGGCTTCGACCTACTCGCGTCACGCACCCGACGGGAGCCGCAATGTATGCGGCGGGAGCCGACTCGCGCAAGCCCTGGTTTCGACGATTCACGCGCTCTTTGCGCGAAGTGCGTAACGTCGTTCGAGATGACGGACGTGACCGTGCGGTGGCTCGGCGCGGGATCGCGACACGGCCGCTGCGCGAGCTCGAGCGGACCGCGCGCGCGCGCGGCCGGGCTCTACCGGTCGCTGGGCGGCGAGGCACTCGAGGTCGTTCAGTTCGAGCTCCGCTATCCGGAGTCGTGACCCTGGTCCGGCCGGCGACGCTCGACGACGTGGCGCTGCTCGTCGGGTGGCACGCCGACCCTGAGGTTTCGCACTACTGGGACGACGAGACGTTCACCCCGGAGGAGATCCGCGATCGCCTCGGGCGGGACGACGTGGACTCGTGGATCGTCGAGGAGGCGGGCGAGCCGGTCGGGTATCTCCAGTCCTGGTGGGAGGCCGGCGAGCCGCGGCGCGGCGGGCTCGACGGCTTCCTTGCGCCGGCGGCGCGCGGACGCGGTGTGATGCCGCGGGCAGCCCGCCGGCTCGCCGAGTCGCTGCTCGCGTCCGGGTGGGCGGAGGTGACGGTCGACCCGTACACGTGGAACGGGGCGGCGCTGCGCGCATGGGGGAGGGCGGGGTTCGTCGAGGTCTCCCGGCACCCAGCCGACGACGGGCACACCGCCGAGTGGGCCCTGATGCGATTCGAGAGAAATGAGGTGCCTGGCACCTAGGTGCCAGGCACCGATGCCCTCCCGCCAACTGGTTCCTTATCCGGGACAGCCGCGCGACTAACCTGTTGCACTCGAATGAAGGTCCTTCTGCCGGACGACTCCGAGCTCGACCTGCCCGACGGCGCGACAGGCCTCGATGCCGCGCGCGCGATCGGTCCGAAGCTGGCGGAGCAGGCGGTGCTCGTCCGTGCCGACGGCACACCGCAGGACCTGCGCACGCCGCTTCCGGACGGCGCGCGGCTCCAGATCCTGACCACGCGCGACCACGACGACCCGGATGCGCTGGCGGTGCTCCGGCACTCGTCGGCCCACCTGCTGGCCGAGGCCGTCCGCCGGCTCTACCCGGGGGTCAAGGTCGCGATCGGCCCCGCGATCGAGAACGGCTTCTACTACGACTTCGAGTTCCCGCAGCCGATCTCGGAGTCCGACCTCGACCGGATCCAGGAGGAGGTCGACCGCGAGATCGCCGAGGGCCGGCAGTGGACGCGGGAGGAGACCACGCGCGAAGCCGCGCGCGAGCGCTTCCTCGCCGAGGGCGAGCCCTACAAGGTCGAGCTGGTCGACACCGCCGAGGGCGGCATCTCCCTCTATACGCAGGGGAGCTTCACCGACCTCTGCCGCGGCCCGCACCTGCAGAACGCGACGCCGATCAAGGCGATCAAGCTGACCGGGCTCGCCGGCGCCTACTGGCGGGGCGACGAGCGCAACACGCAGCTGACGCGGATCTACGGGACGGCGTTCTACTCGCAGGCCGATCTCGACGCCTATCTCGAGCGCCTCGAGGAGGCGCGGCGGCGCGACCACCGCCTGCTCGGCCGCGAGCTCGACCTCTTCCACATGTCGGAGCACTCGCCGGGCTCGCCGTTCTGGCATCCGAAGGGGATGGTGATCTGGAACGAGCTCGAGGACCTCCGCCGCCGCGAGAACCACCGCCGCGGCTACCTCGAGGTGAAGACACCGCTCCTCTACGACCAGGAGACCTACGTCACCTCGGGTCACTTCGAGAACTACGAGGAGAACATCTTCTGGGTGCAGAGCCACGAGCAGAACGAGCACCGGTTCGCGCTCAAGCCGATGAACTGCCCGGGGCACATGCTCCTCTTCGGGTCGCGCCTCCGGAGCTACAAGGACCTGCCGATGCGCTTCGCCGAGTCCTCGACGCTGCACCGCGACGAGAAGGGCGGCACGCTGCACGGGCTCCTCCGCGTGAAGCACATCACCCAGGACGACGCGCACATCTTCTGCCGCGCCGACCAGATCGAGGACGAGATCTTCGGCTGCCTCGACTTCGCGTCGTTCCTGTACGAGCTCTTCGGGCTCGACGCGCGCTTCGAGCTGTCGACGCGGCCCGACCACAAGCTGGGGAGCGACGAGGAGTGGGACTTCACCGAGGGGGCGCTCCGGGCGGCGCTCGAGCGCCGCGGGATCGACTACGTCGTCAACGAAGGCGACGGCGCGTTCTACGGCCCGAAGATCGACCTGCACATGACCGACGCGATCGGGCGCTCGTGGCAGATGGGGACGATCCAGCTCGACGCGCAGATGCCCCAGCGCTTCGGGCTCACCTACATGGGCGCCGACAACCGGGAGCACTCGCCGTACGTCGTCCACCGGGCGCTCCTGGGGTCGCTCGAGCGGTTCGTCGGAATCCTCGTCGAGCACTACGCCGGCGCCTTCCCGTTCTGGCTCGCGCCGGTGCAGGTCCGGGTGATCCCCGTCGGCGAGACCCACCGCGAGGCCGCAGCGGCGCTCGCGGAGGAGCTCCGGCCGTACCGGGTCGAGGTCGACGCCTCCGACGAGACCGTCGGCAAGCGGATCCGGAACGCGGAGGTCGACAAGATCCCGTTCGTTGTCGTCTACGGCGACAAGGAGTCGGCCGATTCGCTGGCGATCCGGGAGCACGGAGGCGGGCGGAGCACCCTGTCGCTTGCTGCATTCCAGGCGAAACTTGGTACCCTTGAGCCCTGGCAAGCAGGGGCGGAACCGTCTCTCACCTCCTAGCGCGAGCTTCGGGGGTTCAACCGAGATGCTCACCCGAGCAGGTTGACGAGACCGCTGCGCCACTGCACGCCGGCGGTTTTTCGTTGAAAAGGAGGCAACCACGAGCTTGGTGAACTGCATTTGAGGCCGCAGATTTGAGGCCGAAGCCTTGAGGCCGAGGGGCAGGCGGACAGTCGAGCCGCCGCGGAGGCCGGAGCCGCAGACCCGGATCAACGACGCGATCAGGGTCCCCCGCGTCAGGTTGATCGACGAGAAGGGCGGCCAGGTGGGGATCAAGTCCACGGACGAGGCTCGCGACTACGCCTATTCGCTGAACCTCGATCTCGTCGAAGTCGCCGCGCAGGCCGACCCGCCCGTCGCGCGCGTCATGGACTACGGCAAGTACCGGTACGAGCTCGAGCAGAAGGCGAAGCTCGCCCGCAAGCACCAGACGCAGATCCACGTCAAGGAGATCAAGCTCAGACCCAAGATCGGGCAGCACGACTACGACACCAAGAAAGGCCACGTCGAGCGCTTCCTCAACCAGCGCGCGAAGGTCAAGGTCACGATCATGTTCCGGGGCCGCGAGCGCGAGCATCCGGATCGTGGGCGTGATCTGCTGATGCGCCTGGCGGACGACGTCAAGCACGTCGGGATGATCGAGACCCAGCCGCTGCTCGAAGGCCGGAACATGACGATGGTGCTCGGCCCCACGAAGAACGCAGGAGTCAAACGAGATGCCGAAACAGAAGACACACTCGGGAGCAAAGAAGAAGTTCAAGGTCACGGGGACGGGCAAGCTGCTGCGCCGGTCGGCGAACCAGAGCCACAACCTGGAGCACAAGTCACCGAAGCAGAAGCGAACGTTCAGTAAGTTCAAGCCGGTCGCGGACGACAACAAGCGGACCGTCAACCGCCTGCTCGGGAGGCGCTAACTCATGCCTCGCGTCAAGCGATCGGTCAACGCGCGCAAGAAGCGGCGCAAGGTGCTCGAGGAGGCCAAGGGCTACTGGGGCCTCAAGAAGTCGAACTACAAGTACGCGAAGGAGCAGGTCGAGCGCTCGCTCGCATACGCGTACCGCGACCGCAAGGTGCGGAAACGCGAGTTCCGCCGGCTCTGGATCATGCGCATCAACGCCGGCGCGCGCGCCAACGGCCTCTCGTACAACCAGTTCGTGGCGGGCCTGAAGGCCGCCGATGTCGAGCTCGACCGGAAGATCCTCGCCGACCTCGCGGTCAGCGACCCGGCGAAGTTCGGCGAGCTGGCCGAGCAGGCCAAGGCGGCACTCGCCGCAGCGAAATAGGCGCTTCGAGCCGCCAGGAGGAGATCTTCGACCGGCAGGCGCGGTTCTGCGACAGCCGTTCGCCGTTCTACGCGGGCCTGTGCCGGCGGCTCGCCGGCGACCCGCGCGTCGCCGCGATCGCTCCCGACCTTCGCTGGGATCTCCCGCTGCGCCTGCTCGGCGGGCTGCACTACCTCGTGCTCGGCGGGCGCGCGAGCTGGGACGGCGTCGACGAGGCGCTCGACGGGGAGCACGAGTTCCTCGCGCGGTTCGTCCGCCGGCAATCGGTGCAGACGAACGAGGTGCGGCGCGCGTGGGGGCTGCTTCCGGCGTTCCTCAGCCTCGACGCCGGGCATGTCGACCTGATCGAGCTCGGCGCGAGCGCCGGCCTGCTGCTCGCGCTCGACCGCTACGACTATCGCTACCGGGCCGGGAGCTGGGGGAGCGGGGCCGGTGTGCTCGTGCTCGACGGCGACGATCGCGGCGGCCCGCCGGCCGGGGTGCTCGAGCGGCAACTCGACGTCGGGCGGCGGATCGGGCTCGACCTCGATCCGGTCGGGCTCGGCGAGGAGGGCGCCCGGCTACTCGAGGCCTTCGTCTGGCCCGACCAGCGCGAACGGATCGAGCGGCTCCGGCACGCGATCGAGATCGCCCGCACGTGCGACATCGACCTGCGGCGCGGCGACTACGTCGACCTCCTGCCCGCGGTGCTCCGCCAGCGCCGCGACGACACGCTGACGGTCGTGTTCCACTCCGTCTCGACGACGTACCTCGACGACGAGCGCTACGCCGCGCTCGTCGCGGCGCTTCGCCGCGCCGGTGACGACGGCCCGCTCGCGTGGGTCTCGTTCGAGGGCCCGCGGCACGACCCCGACTACGGCGCGGTCGCGCTCGACGTCACCCGGTGGCCCGGCGGCGAGACCCGGCGGCTGGCGAGGGTCGACTTCCACGCGGCCTGGCTCGAGTGGGGCGGCCGGTGATCACCTCACGCGACAACGAGCGGCTGCGGCTCGTGCGCAAGCTGCACGAGCGGCGGTGGCGCGAGAAGCTCGGGCTGTTCTTCGTCGAGGGTGAGGACGCGGTCGAGGCGGCGACGGCCGCGCCGGTCGACCTGCTCCGTGCCGGCGAGGACGTCGAGCCGCGGCTCCTCGCCGAGGTCGCGACGGCTCCGCATCCGCCGCGCGTGATCGGCGTCTACCGCCGTGCCGACCTCCCGGCGTGGGAGGGGCGCCCCGCCGTCTTGGCGCTGTGGCGGCTGGCCGATCCCGGCAACGTGGGCACGCTGATCCGCACCGCCGATGCGTTCGGAGCCGCCGTCTGCCTCTCGGACCGCTGCGCCGACCCGACGTCGCCGAAGGCGCTCCGCGCGTGCGCCGGCTCGATCTGGCGCGTCCCGCTCGGCGCCTGGGACGGTACGCCCAGTGCAAGTAACAGTCTGTTACAAGGGGTCGTGCGCGTTGCGCTGGTGGCGCACGGCGGCGAGCCGCTGTCCGCGGTCGACGTGTCTGGCCCGGTCGCGTTCCTGCTCGGCGCCGAGCGCGAGGGGCTGCCCGGCGAGGTCGAGCGCGACGTCGACGCGACGATCCCGATCGTCGGTGCCGAGTCGCTGAACGTCGCAGCCGCCGGGGCGATCGCGCTCTACGAGTTTCGGCGGCGGCAGACCCAGACGGAGTCCTCCCCGCCGGCCCACGGCGAGCGGTCGAACCAGCCGTAGAGCGCCTCGACGACGAGCCCCTCGTTCATCAGCAACTCGACCCACTCGCGGACCGAGAGCCAGGCGAGTGACATCTCCGACTCGCGGCCGTCGCCGCGCACGCGCAGGATCAGTCGGCGGCCCTCCTCGTCCCAGTCGGCCCGCTCGAAGATGCCCGGCTCCCGTTCGAGCCACGTTCCGTTCGTCTCGGCGATGTCCTCGGCGCTCGGCGTGAAGACGTCGAACACGAACCGGCCGTCGTTCCCGAGCAGCTTCCGGATCGCGCGCAGCACCGCCCGCCGGTCCTCGTCGGACTCCATGTGCAGCATCGAGCGGAACGGGCAGATGACGAGCGGAAACGTTCCGTCGACCGGCGGGTCGCGCATGTCGCCGAAGCGGAGGTCGACGAGCGTCGAGACGCCCGCCGCCTCGGCCTGCTCCGCGGCGACGTCGAGCATCCCCTGCGACGTGTCGATGCCGATCACCCGGATGCCGGCCGCCGCAATTGGGATCGCGATCCGGCCGGTCCCGACGCACAGCTCGACCACCGTCCCGCCCGCGGCGAGCGCCTCGTCGACGTAGAAGCCGACGTCCTCGATGACGCTCCGCGACCACGGGTCGTAGAGGCGGGCGATGTCGTCGTACACGGACATTCCTTGGATAGTGTCGCCGCGTGGACTGGACGGCGTACGAAGAAGAGGCAATCGCCGCGGTCGTGGCCGCCGCGAGCGAGACGGACCTCGACCACGTGCGCGTGCGTGTGCTCGGCCGCCGCTCCGAGCTGGCGCAGGCGCTTCGCGGCGTTCGCGACCGCGACACGGGCATCCTGCTGAACGGGATCCGGGGCCGCCTCGAAGCCGCCGTCGAGAGCCGCGACGAGACCCTGCGCCGCGAGGAGCTCGACCGGCGGCTCCGCGACGAGGTGGTCGACGTCACGCTTCCCGGCGAGCAGCTGCCCCTCGGTCATCTCCACCCGATCACCCAGGTACGCCGCATCGTCGAGGACGCCTTCCTCGGCCTCGGCTACGAGGTGCGCGACGACCGCGAGGTCGAGACGGTCGAATACAACTTCGACAAGCTCGCCTTCGCGCCGACGCACTCGTCCCGGTCGCCCCGCGACACCTTCTTCTTCGACGAGACCCACGTCCTGCGCACGGAGACGTCGCCGAGCCAGATCCACATCCTCGAGGAGAAGGAGCCGCCGATCTACATGGTGTCGATCGGCCGCGTGTATCGCCGTGACGCAATCACCGCGACGCGCTATCCCATCTTTCACCAGTTCGAGGGCCTCGCCGTCGACGACGGCCTGACCCTCGCCGACCTGAAGGGGACGCTGCTCCACGTGATGCGCGCGCTCTACGGGCCCGACCGCCGCGTGCGCTTCCGCACGCATTACTTCCCTTTCACCGAGCCGTCGATCGAGCCCGACGTGTCGTGCGGCATCTGCGGCGGCGTCGGCTGCCGCACGTGCAAGTTCTCGGGCTGGCTCGAGATGGGCGGCGCCGGCATGGTCGACCCGCGCGTCTTCGAGAACGTCGGCGTCGATCCCGGCCGCTGGTCCGGGTTCGCCTTCGGCTGCGGCCTCGAGCGCGCGGCGCAGCTGCGCCACGACGTTCCGGACATCCGCGCCCTCTGGGAGGGCGACCTGCGCGTGCTGAGGCAGTTCTGATGCGAGTCCCCCTCTCTTGGCTCGCCGAGTACGTCCCGGTCGAGATGCCGCTCGACGAGCTCGCGACGCGGCTCTCGATCGCGTCGGCCGAGATCGAGGGGATCGAGACGCGCGGCGTCGCAGACGCCGACGGCAACCTCGACCGCTTCCGCGTCGGGCGCGTCCTCGAGGCTATGAAGCATCCGAACGCCGACCGGCTCCAGCTCACGAAGGTCGACATCGGCGACGGAGAGGCACGGTCGATCGTCTGCGGCGCCTGGAACTTCGGCGCCGGAGCGACGGTCGCGGTGGCGCTGCCCGGCGCCGTCCTCCCGAACGGCCTCAAGCTCGAGCGCCGAAAGGTCCGCGGCGAGGTCTCCGACGGGATGATCCTGGCCGAGGACGAGGTCGACCTCGGCGCGGACCACGACGGGATCATGCTGCTACCCGACGGCACCGAGCCCGGCACACCGCTGCACGAGGTGCTGCCGCTGCGGGAGACGATCATCCTCGTCGAGTCGACGGGCAACCGGCCCGACCTGCTCTCCGTCTACGGGATCGCGCGCGAGGTGGCGGCGCTCTACGACCTGCCGCTCGCGCCGCAGCCCGGCAGCGCGCCGCTCGAGCTGCCCGCGGCTCCCGTCGACATCCAGATCGACGACCTCGCCGGATGCCCGCGCTACATCGGCCGCCTGTTCGAGGACGTCCGGATCGCGTCGTCGCCGGTCTGGCTGAAGGCGCGCCTGCTGGCCGCCGGCATGCGGCCGATCTCGAACGTCGTCGACGTCACGAACTACGTGATGCTCGCGCTCGGCAATCCGCTGCACGCGTTCGACCAGACGACGCTGCACGGCGGCCGGATCGTCGTCCGCCGCGCGCACGAGGGTGAGCGCCTGCGGACGCTGGACGGCGTCGAGCGCGACCTGACGCCCGCCGACCTGATGATCGCGGACGGCGAGCGCTCGGTCGCCCTCGCCGGGATCATGGGCGGCGCGGAGACCGAGATCGGCGAGGCGACCTCGACCGTCCTCCTCGAAGCGGCGAACTTCGAGCCGCACGGGCTGTTCCTCACGAGCGAGCGGCTGCGGCTGCGTACCGAGGGCTCGAACCGGTGGGAGAAGGGAGTCGACCCGCATCTCGCCGAGCCGGCGGCCAACTTCGCGACGCAGCTCATGCTCGAGCTGGCCGGCGGGAGGCTGACGGCCCACGCCGACGTGCACGGCGAGCTGCCGGCCCGCCCGGTGATCCGCTACCGCCCCGAGCGCGCGGATGCGGTGATCGGGGTCGCGACTCCGGGCGACGACCAGCTGAAGCTGCTCGGCCGTCTCGGCTTCGACCGGGCCGGCGACCGGGTCGTCGTGCCGACCTGGCGTGCGCGCGACATCACGCGCGAGATCGACGTCGTCGAGGAAGTGGCCCGGTTCCGGCTCGAGGACGTGCCATTCACGCTTCCGTTGCGGCGCGCCATGTTCGGCACGCTGACGCGCGAGCAGCAGCTCCGCCGCCGCGTCGAGGATGCGCTCGTCGGGCTCGGCTTCGCCGAGACGTACACGCCGAGCCTTCGCCCCGACGACGACACGACCTGGCTGCTGCCGGAGCCGATCTCGGTCGACTTCACCGCGCTGCGGACGCGCCTCCTGCCGAGCCTCGTCGACGCCGCGGCGCGCAATCTCGATGCCGGCGCCTCGGCGATCGCGCTCTTCGAGGTGGCCCGCGTCTACCTTCCGGACGGCGATCTCCCCGACGAGCACGTGCACGTGGCGGGAATCGCGACCGGCGACTTCTTCCACGGCAAGGGCGTCGTCGAGGCGGTCTACGCGGCTCTCAAGGCCGATCCGGACTTCGTGCGCACCGAGGACCGGCTCTTCCATCCGGGGAAGGCCGCGCGCACCGCGGCGGGGCTCGTCGGCGAGCTGCATCCCACGCTGCTCGACGGTGCCTGGTGCGGCTTCGAGCTCGACCTCGCCGCGCTGTTCGCCGAGAGCCGCGAGCCGGTCACCTACCACGACGTGATCACGTTCCCCGCCGTGCGGCAGGATCTCGCCGTCGTGGTCGGCGAGGACGTGGAGGCCGGCGCGATCGTCGCGGCCGCGCGCGAGGCGGCCGGCGCCGAGCTGGGCGACATCCGCGTCTTCGACGTCTACACGGGCGACCCGATCCCGGCCGGGAAGAAGTCGGTCGCCTTCTCGGTGTCGTTCCAGTCGCCCGTGCGGACGCTCACGGACGACGACGCCCGCAGACTGCGCGGCGCGATCGTGTCGCGGCTCGGCGAGCGCTTCTCCGCCGAGCTCCGCGAATAGCGCCCGCTACTCCTCTTCGTCCTCGTGCAGCGACCAGCGGCCGACGCGCCAGAGCTCCGTGCTGTGCTCCTTGCGGCGGCCCGAGAAGAGCCGGAACGTCGCGCCGAGCCCGCTCGAGACGACGAAGGCGGCGGCGGTGGCGCCCGCGACGACGATCGGGAGCTTCCGCTTCACGGCGTTGGCCCGCGCGCGCGTGTCCTCGATCGACTCCCGGAGATCGGTGACCGCGCTCACGAGCTCGGCGCGCTCGGCCCTGATCTCCTGGCTGACCTGCTCGGGTGTGCGGTCGGGGGACATCAGCGCTTCAGTGCCTCCGCGGTCAGCTTGGCCTCCCTGATCGCCGCCTCGGGCGAGAACGGCGTCCCCCGGCGGAACCGCCCGCGCGCGAGCACCAGGAAGAGCGCACAGAGGAGGAAGAGCCCGACGGTCACGATCAGCAGCGACGCCCAGACGGGGAGGACGGTCGCGAGCCCGGCGGCGATGGTCGCGAACATGAAGAGCAGCCCGAAGAAGAGGAAGAAGATCGCGACGAGTCCGAGACCGGCGCCGACCCCGAACTGGGTCGCCTTCTTCTTCAGCTCGAGCGCGGCAAGCTCGCGCTCGAGGCGGATCATCGCCTGGGCGCGCCCGACCGTGCGCTTCACGGAGGTGAGCAGGCCGCGCCTCGGCGTGACCACCCTCAGCGCTCCGTTGCCCCGGTCTTGTGCCGGTTCGGACATGCTGGGGAGTATTCCGGAAGCTGCGGTCTCAGGAGGCCGGTAGCCGGTCGGCCCACGGGTGCGCGAGCTCGAGCTGCCCCGCGAGCCGCAGCAGGAGCGCCTCGCCCAGCGGCGGGCCGATCAGCTGGATCCCGACCGGCAGCCCGTCGACGACGGCGAACGGGACGCACGCCGCCGGCTGCCCCGTGACGTTCACGAGCGGCGTGAACGGGGTGAACTCGCCGCCCCTGCGGAACTGCTCCCAGGGGTCGTCGGGCTCGAAGACCCAGCCGATCGGGACCGGCAGCTTCGCCAGCGCGGGGGTGAGGACGACGTCGACGTCCTCCCAGAATGCGACCACCCGGCGGGCGGCGCGCTGGAGCGCGACCGTCGCCTCGGCCAGGGCCACGCTGGACGCCCGCTCGGCGGACTCGGCGAGCGCTCGGTTGAGCGGCATGAGCAGCGACCGGTCGCGCACGGGGAACAGTGCGGGCGACGTCTGCCAGAGCACCGCGAACGCGCGCAGGAGGTTCTCGTCGCTCCAGGGAGGCGTCCGCTCGACGACCTCGTGGCCGAGCGCCGCGAGTGCGTCGGCGGCCGCACGCGCAGCCGCGGAGGCGGCCGGCTCGACCGGATAGGGGATCGGCGGCGTGTCGGTGAACGCGATCCGCAGCCGTCCGGGGTCGCGCCCGACCTCCTCGGCGAAGGGGCGCTCCGGCGGCGGCAGGATGTGCGAGTCGCCCCACTCGTAGCCGGCGATCGCGTCGAGGAACGCGGCGGCGTCGCGCACCGTCACCGACAGCGGGCCGTTCTGCGAGAGCTCGAGCGAGCCGCTGACGAACGGCGCCGGCGACACGCGCCCGCGGGACGGCTTCAGGCCGAACAGGCCGCAGCAGGCGGCCGGGATCCGGATCGAGCCGCCGCCGTCGGAGCCGTGCGCCAGCGCGAGCACGCCCGCCGCCACGGCTGCGGCGGCGCCGCCGGACGAGCCGCCGGGCGTTCGCTCGGGGTCCCACGGGTTGCGGCAGGCGCCGTTGAGGTCCGACTCGGTCACCGCCGTGATCCCGAACTCGGGCGTGTTCGACTTGCCGACGACGACGAAGCCCGCCTCCTTCATCCGCCGCACGACGGCCGCGTCGGTCTCGGGCACGTAGTCGGCGAAGGCGCGCGACGAGAACGTCGTGCGCACGCCCGCCGTCTCGGTGAGATCCTTCACGAGCATCGGCACGCCGGTGAACGAGCCGTCGGGGAGCGGTCCGCGCGCCGCTGCGATCGCCTGCTCGAAGCAGTCGGTGACGAGGAAGTTGAGCCGCGGGTTCGCCGCCTCGATGCGCGCGATCGCTCCCTCGACCGCCTCGAGCGGGCTCAGCTCGCCGGCGCGGATCGCCGCAGCCTGTCCGAGCGCGTCGATCAGCGCCGGCCCGGCTCGGGCAGCCGCTCGAACGTGTCGTGGTCGATGTCGAGCGTGATCCTGCCGTCGCTCGTGATCGAGGACACGTGCTCGGCGGCCACGTAGTGCGAGAGCCCGCCCAGCCCGCCCACGACCGACAGCCCGTCGAAGATGTCCTCCCGGGCGTCGCCGAGCACCTCTTCGACGCTGCCGAGCTCGCCGCCGCCCGGGTCGTCCACGCGCCAGCCGGGCTCGATCTCGAACCAGGAGACCGGGTCGCCGGCCATCAGACGTTCTTGCCGGAGAGGAGCCAGGTCGGGCCCTGGGTCCCAACGAGGCGCGTGTCGCTGAGAACGCGGAGCACCTCGACCGCGCCCTGCATGCCCATCCCGTCGCATCGCTCGAAGCAGCGCTCGACCATCCCCGGCGACGCGCCGTACCCGGCGCGCCTGGCAGCGCGGAAGCGCAGCGCGAGCCGCGTCCCGTCGCGGCGCGGGTTGAGCGGCGCCAGCAGCACGGCGCCAGGATCGATGTAGTCGCTCGACTCGAGGCGCACCTCCGCGTAGAGGTCGCTCCAGTCGGGCGGCAGCCCGGCGACCGCCAGCTGCCACGAGGCGACCAGCGATAGCCCGGGTTCGGGCTGCTCTTCGAGCGCGACCGGCGTGCTCGTGTCCGCGAGCTCGAGGTGACCGCGGACGCGCGCCTCGTCGAGCCGGCGGAGCAGGCGCGTCACGGCGTCGGGCCCGCTGGCGCTCCCGTCCCGCGCAGAGGCGAAGCGCAGCACGTGCGGCTCCGGCCGGAACGGCTGCGCGGGCGCGAGCATGGCAGCGGCCCGGCTCGCCGTGCTGCTGTCGGCCGTGGTCAGGCGCAGCTCGGCCCGTGACCAGCCTGTCGGCAGTCCTTCCTGCACCCTGGCCCAGTCGCGCGCAAGGCTCACGGCGCAAAACGTACACTGCCGTTCCGTGGCCAAGGTCGAGAAGAAGCGCGCGCTCGGAGAGGAGACGCTGCGCGAGTTCCTACGCGAGATGCTGCTGATTCGCCGCTTCGAGGAGCGGGTGGAGGAGCGTTTCCGCGCCGGCGAGCTGCCGGGCTTCCTGCACGTCGCGATCGGGCAGGAGGCGACGGCCGTCGGCGTGTGCCAGGCGATGGAGGAGGGCGACATCTTCGCCTCGACCCATCGCGCGCACGGCCACACGCTCGCGCGCGGCACCCATCCCAACAACGTGATGGCGGAGCTCTACGGGAAGATCGAGGGCTGCTCGCACGGCTACGGCGGCTCGATGCACCTGTACGACGTCGAGCGCGGCAACTACGGAGCCAACGCCGTGATCGGCGGCGGCCTGCCGGCCGTCACCGGCGCCGGGCTCGCGTTCCGGCTGCGTGACGAGCCGCGCGTCGCGGTCGCGTTCTTCGGCGACGGGACGACCAACATCGGCACGTTCCACGAGTCGCTCAACCTTGCGCAGCTGTGGCGCACGAAGACCGTGTTCGTCTGCGAGAACAACCACTGGGCCGAGTCGACGCCGGGCTGGCAGCACTCGCCCGTGTGGGACGACATGAGCAAGCGGGCGCTCGCGTACGACATGCGCGCGCGCAAGGTCGACGGACAGGACGTCGAGGCGGTCTACGAAGCCGCGCTCGACGCGCTCGAGTACGCCCGCGACGGCCGCGGGCCGGTCTTCCTCGACGTCCGCACGTACCGCATGCACGGCCACTACATCGGCGACCCGCAGGTCTACCGGTCGAAGGAGGACCGCGAAGACGCCGCCGAGCACGATCCGATCCCCCGGCTGCGCGAGCGTCTCGGGCTCTCGGACGACGAGTTCCAGGCGCTCGACGAGGAGGCGGTCGGAGTCGTCGACGCGGCAACCGAGTTCGCGAAGAACGGCACCGACCCGCAGCCCGAGGACGCCTTGAAGAACGTCTATGCCTGAGATCACCTACCGCGAGGCCGTCCGCGACGCGCTCGGCACCGCGCTCCGCCGCGACGAGGACGTCTTCGTCATGGGCGAGGACATCGCCGAGATGGGCGGCTCGATGGGCGTCACGCAGGGCCTGCTCGACGAGTTCGGGCCGGAGCGCGTTCGCAACACGCCGATCTCGGAGATGGCGATCGTTGGCGCCGGCATCGGCGCCGCGATGGCGGGCATGCGGCCTGTCGTCGAGATCATGTACGAGGACTTCCTGACGCTCTCGCTCGAGCAGATCGTCAACCAGGCCGCGAAGCACCGCTACATGTCGGGCGGCCAGCTCAAGATCCCGCTCACGATCCGCACGCAGGGCGGCGCCGGCTGGTCGCCGGGTGCGCAGCACGCTCAGCAGCTCGAGGCGTGGCTCGTGCACGTGCCGGGGCTGAAGGTCGTGTACCCATCGACGCCCGAGGACGTGCGTGGTCTGCTCTGGTCGGCGATCTACGACGACAACCCGGTGATCGTCTTCGAGCACCGGCTGCTCTACCCGGTCAGGGGCGAGGTGGCCGAGGAGCTCGAGCCGATCCCGATCGGGAAGTCCCGCGTGCTGCGGGAGGGGAACGACGTGACGGTCATCGCCACCGGCCCGCTCGTCCACCACGCGCTCAAGGCGGCGGCCGAGGCGGAGGCCGACGGCATCTCGGTCGAGGTCGTCGACCCGCGCACGTTGCAGCCGCTCGACGAGGAGGGCCTCGTCGCGAGTGTCAAGAAGACCAACCGCGCGGTGATCGCCCACGAGGCGGTCACGCGGATGGGCTTCGGCGCCGAGGTCGCGGCAGTGCTCCAGTACCAGGCCTTCGACTGGCTGGACGCGCCGATCGAGCGCGTCGGCTCGAAGTTCGCGCCGCTCGCCTTCGCACCGGTGATGGAGCAGTTCGTCGTCCCGCAGGTCGAGGACGTGCTCGCCGCGATCCGGCGGACGGTCGGGAAGTAGTGGCCAACGAGGTCAAGCTGCCGCGGCTGGGCCAGGGAATGGAGGCCGGCACCGTCACGCGCTGGTTGAAGTCCGAGGGCGAGCAGGTCGCGAAGGGCGAGCCGCTCTACGAGATCGACACCGACAAGGTGACGCAGGAGGTCGAGTCCGACTTCGCCGGCGTCCTGCTGAAGATCGCGCTGCCCGAAGGCGAGGCGCCGGTCGGCGAGACGATCGCCTGGATCGGCGAGGCGGGCGAGACGGTGGAGGCTCCGGCGCCTGCTCCTTCTGCGCCTGCGCCGGTCGACAAGCAGGTGCCGGGCCCCAAGGTGCCAGGCATCAGTCCGGCACCTGCCGCGGCGAGCGCCTCGAACGGCGGGCGGATCAAGGCCTCGCCGCTCGCGCGGCGGCTCGCGCGCGAGCGCGGCGTCGACCTCGCCCGGATCCGCGGCACCGGCCCCGACGGACGGATCGTCGCCGAGGACGTCGAGCGCGGCGCGGCCGCCGCTCCGGCCCCGGCCCCCGTCGTGTCGGGCGAGATCGAGTCGGTGCCGCTCACGAGCATCCGCAAGACGATCGCGCGCCGCCTGACCGCCGCGTGGCAGGCACCGGTCTTCCAGCTGACGGTGAGCGCCGACATGACGCGCGCGAACGAGCTCGTCGCGAAGGCGCGCGAGCTCGATCCCGACGTGCGCGTGACGGTCACCGACGTGCTCGCCAAGGTGTGCGCGGCCGCGCTCAGGCGCCACCCGGACGTCAACGTCGCCTACACCGAGGATGCGCTGCTCAGGTTCCCGACCGCCAACATCGGCATCGCGGTCGCGGCGCCGCAGGGGCTCGTCGTGCCCGTCGTCCCAAGCGCCGAGGCGCGGTCGCTCGCGGAGATCGCACGCGCACGCGGGGAGGTCGTCGAGCGCGCGCGTGCGAACAAGCTGACCGCGGGCGATCTCGACGGCGGAACGTTCACGATCTCGAATCTCGGGATGTACGGCGTCGAGCAGTTCGTCGCCGTGCTCAACCCGCCCCAGGCGGCGATTCTGGCCGTCGGCGCGACCGAGGACAGGCCGGTGGTCGAGGACGGAGAGCTCTTCGTGCGGCCGATGATGACGATGACGCTGACGGTCGACCATCGCGCAGTCGACGGCGCCGAGGGCGCCGACTTCCTGCGCACCGTCAAGCGGCTCCTCGAAGAGCCGGCACTCGCCTTGTAGGCGCGCGATGGTTCGTCGCGGCTCTCAGGCGGATGTCGCGTTCATGCGGTCGATGCTCGCCCACGCCTACCACTGGCGCGTCGCCGGGTTCGAGGACGAGATCCCGCTCTCCCGGTACACCGAGAACTGGGGCCGCTCCGGCGACCTCGCGCTGATCGCGATGGAGAGCGGGCACCCGATCGGCGCCGCGTGGCTGCGCCGCTTCACCGCCGCGTCGCCCGGTTACGGGTTCGTCGACGACGTGACGCCGGAGCTGACGATCGCCGTCGTCCCGTCGCGTCGCCGGCACGGGATCGGCCAGGAGCTGCTCGACGCGCTCCTGCAGCAGACGCAGGCGGCGGGGCACACGGCGGTGTCGCTGAGCGTCGAGGACGAGTCGCCGGCGGTCGCCTTCTACGAGCGAAACGGCTTCGAGCCCGTAGGCCACGAGCACGGTGCGCTGACGATGATCAAGCGGTTCTAGCGAGCGCCGCGTCCACGCGCCGCCGTGCATCGTCGACCGCGCGCGGGTCGATCGTGTGGGGGACCGGCGACTCGCGGTACAGGACGTCGGCCCCGGCGGCGGTGAGCACGTCGCGCGCGGCGCGCCCGAACTCCACCGGGATCACCGGGTCCAGCGAACCGTGCGCGATCGTCACGGGTGGCAGCGGCGGATCGAGGTCGGCCTCGAACCCGTCGACCTGCGGAATGAACCCGGAGAAGGCGAGGATCGCCACCGGCCGGCGGCGGCCGCGCCCGAGCCCGAAGGCATAGGACATGACAGCGCCCTGCGAGAAGCCGCCGAGCACGAAGCGGTCGTACGGGAGCGCGTCGAGCCAGGCCGACACCTCGTCGTAGGTCGCCCGGAAGGTCTCGGTGTCCGGGAAGCCGACGCGCGGGACGATGTACCAGTGCGCGCCGCCGGGCGGCAGCTGCAGCGGCCCGCGCGGTGTGTAGCCGTCCAGGCGCCGGTCGGGGTCGAGCGCGTCGAGCAGGCGGAAGAGGTCGTTCTCGTCGGCGCCGCGCCCGTGGAAGAGGACGAGCGCCCCTTCGGCGTCCGCGGCCGCGGGACGCTCGCGGACGATCACACGAGCTCGCGCGGGTTCGGGAGCGGCGTCAGCCGCGGCTCGATCTCGGCGCGCAGATGCTCGTAGGCGGGCGGGAGGATCAGCTTCTCCCCGAGGTGCTGCGGGTCCTCGTCGATCTGGAAGCCGGGCCCGAGCGATGCGATCTCGAAGAGCACGCCGCTCGGCTCGCGAAAGTAGATCGACTGGAACCAGAAGCGGTCGATGACGGGCGTCGGGCGCCCGCCTGCCTCGGCGACCCTCTGCACCCAGGCGGCGTGCTCGTCGGTCGGAGCGGACCAGGCGACGTGATGCACGGTGCCGGCGCCGTTGCGCGGACGTGTCGTGGGCGGCTCGTCGTACACGTAGAAGCTGTGGCGGTGCTCGCCCTGGGAACTCCACCCGGGCTCGAAGCCGAGCGCGGCGAGGAACGGCGAGCTGACCTCCGGCGCGGCGCTGTACGCGCGCACGCCGGCGAAGCCGCGCAGCGCATGCTCCGCCGGTATCTCGGGATGCGACGCGACGAGCGGCTCGTCGCCCGACTCGTCGACCGTGAGCTCGAGCGCCAGGCCCTCGGGGTCCTCGAAGACGAGCGAGCCGTCGGCGCGCGTGCCGCCGACGCGCCCCTCCCAGAATCCGAGCGCGTCCTCGGAGCCGACCCGGAAGACGACCCGATGCACCATCCCGTGCCCGGCGAGGCCGCGCGGTAGGCCCGGGTACTCGAAGAACGTGATGTCGGCGCCCGGCGAGCCGTTCTCGTCGGCGTAGAAGAGGTGGTAGACGGTCGGGTCGTCCTGGTTGACGGTCTTCTTGACCATCCGCAGCCCGAGCGTGTGCGCATAGAACTCGACGTTCTGCGGCGCATCGCCCGTGATGCACGTGACGTGATGGATCCCGTCGAGCCTCACACGTGCATTCAAGCCGAAAGCCCTCGGGCGGCGCCGTCGCTGCTCTTGCGCGCGACACCGTCGCGTTCGGCTGCTGCCGAGACGGCCTGGGCGACGTTCTCGGCGACGTTGCGGTTGAAGACGCTCGGCACGATGTAGTCGGGTGAGAGCTCGTCGTCGGCGATGGCGCCTGCGATCGCGTGCCCGGCGGCGACCTCCATGCCCGGAGTGATCGCCGACGCGCGCACGTCGAGAGCGCCGCGGAAGATGCCCGGGAAGGCGAGGACGTTGTTGATCTGGTTCGGATAGTCGGAACGCCCGGTCGCGATCACGGTCGCCAGGCCTTCGAGCTCCTCCGGCGCGACCTCGGGCGTCGGATTGGCCATCGCGAAGACGACGGCATCCTCGGCCATGCGCGCGATGCCGTCGCGGGTGACGGCGCCCGGCTGCGAGAGGCCCACGAAGACGTCCGCGGACTCGAGCGCCTCGTCGGCGGTTCCCCGGAAGTTGTCCGGGTTCGTCCGCTTGGCGTAGGCGAGCTTGACGCCCTCGAGGCCCGGACGGCCCCGCCAGACCGCGCCGGCTCTGTCGCATCCGACGATGTGGGTCACTCCCGCTGCCTGGAGCGTGTTGGTGACCGCGATCCCGGCCGCTCCGACTCCCGTGACGACGACCCGGACGGCCTCGACGCGCTTTCCGACCACCTTCAAAGCGTTGAGGAACGCTGCGAGCACGACGACCGCGGTGCCGTGCTGGTCGTCGTGGAAGACGGGGATGTCCAACTGCTGCTGAAGGCGGCTCTCGATCTCGAAGCAGCGCGGCGCCGAGATGTCCTCGAGGTTGATCCCCCCGAAGCCCGGTGCGATCGCGGCGACGGCCGCGACGATCTCGTCGGGGTCCTTGGTCGCGAGGCAGATCGGCCACGCGTCGACGCCACCGAACTCCTTGAAGAGCAGTGCTTTGCCTTCCATGACCGGCATCGCCGCGAGCGGGCCGATGTCGCCGAGCCCGAGCACAGCCGTGCCGTCGGTGACGACCGCCACGGTGTTTCGCTTCACGGTCAGGTTCCAGGCGCTTTCCGGGTCGGAGGCGATCGCCTGGCATACGCGGGCGACTCCCGGCGTGTAGGCCATCGACAGGTCGTCTCGCGTCCGAACGGGCGCATTCGCGTCCATGTGGATCTTTCCGCCCAGGTGGAGCAGGAACGTTCGGTCGGAGACCCGCTCCACTTCGACACCGGTGACCGACTGACAGGCTGCCGTGATCGCATCCGCATGGGCCGCGTCGGTCGCGAGCACGGTGACGTCCCGCACCTTCGTCCCAGCCTCGACGCGCACCAGGTCGATCGCATCGAGGAGCCCGCCGGCGTCGGCGATCGCCCGCGCGAGGTCGGCGAACGCTCCCGGGGTGTCCTGCAGCCGGATGCGAAGCGTCAGGCTGAACGACGCAGAGTGGTGGGCTCTCGATGGCAGGGTCATCCGGCCGACCAGAGTATGAACGTCTCGACCCCGTCAAAATCCCTCGTTCGGGGAACGGCCTCGCTGCTAGGTTTGCCGCCCGTTCGCACCGCACCGAAGGAGGACGAGTTGCACGGTTACACGGCGACGCGAAAGTACTTCGCCGAGAACGCCTTCGTCGCGGAGTCGCTGGATGAGGACATCTCCGGCGACGATGAGCCGCTGACGCTGCGCGAAGCCCTCGGGACGCTCAAGGGAAGCAGCGACATCATGAGCCGCGCCGACGCCGAGAACTTCGGCCTCGACTACGGCACGAGCTACGGGCAGGCAGCCGACGTGATTCGAGAGCGCCTGTCGACACCGATCCCGGCCTAGTGCCGCGACGTCCGGGAGCCGTCCGCCAGGGCGGCTCCCGGCTGTCAGTCCAGGCCGTGGAACCGGAATGCCGCTTGGCCCCTCCGGCAGACCACGTAGCGCGTTGGGCCCGGGCGCGGCGGTCCGATCGGCGACGTGCAGCGAAAGTCCGGCGTCGAGAAGATCGGGTAGGCAGGGGTCAGGGCGAACGAGCCGGCGTGCACGGCCTCGAGAGCGCGGGCGCACGCCAGGTGGCTGACGCCGAGCAGCGAGATCGGCAATCCGCCTCCTGTGGTCACCTTCACGACCAGATGGCCGACCGGGCACGGCCGGAAGGCGGGCGCGCCCGCGCCGGCCGTCGCCGATCCGCCGAGCGCGGCGAGCAGGGTCACCGGCAGAAGCCAACAGCGCAACCGGCCCACAGCCGTACGATGACACACTCGTGCGCGCAGCGATCGTCTCCGACGGGCGGATCGAGATCGACGAGCGCCCCGATCCGATGCCGGGCGACGGCGAGTTGCTCGTGCGCGTGCGCGCCGCCGGGATCAACGGCGCGGACCTCTTGCAGCGGGCCGGCGGCTATCCGCCCCCGCCGGGCGCGCCGCCGGACATTCCCGGGCTCGAGTGCGCGGGCGAGGTGGTCGCGCTCGGGCGCGGCGTCCGCGATTTCGCCGAGGGCGACCGTGTCGTGGCGCTGCTCGGCGGCGGGGGCCAGGCCGAGCTGGCGACGGTGCACGAGCGTCACGCCCTTCGCGCACCGGCGCGATTCTCCGACGCCGAGGCGGGCGGGTTCATGGAGGCCTACGCGACCGCGCACGACGCGCTGTTCTCGCAGGCGGCGCTGGCGGCGGGCGAGCGGCTGCTCGTCCGCGGTGCGGCGGGCGGCGTGGGCGTCGCAGGCGTACAGCTCGGCATCGCTGCGGGCGCGCGTGTCACCGGGCTTGCACGGCACAGCGCCGACCGGCTCGAGGAGCTCGGCGCCGACACGCAGCTCGACGGCGCGTACGACGTTGTCCTCGAGCTCGTCGGCGGCGACCACATCGCCGACGATCTCGGCCTGCTCGGAGTCGGAGGCCGCGTCGTGGTGATCGGGATGAGCGCGGGCTCGCGCGTCACGCTCGAGCTCGGGCTCCTGATGCGGGCCCGCGGCCGGATCTCGAGCTCCACGCTGCGATCTCGCCGGCTCGAGGAGAAGGCGCTCGTCGTGCAGCGCGTCGGCCGGCACGTGCTCCCGCTCGCCGAGCGGGGCGCGGTCGGCGTGCCCGTGGAGCGGACTTTCCCGCTCGACGAGGCGCAGGCGGCCTACGACGCGTTCGCCGCGGGCGGCAAGTTCGGCAAGCTCGTCCTCGTGATGTGACCGGGCGCTAGCATCCGGCGGCACCCAACCGGAATCGAGGGAGAGCGAGATGGAAGTCGACGTCGCCGTCTTGGGCGGAGGCCCCGGCGGATACACGGCCGCGATCCGCGCCGCGCAGCTGGGCGCGAGCGTCGCGTGCATCGAGAAGGAGCCGGAGCTCGGCGGCACGTGCCTTCGCGTCGGCTGCATCCCGACGAAAGCGTGGGTCCAGACGGCCCAGTTCCTGCACCAGGCGAACGAGGTGTTCGGGAGGCTCGGCGTGCGCGTCGAGCAACCGCGCCTCGACTTCGCCGCCTCGAACGAATGGAAGTCGGCGGTCAGCAGGCAGATGACGCAGGGCGTCGCCGGCCTGTTCAAGACGAACGGCGTCGACTGGGTGAAGGGATACGGCACGTTCACCGACGCAAACACGATCGCGATTGCAGGTGGCGAGGACGTCCGTTTCAAGTCGGCGGTGATCGCGACCGGGTCGTTCCCGCTCCGCCCGCCGATCCCGGGGCTCGAGTCCGACCTGTGTGTCGACTCGACCGGGCTGCTCGCACAGACGGAGGTTCCGCGCCGTCTCGTGATCCTCGGCGGCGGCATCATCGGCTGCGAGTTCGCCTCGATCTTCAATCGCTTCGGCTCCGAGGTGACGATCATCGAGATGCTCGACACGCTGATCCCGCAGGAGGACGCGGATGCGGCGAAGGAGCTCGCCAGGGCCTTCGGGAAGCGCGGCATCGCGCTGCAGCTCGGCAGGCAGTGCTCGTGGGTCGAGCAGCGCGGCAACTCGCTGTTCGTCGCGTTCGGCGACGGCGAGTCGGTCGAGTGCGACCTCATGCTCGTCTCGGTGGGCCGTGCGCCGCTCGTCGAGGGAATCGGGCTCGAGGCGGCCGGCGTCGAGTTCGACCCGCGCAAGGGGATCGCGTCCGACGAGCACCGACGGACGTCGGTCGGCCATATCTACGCCGTCGGCGACTGCGCCGGCTACTGGCAGCTCGCGCACACCGCGTTCCGTGAGGGCGAGGTGGCGGCCGAGAACGCCTGCGGTCACGACGCGACCGTGAACAACCGCGCAGTGCCGCGCCCGATCTACACCGACCCGGAGGTCGCGGGAGTGGGGCTCACCGAGGCCGAGGCGCGCGAGCAGTACGGAGACGACGTCTCCGTCGGGACCTTCCCCTGGATCGCGAATGCGCGGGCCGTCATGCAGGCCGAGACCGTCGGCTGGGTCAAGTCGATCCACGAGACGCGTTACGGCGAGCTGCTCGGGATCGTCATGGTCGGGCCGCACGTGACCGACCTGATCGAGGCCGGTGTCGTCGCCATCGACGCCGAATCGACGGTCGAGACGGTCGCCGACGGCATGGCCGCCCACCCGACGCTCTCCGAGGCGGTCAAGGAGGCGGGCCTGGTAGCGCTCGGCCGGGCGATCCACCTGCCCAACCGGAAGCGCGCAACTGTTTAGAGTTCCCTCCATGCGTCCCCCAAAACGGAGGAACGAGGTCTTCAACCGCCGGAACGCGGTGATGGGCTACATCGCCTGGCAGGGGTGGAAGAAGGTCATCAAGATGAAGGCACGCAGCTCGGTGCCGTCGGTCGACCGCGAGACGAGGAAGCCCAACAGGAGCGCGATCGCGCTCCTCGTGGTCGGTGCGCTGACGGTGGCGACGCTGAAGCTGAAGCGGTCGGGCGACGAGCCCGATCCGCTCGACGTCTGACCGACTCTCACCTACGCTCCGGCAGTGAAGCGCACGATCGCAGCCGCGGTCTTGCTCCCGCTTGCCGCGGCGGCGGGCGCGTCGCGCGGCGCGGCCGCGAAGCCGGGCGCCTGCAGGCCGGCGACCAAGGTGCTTGCGACGCCGCTCCAGTCCTTCGCGGCGCGCGTCACGACCGCCACCCACGCCTATCGCAGCCCCGGCCGCGGGGCGTTCCTCGCGCTGCCGCTGGAGGACCGCTACGGGTTCCCGACGACGCTGTCGATTCTCGAGCGCGAGCGAATGTGCAGTGGCGCAACGTGGTATCGCGTGCGGCTCGCGCACTGGCCGAACGGCACGCTGGGCTGGGTCCCGGCGACCGCCGTTGCGACGACGAAGCTTCGCGTGCGCATCGTTGTGGACGTGTCGGCGCACCAGTTGACGCTCTATCGAGCGGGGCATGTGGTGCTGCGCACGCCCGCCGCGATCGGGAAGCCTTCGACTCCGACACCGCTCGGAACGTTCTTCGTCACGCAGCGCTTCATCGTCAATCCGCCGACGGGCGCCTACGGCCCGCGCGCGCTCGGCATCTCGGCATTCTCGAACGTGCTCCGAGCCTGGACCGACGGAGGCCCGATCGGCATCCACGGCACCGACGAGACGTTCTCGATCGGGCAGCCCGTGTCGCACGGCTGCATCCGCCTGCCGAATGCCGTGATCATCAGGCTCTTCGCGGTCACGCCGCTCGGAACGCCGGTCGTCGTACAACCCTGACCTTGACGCCGATCGTGCAACGGGGCACGATCGTGCGACCGCGTTCCTCCCGCGGAAGACTGCGCGTGCTTTCCCACAGCGGTTATCCACAGCCAATCCCGTGGCGCGACGCCGTTTGAGCGCGCGGCGCCGATGCCCTGTGGACGACCGCACCCGGCGATCGACGTTGGTAGCGTCGCCCCATGGCGGATCGGCTCGACTCTGAGCAGATCGAACTGCTCCGCACGTGGGGAGCAGGGCTCGCATCCGACGACCGCGAGGAGGTCCGCGCGGCCGGCAAGGCGATCACGATGCTCGTCGACGAGATCGACCGGCTGAACATCGACCTCTGGAACGTGCGCGCCGGCGAGGAGCGTGAGCCCGAGCCGGAGCCCGCGCCGGAGCAGACGATGGGCTCCGCGCTCCGCGACCGGCTGCGGCGGCGAAACCCGCACTCGGAGCAGGAGGCCTAGCCCACTAAGACGGAGGGGCCGGGGCCGCTGCGGCCGTGACCGGTGCCAGCCGTCAGCCCGAAGGTGCGCCGAAAGTGGGACCTTTCGTCCACGGATGGGGCTCCGCAGGCGTGCGGCCGCGATGATTTCCCTGCAGATCGACCGGGACGGTCGACAACGGGGGCGTACCGGGCGTCCGGCCGCCGCTCGGCCGTTTGAGGCAGGCCTTGGGGCCAGGCACCGTCCTTGCGCCGACAGCCGGCACCTCGCCGCGGTCGGGTGCAGCCGTGCCTAGAAGAGCTGGCGCTCGGCGCGGCGCGCCGCCTCGTACTCGGCACGGGCCCGCTGCACCTCCGGCCGCGCGGAGACCTCGGCGACCGGGACGTCCCACCAGCTCTCGTAGCCCGGCACGCCGGCGTAGCGGTCGACCTCGACGACGATCACCGTCGTCCGCGTCGCCTGCTTCGCCGCCTCGAGCGCCTCGCGCAGCGCGGCGACCGACCCGACCCGCACCGTCTCGACCCCGAGCGAGGCGGCATTCGCGGCCAGGTCGATCGGCAGCTGGTCGGGCGGCGCTTCGTCACCGTCGAGCACCGGCACGCCGTTCCCTGCGTAGCGGTGCTGCGTCCCGAAGCCGTCCAGCCCGACCGAGCGCGACAGCGCGCCGATCGAGTTGAAGCCGTGGCTGTCGACGAGCACCACGGTCAGCTTCACCCCTTCCTGCACCGCCGTCACGAGCTCGCTCGAGAGCATCAGGTACGAGCCGTCGCCGACGAGGACGTACACCTCCCGCTCCGGCGCCGCGAGCTTCACGCCGAGACCGCCGGCGATCTCGTACCCCATGCACGAGTAGCCGTACTCGACGTGGTAGCCCTTCGGATCCCGGGTCCGCCACAGCTTGTGCAGGTCTCCGGGCATCGACCCCGCCGCGCACACGACGACGTCCGCCGGAGCCGACGCATCGTTCACCGCGCCCAGCACCTCGCTCTGCGCCGGCAGCGGCCCGTGCGCCAGCGAGTACAGCCGCGACACCTCGTCGTCCCACTCGCGGTTGAGGCGCGCGGCCTGCGCGCGGTACTCGTCGCTCACCGACCAGCCGCCGAGCGCGTCGGTCAGCTGCTCGAGCGCGGCACGCGCGTCGGCGACCACGCGCACACCGCTCTGCTTCGCTGCATCGAAGTCGGCGACGTTGACGTTCACGAACCGAACGCCCCGGTCGCGGAAAGCCGTCTTCGACGCCGTCGTGAAGTCGCTGTACCGCGTCCCGATCCCGATCACGACGTCGGCCTCGGCGGCTACGCGGTTCGCGGCGAAGGTGCCGGTCGCGCCGATCGCGCCGAGGCAGGAGGGATGGTCGAAGGGCAGCGAGCCCTTGCCCGCTTGCGTCTCGCCGGCCGGGATGCCCGTCGCCTCGCAGAAGGTGCGCAGCCGATCGCTCGCGTCGGAGTAGATGACGCCACCGCCCGCGACGATCAGCGGCCGGCGCGCGCCGCGGATCGCCTCGACCGCGCGCGCGAGTGACTCGGCGTCGGCCGGCGCGCGCGCGACATGCCAGGTGCGCTCGGCGAGGAGCTCCTCCGGGTACTCGAACGCCTCGGCCTGTACGTCCTGCGGGAACGCGAGCGTCACGGCTCCGGTCTCCGCCGGGCTCGTGAGCACGCGCATCGCCTGCACGGCCGCCGAGATCACCTGCTCGGGGCGCGAGATCCGATCGAAGAACCGCGATACGGGGCGGAAGCAGTCGTTGACGGAGACGTCGCCGGCGGCGGTGCTCTCGAGCTGCTGCAGCACCGGGTCGGGGAGGTGCGTGCTGAACACGTCGCCCGGCAGCAGCAGCACCGGCAGGTGGTTGATCGTCGCGAGCGCCGCGCCGGTCACCATGTTCGTCGCACCGGGCCCGATCGACGAGGTGCAGGCGAACGCACCGAGGCGGTTCCTCATCCGTGCATAGCCGACGGCCGCGTGCACCATGCCCTGCTCGTTTCGCGCCGGGTGATAGCGCAGCTCGTCGGCGTGCGCGAGGAGCGCCTCGCCGAGGCCGGCAACGTTCCCGTGGCCGAAGATGCCGAAGCAGCCGCCGAAGAAACGCTGCCGGACGCCGTCGCGCTCGACGTACTGCGCCGCGAGGAAGCGGACGAGGGCCTGCGCTGCGGTCAGCCTGACGGTGCCCACGCCGCGACTCTACGATCTGCGAACTCCGTGGCGCAGCTCGTAGTGCACACCGGTGATGCCGACGCAGATGGCTGCGTGCTCCGCGTGACGCCCGAATCGGCCGGCTGGACCTACGTCGGCTTCGCCGTCTACCGCGACGGGAGCGTGGCGGAGCGCTTCGACGACCGCGAGACGTGCGTGGTCGTGCTCTCGGGGCGAGCGGATCTCGCTGCGGGTGACCGCCAGTGGCGGGGCGTCGGCGGCCGCCCGTCGGTGTTCGACGCACTCCCGCCGACGGCGCTGTACGTCCCGCCCGGCGTCGACTGGTCGGCGGAGGGCGACGACTTCGCCGTCTGCACCGCGCCCGCGACGACCGGTGCCGAGCCGAGGCTGCTGCCGCCGGAGGGCGCGCGCTTCGAGGCTCGCGGGGCCGACGCCGAATCGCGCTCGATCTTCCACATCCTGATGGAGGACCAGCCGGCCGAGTCGCTGCTCGTGACCGAGGTGCGGACGCCGGCGGCGCACTGGTCGAGCTACCCGCCGCACAAGCACGACGTCGACGATCCGCCGCGCGAGACGCTGCTCGAGGAGACCTACTACCACCGCCTGGATCCGGCGGAGGGCTTCGCCTTCCAGCGCGTCTACACGGACGACCGCACGCTGGACGAGTCGATCGCCGTCGGGGACGGCGACGTCGTGCTCGTCCCCCGCGGCTATCACCCGGTCGCCGCTGGCGCGCGGAACGAGAGCTACTACCTCAACGTCATGGCCGGCCCGGTCCGTGAGTGGCACATCACGGCCGATCCTGCGTTCAGTCGGTGACCGGGGCGGACACGGAGGCGAGGAGCGCGTCGACCTCGTCCGCCGTCGGCATGTCGTCGGCGCAGCCCAGGCGCGAGGCGACCAGCGCACCCGCGGCGTTCGCGAAGCGAATCGTCCGCTCGAGCTCCCAGCCCGCGAGCAGCCCGTGGCACAGCGCGCCGCCGAACGCGTCGCCGGCGCCGAGCCCGTTCAGCACGGTCACCGGGACGGGCGGGAGCGTCACCTGCTCGTCCTGCGTCGCTGCGAGCACCCCTTCCGGCCCGAGCTTGACGATCGCGAGCTCGACGCCGAGCTCGAGCAGTGCGCTCGCGGTATCGGCCGCCGCCAGGTCGCCGACGATCGGCACCGCCTCGGTGCGCCCGCCGACGGCGACCGTCGCGAGCTCGACCGCGCGCCGGCCCCAGGCGCCCGCCTCGCGCTCCGACTCCCAGAAGCCCGGCCGGTAGTCGAGGTCGTGGATCGTGATCGCGCGCCGGCCGCGCGACTCGAGCGCGGCGAGTGTCGCTGCACGGCTCGGCTCCGCCGACAGCCCCGTGCCGGTCGTCCAGAACAGCGGCACCGTGGCGATCTCCTCGAGGTCGAGCTCGCCGGGCTCGACCGTCATGTCCGGAGCCGTCGGTTCGCGGTAGAAGAGCAGCGGAAAGTCGTCGGGCGGGAAGATCTCGCAGAAGACGACCGGCGTCCGCAGCGTGGGGTGGGTGCCGACCCGGCTCGGGTCGACGCCGAACCCTGCGAGCGCGTCGCGGACGTACGGCCCGAACGGGTCGTCGCCGACCTTCGTGATCACGGCGGAGCGCCTGCCGTAGCGCGCCGCAGCCACCGCCACGTTCGTCGCGCTGCCGCCCAGCATCTTGCGAAAGGTCTGCACGTCGGCCAGGCGCACGCCGATCTGCTCGGGGTACAGATCGACTCCGATCCGGCCCATCGTCAGCACCTCGATGCCGCTCATCGCCCGCTGACCCTAACGCCGAGCCTTGACAGGAGTGGGTGTCTTTCGGAATGTTTCGGGATGGCCACGATCGCGAAGATCCTCGAGGAGAAGGGCGGAGGCGTCATCCGCATCGACGGCGAGGCCACCGTGCTCGAGGCGGTCCAGGCCATGGTCGAGGCCAACGTGGGCGCGATTCTCGTCAGCGGCCACGGCGAGAACGAGATCCAGGGCATCTTCACGGAGCGCGACTACCTGCGCCGGGTCGCCGTCCAGGGGCTCGGCGAGCGCGACACCCCGGTGCGCGACGTGATGACCTCGCCGGTCGTCGTGATCACCCCGGAGACGGAGGTCGAGGAGGCGATGGCGCTCATGACCGACCGTCGCATCCGTCACGTCCCGGTCGTCGAGGACGAGACGCTCGTCGGCATGATCTCGATCGGCGACCTCGTCCGGAAGCAGTCGGAGCAGCAGAGCTTCCAGATCCGCTACCTGACCGAGTACATCTCCGCCGGCTGATGCCGGTAGCCGGCGCGGGCCGAGATCTCCGCAGCCGTCTTCAGCAACGCAGGCGTCAGCCGCGCAACGAGCTCCTGCATCGAGACCATCGAGCTGTGAACCGCAAGGTTGACGGCGGCCGCGACCGCGCCGTCGTGCGTGCGCACCGGCGCCGCGATCGAGCGCAGACCGTACGCGAGCTCCTCGTTGTTGATCGCGTACCCCTCGCTGCGCACGCGCTCCAGCTCCGCCTGCAGCGACCGGCGGGTCGTCAGCGTGTTCGGGCCGCGGCGCTGCAGGCTCGACCCGTCGATCAGGGCATCGCGATCGGCCGGGTCCATGAAGGCGAGCAGCACCTTGCCCATCGACGTGCAGTACGCGGGCATGCGCGACCCGACGTGCAGGTTGAGGTCGATCTCCCGCTGGCCGGCGCGCGAGCTGCGGCAGCGCTCGACGTACACGATGTCGACGCCGTCGAGCACCGCCATGTTCACGGTGAAGCCCGTGTCGTCGCTCAGCTGCTGCAGGTGGGGCGCCGCGAGCTCGCGCAGCTCCATCGAGTTGATCGCCGAGAAGCCGAGGTCGAGCACACGTGGGCCGAGCCGGTACTTGCGCGTCGCCGGATCCTGCTGCAGGTAGCCGAGCGCGGCGAGCGTGGCCACGTAGCGGTGCGTGGTCGAGCGGCCGAGCCCGATCTCCCGCGCGAGCTCCGAGATCCCGAGCAGCGGGCGGCCCGACTTGAACGCGGAGAGAATGGCCAGCCCGCGCTCGAGCGACTGGGAGTAGGAGGCGCCCGCCGCCATGTTCCGGCTATTAGAACAGCATCTTGACAATCGGACAAGGGCCGACGTAGTAATCCAGCGGGTGATGCCGGCGTGAACGGGATCCCGGGACGCGCATCGGACTACACGGCCGACGAAATGATGGCCGTCGAAGCCGCGCGCCGGCTCCGCGACGGCATGGTGTGCTTCGTCGGCATCGGCCTGCCGAGCGTGGCCGCCAACCTCGCCCGCCGCACGCACGCGCCGGGCTGCGTCCTCGTCTACGAGTCCGGCACGATCGGCGCCAAGCCCGACCACCTGCCGCTCTCGATCGGCGACGGCGAGCTGGCCGAGACCGCGGTCTCGGTCGTGTCCGTGCCCGAGATGTTCGGCTACTGGCTGCAGGGCGGCCGCATCGACGTCGGCTTCCTCGGCGCGGCGCAGATCGACCGTCACGGCAACCTCAACTCGACCGTGATCGGCGACTACGACCATCCCGTCGTCCGGCTTCCCGGCGGCGGCGGCGCTCCCGAGATCGCGACGGGCGTGCGCGACGTCTTCGTGCTGCTGCGCCAGTCGCGCCGCGCGTTCGTCGAGCAGCTCGACTTCACGACGAGCCTCGGCGACCGCGTTCGCGTCGTGGTGACCGACCTCGGCGTGCTCGAGCCGCGCGGCGGCGAGCTGACGCTCACCTCGGTGCATCCGAACGTCGCTGTCGACGACGTGCGCGCGGTGACGGGCTGGGATCTCCGCGTCGCCGACGACCTCAGCGTCACCGAGCCGCCGTCGCTGATCGAGCTCGCGGCGTTGCGCGCGCTCGAGGCGGCGTGATTCTGTACCCCGTGTGAGGCCCTTCGAGGCGATCTTCGTCCCGGCCGACGCCGTGGACGCAGTCTCCGACCGCGCCTGGCTCGAAGCGATGCTCGCCGCCGAGCGCGCCCTCGCCGCCGCCTGCTCGCAGGCCGGCCTCCTGCCGCCCGAGGCCGCCGCGATGGTCGGCGCCGCCTGTCACGCTGACCTGTACGACGAGCACGAGCTCGCCGAACAGGGACGTGCCGCCGGCAACCCGGTCGAGCCCCTCGTCCGCGCGCTGCGGGCCCAGGTCGGCGAGGAGCACGCGGGCTACGTGCACCACGGCGCGACGAGCCAGGACATCCTCGACACGGCGGCGATGCTCGTCGCGCGGCGCGCCTGCGAGGTGATCGACGGCGAGCTCGGCGCGGTCGCCGATCTCTGTGCGGGGCTCGCCGAGGCGCACCGCGGAACCGTGATGGCCGCGCGCACGCTGTTGCAGCAGGCCGTCCCGACGACGTTCGGGCTCAAGGCGGCGGGATGGCTCGTCGGGGTCGTCGAGACGCGCCGCCGCCTGGATGTGGTCGCCGGGGCGCTGCCGGCCGAGCTGGGCGGCGCCGCCGGCACGCTGGCCGCCTTCGACGGCAGGGGAACCGAGGTCGCGCGGCGCTTCGCCGGCGAGCTCGGCCTGCGCGAGCCGGCGGTGCCGTGGCACACCGTGCGCACGCCCGTCACCGAGCTCGCCGGCGCGCTCGCGAGCGTCGCCGCTGCCCTCGCCAAGATCGCAACCGACGTCGTGCTGCTCGCGCAGACGGAGGTCGCCGAGGTCGCAGAAGCGGATGCCGGCGGCTCCTCGACGATGCCGCACAAGCGCAACCCGGTCGCGGCGGTGCTCGCCGATGCGTGCGCCCGGCACGCCCGCTCCAACGCCGCGCTTCTCTTCGAGTCGGGCGTGCAGGAGCACGAGCGGGCCGTCGGCGCCTGGCACGCAGAGTGGGCCGCGCTCTCGACTGTGCTCGCGGCGACCGCGGGGGCGGCGGCGGCGACCGGCCGGTCGCTGGGCGGGCTGCAGGTCGACGCGGCGCGAATGCGCGCGAACATCAGCGGCGACGTGCTCTCCGAGGCGGAGCGGCTCGGGATCGACGTGGCCGCGCCCGAGGACTACCTCGGCGCGGCCGATGCGCTGATCGATCGCGCGCTCGCGCTCCACCGCGAATGACCACCGTCGTTCTCTGCGGCTCGCTCGGCGCCCCGGCGGCGATGTGGGACCCGCAGCTGCCCGCGCTCGGCGGGCGGACGATCGTGCGCGTCGATCACCCCGGGCACGGCGGCGCGCCGGTCGAGGAAGTCCACGACGTCGGCCACCTCGCACGCCGCGTGCTCGACGCGGCCGGCGACGGGCGCTTCTCGTTCGTCGGCCTGTCACTCGGCGGCGCCGTCGGCATGCAGCTCGCGCTCGACGCGCCTGACCGCCTCGAGCGGCTCGTGCTGGTGGCGACGGCCACCCGGTTCGGCCCGCCGGAACAGTGGCTCGACCGCGCGGCGACGGTGCGTGCGCAGGGGCTCGGCGCGATCGTCGACGCCGTGCTCGCCCGGTGGTTCACGCCGTCGTTCGGAGAGGTCGATGCCTACCGCGAGCTCTTCCTCGACACCGACCCCGAGGGGTACGCGCGCTGCTGCGAGGCGCTGTCGCGCTTCGACGTGCGCGAGGCGCTCGGGTCGGTGGCCGTCCCGACGCTGGCGGTCGCGGCGACCGGGGACCCGACGACCCCGCCCGCCGTCGTCGAAGAGGTCGCGCGCAGCATCCAGGGCACGCGCTTCGAGGTGATCGCCGATGCGGCGCATCTCCTGAACGTCGAGCGGCCCGACGAGTTCAATCGACTGCTGGAGGGGTTCCTGTGAGCTACGAGGATGGAATGCGCGTCCGCCGTGAGGTACTCGGCGACGGGCACGTCGACAACGCGATCGACCGGACGACCGATTTGACGGCCGACTTCCAGGATCTGATCACGCGCTATGCCTGGGGCGAGATCTGGGCCCGTCCCGGGCTCGACCGCCGCACGCGCAGCTGCATCACGCTGACGGCGCTCGTCGCGCTCGGGCACTTCGACGAGCTCGCCATGCATCTGCGCGCCGCGCGCCGCGTCGGCCTGACGAACGACGAGATCAAGGAGGTGCTGATGCAGTCGGCGATCTACTGCGGTGTGCCGGCTGCCAACCATGCGTTCGCCGTTGCCCAGCGCGTCCTCGCCGAGGATGGTGCATGACGCGGGAGCGGACGCAGGTCGCGATCGTCGGGGCCGGCCCGGCCGGGCTGACGCTGGCGCAGCTCCTGCACCGCGCCGGCATCGAGTCGGTCGTGCTCGAGAGCAGGAGCCGCGACTACGTCGAGCACCGGATCCGGGCGGGCGTGCTCGAGCAGGGAACGGTCGAGGTGCTCACCTCCGCCGGAGTCGGCGACCGGATGCACCGCGAGGGGATCGTGCACCGCGGCGTCAACATGCAGTTCGCCGGCGAGCGCCACCGCCTCGCGTTCGACGAGCTGACCGGCGGCGGGACGATCCTCGTCTACGGGCAGACCGAGGTCGTGAAGGATCTGATCGCCTCGCGGCTCGCCGCAGGTCTGCCGCTCCGCTTCGAGGTCGACCACGTGGCGGTCCACGACTTCGAGAGCGACGGCCCGTTCGTCGCGTACATGCACGAAGGCGAGGACCACCGGCTCGACTGCGACGTGATCGCCGGGTGCGACGGCTTTCACGGCGTGTGCCGGCCGGCGATCCAGCGGGTGCTCACCGAGTACACGCGCGAGTACCCGTTCGGCTGGCTCGGCATTCTCGCCGAGGCGGCGCCGTCGGCTGACGAGCTCGTCTATGCCCACCACGAGCGCGGGTTCGCGCTGCTCAGCCTGCGGTCGCCGACGCTCAGCCGCCTGTACGTTCAGTGCCGCCCCGACGAGGATCTCGACAAGTGGCCCGACGAGCGGATCTGGGAGGAGCTGCGGCTGCGCACCGCGCTCGACGGCTGGACACTCGACGAGGGGCCGGTGCTCGAGAAGGGCGTCACCGGTATGCGGAGCTTCGTCGCCGAGCCGATGCAGCACGGCCGCCTCTACCTCGCCGGCGACGCTGCGCACATCGTTCCCCCGACCGGAGCGAAGGGTCTCAATCTCGCGATCTCGGACGTCACCGTGCTCGCCCGTGCGCTCGAGCGCTGGTACGCGAGCGGCGACGCCGCCGAGCTCGCGTCGTACTCACACCGCTGCCTGCGCCGTGTCTGGCGCGCCGAGCACTTCTCGTGGTGGATGACCTCGATGCTGCACCGCGTCGGCGACGATCCGTTCGACCTGCAGCTGCAGCTGTCGCAGCTGCGCTACGTCTTCGCGTCGGAGGCGGCTGCGCGGTCGCTGGCCGAGAACTACGTCGGGCTCGCGCCGGCCTGACCCTGGCTCTGGCTCGGTGCGCTCGGCGGCGACCCGAAGCCGTTGCCGCCGCTCCCGCCGCCGAAGCCTCCGCGCCCGCCGAATCCTCCGCGGCCGCCGCCGAAGCCGTTGTTCACCATGTCGGTGACGCGGGACTGGAGATTCGACTCGATCTGGGTCGCCATCGCCTGGGTGATGCGGCCGGACTTGACCGACGAGGCGAGCGCGCTCTTCTGCGCGGCGACCATGGCGGCGATCAGGCCGTTCGCCGACTTTCCGCTCGTCGCGTTCGCGATCTGGGCGAGCGTCTTGCCCGACTGGAGGTCGGCGAAGAGCTGCTGCTGCGAGATGCCGAGGTAGGTCGTGGCGGCGGCGAAGCTGCCGAAGATGCCGCCGAAGCCCCCGCGGCGGTCGCCTCCGAACCCGCCGCCGAAGCCGCGGCCGTAGCCGTTGCCGGACGGGGGCGTACCGAACTGCCCGCGGGCCGGCGCGGCAAAGTTGCCGGCGCCCGGGACGGCGCCGTGGGAGCTCGAGCCCGTGTGGAGCTTCGAGGCGGCGTACGCGGTGCCCACGCCCGCGAGGGCGACGACGGCGACCGCGATCGCTCCGATCTTCCGGTTGCGTGAGCTGCTGGGCATGTCGGCCAAGGTCGACTCAGTGTCTCTCCGCTACCTGTGGAGACGGTAAGAACCAGCTAAGAACGGCGGCCGGCATAGGTTCCGCTTAGCCCGTCGTGTTGACGTTCGATGCGAGATGAACGCCAACCTGCAGACGGTCGACGTCGTGATCCCCGTGTTCAACGAGGAGACGACGCTCGCGCACAACGTCGAGCTGCTCATCGCCTACCTGCGCGAGGAGTTCCCGTTCCGGTTCGGGATCGTGATCGCCGACAACGCGAGCACGGACGGCACGCCGACCATCGCGAGCCTGCTCGCCTCGATCCACCGGGAGGTGACCGCGCTCCGGCTCGGCCGCAAGGGCCGCGGCTTCGCGCTGCGCAGCGCCTGGCTCTCGTCTTCGGCGGAGATCGTCTCGTACATGGACGTCGACCTGTCGACGAACCTCGAGAGCTTCCTGCCGCTCGTCGCCCCGCTGATGTCGAGGCACAGCGAGGTGGCGATCGGAACGCGGCTCGCCCACCACGCCCACGTGCGCCGGCGGCTGAAGCGCGAGCTGCTCTCGCGCGGTTACAACGCGCTCGTCCACGCGGGCTTCAACGCGCGCTTCAGCGACGCCCAGTGCGGGTTCAAGGCGCTCCGCGCCGACGTCGCGCGACAGCTCGTCCCCCTGGTCGCCGATGACGGGTGGTTCTTCGACACCGAGCTTCTGCTGCTGGCCGAGCGAAACGGGATGCGGATCCACGAGGTGCCCGTCGACTGGATCGAGGATCTGGACTCGCGCGTCGAGCTGCTGCCGACGATCGGCGGCGACCTGGCCGGGCTCTGGCGCATGCGCCGTTCCTTCTGGCGCGGCGAGGGCCGCGAGGCAGTGGTTGCACGATGAGCGTCGAGGCGCTGACCCGTCCGTTCGCCAGTGCCGACAGCCGCGCGCTTCGCCGGCACGCGCCACTCGCGGCCGTGCTCGCGCTCGCGGCCGTGCTCGACGGCGCCCGGCTCGCCCAGAACGGCTACGCGAACGAGTACTACGCGGGCGCGGTGCGCAGCATGATGACGAGCTGGCACAACTTCTTCTTCGCCTCGTTCGACCAGGGCGGGCTCGTCTCGGTCGACAAGCCGCCGCTCGCGCTCTGGGTCGAGGTCGCCAGCGCGAAGCTGTTCGGGTTCTCCGGCGTCACGATCCTCCTTCCCGAGGCGATCGCGGGCGTGCTGGCGGTGTGGCTCCTCTATCTGCTCGTCGCCCGCTACTTCGGACGAGCTGCCGGGCTCGTCGCCGCGCTTGCGCTCGCCGTGTCGCCGGTCTCGGTGGCGGTCAACCGCGACAACAACCCCGACGCGCTGTTCGTGCTCCTGCTCGTGGCCGCGGTCTGGGCGGCGGCCCGCGCGGTCGAGTCGGCGCGCTTGCGCTGGCTGCTCGCGAGCGCCGTCCTGACCGGGCTCGCGTTCAACACGAAGATGCTGGCCGCCGGGATCATCGTCCCCGGGATCGCGCTCGGCTATCTGCTCTTCGCCCGCCTCGGCTGGGGAACGCGCATCTGGCACCTGCTCGTCGCCGGGATCCCGCTGGCGGTCGTCTCGAGCGCGTGGGTCGCAGCGGTCCAGCTGACGCCGGCCGCCGACCGCCCCTACGTCGGCAGCACGAGCGACAACAGCGCGATCAGCCTCGCGCTCGGCTACAACGGGCTCGGCCGTGTGTTCGGGCAGAGCGGCGGGACGTCGTTCGGCGGCGGGGGCGGCGGCGGTGCGTTCTCGGGCTCGCCCGGTTTCTTCCGCCTGATCAACGATGCGCTCGGCGACCAGGGCGGCTGGCTGCTCCCGCTCGCGATCGTCGGCTGCGTCTCAGCCTTCCTCTACGCCTGGCGGTCGAAGCGCGGCCAGCTCGGAGTCCTGACGATGGTCGCGGGCTGGTTCCTCGCCGGCGCCGTCGTCTTCAGCTACTCGAGCGGGATCGTCCACACCTACTACCTGTCGGCGCTCGCGCCCGCGACGAGCGCGCTCGTCGGCATCGGAGCGGTGTCGCTGGCGCGCGACGCGAAGCGGGGCAACGCGTGGATCGCGCTTCCGCTGCTCGCGATCATGTTCACTGCGTGGCTCGAGGTCGCGCTGCTGCGCCGCACGGGCTACGACGCGTGGCTGCAGGAGCTCGTCGTGTTCGCCGCGTTCGTCGCCGCATGCGGTGTCGTCGCGCTCGCGGTCGGGCCAGACTGGCCCGAGGCGACGCGGCGCCTCGTCGCGATCGCGGCCCTCGTGATCGCGGTCGGCGGATTTCTCGCGCCGCCGGCCGCCTGGTCGGCGAGCACGCTCAGGGGCGCGGTCAACGGCGTCTTCCCGGGCGCCGGTCCGAACTTCATCTCCGGCCTCACCTCGTCGTCGTCGCGCGGCTTCGGCCTCGGCGGCGGAGGCGGCGGCCCCGGCTTCGGCGGCGGCGGGAGCTCCTCGATCCAGTCCGCGCTGCAGTACGCCGAGGCGAACGGCGCGACGACGCGCTTCCCGTTGATCGTCACGAGCGAGCAGGAGGCGGCGCCCTACGTGATCGCCGGCGAGCCGATCGCGTCGATGGGCGGGTTCACCGGCCGCGAGACGGTGCTCACCCACGCGTTCCTGGCGAAGCTGATCCGGAGCGGCGAGGCCCGTTACTTCCTGCTCGGCAGCGGCGGCGGCTTCGGCGGCGGCGGCTTCGGGCCGGGCGGCGGGAACAACGCCGCGATCCAGACGATCGAGTCGACCTGTAGGTCCGTCTCGGCGGTCTCCGGCCTCTACGACTGCGCCGGCAAGGCCGATGCGATCCTGGCTGCCGGATGAGCTCCGGCGCGTCGTGCTGTTCGCCGCGGTCGGCGTCGTCAACACGCTGCTCAGCCTCGCGGTCTACTCGGCGCTCCTCTCGCTGCACACGGGCTACCTCGTCGCGGCGCCCGTTGCATTTGCCGCGGGCGCGCTGAACGGCTACCTGCTCAACGCGCGGTTCACGTTCCGGCGGCCGCGCTCGCGCCGCTCGCTCGCGCGCTACGCGCTGGCCCAGGCGACGGCCGCCGGCGTCGCCGATGTGCTGCTGTGGGCGCTCGTCGCCGCGACACGGGAGCAGCTCGCCGCGTACGCGGCGACGCTCGTCCTCGTCGCCGCCGGCAGCTTCCTCGTCAGCCGCACGTGGGTCTTCGTCGGCTAGGTTCCACACCCATGGCACCGCCGTTCCGCGCCGACCACGTCGGCAGCCTGCTCCGTCCGCCGGCGCTGCTCGAGGCTCGGGCGGCGTTCGCGCGCGGCGAGCTCGACGCCGACGCGCTGCGCGCGGCGGAGGACGATGCGATCCGCGACGCGGTCCGCAAGCAGGCCGACGCCGGCCTGCAGTCGGTGACAGACGGCGAGTTCCGCCGCGGCTCGTGGCACATGGACTTCATCTACGCGCTCGACGGGGTGACCAAGCTCGACGGCAACCTCGCCGTCCATTTCCACCGCGCCGACGGCGATATCGATTTCACGCCGTCCGCGATGCAGGTCGACGGCAAGGTCGGCCTGTCGCAGACGATCTTCGGCGATGCGTTCCGCTTCCTGCAGGGCTGCGGCTCGCCGGCGCTGCCGAAGCTGACGATCCCCTCGCCGAGCATGGTCCATTACCGCGGGGGGCGGGCTTCGATCGACCCTGAGGTCTACCCGGATCTCGACGCCTTCTGGGCCGACCTCACCGCCGCCTACGCCGAGGAGGTGCGGCGTCTCGGCGAGCTCGGCTGCACCTACCTGCAGGTCGACGACACGAGTCTCGCGTACATGAACGACCCGACGCAGCGCGCGCACGTCGCGGAGATCGGCGGCGACCCGGTGCACCAGCACGAGGAGTACATCCGCCACATCAACGAGGCAGTCGCCGGCCGGCCCGAGAGCATGACCGTGACCACCCATATGTGCCGCGGCAACTTCCGCTCGGCCTGGGTGGCCGACGGTGACTACGAGTTCGTCGCCGAAGCGCTGCTCAACGACCTCGACGTCGACGGCTTCTTCATGGAATGGGACGACGAGCGGTCGGGCGGCTTCGAGCCCCTCCGCTTCCTGCCGAAGGGCGGCAAGCGCGTGGTGCTCGGCCTCGTGACGACGAAGAGCGGCGCGCTGGAGTCGAAGGACGAGCTGAAGCGGCGGATCGACGCGGCCGCGAGGTTCGCGCCCCTGGAGCAGCTCTGCCTGTCCCCCCAGTGCGGCTTCTCCTCGACCGTCGACGGCAACGAGCTGACCGAGGACGAGCAGTGGGCGAAGCTGCGGCTCGTCGTCGAGGTCGCAGACGAGGTCTGGGGAACGACGTAGGCTTCTCCAGGTGACCGTCTGCTCGAGCTGCGGCGCCGAGAACCGTGCGGAGGCGAAGTTCTGCGGCGAGTGCGGCACCGCCCTGGCGGCGGTCTGCAGCACGTGCGGAACGGCCAACGAGCCCGGGCGAAAGTTCTGCTACGAGTGCGGGTCGGCGCTCGCCGGTCAGCCGGCGACGGCCGTCGCGGCCAAGCCGCGTGAAGAGCCGGCGTCCGAGCGCCGGCTGGTGTCCGTGCTGTTCGCCGACCTGGTCGGCTTCACCACGCTGTCGGAGTCGCGCGACGCCGAAGAGGTGCGCGAGCTGCTCTCGCGCTACTTCGAAAGCTGCCGGCGGCTGATCGCGCTCTACGGCGGCACGGTCGAGAAGTTCATCGGCGACGCGGTCATGGCGGTGTGGGGGACGCCGACGGCGACCGAGGACGACGCCGAGCGCGCGGTGCGCGCGGCACTCGACCTGGTCGTCGCGGTCTCGGCGCTCGGCCAGGAGGTGGGCGCCGAGGAGCTGCGCGCCCGCGCGGGCGTCCTGACCGGCGAGGCGGCGGTGACGCTCGGCGCCGAAGGCGAGGGGATGGTGGCGGGCGACCTCGTCAACACGGCGTCGCGCGTGCAGTCGGTGGCGGACCCCGGCACGGTGTTCGTCGGCGAGTCGACGCGCCGCGCGACGGAGCAGACGATCGTCTACGCCGACGCCGGGTCGTTCGAGCTCAAGGGAAAGGAAGGGCTGACGCCCCTCTGGCGGGCGCAGCGGGTGGTGTCCGGGCTGCGCGGCTCGCTCAAGTCGCAGGGCCTCGAGGCGCCGTTCGTCGGCCGCGACCGCGAGCTCCGGCAGATCAAGGACCTGTTCCACGCGTGCGCCGAGGAGAAGAAGGCGCACCTCGTCTCCGTCACCGGGATCGCGGGCATCGGCAAGTCGCGGCTCGGCTGGGAGTTCTACAAGTACTTCGACGGGATCGCGGAGAGCGTCTACTGGCACCGCGGCCGCTGCCTCTCGTACGGGGAGGGCGTCACCTACTGGGCGCTCGCCGACATGGTGCGCATGCGCTGCCGGATCGCCGAGGAGGAGGATCCCGCCGCCGCGCTCACCAAGCTCCGCGCGACGCTCGAGGAGCAGATCCTCGACGCCGAGGAGCGGGCGTTCCTCGAGCCGCGCCTCGCGCACCTGCTCGGCCTCGGCGACCACCAGGCACGCGACCAGCAGGACCTGTTCGCCGCCTGGCGGCTCTTCTTCGAGCGCCTGGCGGAGGGCTACCCGACGGTCCTCCTGTTCGAGGACATGCAGTGGGCCGACGCGAGCCTTCTCGACTTCGTCGAGTACCTGCTCGACTGGTCGCGCAGCTCGCCGATCCTCGTGATCACGCTCGCACGGCCGGAGCTGCTCGAGCGGCGGCCGACGTGGGGCGCCGGGCAGCGCAGCTTCACCTCGCTGTATCTCGAGCCGCTGCCGCAGCAAGCGATGCAAGAGCTGCTGACCGGGCTCGTGCCCGGACTGCCGCCGGACGCCTGCGAGCGGATCCTGGCGCGCGCCGAGGGGATCCCGCTCTACGCGGTCGAGACGGTGCGCATGCTGCTCGACCGTGGGCTGCTCGTCGAGGACGGCACCGCGTACCGGCTGCAGGGATCGCTCGACGCGCTCGAGGTGCCCGAGACGCTGCACGCGCTGATCGCTGCGCGCCTCGACGGCCTCTCGGCGGACGAACGGCGCGTCCTGCAGGACGCTTCGGTGCTCGGTAAGACGTTCACGAAGGGCGCCCTCGCCTCACTGGCCGGCGCCGACGCGGAGCTCGAGCCTCTGCTCGCCGCGCTGGTGCGAAAGGAGGTGCTCGGCATCCAGGCCGACCCGCGCTCGCCCGAGCACGGGCAGTACGGCTTCCTGCAGGACCTCGTCCGGCATGTCGCCTACGAGACGCTCTCGCGGCGCGAGCGCCGCGCCAGGCATCTCGCCGCGGCGGCCCACCTCCGCAGCGCGTTCGCCGAGGACGAGGACGAGGTCGTGGAGGTCGTCGCGTCGCACTACCTGGCCGCCTACGAGGCGATGCCCGACGCCGACGATGGCGCGGAGATCAGGGCGAACGCGCAGGCGATGCTCGGGCGCGCAGGCGAGCACGCTGCGTCGCTCGCAGCGGCGGCCGAGGCGCGCCGGTACTTCGAGCAGGCCGCAGAGCTGACCGACGAGCGGTCGGAGCGCGCCGCGCTCCTTGCCCGCGCCGGGGAGATGGCCATGCGTGCGGCGGACGTCGACGCAGCGGTGCTCCTCTACGAACAGTCGATCGCGCTCTACGAGCAGCTGGGAGACCAGCATGCCGCGGCGCGCGCCCACCACAAGCTCGCCGGTGTGGAGGCGAACATCGGCAGGCGCGACGAGGCGATGGCACGAGCGGAGCACGCGCTCGCGGTGCTCGTCCAGGACGAGCCGGACGAGGACGTCGCGATCGTGGCCGCCAGCCTCGCCTTCGGATACTGGTTCTCGGGTGACCTCGAGCGCGCAGCCGAGCGCGTGGAGCTGGCGCTCGACGTCGCCGAGGCCAATGCGTATCCGGAGGCGCTGGCGCGGGCGCTGCGTGCGAAGGCCGGGATCCTGCGCAGCAGGGGCCACGTCGAGGAGTCGACAGCGCTCCTGACCCGCTCGCTCGAGATCGCCCTGGAGCACGACGTGGTCCAGGAGATCAGTACGACCTACTTCTGGCTCTCCGACCGCTGCTTCCAGCTGGACCGGTACGCGGAGGCCCTCGGTCTGCTCGACGAGGCGCTCGCGCATGCGCGCAGGATGGGCAGCCGGCCTCAGGAGTGGGGGGTGCTTGCCGAGCGCACGTATCCGCTGTTCATGCTCGGCCGCTGGGACGAGGCGCACGCGGTTGCCCTGGACGTCACCCAGGAGCAGGTCGACGCCGGCGGCACCATGCTCAGCCTCCTCCAGTCGGCGGTCGAGATCGAGGTTCAGCGCGGCGACCTCGAGGGCGCGCGGCGTGTGCTGCAGATGTTCTCCCGCCTCGAGGATTCGCCCGACCGGCAGGAGCTCGGCTCGTTCCTGGGCGCGCGGGCTGCGTTTCGTCGAGCCGAGGGGAAGCTGCACGAGGCGCTCGCCGATGCCGACGCGACGATCGAGGCGTCGAGCACGTTCGGCCTCGACTCGCAGGGAGGCAAGCAGGGTGTCTGCGAGTCACTCGAGTCGGCGTTCGCACTCGGCGACACGGCGAAGGTCGAGGCGGTCATCGCGTCGATCGAGGCGATCCCGCCCGGCACGCGGCCGCCGTTCCTCGACGCCCAGGCGCGGCGCTTTCGCGCGAAGCTCACCGGCGACGGCGGCGGCTTCGCGCTCGCCGTCGCGCGCTTTCGCGAGCTCGAGCTCCCGTTCCATCTCGCGGTGACCCTGCTCGAGCAAGCCGAGCTCGGCTCGGACGACGCCGAGTTGCTGCTCGAGGCGACCGAGATCTTCGGCCGCCTCAGGGCGACGCCGTGGATCGAGCGCTCGCGCCGGGCCGCGAGCGCCGGTGCCCTAGTCTCGTAGCTGCTCGAGGATCTCGACGTCGACGGACACGCCGCCGTCGGCGACGCGGCGGATCGCGCGCGTGAACTCCTCGACGTCGGCGACGCGGTCCTTGAGCAGGTAGCCGACGCCGGTCGCGTCGCGGTCGAGCAGCTCGACCGCCTTCTCGAGCTCGACGTACTGGGAGAGGAGCAGCACACCGGTGTGCGGATGCCGCTGGCGGATCTCGCGTGCGGCGCGCAGGCCCTCGTCGGTCTTGGTCGGCGGCATGCGGATGTCGACGATCGCGACGTCGGGCAGCGTCTCGTCCACGAGCACCAGCAGGTCCTCGGCGGTGCCGGCCTGGCCGACGACGTCGAAGCCTTCCTCTTCGAGCAGGCTCGCGATCCCCTCGCGGAGCAGCACCGAGTCGTCGGCGAGCGCGACGCGCACGATCGTCGCCGGGTCGGCGGCCTGATCGCCGAGCATCGGGAAGTCGGTCTCGAGGCCGGGCGCGACCACGCGCACGAGCCGGGTGGGGTGCGGCACGCCCTTGAGCCGGTGCTCGCCGAGATCGACCATCTCGAACGTGCAGGTCTCGACCGTTGCGAACGACGCCAGGATCTCGCCGCCCCGTGCTGTCGCGCTGACCCGCGCGGCGTGGTGCACCGCCATGCCGACGTACCCGTCGCCGACGACCTGCGCACGGCCGCGGTGGATACCCATGCGCACACGAACGGTCACGTCCTCCGGCCACCGCTCTCCGGTCAGCGCGAGCTGCGCCGCCACCGCGGCCGAGGCGGCCGACGGACCGTCGCCGAAGACGGCGAAGAACTCGTCCCCGCGGCAGTCGACGACCCGGCCGCCGTTCGAGTCGACGGCGCCGCCGATCAGCGTGCGGTGGCGCTGCAGGACAGCCGCATAGCCCGTCCCGAGCCGCTGCAGAAGGCCGGTAGAGCCTTCGATATCGGTGAAGAGAAAGGTGACATCGGCCGCCAGCTCCGGCATCGCAAATGAGGCTACCCCCCGGTCACACCCCCTGCGCCCACGGGTACGGTTGAACGGATGTCGTCGCAGGCGCCGCCCCAGGCGGCAAAACCACTCTCGCCGGGCGAGTACGTGGACGTGCTCGCGCGCACCGGGCTGGGCATGGTCTGCAAGCTCGACTGCTCCGGCCGCATCCTCATGTTCGACGAGGCGTGCGAGCGTGTGACCGGCTTCACGGCGGCCGAGGTGATCGGCCGCGACGTGCGCGACGTCGTCATTCCGCCGGAGGAGCGGGCGGCGTTCGGCGAGTTCATCGCGAGCTTCGGCGCCGTCGCGGTCTCGAGCCCGCAGATCGGGCACTGGTTGACGAAGGACGGCGAGCGCCGGCAGATCGCCTGGTCGAACCGCCCGATCGTCGACGAGAACGGCACCGTCACCGGGCTCCTCACTGTCGGCCTCGACCTGACCGAGCGCGACCGCACGGCGGCCCAGGTCGAGGCGCTGCACAGCGAGCTCGAGGACCGCCTGGCGGAGGTGGAGGTGCTCGCCGCCGAGCAGGCGGCGCTCCGCCGCGTGGCGACCCTCGTCGCCGGGGAGGCGGACGCGGCGCTGATCTTCGACTCGGTCGCGGTCGAAACAGGGAAGCTCGCGATCTCCCGCACGGCCGCAGTCGTGCGCTACGGCGCCGAAGGCGAGGAGGCGACCGTCGTCGGGCGGTGGAGCTGCGCTTCCGAGGAGGAGCTGTTCCCGGTCGGGTCGCGGATCCCGCTCGGTGACGACACGGCGTTCGGGCTCGTCTACCGCACCGGCGCGGCAGCGCGCGTCGACGCCTACGGCGAGGGCGTGATCGCGACCCGGATGCGCGAGGCCGGATACGTCTCGGCCGCAGCCGCGCCGGTCATGGTCTCGGGCCGCCCCTGGGGCGCGGTGATCGTCTCGTCGGGCGCCGAGGAGACGCTCGCCGACGACGTCGAGCGGCGGCTCGCGCCGTTCGCCGCGCTGCTCGCCCTGGCGGTCGCGAGCGCCGATGCCCGCGAGCAGGTGATCGCGTCACGTGCGCGTCTCGTGGCGGCCTCGGACGAAGTGCGGCGGCGGCTCGAGCGCGACCTGCACGACGGAGCGCAGCAGCGGCTCGTCACGCTCGTCCTCAACATCGGCGTCGCCCGGCGCAAGGTCGAGGACGAGGCGGTCGGCGAGCTGCTCGCGGCCGCCGAGCGGGACGCCCGCGAGGCGATCACCGAGCTGCGCCACCTCGCGACGGGCCTGCACCCGCCGGTGCTCAGCGAGAGCGGGCTCGCGCCGGCGCTCGCCGCGCTCGCGCGCCGGACGCCGCTCGAGGTGGAGCTCGTTCACGTCCCGGACGAGCGCTTCGACCCGACCGTGGAGGTCGCCGCCTACTTCGTCGTCACGGAGGCGTTGACCAACGTCGTCAAGCACGCCGAGGCGACGCTCGTGCGCGTGAGCGCGCGGCGGGAAGGCCACGCGCTCGTGGTCAAGGTCGAGGACGACGGCAGGGGCGGCGCGAACCCGCAGGGCGGCTCGGGGCTGGTCGGCCTCACCGACCGCGTCGAGGCGCTGCGCGGGACGCTCAGCATCTCCAGCTCGTGGACAGCGGGCACGCTGCTGCGCGCCGAGTTCCCGCTCACCGGCTGAGCGCTACTTGAGCGTGTCGAGGTAGGCGACCAGCGCCTGCAGCTGCGCCGGCGGGATGATGCCGCCCCAGTGCGGCATGCTCACGATCGGCGCGCGGCCGATCACGCTGCCGTTGTGGATGACCGCCAGGATCTTCGCCTCGGTGTTGAACTCGCCGCGGAAGGCGGGGCCCGATAGCGGTGGGATGGTCTTGTCGGGCGACTCCGGGTTCGGGACGCCGCCGAGCCCGTTCGGCCCGTGGCAGTTGATGCACCCGTAGTTGACATACAGGGTCGCCCCCTGGACCGCCTGTCCCTGCCCCTGCGGCACCGGGAGCGGCGCGGCGGTGGCGACGGCCGGCAGGCCGGCGCGGATGTACGAGACGAGGTCGGACACCTGCCGATCGGAGATCACTGCACCCCAGACCGGCATGTAGGGCTGCGTCGGGTTCTGCGACTCGCCGAGGCCGTGGTCGATGATCGAGCGCAGGTGCGCCGCGGTCAGCGCCGAGGCGCCTGACAGGGCGGGCACGTACGGCGAGACGCCGCCGCGGCCCTGCATCCCGTGGCACTGCACGCAGCCGAACTGGACGTAGAGGTGCGCACCGGAGGCGACGGCGGACGAGACGGTCTCCGCCCCGGCGACCGTCGTCGCCGCCGTCGTCTCGCCGTTGCGAGCGTGCTTCGAATCGCGGCCGAGGAAGAAGCCGAAGAACCCGGCTGCGAAGACGAGCCCGAGCACCAGGAGGACCAGGACACCCGTGATCACGTCGGCCGGGACGTCTCGCTTCGCCACCCGAGCGACGCTAGTGCCGGGCACCGGGGCCGGCATCCGGTGTTTGCCGCAACCTCGTCCCTGGAAGGAACGGGGGCGGGCGAGGTCGAAGGGTCAACCTCGGAGCCCGGGAGGTGGGTCGAATGGCGTGGCAGCTGCTGAGAGAGAAATCGCCGCGCGGCGCGTTCGTGCGGAGGCGAATCGCCGGGCTGGCGGCCGCTTGCGTGTTCTTCGGGGGCCTGCTGATCGCGCTCGGGCTCGGAACGCTCCTGCTCTTCCTGGTCGTCGTCGCTGCCGCGGGCCTCGGCGTGCTCTACCTCGTCCGGCGCGGGCTGCCGCGCGGGCTCCCGCAGGTCGACCTGTCGGGCGTGCGCAGGCACGCGACCCGCGGCGCAACGAGCGTCCGGGCGGCGAGCACGCGCGTCGCACGCGACGTGCGGGCACGGTCGCGGGCGGTCGAGTGGCAGGGCTGGCCGTATGCGGGCGGCGTCCCGGTCGCAACCGACGATCCGGACGCCGAGCATCGCCGCGCGCTCGAGCTGAACGCCCGCGGCGCACGGCTGCGCAACGAGGGCCGTGCGGAGGCGGCGGCCGAGCAGCACCGGCAGGCGCTCGCGATCTTCCGCAAGCTCGGTGACCGCGGGGGAGAGGCGCCGACGCTGAACAGCCTCGCGCTGGCGCTCGAAGCCTCGGGGGACACCGATGCAGCGGTCGAGCGGTTCGAGCAGGCGCTGACGATCCTCCGCGACGAGGGCGACGAGCGCCACGAGGGCCGCGTGATCGCGAACCTCGGGTTCACGATGCTCCGCCACGGCGAAGACGATCGTGCGCGCGACCTGCTCGAGACCGCGCTCGAGAAGCTCGATCCGGAGTCGCGCACCGCGCAGCAGGTCGTCGAGCAGCTGCGCCGCGCCAGCTGAGCTCTGACATCGTCTCGCCGTGCAGGTCGATCTCAACGCCGACGTCGGTGAGGGCCTCGAGACCGACGACGAGCTCCTCCGCATCGTGACGAGTGCGAACGTCGCGTGCGGCTTCCACGCGGGCGACGAGCGGACGATGAGCCGGCTGTCCTCGCTCGCGGCCGGGCTCGGCGTCGCCGTGGGGGCGCACGTCGGCTACCGCGACCGCGACGGGTTCGGCCGGCGCGAGCTGGATGTCTCGCCGGCGGTGGTCGAGGCGGAGACGACCGAGCAGATCGGGCTGCTGCAGGAGCACGGACCCGTCGCCTACGTGAAGCCGCACGGGGCGCTCTACCACCGCGCGACCGCCGACGCGGCGTGCGCCGAGGCGATCGTGGCGGGGACGCTCGCCTCCGGCGGGCCGCGCGCGATGCTCGCCTTCCCGGGCTCGCAGCTCTACGCGGTCGCGCGGGCGGCGGGGCTCACCGCCGTGGCCGAGGGGTTCGCCGACCGAGGCTACGATGCCGGCGGCCGGCTGATCGCGCGCAGCGAGCCGGGTGCGCTGCTCGACGCCGACGCCGCCGCCGGGCAGGCCGTTGCGCTCGCGGGCCGCGTCGGCTCGATCTGCGTGCACGGCGACTCGCCCGGCGCTGTCGCGCTCGCACGGCGCGTCGCCGACGGGCTGCGCGCAGCCGGCATCGACCTCCACGCGTTCGCATGAGCTTGTCCGTGCGTCCGGCCGGCGATCGCGCGCTGCTGCTCGAGCTGGCGAGCAACGATGACGCGGTGCGCGTCGCACGGCGGGCGCGGGCTGAGCTTGCGAGCGTGGTCGAGGTCGTGCCCGGCCACGAGACGGTGCTGCTCGTCTTCGACTCGGAGCCGCGGGCCGCCGACGCGGTTGCCCTCGCCGAGGCGGCGCTGGCCGACGACCACGCGCCGCCCGAACCGGTGGAGATCGAGCTGGCCGTCACCTACGACGGCCCCGACCTGGCGGAGGTGGCGCAGCTCGCGTCTTTGTCGCCGGAGGAGGTCGTCGCGCGCCACTGCGCTGCGACGTACACCGCAGGCTTCCTCGGCTTCACGCCCGGCTTCGCGTACCTGCTCGGTCTCGACGAGCGGCTGCACGTTCCACGGCGCGCCGAGCCGAGGACGCGCGTGCCCGGCGGCACGGTGGCGATCGCGGGCGTCTACAGCGGCGTCTACCCGCGCGAGTCGCCCGGCGGCTGGCGGCTGCTCGGCCGCACGGATGCGGAGCTCTTCGACGCCTCGCGCAAGCAGCCGGCGCTGCTCGCGGCCGGCGATCGGGTGCGGTTCGTCGCGCGATGATCGAAGTGCTCGACAGCGGCCCCCTGACCACGGTGCAGGACCGCGGGCGGCCGGGGCTCTCGCACCTCGGCGTCCCACCGTCGGGGGCGGCCGATCCGCGTGCGTACGAGCTCGGCAGCCGACTCGTCGGCAACCGGCCGGGCGCCGCCTCGCTGGAGTCGACGCTCTGCGGGCCGAAGCTCCGCTTCCTGGCGGATGCGGTCGTCGCGCTGACCGGGGCCGAGCACTGGCCGGCGTTCGAGGTCGCGCCGGGCGACATCCTCGACGTCGAGCCCTATGCGCGCGGCGCGCGCGTCTATCTGTCCGTGCGGGGCGGGATCGACGTCGAGCCGGTGCTCGGCAGCCGCTCGACCGACCTGATGAGCGGGCTCGGGCCGCCGGTGGTGCGTCCGGGCGACGTGCTTCGCGTCGGCGACGGGGTCGCAGGGGCGCCCGAGACGCTGAGCGCCGGACCGCTCCCGGCCGAGCCCGTCCTGCGCGTGGTCGCCGGCCCGCGCGCCGACTGGTTCGCGCCGCAGGCGCTCGCGTCGCTCACCTCCCAGGCGTGGCGGATGAGCACCTCGTCGAACCGGGTCGGCATCCGGCTCGAGGGCGAGCCGCTCGAGTGGGCGCGCAGCGAGGAGCTGCGGTCGGAGGGGCTCGTGACCGGTGCGCTGCAGGTGCCGCCGAACGGGCAGCCGATCCTGCTCGGCCCCGACCACCCGACCACGGGCGGCTATCCCGTGCTCGCCGTCGTGTGCTCCGACGATCTGTGGCTGATGGGCCAGCTGCGCCCAGGCGACCGCGTGCGCTTCGCGTCCGGCTAGATCTCCTCGTGTCTATGGGAACTGCGACGACCCGGGGTCGAGGTCGTACTTGCCGCCGTTGGCGCAGCCGGCCGGGACGATGTACTGCGGCTCGGCGGCGTCGACGGTGTTGTCGGACAGCGCCTGCTTCATCAGCCGGTAGGAGACGCTGCGCGCGAGGCCGAGATCGACGCCGACCTGGACGCCCGACTGGTACGCGTAGCAGTTCGCGAGCCCCTCGTTCGAGACGCCGCGCAGGTGCCACGACTCGTGTGCGAGCACGACGATCGCGTGGCCCGTGCTGCGGCCAGGGTGCGAGGCGTGGCCCTCGATCACGCGCGAGAGCGTGTAGCAGATCCCCGGCGTGAGCCAGGCCCGCGTGCCGCCCACCTCCGCGAGCCCGTCCGCCTCCTGCACCGTGCCGACATGGCGGCCCGACGTGTCGCAGACGACGGTGGCCGGATGCCCCGCGATCTTGCTCGCCTCGCCCGAGATCGTCCGCTCGACCCGCGCCTGAGTCGCCGAGTCGAGCGCGCTCCAGCCGCGCCTGACGTTCACGCCCCAGACGATCAGCCCGACCGCGGCCAGCACGATCGCGGGGCCGAGCAACCGCCCGACGCCCCGCCTGCGCGGGCGCGGGGCGGGCGGCGACGACCAGAACTCCGGGTCGTCCTCCTCCGGCGGCTCGCCCTCCCAGCCGAACTCGTGCAGGTCGGCGCTCTGCGGCCCGCGGCCCCGCTCGGCCGGCTCGCCCGGCGACACGAGCCCGGTGACGAAGAACTGCAACTCGAGCCCGAGCGCGAGCACGAACGGGAGCCAGAGCGGCACGACGTACCGCCAGCTGGGCGGGGAGAACAGCCAGGCGACGAGCAGCGCCACCAAGAGCAGACGCGCCCGAAGCATGCACCGAGCGTACTGATGCATACTGCGATTCGGGACGTGACGACGCGGACCGACGACGCGAAGGCGACGAACCTGGAGGCGGCGGTAAGCCGGGCCAGGGCGCAGGCGGGCACCCAGGCGGACGACGTCGAGCGCTGGATCCGCTCGTACTACGCGCACGTCCCCTCCGAGGATCTCGCCGACCGCACCGACGCCGACCTCGCCGGCGCCGCTCTCGCGCACTGGGAGCTACTCCAGCAGCGGCGGCCCGGCCAGTTGAAGGTGCGCGTCTACAACCCGACCGTCGAGGAGCACGGATGGGAGTCGCCGCACACCGTCGTCGAGTTCGTGAACGACGACATGCCGTTCCTCGTCGACTCGATCTCGATGGAGGTGATCCGCCACGGCAGCGGCCTCCACCTGATGATCCGGCCGATCGTGCGCGTGCGCCGCGACGAGGAGGGCAACCTCCTCGAACTGGTCGAGGAGGGCGGCATCCGCGAGTCGACGATCCACGTCGAGCTGGACCGGCAGACCGACCCGCAGGCGCTCCAGGAGCTGCACGACGACCTCGTGCGCGTGCTCGGCGACGTCGACGCCGCCGTCACCGACTGGCCGGCGATGCTCGACGAGGCGCGCCGGATCGCCGAGGACTTCCGCGAGCACCCGCCGGCCGTCGACCCCGAGGAGCTCTCCGAGACGATCGACCTGCTCGAGTGGATGCGCGAGAACTTCACCTTCCTCGGCTACCGCGAGTACGAGATCGCCGACGAGGACGGCGAGGAGGTGCTGCGCGCGGTGGCCGACTCGGGGCTCGGGATCCTGCGCCAGAAGGGCGGGCCGCCGATCTCGGCCAGCTTCGCGCGCCTCCCGCCCGACGTGCGGCGCATGGCGCGCCACAAGCACCTGCTCAACCTGACGAAGGCGAACTCACGTGCAACCGTCCACCGGCCGGCCTACCTCGACTACGTCGGCGTCAAGCGCTTCGACGAGAACGGCGACGTCGTCGCGGAGCGCCGCTTCCTCGGCCTCTACACCCACACCGCGTACAGCGCGACGCCGTGGGAGATCCCCGTCATCCGCCGCAAGGCGCGCCGCGTGATCGAGCGCTCCGGGCTGCCGCACGGCGGCCACGACTACAAGGCGCTCGTCGACATCATCGAGACCTACCCGCGCGACGAGCTCCTGCAGATGTCGGAGGACGACCTCTACGAGATCGCGATGGGAATCTTCAACCTCGGAGAGCGCCGCCGCGTGCGCCTGTTCGTGCGCCGCGACAACTTCGGCCGCTTCATCTCGTGCCTCGTCTACATCCCGCGCGACCGTTACAACACGCGCAATCGCGAGCGGATCGAGCACATCCTCGACCGCGAGCTGCACGGCGAGACGCTCGACTACGGCACGCGCGTCACCGAGTCGGTGCTCGCACGGCTGCACTACGTGATCCACGTCGACCCGAGCGACCCGCCCGTGTACGACGTCCCCGGGATCGAGGCGATGCTCGCCGAGGCGACGCGCGAGTGGTCGGACGACCTGCGCGAGGCGCTGATCAACACGGTCGGGGAGGAGCGGGCGAGCGTGCTCGCGCACGGCTATGCCGACGCCTTCCCGGCGGCCTACCAGGAGGACTTCCCGGCCGAGCAGGCGGTGCTCGACATCGAGCGGATCGAGCGGCTCGACCCGACCGGCGACCTCGGGCTCAGCCTCTACGAGCCGCACGACTCGCCGGACGACGACCTGGCCTTCAAGCTCGTGCGTTCGGGCCAGCCGCTGCTGCTCTCCGACGTGCTGCCGCTGCTCGAGAACATGGGCGTGACCGTCACCAACGAGCGGCCCTACGAGATCCACCGCCGCGACTACCCGCCCGTCTGGATCTACGACTTCGGCCTGCGGCGCGACGAGGGCGAGGACCTCGAGCCCGAGCAGGTGCGCGGGCTGTTCGAGGATGCGTTCGCGCGCGTCTGGCGCGGCGAGATCGAGAACGACGGCTTCAACAAGCTCGTGCTCTCGGCCGGCCTGTCGGCGCACGAGATCGTCGTGCTCCGGGCCGTCGCCCGGTACCTACGGCAGACGGGGATGCCGTTCAGCCAGCAGTACATGGAGGAGACGGTCGCCGGGCATCCCGACATCGCGGCGCGGCTGGCCGAGCTGTTCCGGCTGCGGCTCGATCCCGAGCTTCAGGAGCTCGACCCGCGCGATCTCGACGGGGAGATCGTCAAGCGGATCGACGCGGTCGCGAGCCTCGACGAGGACCGGATCCTGCGCAGCTTCCTCAAGGTGATCCGCGCGATCCTGCGCACGAACCGTTTCCAGGCCGACGCGCGCGGCAATCCGAAGCCGTACCTCTCGTTCAAGCTCGACTCGAAGATCGTTCCCGACCTGCCTGAGCCGCGGCCGCTGGTCGAGGTGTTCGTCTACTCGCCGCGCGTCGAGGCGATCCACCTGCGCGGCGGCCGGGTGGCGCGCGGCGGCATCCGCTGGTCGGACCGGCGCGAGGACTTCCGCACCGAGGTGCTCGGGCTGATGAAGGCGCAGACGGTCAAGAACGCGGTGATCGTCCCGGTTGGCGCGAAGGGCGGCTTCGTCGCGCAGCAGCTGCCGGCCGACCGCGAGCAGCAGCAGGCGGAGGTGGTCGAGTGCTACCGGACCTTCATGCGCGGCCTCCTCGACGTGACCGACACGATCGACTCGGGCCGGGTCGTGCCGCCGCCGCGCGTCGTGCGCCACGACGGCGACGATCCGTACCTCGTCGTCGCGGCCGACAAGGGGACGGCGACGTTCTCCGACATCGCCAACGGGCTCGCCGAGGAGTATGGCTTCTGGCTGGGCGACGCGTTCGCCAGCGGCGGCTCGGCCGGCTACGACCACAAGGAGATGGGGATCACCGCGCGCGGCGCGTGGGAGTCGGTGAAGCGCCACTTCCGCGACTTCGGCGTCGACGCGGACACGGCGGAGATCAGCGTCGTCGGGATCGGCGACATGTCGGGCGACGTCTTCGGCAACGGGATGCTGCTCTCGCGGCATCTGAGGCTCGTGGCCGCGTTCGACCATCGCCACGTCTTCGTCGACCCCGATCCGGACCCGGCGGCGAGCTTCGCCGAGCGGCTGCGGCTCTTCCGGCTGCCGCGCTCCTCGTGGGCCGACTACAACACCGGGCTGATCTCGCGCGGCGGCGGCGTCTATCCGCGGACCGCGAAGTCGATCGAGCTGTCGCCGCAGGGGCGGGCGGCGCTCGGGGTCGAGGCCGAGACGGTGACGCCGAACGAGCTGATCCGCGCGGTGCTGAAGGCGCCGGTCGACCTGCTCTGGAACGGCGGCATCGGCACGTACGTGAAGGCGAAGGAGGAGCGGAACGCCGAGGTGGGCGACCGCACGAACGACGCGGTGCGCGTCGACGCCGGTGACCTGCGCTGCCGCGTCGTCGGCGAGGGCGGCAACCTCGGGCTCACGCAGCGGGCGCGCGTCGCGTTCGCGCTGGGCGGCGGCCGCATCTTCATGGACGCGATCGACAACTCGGCCGGCGTCGACACCTCCGATCACGAGATCAACCTGAAGATCCTGCTCGGCTCGATCGTCGCGTCGGGCGCGCTGACGACGGAGGAGCGGAACGCGCTGCTCGCGGAGGTCAAGGACGAGGTCGCCGAGCAGGTGCTGCGCGACAACTACGACCAGGCGCAGGCGATCTCTACGTCCGTCGCACAGGTCGGGTCGATGGTCGAGGTGCACGAGCGCTACATCCGCTACCTCGACGAGAACGGCGTCAGCCGCGAGCTCGAGGCGCTGCCGACGGACGAGGTGCTCGAGGAGCGGCAGGGTGCGGGCGGTGGGCTGACCGCCCCGGAGCTGGCGATCCTGCTCTCGTACACCAAGCTCGGGCTCGCGCAGGACCTGCTGGCGTCGTCGCTGCCCGACGAATCGGTGTTCGCGGGCGAGCTCGACCGCTACTTCCCGTCGAAGATCCGCGAGCGCTTCGGCCGGCAGCTGGACGGGCACCGGCTGCGGCGCGAGATCGTGGTGGCGCAGGTCTCGAACGAGCTCGTGAACCGGTGCGGCACGACGTTCGTCTTCCGGCTGCGCGACGAGACCGGCGCGTCGGCCGACGACGTCGCGCGGGCCTTCACGGCGGCGCGCGACCTGTACTCGTTCCGCTCGCTGTGGGCGGAGATCGAGGCGCTCGACGGATTCGTACCGGCCGGCACGCAGATCGCGATGTTCCTGCGCGGACGGATCCTGCTCGAGCGTACCGCGCGCTGGCTGCTGCGCAACGTGCCGCGGCCGCTCGACGTCGACGCGGCCATCGAGCGCTTCGCACCGGGGCTCGCATCGCTGGCCGAGCTGCTGCCGGGCATGCTCGGCGAGGCGGAGGCGAACACGGCCCGCGCGCTCGCCGACGATCTCGGCCAGTCGGGCGTGCCGCGGCTGCTCGCCTCGCGCGTCGCCCATCTGGTCGCGCTCGTGCCGTCACCTGATCTGGTGCAGATCGCCGAGGCGACCGGGCTCAGCGCCGCGTCGGTCGCGCAGGCGTACTGCGCGCTCGGCGCGCGGCTCGAGCTGTGGTGGCTGCGCGAGCGGATCGTCGCGCTGCCGCGCGACTCGCGCTGGGCGTCGATGGCGCGCGCGGCGCTGCGCGACGACGTCTACGTCGAGCAGGCGGCGCTCACCTCGGAGGTGATGAGCGCGCACTCGGACGGCGTCGCGCCGCTGACGCGCGTCGAGGAGTGGATCGACCTGAACCGCGACGGCGTCGACCGCTGCCTGCGCGTGCTCGCCGACATCCGCACCGGCGGTGCGGCCGATCTCGCGCGGCTCTCGGTGGCCGTGCGCGAGATCCGGAACCTGATCCAGGCGTCTACGTGAAGATGATCTCGCCGCCGGCGGCTCGCTCGTAGAACTCGCCGACGCTGATGATGTCCTCGACCTGCGGGACGAAGTCGTCGAGCTCGAGTGAGAACATGTCGACCGACGCCTTGCACGCATAGAGGTGGGCGCCCGAGTCGTGCACGAGCTCGATGAACTCCGGGATCGGCGGGATGTCGATCTTCTCCATCTGCCGCTTCATCATCGACGTCGCGAGCGCGGAGAAGCCGGGGATCGCACCGAGCCAGGTCGGTAGGTGCATGCCGGGGTTGCCGACCGTGGCGACCTTGATCTTCGCGTAGCGGTCGCGGCGGATCGCGTCGAGACCGAAGAACGTGAAGAAGAGGTCAGCCTCGATCCCTTCCATGCGCGCCCCGTTGGCCATGATCAGGCCCGGATACACGCCTTCCAGCGAGCCCTTCGAGATCACGATCGCGACCTTCTCGACGGTCGCGGGCTCAGTCTCCATCAGCATCTAGATGCACCCCCTCGGCTTCGGGATGCCGCCGATCTTGGCGGCCAGCTTCGCCGGCCCCTTCGGAAACAGCTCGTACAGCTCCTTGACCGGCACGCCCGACTCCTTGCCCAGCGAGCGGATCGACGGGGCCGTGCCCTTCTCCAGGTACCGGTCGCGCATGAAGCGCACGACGAGCCAGTGGCGGTCGCTCAGCTCCGGGATGCCGTTGTCCGCGGCGATCGCGCGCGCGAGATCCTCGTTCCACTGCGCCGGGTCCGTGAGGAAGCCTTCGGCGTCGACATCGACCGGTCTGTCGGCGATCAGAGTCGTGGTCATGTCCGTGCTCCTCTCAGGCCTGGTTGGCGAGGTCGAGGTCCTTGCCGCTCGTCGGCATCTGCGATCCGAGGAACGGGAGCGGGCGCCCCGGTAGGAGGGCATGCCAGTAGACCCACTGGAAGGCGAGCTTCCCGAGGTGGTTGACCCACGAATCGCGGAGCAGCGGCAGCCCGACCGCGGTCGGGAAGTGTCCCGGCACCGGCTCGATCTCGTAGTTGAAGTCGATCAGCACCGCATGATGGAAGCCGGTCTCGATGAAGCAGTTCGCGTGGCCGTCGTAGCCGCTCACGAGCTCGCGGTTCGTGAGCACGCGCACGACGTTCTCGACCAGCACGCCGGCCTCGAAGTGGGTGACCGACCCTGCCTTCGACGTCGGCAGGTCGGTGGCGTCGCCCAGCGCGAAGATGTTGGGCTGCACGGTCGCCTGCAGCGTCTGCTTGTCGGTGGCGACGAAGCCCAGCGAGTCGCCGAGGCCCGGCGAGCGCTCGACGAAGGCGGCGCCGCCGTGCAGCGGCACGGTCACGAGAAGGTCGAAGTCGAGCCGGCGTCCGTCGTAGGCAGTCAGCTTTCCGCCGATGCCGTCGACCTCGCAGGCGTTGAAGTCGGTGACGAGCTGAATCCCTTTCTCTCCCAACAGGGAACCGAGCTGTTCCGAGGCGACCGGCCTCGTGAACGCGCCGTCGAGCGGTGTCGCGAAGACGAGCTCGGTTCGGTTGCGCATCCCAAGTTCGCGCAGGTACCAGTCGGCGAGGAAGGCGAACTCGAGGGGTGCGATCGGGCACTTGATCGGCATGTCGACCAGGTTCACCAGCAGCCGCCCGCCGTTGAAGTCCTCGAGCGCCCACCGGAGCGCCTCGGCTCCCTCCGGCGTGTAGAAGGTGAAGACGCGCTCGTTCCAGCCCGGCCCGGTCAGCCCGTCCGTCTCCTCCGGCTGGAGGACGGCACCGGTCGCGACGACGAGGACGTCGTACTGCAGCACCGTGCCGTCGGCCAGCAGGACCTCGCTGCGGTCGGGCCAGACCGCGGCGACCTCGTCCTCGTGGAACGCGATCCCGCGCCGGAGCTGGCGGCGCCGCGGCCTGACGATCTCGTCGACCTGCGCGAGCCCGAAGGGGACGAAGCTCAATCCGGGCTGATACACGTGGGAGTTGTCCCGGTCGACGACGTGGATCTCCACCTCGTCGGGGCCGAGGCGCCGGCTCAGGCGGTTCGCGACCATCGTGCCGCCGGTCCCGCCGCCGAGGATCACGATCTGCTTCCTGGTCACGCTGCGCCTCGCACGACTGTCAGGCGCGGCGGGTCGGGCTCGAGCGTCTCGGCGAACTCGCTGCCGGCCTCCAGCGAGCGCCGGAGCGGGCACGACCGGGCAACCTTGTCCAGGCGCGCGAGCTGCTCGGCGCTCAGGTCTCCGGTGACGCGGATCGCGATCTCGAACCGGCGCGGTGTCGCGTGGTGGTCGTAGTCGACGTCGACGCTGACGGCGCCGAGCTCCCAGCCCTTGGTGCGCGCGTACATCGCGAGCGTGGTCGAGATGCAGGCGGCCAGCGCGGCCGGAAGGAGCTCGTGCGGTGCCGGCCCGGTGTCCTCGCCGCCGAGATGCTCCGGCTCGTCGGTGTAGAGCGTGTGCCGGCCGCCGCCGATCTGCACCTCCTGACGGAGCGTGCCTGGAAGCAAGCGTGCGGTTGCGGTCAGAGACATGGCCTGACGACAGCGTGCGCGCACGGCGGGCCGCGGGCATCGGGGCGGATGCGGAGGCTGCTACGGGGTTTTGCGGAGGGCGTCGCCGAGCAGCCGCCAGAGCTCCGTCCAGGAGGCGACGCCCTCCTCGAGCCGCTCGAGCCGGAAGAACTCGTCCGGCCCGTGCAGGTTCTCGTCCGCGGTCGAGAACGAGAACAGCAGCGTCTTCACGCTGAGCGCCTGCTCGAACATGACCGCTGCGGGCAGGGTGCCGCCGATCCGCACAAGGAGCGGTTCCCGCTCGCTGTACACAGTGCGCAGAGCACTGAGTGCACCGAGGACGGCCGGGTGGTCGGCGGGAATCGTGTAGGCGGGTACGGCGGCGGGCTGCTCCTCGACCGCTGCGACCACGCCCGGCGGAGCCACGTCCGCGACGTGCGCGGCGATCGCGGCGAACACGTGCGCCGGGTCCTGACGTGGCACGAGCCGGCAGGTGACGTACGCCCGCGCCTCGCGCGGGATCACCGTGAACGCGCCGCCGCCGCGCAGCTCGTTCACCTCGAGCGTGGGGCGGGCCCACAGTCGCTCGATCGTCGAACGGCCCGGCTCGCCGTGCAGCTCCGGCGCGCCCACGCTGCGCCGGTAGGCCTCCTCGTCGAACGGCACGCGCTCGAGCGCCTCCCGGTCGGCAGGCGCCAGCTCGTCGACGTCGTCGTAGAAGCCCGGAACGGCGACGCGCCCCTCGGGGTCATGCAGGCTCGCGACGATCGAGGCCAGCGCGTGGTTCGGATTCTGGACGGCGCCGCCGTGCCGCCCCGAGTGCAGGTCGCTCGCCGGGCCGGTGACGACGAGCTCGAGCCCGAGCAGGCCCTTGGCCGCGATCGGCACCGACGGCTCGCTCGGACGCCACATCGCGCCGTCGGCCGAGACGACGAGGTCGGCCTGCAACTCCTCGCGATGCCGCTCGAGGAAGGCCGGGAGGCTCGGGCTGCCGATCTCCTCCTCGCCCTCGATCAGGAAGCGCACGTTGAGGCCCTGCTCGCCCCGCTCGTGGAAACGGCGTGCGGTCTCGAGCGCAACCAGCACCGGCCCTTTGTCGTCGCTCGCCCCGCGGCCGTAGAGCCTGCCGTCGCGCACAGCCGGCGCAAACGCGGGCGTCGTCCAGAAGCCTTCGTCGCCTCCCGGCTGCACGTCGAAATGGCCGTAGACGAGGATCGTCGGCGCGTCGGGCGAGACGATCCGCTCGGCGAGCACGACCGGATGGCCGTCCGTCTCGACGACGCGCGACCCCGCGAACGCGAGCCGCTCCGCCACCCAGGCGGCGGCGTCGCGGATCGCCGGGCGCCGAGCCGGATCCATGCTGACGCTCGGAATCTCGACGAACGACGCCAGCTCGGCGACGAGGTCAGAAGATCGAGTGGCCGCCATCGATCGAGAGCACCTGTCCGGTCACCCACGACGACTCGTCAGCGACGAAGAAGAGCACGCCGTTGGCGATGTCCTCGGGCTTGCCGAGCCGACGCGTCGCGATCGAATCGACGAGCCGCCGCTGCCCGTCCTCGCCGTAGCTCTCGTACTGCGCGATCGAGGTCGGGTTGGAGAGCACGAAGCCGGGAGCAATCGCGTTCACCGTGATTCCGAACGGCCCCAGCTCGTGCGCCGTCTGGCGGGTGAAGCCGAGTTGCCCGGCCTTCGCGCTCGCGTACGCCTGGATGCCGGTGAGGCTGACGCTGCGCCCGGCGCCGGAGGAGATGTTGACGATCCGCCCGTGACGCCGCTCCTTCATCCCCGGCGCGACTGCGCGCGTGCAGACGAACGTGCTCGTCAGGTTGGCGTCGACGATCGCCTGCCAGTCGTCGTCGCTCACCTCTTCGAGCGGGCGGCCGACCTGCCCGACGACGCCGCCTGCGTTGTTGACGAGGATGTCGACACGGCCGATCTGCGCGACGAAGTCGGCGACCTGGGTCGCGTCGCTGACGTCGACCGTGTCGCGGTCGCAGCCGTGCACCTGCGCGCCGTGTGCCTCGAGCGCGGCGGCGATGCCGCTGCCGATCCCGTGCGCGGTGCCGGTGACGATCGCGACCTTGCCCGCGAGGTCGGGCATCAGGCCCAGCCGTGCTCGATCAGCTCGCGCACCTCGGCGACGCCGGCCGCCCACACGCGCAGGACGTCGGCGTCGGGCCGCTCGTAGAGCCCGCCGAGCGAGCCGTCGCCGAGCAGCTCGCGCACGTGGGCCGGATCGAGCTCGCGCATGCGCGTGATGTCGGCCATCGGCTTGCGCTCGTCCGGGAGCGCGACGCCGTCGAGCCGCGTCCACGGGAAGTTCTCGAACCAGGAGGCGTGGGACGCGTCGCCGTCGATCTCGTCGACGACCGCGCGCACGCCCTTCCCGGCCCACCAGTTGTGCCACTTCGTTTGGCAGTCGACATGCTCCGCATCCCACACGGCGACCGCCTCTTGGCCCGGGTCGTTGCCGCCGTGCCCGTTCACGAACAGGAACCGGCGGAACCCCTGGCCGGCGAAGGAGTCGAGCAGGTCGGTGAGCACGGCGCCGTACGTTTCGACGCGGAGCGTCGGGCTGCCGGGATAGGCGGCGAAGTACGGCGTCAGCCCGTAGGGGAGCGACGGCAGCACGAGCACAGCGAGCGGCTCGGCCGCCTCCTCGGAGACGCGCTCCGAGAGGATCCGGTCGACGCCGAGCGACAGGTATGCGTGCTGCTCGATCGAGCCGAGCGGCACGACGATCCGGTCGTCGCGCTGAAGGTACTCCTCGACCTGCATCCAGTTGCAGTCCTCGATCCTCATCCTGTGACCTCCTCGAATCTGCGGGCGACCGACAGCAGGACCGCGTCGTTGCCGACGGCGGCGGCCAGCTGCAGGCCGGCCGGGAGCGTGCCCTCGGCGATGCCGCAGGGCATCGACACGGCGGGCGCGCCTGCCAGGTTGTACGGCGCCGTGTAGCGGCCCTCCAGGTTCCCCTCGGGGGTGCCGACGGGCGGGTCCTCGGGCGGCGCGACGTACGCGGCGGTCGGCCCGGCGAGCACATCGACCTCGCCGAAGACGCGGGCGAAGCCGGCGGCGACGCGCTGCTGATCGGCGAGGCCGCGCTCGTACTCGGCGTCGGTGACGTCCCGGCCGAGCTCGATCAGCGCGCGCGTTCCCGGCCCGTAGTGGTCGCCCTCGCGCTCGTAGAGGCGGCGGTGCACGTTCCAGGCCTCGCGCAGGATGATCGCGCCGAGCGCCTCGTCGACGAGCTCGAGCTCGGGCACGTCGACGTCGACGACATCGAAGCCGGCGTTCGCGAGCGCGTCGATCGCCGCGCGCACGCGCGCCGCGACGCCGGGCGTGAGATCGGGGTCGTCGACCTGGCGGCGCAGCACGCCGATGCGCGCGCCGGTGGGCTCGCGCAGCTCGACCGGAGCGCCGGCCAGCACGGAGAGCAGCGTCGCCGTCTGCTCGACCGTGGTGGTCAGCGTGCCGACGTGGTCGCAGCTCTCGGAGAGCGGGAAGACGCCCTCGAGCGGCACCAGGCCGTAGGTCGGCTTGAGCCCGACGATGCCGCAGTAGGCGGCGGGGATGCGGATCGAGCCGCCGGTGTCGGTGCCGAGCGCCCAGTCGGTGACGCCGGCCGCGACCAGCGCCGCGGAGCCCGAGCTCGAGCCGCCGGAGGTGCGGCTCCGGTCGAGCGGGTTGTAGGTCATCCCGTAGGCGGGGTTGACGCTGCCCGCCGCGTACTCGAGCAGGTTCGTCTTGCAGAGGAGGTCGGCGGCCGCCGCACGCAGGCGCGCGACCACCGGCGCATCCCGCTCGGCCGGCGGCGGCGTGCCAACGGTCGAGGCGTTCGTCGTGACGACGCCGGCCACGTCGATGTTGTCCTTGACCGCGACGGCAGTGCCGAGCAGCGGCCCGGCGGCGGCCCGCTCGCCGGGCGGCAGCTCGGTGATCAGCGCGTTGAGCGTAGGCGCACGCTCCTGCAGGCGCTGGTAGGCGGCGAGCAGCCGGAGGTTGGCGACCTCGCACGTTCGGCGGCCGGCCTCGATCTCGCCGATCAGCTCGAGCGTCCGCTGCAGGAGCGGCCCGTCGATGCCCTCGAGCATCGACTTCTCGGTCGGGCGGCGGCGCACCATCAGGTCGCGGTAGATGCCGGAGTGCGTCTTCGCCGAACGGCGGTTGAATTCGACCAGCCGCTCGATCGAGCCGTCGAGGTCGTCGGCGTCGAAGCCGTCGAACGGCTCGACCGGCCCGGGAGCGGCCGCCAGCACCTCGCGCGCGAGCTGCACGTAGACCGGCCGGTAGCGCGGCTCGGAGAGCGCGTCGACGATCGAGAGGTCGGAGACCGCGGTCGCGAACAGCATCGCGCCGTAGGCCTCCTTGGCCCAGAGGAAGCCGATGATGTTCGTGGTCTCCTTTGCGTTGGGCAGGTCACGGAGCAGCGTCTCCAGGCGGTCGGTGCGGCTGCCGTCGAGCTCGCCGACGTAGAGGGCGCCGCGGCCGCCGAGGAAGATGCGGCCCGGCTCGAGGTAGTCGGCGCCGAAGTTGACGAACGCGCCGACCGTGCGCTCGCCGCCGACGAGCGACGCGATCAGCGGCTCGTTGACGCCGTTCTGCAGCGAGACGACGAAGCCGTCGGGCGCGAGCCGCGGCCCGATCGCCTCGAGTGCCTCGGCCGTGTGCTGCGACTTGACCGCGAGCAGCACCGTCTGTAGGCCGTCCGGCAGCTCGTCGGGCGGGACGGCGCGGGCCGCTGCCGTGAACTCCTCGACCGGGCCCTCGATGCGCAGGCCGCGCTCGTTGATCGCGGCGACGTGGGCGGGGTCGGCGTCGCAGAAGAGCACCTCCTTGCCGCTGCGCACGAGCTGCGCGCCCACGGTGCCGCCGATCGCGCCGGCGCCGACGACCACGTAGTCGGTCAACGAAGCGTCCCGGCGGGCTGCTCGAGCGCGCTCCGGATCTGCTGGAGCGCGCGCTCGAGGATCAGTCGGTCGGCGTGCTCGGCGGCGGCGCCGTCGCCCGAGTGGACGGCGGCGTGCAGGTGGCGGTGCTGCTCGAGCGAGCCGCGCGGGTACTGGGGGAGGCGGGCGAAGATGCTCCAGTAGCGCACGGCCTTCTTCCAGGTCAGGTCGACGAGCTCGCGCAGCGTCCCGTTCGGGCAGTGGATGAGCAGCGTCCGGAAGTAGGCGACGTTCTCGGCGAGGAAGCGCCGGCCGTCGCCCTCGTCGCACCAGCGCTCCATCCGGCGGCGGATCATGTCGAGCTGGCGGATGTCGGCGGGGTCGAGCGCCTCGACGGCGAGCCCCGCGCAGGCGGGCTCGAGCAGCATCCGGCAGGCGTAGAGCTCCTCGACGTCGTCGATCCCGATGTAGGCGACGTGGGCGCCGTAGCGCGGGACGATGTAGACGAGTCCCTCGCTCTGCAGGAGCCGGAGCGCCTCGCGGACGGGCGAGCGGCTGACCCCCGCCTGCTCGGCGAGCGCGGTCTCGGTCAGTCGGGCGCCCGGGGCCTCCTCGCCGGAGATGATCCGCTCGGCCAGCCAGTCGGCCACGGTCCGCGAGAGCAGCTTGTGCTCGGCGGGGTGGGGCGGCTCATCGTCGGCGATGAGCGCGAGCGGGGGATCGATCATTGGCATCGCGGGGTGTGCTGTGTGTTGTATACAGAACCCACCAGTGGCGCCCCCTCGTCCCAAGGAGTGACCGTGAAGGCAGGAAGACCACTTCTGATCCTCGCCCTCGCCCTGCTCGCCGCCGCCGGAGCCGCGGCCGCGTTCGCAGGCGGAAAGGGCTCGTCCAACTCGGCCGCGACCCCCCAGCACGGCGGCTCGATCACCATCGCCCGCATCGAGGACTCGCAGTCGTTCGACAAGACGAACGTCTTCCAGAACGAGTCGATCTGGCTCCTGGAGCAGGTCAACGAGCCCCTCTACACGGTCACCGCCGACGGCAAGGGCGAGAAGCCGTGGCTGGCGACCGGCTACAAGGTCTCGAACGGCGGCAAGACGTACACGTTCACGCTCCGCAAGGGCGTCAAGTTCTCGAACGGCCAGCCGATGACCTCGGCCGACGTCAAGTTCTCGATCGACGACGCGCGTGCCCAGTCGAAGGGCTGGGGCTACCTCGACGGTGCGATCAAGAGCATCTCGACCGACGGCCCCGACAAGGTCGTCTTCCACCTCAAGTACCAGTGGGCGCCGTTCCTCGCCGACATCGCGCTGTTCGCGAACGGGATCATCCCGAACCACTTCGCCGGCCAGACGCGCAAGCAGTTCTACGAGCACCCGATCGGCACCGGCCCGTTCATGTGGGACAAGCGCGTGGTCGGCCAGTCGGTCACGTTCAAGCGCAACCCGTACTACTGGCAGACGGGCAAGCCGTACCTCGACTCGGTCACGTGGACGTACGTCACCGACGAGAACACGCGCGCGCTCCAGCTGCAGGGGAACCAGATCCAGGTCGACGAATTCCCGCCGTTCAACTCGATCACGAAGCTGCAGCACACGCCGGGCGTGACGATGACGTTGTTCCCGTCGACGCGCACCGACTACCTCGACATGCAGGAGAAGTACCCGCCGCTCGCCGACGTGCACGTCCGGCGCGCGATTTCCTACGCGATCGACCGCCAGGCGATCGTCAAGGCGGTGCTGTTCGGCTTCGGCAAGCCGGCCAACTCGTTCCTGCCGCCGCAGGTGCCGTTCTACAGCCCGAACGCGGGCGGCCTGCAGTACAACATGGCGAAGGCGAAGGCCGAGATGGCGAAGTCGAAGTTCCCGAACGGCTTCAAGGTGACGATGCTCGTCGGCGCCGGCGCTCAGGTCGAGCAGGCGATGGGCCAGATCCTGCAGGCCTCGCTCAAGCAGCTCGGGATCGACGTCACGTTCAAGCAGCAGGACACGTCGACCGAGTTCCAGAACATCGAGAAGGAGAACTACCAGCTCGCGTTCAGCTACTGGACGATGGACATCGCCGACCCGGACGAGCTCGTCGAGTTCTCGGTCGACCCGAAGGGCGGCGGCGCCGACTCGTTCTACACGAGCTACAACAACCCGACGGTGATCGCGCTCTCGCACCAGGCGGAGCGCACGCCGAGCGCCTCCAAGCGGGCGCAGCTCTATACGAAGATCCAGCAGCTCGCTGCGCAGGACGCGTTCCAGGGCTTCCTGTACTACTCGCCCTTCCGGTATGCGTACTCCGACAAGCTCCACGGGTTCTTCGTGTACCCGCTCGGCAACTACCACCTGGAGGATGCCTGGCTCTCCAAGTAGCGCCCTGAGCACGGCGACGAAACGAGGCGGGAGGTGACGCTCGGCGAGTACGTCGGGCGTCGCCTCCTGCAGATGATCCCGGTCATCCTCGGGGTGACCGTGCTCGTGTTCTTCATGATCCACCTCGTCCCGGGCGACCCGGCGCGGACGATCCTCGGCAACCAAGCGACGCCCGCGCGCGTGGCGCTCGTCCGCCACGCGTGGGGCCTCGATAGGCCGCTCTACGTCCAGTACTGGAAGTTCATGGGGCGGGTCGCGCACGGCAACCTCGGCGACTCGCTCTTCTACGGCGTCTCCGCCGGCCATCTCGTGCTCCAGCGGCTGCCGGTGACGCTCTGGCTGATCATCCTGAGCGCGATCTTCGCCGTCTGCATCGCCGTGCCGCTGGCGGCAGTCGCGGCGACCAAGGCCGACCGGGCGCCCGACCACGTCGTCCGCGCAGTGCCGCTCGTCGGGCTCGGCTTCCCGGCGTTCTGGGTCGGGATCGTCCTGCTCCTGATCTTCGGCCTGCACGCCGGGCGCCTGTTCCCGGTCGGCGGCTACGGCAGCGGCTTCTTCGGCCACCTGCACTCGATGATCCTCCCTGCGCTGACGGTCGCGCTCGGGCTCGCGCCGATCCTGATCCGCAGCCTGCGCGCGAGTCTGCTCGAGGTGCTCGAGTCGGAGTACGTGACGACCGCGCGGTCGAAGGGCATCTCCGAGAAGCGCGTGATGCGCAAGCACGCGCTCCGCAACGCGATCATCTCGACCGTCTCGGTGCTCGGCGTCAACATCGGCTACCTGGTCGGCGGGACGCTGGTGATCGAGCAGGTGTTCGCGCTGCCCGGCATCGGCCAGCTGATGATCAACTCGATCTTCCAGCGCGACTTCCCGGTCGTGCAGGCGGTGACGCTCGTGTTCGCGGTGATGGTGGTGCTCGTCTACCTGCTCACCGACGTCGCGCACGCGCTGCTCGACCCGCGGGTGAGGTTCGAATGAGCAGCATCACCGCCGACGAGCTCGAGCCCTTCATCGAGGAGACCGCGGTCGAGCACCGGCGGGGTTTCCGCCACCGCTGGTACCGCACGCCGAGCTTCGTCGCCGGCGTCGTGATCCTCGGCATCGTCGTGCTCGCCGCGCTCGCGGCGCCGCTGATCACGAAGTACAACCCGACGAGCCAGGACCTGCTGAGCACGCTGCAAGGGCCGTCGGCCCGGCACTGGCTCGGCACCGACGACCTCGGCCGCGACGTGTGGTCGCGGCTCGTCTACGGCGCGCGCACCGACCTGCGCGTCGCGTTTTTGGCGGTCGTGCTGCCGTTCATCATCGGAACCGTGCTCGGCCTGCTCGCCGGCTACTACGGCGGCCTGACCGACACGTTCGCGAGCTTCTTCGTGAACATCGTCGTCGCGTTCCCGTTCTACGTCCTGATCATCGCGCTCGTGTTCGCGCTCGGCTCGGGCACGCGCAACATCTACATCGCGATCACGATCGTCGGCTGGGTCTCGTACACGCGGATCATCCGCGGCGAGGTGCTCGTCGCGAAACGCCGCGACTACGTGCTCGCCGCCAAGTCGGGCGGCCTGTCCGACTTCCGAATCCTGTTCCGGCACCTGCTGCCGAACGTGATCACTCAGGCGGTGATCTTCGCCTGCTCGGACATCGTGCTCGACATCCTCGCGATCGTCACGCTCGGCTACCTCGGGTTGGGCGTGCAGCCGCCGACGCCCGATTGGGGGAACATGATCGCGAGCGGCCAGACCTACCTGACGACGCACTGGCAGCTGTCGACGTTCCCGGGGATCGCGGTCGTCTTCACCGCGCTCGGCCTGTCGCTGCTCGCCGACGGGCTCGCCGACCTGCTGAGGCCGGAGTGACCCGCGAGCCGCTGGTCAAAGTCCGCGACCTGCGCGTCGAGTTCCAGCTCGCGCGCGGCACCGTGCACGCGGTCGACGGCGTCTCGTTCGACGTCGAGCCGGGCGAGGCGTTCGGCCTGGTCGGCGAGTCGGGCTCCGGGAAGACGGTCACGCTGCGGGCGCTCGTCGGGCTGCTGCCGCGCGGCGCCAAGCTGACCGGCGGCACGATCGAGATCGACGGCGTCGACGTGACCGCCGCCGACGAGGACACGCAGCGCCACCTGCGCGGCACGACCGTCTCGATGATCTTCCAGGAGCCGATGACGGCGCTCAACCCGGTGATGCGGGTGGGCGACCAGATCGCGGAGGAGCCGCTGGTGCGGCTCGGGATGTCGCGCAGCGCGGCCCGGGCGCGGGCGATCGAGCTGATGGCGCTGGTCGGCATCCCCGATCCGCGACGCCGCGCGCAGGCCTACCCGCACGAGCTGTCGGGCGGCCTCCGCCAGCGGGTGATGATCGCGATCGCGCTCTCCGGCGACCCGAAGCTCGTGCTCTGCGACGAGCCGACCACGGCGCTCGACGTGACGATCCAGGACCAGATCCTGAAGCTGCTGCGCAAGCTGCAGCACGAGCTCGACGTCAGCCTCGTGTTCGTGTCGCACGACCTGGCGGTGATCGCGCAGACCTGCCGGCGGCTGGCGGTGATGTACGCCGGGCAGGTGGTGGAGAGCGGGGCGGTCGAGCAGGTCTTCCGCGAGCCGCGGCATCCGTACACGCTCGGGCTGCTGCGCGCGGTCCCCGACTTCGAGGTCGTGCGCGAGCGGCTGGCGTCGATCCCGGGCTCGCCGCCCGACCTCGCGGCGCCGCCCGCGGGCTGCCGCTTCCATCCGCGCTGCCGGTTCGTGCAGGAGGACTGCCTGGCGATCCCGGTCGAGCTCGAGCGGCTGGATGCGGGGCGGGAGGTGCGCTGCCTGCACCACGACCAGACCGCGGCCGACGTCGAGCGCGAGCCGGTGATCGTCGATGCCTGAGGCGCTGCTCGAGGTCGACAACCTGCACGTGCACTACACGCTGCGCGGCGGCGTCGGCCGGCGCGCGCGCGGCAAGCACGCTGAGATCCTGCGCGCGGTCGACGGTGTCGACCTCGAGCTGGTGCAGGGCGAGATGCTCGGGCTGGTCGGCGAGTCGGGCTGCGGCAAGTCGACGCTGGGCCGCGCGATCGTCGGCCTCTGCAACCCGACGGAGGGGACGGTCAGCTACCGCGGCGAGGCGCTGACGGCGAAGCGCGAGCGGTCGAAGCGGCGGCGGATCCAGATGGTGTTCCAGGACCCGTACTCGTCGCTCAACCCGCGGATGACGGTGAAGCAGACGCTGGCGGAGCTGCTGAAGGCGCACGACATGGTCCCGAAGGACGCGATCGACGCGCGCTGCCGGGAGCTGCTCGACCTGGTCGGGCTGGGGTCGCGGGCGCTCGAGGCGCATCCGCGGCAGTTCTCGGGCGGGCAGCGGCAGCGGGTGTCGATCGCGCGGGCGCTGGCGCTCGAGCCTGAGCTGCTGATCGCGGACGAGCCGGTGTCGGCGCTCGACGTCTCGGTGCAGGCGACGGTGCTGAACCTGCTCGAGGACCTGCGCGAGCAGCTCGGGCTCACCGTCTTGCTGATCGCGCACAACATGGCGGTCGTGCGGCACGTCGCCGACCGGGTGGCGGTGATGTACCTGGGACGGATCGTCGAGCAGGGGCCGGTCGACCAGCTGTTCACCGACCCGCGGCATCCGTACACGCGGGGACTGCTGACGGCCGTGCCGCGGCTCGTGCCGGGGCGGGAGTCGCAGTCGACGGGCGTCGTCGGCGACCCGCCGAGCCCGATCGACCTGCCGACCGGCTGCCGCTTCCACCCGCGCTGCCCGATCGCGCAGGAGCCGCTCTGCTCGACGGAAGATCCGGTGCTCACCGGCAACGGCCACGTGGCGGCGTGCCACTTCGCCTGGACTGAGCGGCCGGCGGCGCACGTGCCCGAGGTGGTCGAAGAAGCGACATGATCTCCCTTGACCAGCGTCAAGAGGAGGTCGAGCGGGCATGGAAGCGAGCCAGACCAGTACGACGCCGGACTATCCGGTGCAGTTCGAGATCGCGTATCCCGACGAGCCGCTGAACCGGCTGACGACGGCGTTTCGGATCTTCGTCGCGATCCCGATCCTGATCCTGATCAGCACGCTCGGCGCGCACGAGGGCGCCTACGGCGGAGGGGCGGGGCACGGTGCGCAGATCGCCGGCGGCACGGCGGGCCTGCTCGCGCTCGGCCCGGCGCTGATGATCATCTTCCGGCAGAAGTACCCGCGCTGGTGGTTCGACTGGAACCTCGAGTTCCTGCGCTTCTCGAACCGCGTGGGCGTCTTCCTCGCGCTGATGACCGACAAGTACCCCTCGACCGATGAGCAGCAGTCGCTCGCGCTCGACTTCCCGTACCCGGATGCGAAGGAGGGGCTGAACCGCTGGCTGCCGATCGTCAAGTGGCTGCTCGCGATCCCGCACTACATCGTGCTGTTCTTTCTGTGGATCGGAGCGTTCTTCGCGGTCGTGTTCGCGTGGTTCGCGATCCTCTTCACCGGGAGCTACCCGCGTGGGCTCTTCGACTACGTGCAGGGCGTGTTCCGGTGGACGAACCGCGTCGTCGGCTATTCGCTCATCCTGGTGACTGACGAGTATCCGCCGTTCCGGCTCAGCCCGTAGCGACGCGCGTCAGTGCGACCGGTGCCGCGCGACCGCGTGGACCGGATGGTGCACGGCGGTCGGCGCGATCGCCCAGAGGCGCACGAGTCCGCCAGCCCACAGCCGGACGAGGCCGAGGAGCAGCAGAACCGCGAGGATTTCGATCAGAGTCGTTGCCATAGCTCTCAGAGTGTCGCCGGGTGGCGGTTGATACCTCCGTGGGATCTACGGATCGTAGATACCGTGCGAGTACGCGCCTGTCCTGAGTGTGTGGGGAGCGGTTAGTTGCTCAGCCTCTCAAGTCTCGCTATGCAACTGCGACGCTTCGGGCTGTTTCGAACAGTGCCTCTGGCATCGGAATCGGTAGTCGCCAAGTGAATGCCACGGGTCGCTCACCGTGGTGTTCTACGTAGTCGGCAGGGCCAAGGAATGTGAACGGCCGTGTTCCGAGTTCGAATGCCTTGCGTTCACGGACGAATAGAAGGATCCGTGTGCCTCTGGCCCGATGGTTGATGTAGCGCTGGACTGTTGGCTGTCGAGGTGTCTGGCGAGATTGGGACTCCCAATGGAACAGCTCGCGGTTGATCGCGTAGTCGCGGTACATCGTCGTGGGCGAGTAGTCGCGCTCGGCCTTGTGGAGGTCAATGAAGAACACGTCGCTCCTGGACTGCGGGACCCAGAGGATTCCGCCCTGAGTCACCTTCGGCTTCACCCCCTCGCCGTAGCCGAGCGCCGCGATGACTTCCTGCCGAGAGTAGTTCGCATGGAGCGTTAGAGGGATCTCGCTCGGCAAGAGGGATGGGGATGCGGTCGTGCGTGACCGTTGGTCGATGACATCGAGCAGCTGGCGGAGTTCGTCCCGGACTGCGGACTCGCGCCAGAATGCCTCCAGGAAGCCGGCGAGGTTCTTGTGCCCCGAGGTGCCTGAGCCGAGACCCCAGGCGAGCATTGTCACCAGACGCTTTTGACGTTCATGGAGCTCATGCTCGCGCGGTGGTTTGTCCCCGAGGATCTGTTCGCGATAGAACGCGACTCGCTCGGGATCGTCGATGTGTGTCAGACGAGCTAGCGCCTTCAGTGTGCGCGCTTCAAGGGTCGGGTCGGTGGTGGAATTTGTCATCTTGCCCGCCTCACGGCGTAGCCGTGTCCAGCTCCCGCTGCGATAGATGTCCTCGAGGCGATGACTGTGCCGCTCGAGGAAGTCGCCGAGTTGAACACTGTCCGGCTCCGCGCGGAGATCGTTGACGAGCGTTGCCCAGCGCGAACGGCGGACGGCTGCCCGAAGGTTGTCGAGCACGATCTCATGACTCTGGCGGTCGAGGTCAACAGTGCAGCCCGCCGGCAAGAATGGGAAATCGGCGGCGA
>DATIXY010000055.1:0-13905 GCA_035518115.1 Gaiellaceae bacterium | reverse complement strand
CCGTTCTGGTTGATCTTCCGGAAGCACCCGTTTGCGGTCGTGCACTGCGGAAGGCCGTACATCGACGAGAACGTCGCCAGGTCCGCCTCGATGTTCGGGTCGTCGTAGGCGTCGACGAGCGCGATCGTCTGCGCGCCCGGGGCGGTCGTCGGCAGGTGGTACGCCGAGTGGAACTGGCTCGGCCCAAGCGCCGTCGCCGGAGGCGACGGGTTCGTAACGAGGGGCTTCCCGGCGCTGTTCGTCACGACCTGGGCCCCGCAGGCGCCGGCGGAGAACCCGGGCGTTGCGCAGGCGCGGGCGAACCAGAGCCCGTGGCCTCCGTCGCGCCTCGGAGCGTTGCCCCCGGCGTGCGCGGCAGTGCCGCCGCTTGCAGCCACGATCACCGCGACGAACATGGCGGCGAAGACGACGGTGATCGACTTCCTCACTGCGGGCTCCTCCCCCTAGTGCCTTGCTGGCAGACGACGACCTGAGCTGATCTTAGGCCCCGGGGCGGAGATTCCTAGGCGGGGATTTCCGCGCCCGGCCGCGTCTCGTTGCTTTTGGTACGAATAGCGTTTAGGCTGGCTCTTGAAGTCGCATCAGGAGCGTTTCGTCATGGGCAGGCAGTGGCGCAAGACGGTTCGGCGATCCTGGGCAGTCGCCCTCGCTGCCTCTTTGGTGGCTCCGGCTGCAAGCGGGATTGCGGCGGTGGCGAAGTCGAGTGCGCTCCCCGCTCCTCTGCTCGGCAAGTGGACGCGCAAGGTCACGAGCGCCGACGTGAAACACGTGGGCGCGACGGGAGTTCCCGCGGGAAGCGTCTGCACGCTGACCATCAACGGCGGCGTCCTGAACGCCTCGGTCAGCTGTACGAAGGGTGTGGGCGGGTTTCAGGGAATCGTCGCCCCGGCGGGCGCCGATCGAGTCCACATCGAGCTCGGGCAACCCGATCCCGACGTCTACGGCTGGCACGTGTCCGGGAGGCACCTCACCTTCACGAAGGTCAAGGACACCGTCCCTGACCGCGAGGCGGTCTTCTCGGGCGTCTGGCAGCGCAAGTGATCCCAGGCGAATAGGCGCAAAGCCCCGGAGCGAGGGAGGAGGGCCCCGGGGCCTTGCCGCTCTTGTGACCGCTACGTCGTGGTGGTGGGTTCGATCACTGGAGCCCAAACTAGGCCCACGCGCCGGCGGGCGGAAGCGCACAAATGGGTCAAGAAGGCCGCGGCACCGGTGAGGGATCCTTAGGGCTGCTTCCTCCCGGATCTGACCCGGTTCGGAACCTCACCGCGCCGCGGGCGCGCCCAGTGTAGATCACGCGCTCGAGGCCTTCTCCAGGCAGCCCTGGATCGTCCGGATCTCGCCGGCCGAGAGCCGCGCGGCCGGATCGGGGTTGCCCCGGAAGTCGACCAGGGCATGCGCAACGACGACGATCTTCGTCCGGTCGAACCTCATCGCCGCCCGGTTGGCTGCGGCGGACGTGGGGTAGGTGGTCAGCGTGAAGGCGAGGCCGGAGGGCGAGGTTCCGTTGACCTGCGCGCCGTCCGCGGTGACCAGGAACCCGGCGTCGTTGAGGCAGCCGGCGACGGTCACCGAGTGCTTGCCTCCGCATCCGGCAAGCAGCAGCACGGCGGCGGCAGTAGCGAGCACGCGCATCGCGCGACGGTAGCGCGACTTGCCAAATCCGCCGTTTCGCCGCACAATGGTCGGCGACCCAAACACGACGAGGAAAGGTGGTGCGAGATGAAGGCTGTCCATGTGTTCTGCGAGCCCCGCGCCGCCGCCCGTCGCACGCGCTCCTGAGCGTCGTCAGGTGACGGGCTGCGCGCCCGATCATCGACAACGCACTCAAAGGAGCTTCGCTTGAACCTTCCGCTCACGGATTCACCGCTCGAGCGTCTCGGCTGGGACGACAGTTGGGAAGCCGCATTCGCCGAGCATCGCACCGCAGGGCTCGTCCCCGCCCGCGTCGCCGTTCAACACAGGGGGGCATACGACCTCGCGCGCGCGGAGGGCCCGGTCCGCGCGGCCGCGGCGGCGCGCCTCGCCCGCGAGGAGGCCCTGCCGGCCGTCGGAGACTGGGTCGGCCTCGACCCGGAGACGACGCTCGTCGAGGTCGTCCTGCCGCGCCGCACCGTGCTCTCGCGCAAGGAGGCGATGACGGTGACGCGCGAGCAGGTGCTCGCGGCGAACATCGACATCGCATTCCTGATCCAGGCCCTGCCGCTCGACTTCAACGCCCGCCGGCTCGAGCGCTACCTCGCGATGGCGTGGGAAAGCGGGGCGCAGCCCGTGGTGCTGCTGACGAAGATCGATCTCGTCGACGACCATGCGCCGTTCCTCGCCGAGGCGGAGACGCTGACCTTCGGCTCCTGCCCGGTCCACCCGATCTCGTCGCGGACCGGCGAGGGGCTCGACGAAGTCCGCGCGTGGTTCAAGGGGAACCGCACTGCGGTCCTCGTCGGCTCGTCCGGAGTCGGGAAGTCGACGCTCGTCAATGCCCTGGCGGGCGAGGAGCTCCTCGAGACGCAGGAGGTGCGCGAGGACGACCACCGCGGACGCCACACGACCACCCGCCGCGAGCTCGTCCTTCTTCCCGCGGGGGGCGTCGTGCTCGACACGCCCGGCATCCGGGAGCTGCGGCTGTGGGACGCCGATCTCGACCAGGCGTTCGGCGACGTCGAGGAGATCGCGCTGCGCTGCCGGTTCTCGGACTGCTCGCACCGCTCCGAACCGGGTTGTGCGATTCGCCAGGCGCTCGGCGACGGCTCGCTGTCGGCCGAGCGGTGGTCGAGCTACGTCAAGCTCCAGCGGGAGATGCGCGCGCTCGAGGTCCGGCGCAACCATCTCCTTCGGCGCGAGCAGCTGCGGGAGTACAAGATTCGCGCACGGCAGCATCGATCGAAACGGCGCTGAGCGGGCCGCGCGCGCTTCCCGACGCGGTCGAGTTCGACGTGCCCGACCCCGGGTGGGAGCTCGGCATGGTCGTCCTCGGCCAGGAGGTGGCGCGGCCGAGGCCGGGGCCGCCGTTCGACCGCCGTGACGGCGGGTGGTCGCTGCGCTTCCCGCGACCGCCGGTCGACCGGCTCGAGTATCTGCTCGGCATCCGCGGCAACTTCGCGCCCGACCCGGCCAACCCCATGCGGGCGCCCGGTCCGTTCGGCGACAAGTCCGTGGTCGAGTGGCCCGAGTACGCCGCCCCCGACTGGCTTGCGGTGCGAGCGCCCGAGGGCCGGACCGAATGGCTCGAGCTTCGCTGCCGGCGCCTCGTCGCGCCCGTTCCCGTCCTCCTGTACCGCACGCCGGAGCCGCCGGGGCGCGATGCGCCGCTCCTCGTCGTCCACGACGGGCCCGAGTACGCGCAGTACGCCGCCCTCACGCGCTTCCTCGACGCCGCCTCGAGCGTCGGTCACATCCCGCCGCTGACCGCAGCCCTGCTGCAGCCGGTCGACCGCAACGAGACCTACTCCGCGTCTGCGCTCTACGCGGGAGCGCTCACGCGCGAGCTGCTGCCCGAACTGTCGCAGCGCGCGCCGCACGGGACGTGCGTCGGAATGGGCGCCAGCCTGGGCGCGCTCGCGATGCTCCACGCGCACCGCCGTCACCCGCGCACGTTCGACGGCCTCGTCCTGCAGTCCGGGAGCTTCTTCCGGCAGCGGTGGGACAAGGTCGAGTCGGCGTTCCCGCGCTACCGGCGGATCACGCGGTTCGTCGGCACGATCCTGCGCGGGGACGACACGGTGAGGCCGATCCCGGTCGCGCTCACGTGCGGCACCGCCGAAGAGAACCTCGCGAACAACCGCGCCGTGAGTGCCGCACTCGCCGCGCACGGATACGCGGCCCGCCTCGCCGAGGTACGCGACGCCCACAACTGGACGTGCTGGCGCGACGGCTTCGATCGCGCGCTCCCCGGCCTTCTCGGGGCCGTCGCATGAGGCGTCGCGAGATTACGCTCGACGGCGGGACGCTGATCGCGTACGGGCATTGGGGAACGCCGGTCGTCGGGTTCCCGTCCGAGGACGGCGAGGCGTGGGACTGGGAAGACCGCGGCATGGTCGACGCCGTCGCGCCGCTGCTCGATGGGGGGCGCATGAAGCTCTACTGCGTGCCCTCGTACGACCGCGAGAGCTGGACGCGGCGCGACCTGCCGCTCGAGGAACGTGCGCGCCGGCACGCCCTCTACGAACGCTGGGTCCTCGAGCAGCTCGTGCCGTTCGTGCAGGTCGATTGCCACACCCACGACATGGCTGCCGTCGGCTGCTCCTTCGGCGCGTACCACGCGGTGAACTTCTGCCTGAAGCACGCGGATGTGTTTCCGCTCGCGCTGGGCATGAGCGGTGTCTACGACGTGTCGGTGCAGGGAGGAGGCGAGCGCGGCGACGCCGTCTACTTCTCGAACCCGGCCGACTACGTCGTCCACCTCGGCGGCGGGCATCTGGACTGGCTCCGCGGCCGCGTCTCCGTCGTGCTGGTGTGCGGGCAGGGGCAGTGGGAGGACACGACCGGCGCCCTCGCGTCGACGACCGGCTTCGGCGCGCTGCTCGCAGCGAAGGGGATTCGCTGCGAGGTCGACCTGTGGGGCCACGACGTTCCGCACGACTGGCCGTCATGGCGCCGACAAATCGCGCATCATCTTCCTCGCTTTGTCTGACGCGCCGTCCGATGCGCTGGTCGGGCTCCTGCTCGGGACGGAAGAGGACTGGCCGGCCGCCTTCGAGGCTCTGATCGAGCGCCTGCCGCCGATTGCCGGGCGCCGGCTTCGCACCGCGCGAATCGTCAACGAGCCCTTCGATCTTCGCTCGGTCCCGCGCTACGAGCTCGTGATCGACCGGCTCGCCTGGTGGTACGACCTGCCGCGCGCCTGGCTGAAGAAGGTCTCGCTGATGGACGACGTCTACCTCCTCAACAATCCGTTCACGTTCCAGGCGATGGAGAAGCACTCGGCGTACTGCGCGATGATGCGGCTCGGCATCCGCGTGCCGGAGACGTGGCTGATCCCGCACAAGGTGCCGCCCGACAACCCGCGCTTCGAGCCGACGGCCGAGCGGTACAACGCGCCGTTCGAGCTCGGGCAGATCGGCGCCGAGGTCGGGTATCCACTGTTCATGAAGCCCTTCGACGGTGGGCAGTGGGTGGGCGTCTCGCGGGTCGGCTCGCCGGCCGAGTTGCGTGCGCGCTACGACGAGTCCGGCGAACGGATGATGCACCTGCAGAGCGCGCTCGAGAGCTTCGACGTCTTCGTCCGCTCGCTGTCGATCGGCGCAGAGACGATGTCGATGTGGTTCGACCCGTCACGGCCGATGCACGACCGCTACCAGGTGCGGCACGGCTTCCTCAGCCCCGATCTGGGCGAGGAGATCATCACGATCTCGCGGCTGATCAACGCGTTCTTCCGCTGGGAGTTCAACTCGTGCGAGACGATCGTGAAGGACGGCGTCGCGTATCCGATCGACTACGCGAATGCGTCGCCAGACGTCGCCGTCACATCGCTGCACTACTACTTCCCGTGGGCGATCAAGGCGCTCGTCCGCTGGACGGCGTTCTGCGTCTGCACGCGGCGCGAGATGCGCATCAACCAGAACTCCCGTGACTACTTCGACATCGGCGACGACCCGGGGCTCGGCTACGGGGCGAAGCTCGCGGGCTACCGCTCGCTCGCCGACGACTACTTCCAGATCGACGACTACCGCGAGTTCTGCGACCAGGAGCTTCCGAACCTCGACGAGATCGCGCACGAGTGGTTCACGTCGAGCGAGTTCGACGACGTCCTCGTCGACACCGTGCGAACGACCTTCCCCGCGCACGAGCACGAGCACTTTGTCGCCCACTACCGCGGCCTACTCGCGGCCTGGGCGCGCGACGACGCTTGACCGCTGCTGCGCGCCGCGTCAGACTCGGCGAGCGGCGACCTGCGGTCTCTGCGGCTCTCGATCTCCATCCGAATCAGAGGGAGGGCCGTGATGACGACAGCCGTGACAGGGACCGGCAAGCTGGGGAAGCTCCCCGTCCGGACCGATGTGCGCACGCTCCACATCGCCCGTTACGTCGACCGCGCCGAGCTGCCCGCGCCGCCGCCGTCGCTCGATCTGACCGATCACGTCGCAGAGTGGCCGATGTACGCGAACGACCGGATCGGCGACTGCACGGTCGCTGCTGCCGGTCACATGATCGAGGCCTGGACCGCGGAGAGCCGGGGCCGCGCGAGCGAGGTCTCCGAGCGCTCGGTGCTGAGCGCGTTCGGCCACGTGAAGCAGATCGACCCGCTGACGGGCGAGGAGGGTGCCGTCGTCCTCGACGTGCTCCGTTACTGGCGGCGTGACGGGATCGCCCGCCACCGGATCGGCGCCTACGCGCAGGTGTCGCTGCACGACCACGAGCTCGTCGAGGCAACTGCCTGGCTCTTCGGCGGCCTGTACGTCGGCGTGCAGCTGCCGCTCACCGCCCGGGACCAGCCGGTGTGGGACTGGACGGGCTCGCTCGACGGGCCGGCGAAGCCCGGCTCGTGGGGCGGCCATGCGGTCGATCTCGTCCGCTACGGCGAGGACGGGATCACCGTCGTCACGTGGGGGAGGCTGCAGGACGTGACGTGGGAGTTCTGGGACCGCTACTGCGACGAGGTCTACGCGATCCTCTCGCGCGACTTCCTCGCCCACGGGACGGCGCCGAACGGGTTCGACCTGGCCGCGCTCGAGGCCGATCTGAAGCTCGTCACGGCGTGAGCAGCGCGCGGCCGACCACGGCGGCCTCGGCGCCGGCGGCTGCGAGCGCCGCCACATCCGCCGGCGTGCGGATGCCGCCGGCCGCGATCACCGCCGGCCCAGCCGTGGCGACGCTGCGAACGAGCTCGAGGTCGGGCCCGGCCAGCGTCCCGTCGCGCTCGATCGCCGTCACGAGGCAGCGCTCGACGCCGGCTGCCGTCGCACGTCGGAGCGCATCGGCCGTCGAGATGCCCTCGTCCTGCGTCCAACCGGCGGTGCGGAGGCGGCCGTCCCGGACGTCGATCGCGACGACGAGCGACGGGCCCAGCGCTGCGACCCATGGCGCCGGGTCGGGCCACGCGGCCGTGCCCACGACCACCCGGCCGGCGCCCGCGTCGAGCAGCGCCCTCGCGTCGTCGAGCGACCTGATCCCCCCGGATGCCTGGAGTGCGGCCGGTGCGCAGGCCGCGGCGACCCGCCGGACGAGCTCCGGCCTCGTCCGCCCGGAGCGTGCGCCGTCGAGATCGACGAGGTGGATGCGCCCCGCCCCGGCGTCTCGCCACCGCTCGGCCGACTCCGCCGGGTCGCCGGCGCTCTCGATCACGTCCTCGTAGTCGCCCTGGCGGAGGCGGACGACCCGGTCGCCGAGCACGTCGACGGCCGGGATAACCTCGATCGGCTCCCCGAGCCAGTCGGCGAAGGTTTCCATGCTGCCATGTTACCGTGCTAACATGATGGCCAGCGATGGCAACCAGGAGCCGACACCCATGGCGTACCCCGGAGATGGAGGCGCTCTTCGACGCGGTCAAGGACCTGCGGACGCGAGCAGAGGTGGAGCACTTCCTCCGCGATCTGTGCACGCTCTCGGAGCTCGAGGCGATGGCGCACCGCTGGCAGGTGGCGCGGCTCCTCGAGGAGGGGCTCCCCTATCTGGAGATCTCGGAGCGAACGGGCGCGTCGACCACGACGGTGACGCGGGTGGCCCACTGGCTTCGCCACGGCGAGGGCGGGTACCGGCTGGCGCTCGATCGCTCGACCTCCTGAAGGTCGCGCTCCCGGTCAAGGGGCGCCTGCGCGAGCCGGCGTTCAGGCTGCTCGAGGATGCCGGGCTCGGTCCCGAGCAGCCCGGCGAGCGTGCGCTCGCGTTCCCGTGCCGCAACGCGCCCGTCGAGGTGCTGCTCGTCCGCGCGGCCGACATCCCCGAGTACGTGCAGGACGGTGTCGTCGACTGCGGGATCACCGGCCTCGATCTCGTGCGCGAGCGCGACGCGCGGGTGACGGAGCTGCTGCCGCTCGGCTTCGGCTCGTGCAGGCTCGAGGCCGCGGTGCCGGAGGAGTCGCTGGTGCAGTCGACCGCCGAGCTCGACGGTGCCTCGGTCGCGACGGTCTACCCCCACCTGACGGCGAATCTGCTGCCGGTCCCGGTGAGCCTCGTGGACGTCACGGGGTCGGTCGAGCTGGCGCCGCGGCTCGGTCTGGCCGATGCGATCGTCGACCTCGTCTCGTCCGGCAACACGCTGCGGACGAACGGCCTGCGCTCGCTGGGCGTGCTGCTCGAGTCGCAGGCCGTCCTCGTCGCGGGCGACGCCGAGCGCGCCGAGCCGTTCGCGGGGATGCTGCGTGCGGTCGTCGACGCGCGCCGGCACCGCTATCTGATGCTCAACGCGCCGGAGTCGGCGCTCCCGGAGATCTGCGCCCTGGTCGCGCCGCGCGCGCCGAGCGTCCTTCCGCTCGCTGAGGCCGGGTCGGTGGCGGTGCACGTCCTCGTGCCTGCCGATGACCTGTGGCTGCTCCTGCCGAAGCTCGAGGCGGCCGGCGGCTCGTCGATCCTGATCGTGCCGGTCGAGCGGATGGCCGCGTGACGATCGTCGCCGACGTGAAGGCGCGCGGCCTCGACGCCGTGCGCGAGTGGGCCGTGAAGCTCGACGGGGTGGAGCCGGCGCGCGCGACGCCCGACGACGCGGGCCTGCCGCGCGAGGCACTGCTCGAGCTGGCCGACCGCGTCCGCCGCTGGCACCTGCTGCAGCGGCCGGCGGACATCGCGCTCGAGGTCGAGCCCGGCGTCGTGCTCGAGCGCCGCTGGATCGCGCTCGACATGGTCGGCATCTACGTCCCGCGCAACCTGATCTCGACGCTCGTCATGTGCGCCGTGCCGGCGCAGGCGGCGGGCGTTCGGCGGATCGTCGTCTGCACGCCGCCCTCGGGCGCGCCGCTGGTCGCGGCGGCCGCGCAGGCGCTCGGCATCGACGAGGTGTGGGCGATCGGCGGCGCGCAGGCGATCGCGTGGCTGGCGTACGTCGAGCGTGTCGACAAGATTGTCGGCCCGGGCAGCTCGTTCGTGAACGAGGCGAAGCTGGAGGTCTCCCGCGACGTGCCGATCGACCTGCCGGGCGGGCCGTCCGAGGTCGTCGTCGCCGGGAACGGCGACGAGCGCGTGATCGAGCTCGAGCTCCTGGCGCAGGCCGAGCACGGGCCGGACTCGGTCTGCCGCCGGGTCGGGAGCGTCGACGAGGCGGAGGAGCTCGCGCCCGAGCACCTCGTCCTGCTCGGCGACGCCGAGGACGCGGCCGACCGCGTGCGCAATGCCGGCGCGGTGTTCGTCGGAGCGTGGTCGCCCGTTGCCGCCGGCGACTATGCAACAGGCGGCAATCACGTTCTCCCGACGGGCGGGTGGGCGCGGTCGGTCGGCGGGCTCGGCCTCGAGACGTTCCTCAAGCCGGTCACCGTGCAGCGGCTGACGCGGGAAGGCCTCGAGCGCATTCGGCCGACCGTCGAGGCGCTCGCCGCCGCCGAGGGCATGCCGGCGCACGCCGCGGCGGTGCGCCGGTGAGAGCGCTCGCGCCCGACTTCGCGCCGTACGCCTGGGCGGCCTCGACGGCCGAGGTGGCGCGGATCGCCGGCGTCGATCCGTCGCAGGTGCTGCGGTTCGACCAGAACACACCGCCGCTCCCGCTTCCATCGTCGCGTCCGGGGACGATCGCCGGCGCGGTCGCACGCATCAGCAGCTATCCCGGGTCGACGTACCCGCCGCTGGTCGACGCGATCGCACGCTATGCGGGCGTCGAGCCGGAGAACGTCGTCCTCGGCGCCGGCGCCGACGACCTGATCCTGCTCTGCGCGCGGGCGTGGGCCGGCCCGGGCGACGAGATCGCGGTCCCGCGGTCGCCGACGTACCCGCTCTACCGGATCGCCGCCCAGCTGGCCGAAGCGCAAGTAACAGACTGTTACTTGCCGGCGCCGGCGCTCACCTTCGCGTGCCGGCCGAACAACCCCACCGGTTCGCTCGACGAGCTCCCCGATGCGCGACCGCTCGTCGTCGACGAGGCCTATTTCGAGTTCGCCGGGGAAACGGCGCTGCCGCTGATCGGGAGCGGCGACGTCGTCCTGCTCCGCACGTTCTCGAAGTCGTTCGCGCTCGCGGGCGCGCGGGTCGGCTACGCGCTCGCCTCCGCCGATGTCGCCGCCGAGCTGAACGCCCGCCAGTCGCCGGCGCCCATCTCGTCGCTCGCCGCGGAGCTCGCGCTGGCCGCGCTCCGCGACCCTCCCGACGTCGGCCCGGTCGTCGCGGAGCGCGAGCGGCTCGCCTCGGCGTTGCGCGCGCTCGGCCTCGAGCCCTTTCCGTCGCACACCAACTTCGTCTACGTCCCGGTCGACGACGGCCACGCGTTGGGCGACGCGCTCCTCCGTCACGGCCTCGTCGTCCGCGCCTACGACTCCGCGATCCGGGCATCCGTTCGCGATACAGAAGACGACGACCTGCTCGTCGAGACGCTCGCGCGGATCCTCGACCGGCCTTCGCCCGCGGCGGCCTCGGGCGGCCGGCGCAGCCGCCTCCTCCGCGCGACGGCGGAGACCCGGCTCGCGGTCCGCCTCTCGCTCGACGGTGCGGGCCGGGTGCGCGTCGCGACCGGCGCGGGCCTGTACGACCACCTGCTCGAGCAGCTCGCCTTCCACGCCGGTCTCGATCTCGTGCTCGAAGGGGCGGGCGACCTCGAGACCGGGGATCACCACACCGCCGAGGATGCCGCGCTCGCATTCGGCGGCGCGCTCGACGCCGCACTCGGCGACCGCCGGGGGATCGCGCGCTACGGCGACGCCGTCGTGCCGATGGACGATGCGCTGGCCCGCGCAGCGGTCGATCTCGGCGGCCGCCCGCACGCCGAGCTCGCTCTCGAGCAGGACCCGGGGCTGGCGACGCACATGCTCGCGAGCATCGCGCAGTCGGCGCGTGCGGCGATCCACGTCGAGGCGACGGGCCGCGACCCGCACCACATCGCCGAGGCGGCGTTCAAGGCGGTCGGCCGCGCGCTTCGCACGGCGGTCCGCCGCGAGTCGGCCGAGCTCCCGTCGACAAAGGGCCTCCTGTGAACGTCGCCATTTGCCGCTACGGCGCGGGCAACGTCCGCTCGGTCGAGCTCGCCCTGCGCCGGCTCGGGGCGGAGATCGTCGACGACGTCGAGGGCGCGGACCTCGCGGTGCTTCCCGGAGTCGGCGCGGCGCGCACCGCTCTCGCGGGGCTGCGTGAGCGAGGCGACGACGTCGCGCTGCGTGAGCGCTGCGAACGCGGACTGCCGGTGCTCGGCATCTGCCTGGGGCTCCAGATCGCACTCGAGCACACCGAGGAGGACGGCGGCACCGACGGCCTGGGCCTGCTTCCCGGGCAGGCCGTCCGCCTGCGCGAGGGGCGCGTCCCGCGGCTCGGCTGGGCCGAGGTCTCACCGTTCGGCTCGGCGTACTACTTCGCGCACTCCTACGCCTGCGAGACGCCCCACGCGACGGCCTGGTCGGAGGGCGTCGTGGCGGAGGCGCGGGCCGGGTCGTTCGTCGGCGTCCAGTTCCACCCCGAGAAGAGCGGCGCGGCCGGCGCGCGCTACCTCCGACGCGTCCTCGAGGAGGCGACATCCCTTTCCCCCGCCTGATCCCGTGCCTGGACGTCGCTGCCGGCCGCGTCGTCAAGGGCGTGCGCTTTCGAGGGCTGCGCGACGTCGGCGACCCGGTTGAGCTCGGGGCGGCCTACTCGGAGGAGGGAGCCGACGAGCTCGTCTTCCTCGACGTGCAGGCGACGCTCGAGGAGCGCTCGACCCTGGTCGAGCTCGTCCGCCGCGTCGCTGCTCGGCTGCAGATCCCGTTCACGGTCGGCGGGGGCGTGCGGTCGGCCGCCGATGCCGAGGCGCTGCTCGAGGCCGGCGCCGACAAGGTCGCCGTCAACTCGGCGGCGCTCCGGCAGCCCGAGCTCCTCTCGACGCTGGCGGCGCGGCTGGGCTCGCAGGCGGTCGTGGTCGCGATCGACGTCGAGGGCGGGCGCGTCCGGTCGCACGCTGGGACCCTGGAGACACGCCGGGGCGCCGTCGACTGGGCGCGCGAAGCGGTCGCTCGCGGGGCGGGCGAGATCCTGCTCACGTCGATCGATGCCGACGGGACACGCGCCGGGTACGACCTCGGGCTGACCGCCGCCGTCGCCGGGGCGGTCGACGTGCCGGTGATCGCCTCGGGCGGAGCGGGGAATGCCCAGCACGTCGCCGACGTGCTCGAGACGGCGCAGGCCGCGCTGCTCGCCTCGATCCTGCACGAGGATCCTGCGCGGCTCCGCTCGCTCCGGCGCGAGCTGCGTGAGCTCGGCGTGGTGGTCCGCGATGCCGCCTGAGCCGGGCTCGCTGAGACCGGCGATCGTGCAGGACGCCGCCGACGGCCGCGTGCTGATGCTCGCCTGGATGGACGCCGAGGCCGAGGCGCGCACGCGCGCGACCGGCGAGGCCTGGTTCTGGAGCCGGTCGCGGCAGCGGCTGTGGCGCAAGGGGGAGACCTCGGGGAACACGCTCGCCGTCGAGGAGCTGCGTGACGACTGCGACGGCGACGCCCTCCTGCTTCGCGTGCGTCGCGCCGGGCCTGCGTGCCACACCGGCGCCGTGTCGTGCTTCGCACCCGCGCTCTGGCGAACCATCTCGGAGCGGGCGGCGCAGCGGCCGCAAGGCTCGTACACCGTCGAGCTGCTCGAGGCCGGCATCGGGGCGTGCGCGCGAAAGGTGGGGGAGGAGGCCGTCGAGCTCGCGGTCGCCGCGCTCGACGAGCCGGACGACCGCGTCGTCGAGGAGGCAGCCGACCTCGTCTATCACCTGTACGTGCTGCTCGCGAGCCGCGGGATCGACCTCGCGCAGGTCGAGGATGCGCTCAGCGATCGGGCAGGTGCGCGACCACGATGACGAGCAGCGCGCCGAACGCGATCTGGAAGACAAAGATGCCGAGACCGAGCAGTCCGATCCACTGCAGCTGCGACAGCCCCGCGACGACGCCTCCGGTGATCTGCGTCGAGTAAAGCCCGACCGTGCCCGTAGTCGACGCCACGGCGGTTACGAGCCAGAGGCCGAACGTGGCCTCGAACGTGAAGAGCGCGATCGACGCCGCGATGTGCGCGGCGTAGAACACGGAGCCGAGCGTGTCGGGCGTCAGCAGGTCGGCGAGCAGGAGCACGACGAGGACGCGGAGCCCGGTTGCGAGCCGTGCGCGCCCGCTCCGGTCGAGGAGCCAGGCGGCCTGCGTGATCAGCGCCGCGGCGGCGAGAAACCCGATCGCGTAGGGGAGGATCGTGCTCACCCGGCCGCCGTAGAAGCTGAAGCCGTGGTTGTCACCGAGGCCGCCGTGCGCGATCGCGACGCACAGCAGCATTGCGCTCCAGAACGCGACCTGTGCGAAGAGCAGATACCGGGCCGCTACCGGCATCTTCGAACGATAACTCGTGTCAGCAGGTCGACTTCACGGGCCCGCCGGCTCGCGAGATCGTGACCTGCTCGGCGAGCGCTGCCAGCCGGGCGCGATACACGACCATGTCCGCGTGCTGCCAGTCGGCGTGCGTCTGGCACCGCCACGGCGTGTAGAGCTCGCGGTGGTAAGGGCTCGTGAGGCTCTCCGCATGTCCGATCACGTTCGGCGGCGAGATGTGGAAGCGATGCATCAGCCACCAGGTGCGGGTGCACGAGCCGGTGGCGGTCGATGCCGTAGTGCCGCTCGGCGTAGCGCGTCGTCTCGGCCCGGCGGGCCGCTCCGAACGGGATCGGCCGCCGGACGATATGCGGGGCCGGCGGGGTGGCCCCGGGCGCGGCGGCGAGGAGGAGTGCGAGCCCGACCATGTTTTGTAAATGATCACCGAGCCCTCGGCGAACTGCTCGGCGACTCGGCTAGGATGCCCGCCGATGCGGCTTCTCGGAGGGGGGTTCCTGGCGGCGCTGGTCCTCGC
>DATIXY010000054.1:0-11457 GCA_035518115.1 Gaiellaceae bacterium | reverse complement strand
CTGAACCCGTTGGCGCTCGTTGTTGCGGTCGTACCAGAACTCGAGGTTCAGGTGCATGTAGCTCACATGCATGGTCGTGCCGTCTGCGAACGGACCGTCAGCGATCGCCACCGAGTCTTCGCTCGCCTGGTTCTTGAGCAGCCCCGATCTGAACCCCATGAACAATGGGGAGTCGAGCGGCACCGGCCTGCCTGACGGGATGCCGGCGACACGCTGGTGGCGGGCGGGCAGACCCGTTCCGACGAACCCGGTGCGTGTCTCGCGCCACCGCAGTGGGCCGGTGATCCGGAGTGACCCGGTCGCGCCGGCGAGGGGACGGCCGCGGAGGAGTGCCGCATCGACCGCCGCCAGCCGCGACGCGTCGTCGCAGGCGAGGTGGATGCAGATGTCGTAGCCGTCCAGTTCGGGGCTCTCGAACGTGGACAAGACCGTCGGTTCCGGCACCGGCGACCCGGTCTTCAGGACGTCTCTGAAGTAGTGCGGGCCCCAGCCGACGGTGAACAGCAATCCCTCCGGCCCCCACGTGAACGTGCGCTCCAACGTCCGAAGCGCGGCCTCCAACGTCGCCGCCGACGCGGCCGTCGGGCTGGGACGCACATCGAGGAACAGCAGACGGTCGTAAAGCGGCGCGACCGGGTTGCCGTAGCTGTCCCGCGAGAGCGTGTGATCCCAGGCGAACTGGCGTGCCGGGAGTCCGGCGGGCTCCTTCCCGAGCGGCGGTGAAGACCCGTTCGAGCCGCCGAGGAGCCGCTCGAGCGCGAGACCGCCGCCGCCGAGCGCAAGCCCGGCGGCGGCGGCCGCTCCGACCAGGAATCGGCGACGGTCGAGCATCTCGCCGCCTATCCCTTGCCCTTCCAGGTGAACGCCATCGTCACCCGGTGCGGCTTGAGCCACACCTTCGCGTACTCCATGTGTCTCGCCGACTGCGGCGGGCTGATCAGGAGGCTCAGCTGATAGCTGCCCTTGCCCGGCAACGCGACGTCGTTGCCGTAGTGCGACCCCATGTAGCGCGAGATCATCGGCCACTGGCGCGCGTCGTAGACGACCGTGCTTCCTTTGCGGATCGTCGCCCACACCGACGCGTACGGGATCGCCATCCCGGTCTGCGCGTCCATCAGCTTGACCATCAGGTGCATCGAGTCCTTCATCGACGGCTTCACCGTCCGCTCGCTCGTTCCCGAGAAGACGACGAACGAGACCGGCGTCGACGCCTGCGCGATGATCTTCATCCCCTGCCAGTTCGCCGTGCCGAGCGTCTGCATCGGCACGGGCATCGGCATCGACATCCCGGACGACGACGAGGTCCCGGTCTTCATCTGCATCGTCGTCGTTGCCGCGGCGGCCGGCGTGGTCGCGTCGCCGTACAGGTCGCGGGCCACCGCCACACCGGCGACGAGCGCGGCCACCGTCAGCGCGACGAGCGCTACGCGTCGCCCGCGTTCGTTCTTCCGCATGGATCCGGTCATCTGGAACTCCTCCTAGACGGTGTTGATGAAGTCGGAATGGCCGGTCACGACAATCGCTCCGATCACCGCGACCGCCGCCCAGCTCGCGAACGCGAGGCCCTCACCGACGACCACCCGAGCGGTCAGCGAGTCGGTCGACCCACGGCGCGCGGCAGCCGGTTGTGTCAGACGGCGGGCGAACAGCACGAGCAGCGGGATCTGCATCAGCCACATGAACGGCCGCACCCAGCCGTAGTGGGCGACGTCGAGCCCGAGGATCATCGTGTGCCAGAACGAGAGGATGTAGACGACGACCACGAAGCGGTGGAGAAACCTCCACCGTCCGACGCCGATCGTCCTCCGCACGTAGTACGTCGGTCCGAGCACGAGCGCGAGGTAGAACGCAACGATCCCCGTCGTGTAACCGGTGACGGCCTGCGGCCAGCCCTGATTCGACCACTCCCACGGAATCGTCACCGTCCGCCAGCTGTCGCCCATCGCGTCGAACGCCGTCGCGGCGACGTGAATCGCCATCAGCGAGATCACGAGGAGCGAGATCTGCCGGTGCAGACGATCGAGCTGCGGGCGGCCGAGCGGGATCCACGAGATCGTCCGGCTCGACTCGAGCAGTCCGAGCGTGACGCCGACGTACGCCCAGATCAGCCCGGCGATCCCGGTCGCCTGCAGGATCGGGAACGACCAGTACTTGTCCATCTGGCTCATGTGCATGCTCGACATCGCGAGCGCGGCCGCACTCTTGTCCTTCGCCTGCAGGCCGTGGATCCACAGGTACAGCGGCGCCACCGTCAGGAAGCCGAGCAGCCCGACGATCGTGCCCGAGAGCACGGCGCTGGACGCCCGCCGCGGGGGTGGCAAGGCAAGTGCTTCGTCCATGGACGATCTGTCCTTTCGGATGCGGTGCAATGACAGGACCTGCAGGCACCGCCTCGACCGTCGACGACCCGACGCCGAGGCGTCGGGCGGTCGGGGAGCTATGAGCTCAGCTCGTCAGGCGAGTGCGGTGCCGGAGCGCACCGCGGGAGGGCCGCGGCCGAGCCGGCCGACGGCCAGCAGCAGCGGGCGGACCGCCGACGACTCGACGACCCGCCAGACCGGGGGCGACCCGGCCATCGCGACCGGCAGAGGAGCAGAGCCGGCGAAGACCCGCGCAACGTGCTCGACTGCGCGCAGCAACAACCGCGCGACCAGGTAGAGGGCAAGCCCGAAGGGCAGCTGGAGCAGCAGCCCGACCCGGTAGGTGGGTTGCAGAACGAACCACCACGGAAACGTCGAGCCTGCAAGCCAGCGCTCGAGAAACTCCTGCAGCGTGTAACCGGCCAGCGGCAAGAGCGCGAACGCCCACGCCGGCAGCGGCCGCCCCGGCCCTCGCCGAACAGCCTCCACCGCCGCCCAGGCGAGCGCGACAAGCTCTGCGCCGCCGAGCACCCCCGCCGCCAGCGGCAGCCAGGCCGCATGGCCGAGCATGTAGCCGTGCCCCGTCACGAGCAGATCCCGCAACCGCACCTGCGCCTGCGGATACACGAGCCGGTACGCGAGAACATGCGCAAGCTGCGACCCCGCCACCATCAACGGCAACGCCACAAGCCACACCACAGCCCGACGACCCACCACGGGGCGATTCTGCCACGCCCAAAGGCCTCATGAAGCTCGGAGAGTGGATCGCTCCGCTTTGGGTCAACGCAATGCGCAACACGCTCCCACCGTTCGCGGCGCTGCTGTGACCGGTTTTGCGGTCGGGGCAGCAAACGATCGTGTTCGGGCGCACATGCCTCGCCTCGACAGGCAACGAAACCGGCGATATGCAGGGACTTCGAAAGCGGGAGCGACGGGACTCGAACCCGCGACCTCCGGCGTGACAGGCCGCTGCCTCGATCACGAGGTCGGCGACGATCGATGCACGATCGCTCTGGTGATGCGGGTTTGGACGGTTCGCGACTGTCCGTTGGGATGGCTGCGAGAAGCGCACGTGAGCGTTTGCTGCCCATTTGCTGCCCGCCGAACTGGCAAGGGAATGGCAAGGATCGTGTCCGTGAGCTGCTAAGCCGATGCAGTTCGACGGTCCTCGAGCAGACACCACCGGGACCCGACCGACCAGACTCCGATGGTTGAGCCGGTTTCGCGGTCATCGCCGAACGTGAGTCGACCTCGTTCGACAACGGTTTGCTCGCACCGCGCTCGCACCGCCGCTGCCTGGAAGGACAAGGGGTGTGAAGGCGCTGCAAGACACTGTGTGCCGTGGTCGGGCTGGAATCGGACCGCCAACCGCGGGATTAAAAAGTCCTGCCAAACGAGGCGAAGCGTGCTCATTCGAACTTCACGACGCTGCAACTTGCGCGGTTTGCGGCCCATCGGACTGCAGCGAAATGCAACCCATCAAGACTAGCCTGTACGCGCATCCGTACGCACTTCTCATCTGGTCAGACAACACTCTTCCTTCATGCGAAGAACCGTCGGGCCTTCCTTACCATCGCTAGGCGCGGGGACCTGTGTGGCCTAAGATCGCCGAGGGGTCGTGTCAAGGAGGACGAGCTCAGGTGGCATCTCCCGCGGACGCGGTCAAAGGTCTGGAGGAGCAGAACGCCGCGCTCCGGCGCGTGACGCGACTCGTCGCGCATGGGGCAGCGCTCGACGTCGTCTTCGAGGCCGTCGTGTCTGAGGTGACGCGTGTGCTCGATGCCGGCGCATGGCTGCTGCGGGCCGATCCCGATGGACGGGCCACGGTCGTCGCATCGCTGGGCGAGTCGACGCTCCCGACGGGCAGCCGTCTGCCGAGCGACGGCCTCGGCGCGACGGAGCCGGTGGTGACGTCGGCCGTCGCGGTCGACGGTATGCGGTGGGGCACGCTCTGCGCGCGACCGCGGGAGCCTCAGCCGGAAGCGGCGACGTGCGTCGACGACTTCGCCGAGCTCGTGTCGATCGCCGTCGCGACCGCATCTTCGCGGGCGGCGCTGCGACGGCTTGCGGGAGAGCAGGCCGCGCTGAGGCATGTCGCGACGCTCGTGGCCGAAGGCTCGTCTCCGAGCGACCTGTTCGCCGCCGTCGCGCGCGCCGTCGCCCAGGCGATCGACGCCGACGCGATCTCGGTCGAACGGATCGACGCGGATCGATCGACGACCGTGATCGCCTCCCTCGACGCTCCGCGTTTCCCGATCGGCAGCCGCTGGCCGCTCGACGAGTCCGGACTGCAAGCGTCGGTCGTTGCATCAGGGCGGCCGGTGCGCCTCGACGACGTCTCCGTCCTGAGCGGGCCGACAGGAGCTGCCCTGCGAGAATCGGGGATCCGGTCGCTTGTCGCTGCGCCGATCGTCGTGAGCGGCGCGGTATGGGGGCTGATGTGGGTTGCGGGCAAGCGCGTCGAGCCGCTTCCCGCCGCCGCGGAGACGCGCCTGCGCGACTTCGCCGAGTTCGCCGCCGTCGCCGTCGCCAACGCCGACTCTCGCAACCGGCTGCGGCGGCTCGCCGACTCCGAGACATCGCTTCGGCGCGTCGCGACGCTCGCTGCCGAGGGTGCCACGCCGGCCGAGCTACTCGCAGCTGTAGCCGACGAAGCCGCCCGCATCCTGGACGGCTCGACCGTCGCGATCGTCCGCTACGAGTCCGACGAATCGTTCCGCGTCGTGGCCGCCCACAACGACCCCGTATTCGAGACCGGGAGCAGGTGGCCGATGGAGGAAGCGACGTTCGCTGCCGCTGTGCGCGAGGCGAGAGCGCTGGTCCGGGTCGACGACTTCGCAGAGGAGGGCGGTGTCGTTGCGGAAGCCGCTCGCGAGGCCGGGCTCGTGTCGGCCGTCGGAGCGCCGATCGTCGTCGACGGACACGTCTGGGGGATGATCGTGGTCGGGCTCCGGCATGGGCGTGAAGCGTTGCCGCGTTTCACGGCGTGGTACACGAGTCGCATGCTCTCGTCCTCGGTGTCGACCCGGGAGATCGAGTCCCGGCTGGCGTCGTTCACCGAGTTGGTCGGCACCGCGATCTCTCGTGCGCAGGGGCAGGCGGAGCTGATCGCGTCTCGCGCCCGCATCGTCGAAGCGGGAGACGAGGCGCGGAGACGGATCGAGCGCGACTTGCACGACGGCACGCAACAGCGGCTGGTCGCCCTGGCGCTCCATCTGCAGCGTGTGCGCGCCGACATGACAGCGGAGGATCCCGCCACGCGAACGGGGCTCGAGGACGTCGAGCGCGAGCTCAGGTCGGTGATCGACGAGGTGCAGGAGTTGTCGCGCGGCGTCCATCCGGCGCAGCTGGCCGAGGGCGGGCTCGGTCCGGCGCTGCGTGCGCTCGCCCGGCGCTCCCCGATCCCGGTCGACCTGAGCATCGACATTCCCGAACGACCGCCGCCGACCGTCGAGATCGCCGTCTACTACGTCGTCTCAGAGGCCCTGGCGAACACGATCAAGCACGCCAAGGCGAACTCCGTCTCCGTTACGGTCGCCGCCGACTCCGGTGTGGTTCGGGCGACCGTGGCCGACGACGGAGCCGGCGGGGCTCAGCCGGGAGCGGGCTCCGGCATCACGGGCCTGAGCGACCGGGTGGAGGCGCTCTCCGGGCGCTTCAGCGTCGTCAGCCCGCCGGGCGGCGGTACGACCATCTTCGTCGAGCTTCCCCTCGAGACGACGTGACGGACGCACGCTCTGCCGGCCGAGTCGGCGTCCTCGTGCCTGTCGTCTTCGACGAGTACTTCGCACGGATTCTCCACGGCGTCGCGGACGCCGTCTACGAGCAGCGCCTGCGACTGATGCTGTGGCCGACGCGTCACGAGCACGCCCGCGAGGTCGCGCTTCTCGAGGAGCTCCGGGAGGCGACCGACGGCGGCCTGCTCGTGCTCCCGGAGCAGTCGAGCGAAGAGCTCCTTCACGCCCTCTCCGACGGCTATCCGCTGGTGGTCATCGATCCGCTCGTGCCACTCGACGCTCGGATCCCGTCGGTCGCCGCGGCGAACGCATCCGGTGCCGAGCAGGCGATCCAATACCTGATCGACCTCGGGCACCGCCGGATCGGCGCGATCGCCGGCCCGCCGGGATGGGTGGCGACCGAGGAGCGGCGGCGGGCGTACCGTGGCACGCTCGCGGCCGCCGGCATCCCGTTCGACCCCGCGCTCGAGCTGGAAGCGGACTTCGACTTCGAGTCCGGCACCCAGGCGGCGGTCGCGCTCCTCGACACCGTGCGGCCGCCGACTGCGATCTTTGCGTTCAGCGACATGATCGCGATCGGCGCGATGCGAGCGGCGCGGGCGCGCGGCATCGGGATCCCGGACGAGCTGTCGATCGTCGGCTTCGACGACACCGCATATGCGACGGTCGTGCACCCTGCCTTGACGACTGTGCGTCAGCCGCTCAACGAGATGGGCGCGACCGCGGTCGAGCTTCTCGTTCGGCTCATGCGGAAGGAGCCCGTCGACACGCTGCACCTGGAGCCGTTCACCCGACTCGTCGTCCGGGAGACGACGTCGCCGCCCCGCGTCGGCGGATAATGAGCGCCGTGCAACGCCGAGCGGACGAAGACGCGGCGACGATGCCGCCTACGCACACAACGGAAGGCCTCGGCGCCCCTCGCGATCGGTGCGCACAGCGGCTACCTACTGAAGAGCCGGGGCCGGTGCACGAGCTCCGGCCGCCCGCCGCGTCCCGGGACCGGGATCGACGGCGGAGCCGCCCTTGAGAATCCGGTCGAGCGTGTCGAGGAGCACGTCCGCTTGCGGACCTGAGCCCGCGTCACGGCGCCGTCGTTGCCGATCACCCCCAGGTGCGCCGGGTCGATCCTGCCTGAACGGACAACGCCAATCGGCGGCGTCGGGGGCCTACTGCTTGTCGACGAGCTCGTCAGCCTCCATCCACGCTGAGATCGCGTCGAGCACCGCCGATTCGGCCTCTTCGATCGCACCGTACGCGTAGTCGATCGCGGCCATCGCGTCTCCGTCGGCGTCCTCGGCGCGATTGATTGCCGTTGTCGCGTCGAGCGTGGCCTTGGTGGAGCGCAGATCCTCGTGCATCTTCGTGATGTGCTCGCTCCACGACGCTTGCAGGTCATTCCATGAGTCGGAGACGTGGGCTTGGCCTGCGCTGGCGGTCTCGCGCAGCTTCTCGGCGTGGGCTTGGGTGGCTTCCCGCGCCTGCTGCGCGGAGTGCTCGACCTCGGCCTTCGCCTGGCTCTGCGCGGCCGCAACCCGTCGCTCCGCCTCCGCGGCCCGCTCCGAGAGCTTGGCGAACTTCTCCGAAGCATGCGTCTTGCTCGACACGCTCATAGCGTCCTCCCTATTCGGCGATGCTTCCGCGACGCGTGATGCGTGCACGGCGATTCGGTCCACAGCTTCGGCCTTCCGCCGAACCGAGGCATCGGCGAGTTCTCTGAGGGTGTGCGTGAACTCCGCACCTCGCTACTCGAGGCTCACCGGAGCGGCTGGTGCATGAGCCTGCGGCGCTCGAACCCAGGTGTCATCATCCGGCCACCATGACGACGGGGCCGCTGCCGATCGCTGACACAACGCCCGCATGACCGTCAGACACAACCGGGACACGGCCCTTCAGGCCGAGTATCTGTCGGTCGAGCCGCTGTTCGCGGTGGAGGCGGGCGCGATCCCTCGCCACGAGCTCCCGCGTGGAGAGATGCCTTCCGATCTGGCGTATCAGATCGTCCATGACGAGCTGATGCTCGACGGCAACGCGCGGATGAATCTCGCGACCTTCGTGACGACGTGGATGGAGCCGCAGGCGGAGAAGCTGATGGCGGAGTGCTTCGACAAGAACATGATCGACAAGGACGAGTACCCGCAGACGGCGGAGCTCGAGCGGCGCTGCGTCAACATCCTCAGCCGGCTCTGGCACTCGCCCGACGCGACAGGCGCGACCGGTTGCTCGACGACCGGCTCGAGCGAGGCGGCGATGCTGGGCGGCCTCGCCCTGAAGCGGCGTTGGCGGCAGCGGCGCTCGGCCGAGGGTAAGCCGATCGACAGGCCGAACATCGTGATGGGGATCAACGTCCAGGTGTGCTGGGAGAAGTTCGCGAACTACTGGGACGTCGAGATGCGGCTGGTGCCGATGGAGGGCGACCGGCTGCATCTGAACGCCGAGGAGGCGGTGAAGCTGTGCGACGAGAACACGATCGGCGTTGTTCCCGTGCTCGGCTCGACGTTCGACGGCTCGTACGAGCCGGTCAAGGAAATCTGTGACGCGCTCGACGATCTCCAGGAGAGGACCGGCCTCGACGTCCCCGTCCATGTGGACGGCGCGTCGGGGGCCTTCGTGGCGCCGTTCATCGACCCCGAGCTCGAGTGGGACTTCAGCGTGCCGCGCGTGGCCTCGATCAACGTGTCGGGCCACAAGTACGGCCTCGTCTACCCCGGCGTCGGCTGGGTCGTGTGGCGTGACGCATCCGCGCTGCCGGAGGACCTGATCTTCTGGGTCAACTACCTCGGCGACAACATGCCGACCTTCGCGTTGAACTTCTCGCGGCCGGGCGCCCAGGTCGTGGCGCAGTACTACAACTTCCTCCGCCTCGGCTTCGACGGCTACAGGGCGGTGCAGGCCTACGCGCGAGACGTCGCCACGACGCTCTCGGCGCAGATCGCCGAGCTCGGCCCGTTCACGCTCGTCACCCGCGGCGACGAGCTGCCGGTGTTCGCCTTCACGCTTGCGGACGGGATCGACAACTACTCCGTCTTCGACGTGTCGAACGCGCTGCGGGAGCGCGGCTGGCTGCTGCCCGCCTACACGTTCCCGAAGAACCGCGAAGATCTCGCAGCGCTGCGGGTCGTGGTCAAGCGCGGCTTCGGCCACGACATGGCGAACCTGCTGGTGGACGACATCAAGCGGCAGCTTCCGAAGCTCCAGAAGCAGCCCGCCCCGGTCCACGAAACCGCGGCGACCGGCTTCCACCATTAGCCGCCCCCCTTGCGGGAACGCCGCACCCGTTCCGGTTTCCCACCGATGACTGCGCGCGCCTTCGGTGGAAGCCTAGGACCATGGACGAGCTCGCACGGAGGCTCGCGCGGGCGCTCCCGGCGGTGACAATCCACCGGTTCGGGCCGGAGGAGCGCGACCGCGATGGGCTCGCCGAGCAATTGAGCGCGTTCTTCGCACGCCGGCGATCGGAACTGCGGGGGCTCCGCGCCACCACGGTTCTCGTCGAAGACGGTCTCGGGCGAGTCGCCGTCATCGCGTGCTGGGAGAGCCACGAGGCGCAGGTCGCGGGCGTCGCCCGGCTTCGCACGGACCCGGAGCTCATCGCGATCGCGAGCCGCTCTGGACGTGCGGAGGACGACGAGTTCCGGACCGTGAGCTGCGACTTCTCGGGTGAGGACCTCCGAAGACTGCTGACGACCGAGAGCGGCGCGTGATCCTTCCGGGCTCAGCTCGAGATCTGCTCGGACTGACGTATTCTGAAGAAAAGGTGGGCGGCGAGCAGGACCGACATCCCGAGCGCAATCGCAGCGAGGATCGGCACCCCGCCCTCGACCGGCACTGCTCGTGCCTGCCAGAGGATCGACGAGGCGAGCAGGAGGGCGCCCGTGATGATGCCCTCGATGAGCCGGTTCGCTACACGGTCGTTGCCCGCGTGGGTCAGCTTGAGGTTGAGATTTCCGCCGCGGAGCCCCTCGCCGACGACCTCGATCGTGTTGATGAGGCTCCGCTGCTCGTGACGCCAGTGTCTGGCGGCTGATTTCAGGTGCTTCTCGATCGCGGCCGGCGACCACTCCTGTGCGACGAGCTTCTGCTGATAGCTCTCGAGCAGCGGCATGATGCGGAAGTCGGCGTCGAGCAGTCGCGAGGTTCCTTCGAGCTCGATCGCGATCTGCAGGAGCATGCTGATCTTGGCCGGCAGCAGGAGGCGGTGGTCGTGGACGATCTCGGCGAAGTCGCCGATCGCCTTGCTCACGTCCATCGACTGGACGGAGCGGTTCCCGTAGGTGGTGATCAGGCCGTCGAGGTCGTCAGCCAGGCTTGCTGCGTCCGTTCCCGGCGGATGCTCGCATGCTTCGAGCAGCGCGTCGGCGAAGTCTTTCGAGCTGCCGCTCGTGAGGGCTTCGATCAGCTCGATGAACTGTTCGCGGGTCCCGTCGTCGATACGCAGCACCATGCCGGTGTCGATGATTCCCAGGCGGCCGCCTGAGACGACGACGAGGTTGCCGGGATGCGGGTCGGCGTGGACGAAGCCGTCCCGGAAGACCATCTCGAGCCAGATCTCGGCGCCCCGCCGGCCGAGAGCCTGGCGGTCGATGTGGCTGAGCCTCTTTGGCGTCTCCGACGCGAACGTCGTGCCTTTGACCAGGCTCATCGTGAGCACACGGCTGCTCGACAGCTCGGGATAGGTGCGGGCAAAGACCACGTCGGGTTCGTCGGCGAAGTTCGCCGCGAACCGGCCGGCGTTCGCCGCCTCCCGTTCGAAGTCCAGCTCCTCGAGTGTGCGCGACCGGAAGCGGGCGGCCAGCTCGCGCGGCCGGTAGAGGCGCAGTTCGTCGGAGTGATCCTCCAGCACTCCCGCGAGATACGAGATCAGCTGGAGGTCGACGTGAACATGTTCCTCGATCCCGTCCCGCTGGACCTTCACCGCGACGACGTGGCGACTGTGGAGCTTCGCGCGGTGGACTTGCGCCATCGACGCTGCTGCGAACGGCTTGTCGTCGAAGGAGGCGAACAGCTCGTCAACCGGCCGGCCGAGCTCACGCTCGACCGTGGAACGGGCGACGGCGGCGGGCTCCGGCTGCACGTGCTCCTGCAGCTTGGCGAGCTCGTCCGCGTACGCAGGAGGGAGGACGCCGGGAGTGACGCTGAGCATCTGACCCAGCTTCACGAACGTCGGCCCCAACTCGGTCAGGGCCAGTCGAAGCCGCACCGGCGCGGGCCGTGCCGAGACCGAGCCGTCGGGATGGCCGAGGTGACGCCTCACCGGCTCCGGTAGATGATCCCGAAACGGCTCGGCGATCCCGTAGCGCCCGAAGACGCCGATGATCTCGGCGAGTCGCTTCGAGTCGTGCTCGACCCCTGCGCGATCTGTC
>DATIXY010000053.1:0-43964 GCA_035518115.1 Gaiellaceae bacterium | reverse complement strand
AGCAGCTCGTCCGCCACGTATCGGTGCAAAGCCTGGGGCATCGCGTTCGTCGGTGGGCTCGTGGGCCCGAGTCTTGAAGCGAGGGCGAGTACGGCTGGCCAACCCTGAGCCTGCTCAAGGAGTTCATTGAGATCCTGGCGCTGTCCCAGTAGGGCAAACGACTCCTGCGAGTTCATTGCGAGCGCGTCTCGTCCGATCTCTGACATCTCGGCGTACAACAGCCGCCTTGCAGTGGCCCAGACTGGACGTACACGCGACGCGACGAGAAGCCGCAGTGACGTCCTCGCGAGTAGAACGTCGACCATTGACTCAATATCCGGCGAGCCGCCGAGCTCGTGGTAGTCGTCAATGACCATCCACTGCGCTCGCTGCTTGTTGATGTGATCAGCAAGGGCCCCGGCGACGCCTCGAGCCGCCCTTTGCGGGTTGCTTTGGGCGCTGAGGTATTCACCGATGAATTTGCCTGCATTACCACCCAGTTCGTCGATTCCCGCGGCGAGATCCTCCGAGAACGTCGCAACGTCTCGATGAGCCGGGGTCGCGGACATCCAGATCGCGCCGAACAGCGTCCGCACCCATTGACGAGCGAGGGTCGTCTTTCCGTAGCCTGCCGGTGCGAGCAGCAGGATCACCCTGGCCTCGCACTCGTCGAGCATCTTGGTTAGTCGCGGTCGCTCGATGATCCCGCGTTCTCGGCGCGGTTCGCCCTTCTGAACAGCCGTCGCGGCCATGCCTGCCTGCTCCTGCCTGTTCGTTCCCCTGTGGCTGCAGAGAACCTACAGCGTCTTTTCGCCCCGACAAGGGGGCCGCGCCCGCGGCGGAGGGTGACGCCGCGGGCGCGCGTTCGCCGTCAGCCCCCGTTGTCGGCTCTTGCCGACGCCAAGCGGTTCGCCAACGGGTCCTCGCCCGTCAGCAAGCGGAACGCCACCGGAATCTGGCGGCGGCGAGGCACCCCGAGCTTCTGTCGCAGCGCGTCGCTGTGTGCCTTTGCCGTCCGGGGCGAGATTCCGAGCACGACGCCGATCTCGTCATTTGAGAGTCCCTGGGCGATCAGCTCGACAACCTGTCGCTGCCGGGCGGTGATCACGAAAGGGTCGTGGAGTGCCTGCATGGGGGGCAGGCTACGGCCGGCGGCGACCGCTCCCCATAGGTCAAAGGGTGTAAATGGCCGCTCAGGCGCGTCGTGCGCGCGTGCGCTCGTGCGAGCCGATGAACGAGGCTTCGTGGCCCCGCTCGTTCGCCTCCCGGAGCTCGTCCTCGTCGAGCGCGCCGATCCGCAGCAGGAGCTCGAACTCGTCTCTCAGGTGAGTCCGCATCATCTCGGGCCCGTCGGTCGCGATCGTGAACCTCACGCCGTGCTCGACGAACGTCCGGAAGGTGTCGCGCACCGACTCCTGGTTGGCGAGCGCGCCCGTCAGCAGGTTCGAGGTGGGGCAGATCTCGAGCGTCACGTCCGCGTCGCGGAGCGCCGCCATCAGCTCGGGGTCGCGCGCAGCCAGCACCCCGTGCCCGATGCGGTCGGGCCGCAGGTAGTCGAGCACCTCGGCCGTCTCGGCGAGGCCGAGCTCGCCGCCTTCCTCGCCGACGTGAATCGTCACGCCCAGCCCGCCGTTGCGCGCCAGCTCGATGTGCTCACGGAGCTGCGTGTAGTCGTAGCGGGCGCCGCCGGGGCGCGGCCCGGCGATGTCGACACCGACGATTCCCCGCGAGGCGTACTTGAGCGCCTTCTCGACGATGATCAGGTTCTGCTGCGGCGTGAACGTCCGGTCCATCATCAGGATCAGGCCCGCGCGGACCTGCGGGTACTCGAGCGACGCGATGTCGAGCCCGCGAACCGCGGCGAGGATGATGTGATCCAGGTCGCGCTCGCCGCCGCGGTTGCGCTTCATCGGGTTGAAGCGAAGCTCGAGCGTCGTGATGCGCTGCGACCTGTATGCGCCGCCGATCGCGGCGTGCACGCTCCGCTCCACCGCCAGCGGCGAGCTCTGGATCAGCTCGGTCAGGTGGTAAATCTGGTCGAGCGCGTCGAGGTTCGCGACCCCGCGCGGGTCGGAGACCGTCACGAGGCGGTCGAACTCCCAGAAGTCGCGTGTCGGCAGGGCGATCCCCTGCTCGTGCGCCAGGCTCCACATGATGTCGGAGGCAACCGAGCCGCCCAGGTGCGTGTGCAGCTCTGCGAGCCCCTCGTCGAACACCCTCCGACTCTAGCCACGCCGAAGGTCGACCCTGCGGCGGTGAGTAGAGTCCGGCGGGGTGGGCGCCCGTCCGCAACGCCTGGACCGACTGCCGCAGCAGTACTTCGTCCAGCTGCTCGGCCGCGTCGCCGAAGCGGCGGCGGAGGCAGGTCCGGCGCTGGTCGACCTCGGCCGCGGAAACCCGGACGTGGGACCTCCTCCGCATGTGATCGAGGCGCTTCGCGGCTCCGCCCTCGGCCCCGACGTCCACGGCTACGCCGGCATCCGCGGCATGCGGCGCCTCCGCGAAGCCGTCGCGGCCCGCTACCGGCGCGACTACGGCGTCGAGCTCGATCCCGAGACCGAGGTCGCGATCGTGCCCGGCACCAAGACCGCCCTGGCGGAGCTCCCGCTCTCGCTCGCGGAGGAGGGCGACACGATCCTGCTCCCCGATCCTTACTACCCCGACTACCCGTCCGGCCTGGCACTCGCCGGCGCGGCGCTCGCGACGGTCCCGCTCGACCCGGAGCTGGGCTGGGCTCCGGCCCTCGACGAAGCACCGGCCGCGGCCGCGCTCTACCTCAACTATCCCTCGAACCCGTGCGCGGTCTGCGCGCCCGCCGGGACGTTCGCCGCAGCGGTCGAGTGGGCGAGGCGGACCGGCGGGGCCGTCGTCCACGACGCCGCCTACATCGACCTCGTGTTCGACGGGCGCCCGCCGCAGAGCTTCCTCGCGGAGCCCGGAGCGAAGGAGGTCGGCGTCGAGCTGTGGTCGATGTCGAAGACCTACGGCATGGCCGGCTGGCGGATCGGCTTCGTCGTGGGCAACGCCGAGATCGTCGAGCGCATCAACCTGTTCAACGACCACACGCGCGTCGGGATCTTCTCGCCGATGCAGTCGGCTGCGATCGCCGCCCTCGAAGGACCGCAGGAGTCCGTCGTCCGCCGTGTCGCCGATTACGGGCGCAGACGCGACCTGCTCGCCGCAGCCCTGCCCGACCGCCCCGTCTGCGAAGGCACGTTCTTCGTCTGGGTCCGGCTGCCGGCCGGCCTCACGCCCGAGCGGCTGCTCGTCGAGGAGCGCGTCGCGGTCGCGCCCGGCGAGGGCTTCGGCCCGAGCGGCGCCGGTTGGGCGCGGCTCTCGCTGGCCGTCACCGACGAGGCGATCGAGCTCGGTGCGGAGCGTCTCGGCCGCGCGTTCGCGGCAGCCTACGCATGAAGATCGGGATCGTCGTTCCGTTCTCCTGGTCGTACTGGGGCGGCGTCGTCGAGCACGCCGAGCACCAGTCCGAGGCGCTGCGCCGACGAGGTCACGAGGTCAAGGTCGTGATGGGGCACGACCCGCCCGGCAGGTTCACGCGTTTCCTGCACCCGCGCAGCGGCCGCCACGGCAACCTCCCGGCCGACGTGATCCCGATCGGCAGGTCGGTCGTCGTGCCGGCGAACGGGTCACTCCCGAACATCGTGCTGTCGCCGCGCTCGATCGGACGAATCCGCGACACCCTCGCCCAGGAGCGGTTCGACGTCGTCCACCTCCACGAGCCGATGACGCCTGCCGTTTGTGTCGCGACGCTCGCCCTTGCCCAGTGCCCGGTCGTCGCGACCTGGCACGCCCACGGCGAGCTCGGCTGGCTGCGCGCCGGCGTTCACTTCTGGGGGTTCCTGATCGACCGCATCGACGTCAGGATCGCCGTCTCGCCGATGGCCGCCGAGTCCGCTGCCCGCTGGCTGCCGGGCGACTATCGCGTGATCCCGAACGGCGTCCTCATCCCGCCGGCGGCCGATCCGTCGAACCGGGACCATCACGTTGTCTTCATCGGGCGCCATGATCCTCGGAAAGGGCTCGCAACCCTCCTCAGGGCCTGGCCCGAGGTGCACAAAGCGACCGGAGCGCGACTGAGGCTGATCGGAACCGACCCTCTGCAGTACCGTCTGCTTCACTCACGGCTTCGCGTCGACGACGCGGGCATCGACGTACTGGGAATCGTGACGAACGAGGTGCGAACGACCGAGCTGCTCCGGGCGAAGGTGTCGGTGACCCCTGCGCTGGGCGGCGAGAGCTTCGGTCTCGTCCTCGCCGAGGCGTTCGCATGCGCGACGCCGGCCGTTGCGTCGGACATCCCCGGCTATGCGGCCGTCGCGACGCCCGAGGCGGCGGTGCTCGTCCCTCCGAGCGATCCCGATGCGCTCGCGGCTGCGATCGTCGACGTGCTGTCCGACGAGGAGCGGCGCGTGGCCATGGGGCGGGCTGCACGCGCCCACGCGCTGGCTAACTACGCGTGGGACGACATCGCGCGGCGGCTCGAGGCGACGTACGACGAGGCCGCCGCATGAACCTGCGCGATCGCCGCCTCCGCGTGCTGCTCGTGCTTCCCGTGCTCGCGATCGCCTTCGCGCTGATCATCTGGCGTGGGCCCGACTGGAAGCCCGTGCACGACGCCCTGGCGGCGATGAGCTGGGAATGGGTGATCGTCGCGATCCTGTTCAACCTGCTCTCGGTCTTCGCGCGGTCGCTGGCCTGGGACATGGCGATCAAGCAGTCGATGCCGCCGCCTCACCCGCGGTACCCGCTCGTCTTCTCCGCCTTCTGCGTCGGGCTCTTCGGCAACGCGGTGCTTCCGGGTCGCGTGGGCGAGCTCGCGCGCGTGGCCGTGCTCCGCCGCCACCTTCCGGGCCGCAGCGGCTCGACGCCGCGGCTCGTCGGGTCCGTGTTCGCGCATCGCATGTTCGACGTGTTCCCGATGATCGCGCTCGTCATCTGGGTGCTGCTCTTCGCGCGGATCCCGAGGTGGGCGTACCTGTCGATCGAGGTCGCGCTCGGGATCGGCGTCCTGCTCTTCCTGATCGGCCTCGCGCTCGCGCGGATGCACCAGAGCAGCGCCGTCGAGGGCATGGGGCGCCTGCGCCTGCTCTGGGACCGGGCGCGCCAGGGCCTCGGGGTGATGCGCAAGCCGCTCGCCGCAGCAACGGCCGGTGCGTTCCAGCTCCTCGGCTGGACGCTGCAGCTGCTCGCGGTCTGGTCGACGATGTACGCGTTCCACCTCCACCTGCCGATCGTCGCCGCGGGCCTCGTGCTCGTGTTGATGAACGTCGCGACGATTTTCCCGCTCTGGCCCGGCAACGTAGGGCTGACCCAGGCCGCGATCGCGCTCCCGCTGGTGCGCTACGGCGTCGACTACGCGCACGGCTTCGCCTTCGGTATCGGGCTGCAGCTGATCGAGGCGTCCGTCGGGATCGGCATCGGGACGATCTTCCTCGCGCGCGAAGGTCTCTCGTACGCGATGCTCAAGCAGTTCGAGAGCCCGGCGTCCGAGCCGGCCGAGGACATCCCGATCGAGGAAGTCGAACGGCCCGAGCGTGCTCGCGCTGGCGTCTCCGGCTAGCCTCAAGGGCGTTCTCTCTCCGCTTGCCGCTGCCGAATCGCTCGCGATCGGCCTGCGCCGTGTCGAGGGAGTCGAGGCGCGCGAGGCGCCCGTCGCCGACGGGGGCGAGGGAACGGCCGCGGTCCTGCGGGCGACCCTAGGGGGTGAATGGCGGACAGCCGTCGTCGCCGATCCGCTCGGCCGTCCGGTCGACGCGCACTGGCTCCTGCTCGAGGACGGGACCGCGATCGTCGAGGCCGCTGCCGCGCTCGGGCTGCCGCTGGTGGATCCGTCCGACCGCGACCCGTTGCGTGCGACCAGCGACGGCCTCGGCGAGCTGATCGCCCGCGCGCTCGACGAAGGCGCACGCGCGCTCGTCGTGTGCATCGGCGGCACGGCGACGGTCGACGGCGGCGTCGGCATGCGCCGTGTGCTCGGCGAGCGCCTGCGGGACATCCCTGTCCGCATCGCCTGCGACGTGCGCAACCCGCTGCTCGGAGAGCGCGGCGCGGCTCGCGTGTTCGCGGCGCAGAAGGGGGCGGACGCACCGGCGATCGACGAGCTCGAGCGGCGTCTTGCCACCCTCCCCGAGCTCGTGCCCTACCGTGACGTGCGCGGTGCGGGAGCGGGCGGCGGGCTCGGTGCCGCGTTCGCGGCGCTCGGCGCCGAGCTGGTCGAAGGCGCGGAGCTCGTGCTCGACCTGATCGGCTTCGATGCGCTTGCTCGCGTCGCCGACCTCGTGATCACGGGTGAGGGCACGGTCGACGCGACGACGTTCGAGGGGAAGGCGCCGGGCGCCGTCGTCGGCCGTTGCCGCACGCTCGGGGCTCGCTGCGAGCTGTTCGGGGGCCTTGTCGCGCCGGGTTTCGACGCGCATCCGCTCTCGGGCGATCCGTCGCGCGCGGCGGACGATCTCTCCGCGCTTGCCGAGCGGCTAGCTCTCGCTGGTGCGTGAGAGCTCTTCGATCCGCCCGCGCACCGTGTCGAGCTTCGTCACGCACAGGCGGTAGAGCTCCTCACCGCGCTCCCAGAGCTTGGTCAGCTCGTCGACGTCGGCGTCGCCGCGCTCCAGCCGCTCCACGATCGCCTCCAGCTCGCGCTCGGCCTCCTCGAACGTCGGCTCGGCCGCGCCGGTCACTCGACGGTCGCTCCGAATGTGCCCTCGGCGACGAGCACGTCGATCTGCTGCCCGTGCTCGACGTCGGTGGGGGAGCGGACGACCTGGTCTCCGCTGCGCACGATCGCATAGCCGCGTTCGAGCGTCGCCTGCGGGCCGAGCGCAACGAGCCGCGCGTGCGCCGTGTCGAGGCGGCTGCGCCGGCGCTCGAGCGTCAGCAGCGGCGCTCGGTGGAGCCGCTCGCGGGAGCGCGCGAGTCGCTGCGCGTGTCGTTCCGTGGCGACGGCTGCACCGCGGTGGAGCGCGGCGCGGGAGCGGACGAGAGCAGCGCGCAGCTCCGCCGCGTCCGGGACGACGAGCTTCGCGGCTGCGGTCGGCGTCGATGCGCGCGCGTCGGCTGCGAGGTCGCAGAGCGGGGTGTCCTGCTCGTGACCGACGGCCGACACGACCGGCACGGTGCATGCGGCGATCGCGCGGACGACGCGCTCGTCCGAGAACGGAAGCAGGTCCTCGAAGCTGCCGCCGCCGCGCGCGAGCACGAGCACGTCGACGCCGCGCCGGCAGAGATCGCCGATCGCCGTCACGATCGCATCGGGAGCGCGCGGCCCCTGGACGTACGTCTCCGCGACCAGCACGTTCGCCGGAGGGAAGCGCTGCACGACGTGCGTCAGCACGTCACGTTTCGCGGCTGCATCGTTGCCCGTGACGAGGCCGATCAGCCGCGGGAAGCGCGGGAGCGGCTGCTTGCGCGCGACGTCGAAGAGCCCTTCGGCGGCAAGCACCCGCTTGAGCCGCTCGAGCGCCGCCAGGTGCGCGCCGAGCCCGAAGCGCTCGATCGTCAGCGCGCGCAGCCGCAGCTCGCCGCGCTGCTCGTACAGCTCGGGACGACCGAACACGTGGACGCGCTCGCCGTCGACGAGATCGAGGTCGAGCGCGTCGAACTTCGTCCGCTGCATCTGCACGGCGAGGCTCGCGCCGTCGTCGGGGTCCTTGAGGGTGAAGAAGACCGACGCCCAGCGCACCTGGCGGCGGAGCTCCGTCACCTCGCCTTCCACCCAGACGGTGGGCAGGCGGCTGAGCCACGACGCGATGCCCTTCGAGAACGCGCGCACCGCGTAGACCTTGCGCCCGTCGACCTCCGTCGCCTCGACCTTCACGAGGCGATCGTAGCTTCGCCTACAGCAGGATCTCGGCTGCGGTCTGGTAGGTGCAGCCGGCGATCACCAGCTCGACCGCCCGGTGCAGATCGGCCTCCGAATGAGCCACCTTCTCGGCGAGCGTCAGCGGGTACCCGGCCTCGATCAGCACGTGCAACCGCCACGATTCAACCTTCTCGCGCTCCGTCTGAACGTGTTCGATCGTCTGGGCCATGATGTGAGCGATTCGCCTTCCTCTAGACGAACCCTGCCCATGAAAGTTGGCCCGAACGCGCAAACGGCGCGCCATCGGTTGGTCTAGATGCGCGCCGCCATTTCGTCGAGTCGCCGCTGCAGTTCGTGCAAACGGGACTCCAGAACGCCGCGTTCGGCCTCGGCTTCATGAGCGATCTGCCGCAATCGCTCGCGCAGCCCCGCCTCGACGGCGTGCGCCCGGTCCTCCAACACCTGCAGGGCCTCGTCGCGCTGCCGCTCGACCGCGCCGCGGCTGCGGCCGATCCGCTCCTCCATGCGTTTCCCGGCGGCTTCGGTCAGGGCGTTGAGCCGCTCCGTCAACACACCCTCGGCCTGCCGTGCAAACCGCTCGACGGCGAGATCGAGCTCGCGGCTGAGCCGGCGGGCAGCGTCCTCGCGGGCGGAGCGGATCGTGGTGTCGAAGCTCTGCGACGCCGCCTCGGTGTAGCGCTGCGTCTCCCGCGCGACGACGCGCTGCAGCTGCTCGACCTGGCGTCGCTCGATGTCGCCGACCGACGACTGGACGCGCACCGCAGCGTCGCTGCTCTCGCGGTCGATGATCTCCTTCAACTCGCTCTCCCGCCGCCGCAGGCGGTCTGCGATCTCCTGGAGCGCTCGGCGCCGCTCGGCGCCGTGCTGCTCGAGCTCCACGTTCGCCTGTTCCACGACGGCCTGGGCGGCGCGGGTGAGCTCGTCGCGCTGGCGGGCGATCAGCTGCCGCTGCTCCTCGAGCTGCAGCTGCAGGCCGTCGGCGTCCTTTCCGATCCGCGACTCGATCTCCGCCATCAGCTGCCGCTGCCGCGTTTCGATCCGGCGAAGCTCTTCCGTCAGTCCTTCCTGCAGCTTCTCGACGTCGGCCGTCCAGCTCGCGAGGCGCTGCTCGACGACCTTCTGCGCGGCGACGAGCTGCGCTGCGAGCTGCTCGCTGCCCGAGCGTTCCCGTTCGGCGACGTCGAGGCGGCGCTCGGCTGCAATGCGGCGTTCCTCTTCCGCGAGTCGCGACAGGGACTCGGCTCGCTCGCGGGTGAGTGTCAGCTCGAGCTCCCGGCTTCGCTCCTCGATTTCCTTGGCGACGATCGCGTCGAACTGCTCGCGGCCGCGTTCGAGCTCCCGCTCGAGCATTCGCTCCTGGCTGCGCACGCGCGCAAGCACCAGGAAGCACGCGATCAGCGCGGCGATCGCGATCACGGCCGCGACGACGGCGACGATTGCTGCGGCGGTCACGGCATCATCGTAGGCGGGCCGCGACCGCGGCCGCCGCGATGCAAACCGCGGCAATCGACCCGAGACGAAGCGCGCGCTCGGCCGCTGCCGCCTCCGCCGGGGCTCCGTGCATGCGGCGGGCCCGGCGCGCCGTGGTCGAGAGCGTTCGCTGCATCAGGCTCGCAGCCGTCGCGTAGCCGGCGGCGATCACCGCCTCGACCCGGATCGTCTGCGCCTCGACGAAGTACCCCGTGAGCACCGGGAACGCGCCCCACGCGAGCGCGAACCCCCAGTCCGTGTGAATGCGGCCGCCGAACCACTCGAGGTTGTAGGCCGGGACGAGCACGGCACCGACCGCGACGAAGACCAGCAGGCCGTAGCCCCACGCAGCGGCAGCGACGATCCCGATCGCAACCGCACCCGCCAGCGAGACGACGGCCGCAGCGACCAGGGCTGGCCCTGGGATCCGGGTGCGGAGCGGCCGCCCGCGGAGCTCGTCGAGCACGTGCGCGGCGATTCCGAGCGCGAGGAAGAACGCGACCAGTGCGGCAACGAGACGGTTGAGGTGGAAGTGCTGCGCGAGCGCTGCGCCGAGAGCGACGTACGAGAGATGCCACAGCGTGTACGGGGGGTGAAGAACCGTCACCCAGTCTCGAACGCGGCCCGGGCGCAGCGCGTACCACGCCGGCCTCGGAGTGCCTAGCTCCGGCGTCCCCACGTCACGACCCCGCCGCCGAGGCTCAGCCGCCGGAAGGAGACGTCGCCGATCCCCGCCTCGCGCCACAGCTGCAGCAGGGCCGGCAGCGGCCAGCGTTCGTAGTGCTCCCTGATCGACGGGCCCAGGAACGTCCCGACCTCGTCCCACCCGCCGCCGATCACCCGGCCGGCAGCCGGCAGCCCGGCGCGGACCCAGGCCTCCCAGAGCGGCCGCCACGGGCCTTCGGGGACGCCGAACTCGAGCCCGGCGACCGTCCCCCGCGGCTTGACGACGCGCACGAGCTCTCGCAGCGTCGCCGCCGGATCGTCGACGTAACGGAGGAGGTAGGTGAAGGTCACTGCGTCGAAGCAGCCGTCGTCGAACGGCAGCGCGCGCGCGTCGCCCTCGACGAGCCGGACCTTCTTCGTCGCTGCCGCGAGCGTCACGCGGCGACGCCCTTCGTCGAGCATCTGCGGCGTACGGTCGATCCCGACGACGTAGCAGTCCTTCTGGCGCACGAGCTCGAGCGCGACTGCCCCGGTCCCGGTCGCCACGTCGAGCACGGTGTCGTACGGCCCCGCATCGACCCGCGACACGAGGAATCGCCGCCAGCGCGGGTCCTGCCCGAACGACAGGATCGCGGCCCAGCGGTCGTATGTCGGCCCGATCGGCGCGAACAGGGCTGGCGCGTCCACCCCCGCGACTCTAAGGGCTTAGTCTTTCCACGTGTCCGACGCAGAGTCGCTCGTCCGGAGGCACGACGAGGCCTGGAACAGCCAGGACGTCGGTGCGCTGGCCGAGCTGTACACCGAGGACGTCGTCTTCCAGAACCACACGGCAGGAGAGGAGCCGGTGGAGGGACGCGAGGCTGTCCTCGCGCACATCGCCGCGATCTTCGAGCGGTGGCCCGACATGCGTTTCACGTCGCGTCGGCTCTACCTCGCCGACGGCTTCTGCACGAGCGAGTGGACCGCACGTGCGACGACACCGGACGGCCGTCGCATCGAGTGGGACGGCGTCGACGTGATGCCGATCCGTAACGGGGCGATCGCGCGCAAGGATGTCTACTCGACGTCGCACATCGCGCGGGAACAGTCTGCGCCCTGACTCGGGCTGCGAGGTCACGACCCCATGTCGACGCTGGACGAGGAGCTTGTCCGGGCCGCCGAAGCCGCCGCACCCTCGGGTGAGGTGACCGGCGTCCTCGCGGCGGAGCCGCGGGAAGGCCTGCGCCTGTATCTCGTCTCCCTCCAGGACGGTGAGGGAACGCGCTGGATCGTCGTCGATCGTGAGGGCGCTGCAGTCGACCGGCGCGAGGACGTCCGCAGCGTCGCATCGATCGTGGCGCTCTGCGAGCTCGCGGCCGACGTCGCGGGCGGCGGCAACCTCGCCGAGCTGCGCCAGGAGCTGGCGCGGCTCCGGCTGCTCGAGCAGGCCCCTGGGGTCGCTGAGGCCGAAGAGGCGGCCGACGAGCTGGAGCGCGTGATCGGGGTGCCGCCGCGTGTCGCATCGCCCGGCTACCTCGACGCCGTCGGTGAGGCGACCACGGCGCTCGAAGGCGCTCTCGGCGATCTCTCATCGCCCTTCGCGGCGGCGCTGCGCTCGGGCTCGGGCGCCGTCGACGAGTTCATGAAGGACGTCGAGCGCGGTTACGCGCTCCCGCTCCGCTAACGTGACTGCATGGAAGGCAGCGGATTCGGGTTTCCGTTCGGGGGCGACCCCGAGGACCTGCTCCGCGGTTTGCGCGAGTTCGCCGAGCAGCAGGCCGAGTCGGTGCAGGAGGCCCAGCGGGAGCAGTTCGCAACGCTCACGCTGAACACGGCCGTCGAGCTGACCGCGGCGGCGTTGTCCCAGCTACAGGTCGAGGGCCCTGCGGACGGACAGGCGCTCGCCCTGCGCGACGCGATGCGGGTCCTCTTCCCCGAGGCCGTGGCGCTCGTGAGCGCAGCCCGTCAGGGCTTCATGCGCGAGCGCTGAGCCGGGCCGTCACGGCCTACCCGAAGGGCGAGCGTGGCCTAGCCGAACGCCTCTCCCATCACCGCTCCGAGCAGGCGAAACTGGCGGCCATGGGGGGCCATGCCGGCATGTCTACGCGCGTACCGACCACCGACCGAGCGAGCGACGAGCTCACGGTCGTGATTGCCTCCGCGCACCCGCTGCTCGCCCTCGGCGTGCGGGGACGGCTCGAGGGCCACGGCTTCGAAGTCGTCGGCGAGGCGGCCACGGCGCAGGAGCTGGTCGCCGCCGTGCGGGCCCACCGGCCGGACATCTGCCTGATCGACGCGGCGCTCCCGGGCGGTGCCCTCGCCGCGGCGCGGCGGGCACGAGCGCGGCGCTCGAGGCTGGCCGTCGTCTTCCTGATGACGGCGGCCGAGACGAACGACGAGCTGGCGATCGAGGCGGTCAAGTCGGGGGCGGCAGGCGTCCTCTTCGAGGACATGGACCCGGACCGGCTGGAGTTCGCTCTGCGTGATGTCGCAGCAGGCGGATCGGCGCTCCCGCGGATGCTCGTGTCGCGGCTGCTCGACGAGCTGAAGCTGCCCGCGTAGCGCTACTGGCCGTCGTAGAGCGGGTTCTCGATCAGCCCGTGCTGGTAGGCGAGCCGGACGGCCTCCGTGCGGTTCCCGACGCCGAGCTTGCGGTAGATGTTCGTCAGGTGGAACTTCACCGTCTGCTCGGCGAGCCAGAGCTCCTTGGCGATCGCCTGGTTCGACAGGCCGCGTGACAGGGCGCGCAGGATCGTCAGCTCCCGCTCGGTGAGCCCGAACTCCCGAATCGCCTCGGCCTCGGCCGCGGCGTCCTGGCCGATCGCCGAGAAGACCGTGCCTTCGATCGCCTGGCGGAGAGCCGACGGCAGATCGACGGGGTTCACGCTCTTGATCACGAACGCCGACGCACCGCGCTTGAGCGCTGTCTGGATCAGGTTCGGGTCGGTCGACGCGGAGAGGATCACCACCTTGATGTCCGGATGCTGCTCGCGGATCTGCTCGAGGCACGCGAGCCCGTCCATGCCGGGCATCCGCAGGTCGAGCAGCACGAGATCGGGCGTGGTGCGGCGGACGAGCGGCATCACCTGGCTGCCGGTGTTCGCCTCGCCGACGACCTCGAAGTCGTCCGTGTCGTCGAGTGCGCGGCGGATCCCTTCTGCGATCAGCCGATGGTCGTCCGCGATCAGGACCCTCATGTCGGCATCAATAGCAACACCGGGTGACGGTCGCGGGCGCCCGGCCGGCGAAGCGCGCCGGCGACCGCCACTTCGAGCCGTCGAAGTCAAGGACGGCCACCGGCGCATCGAACGCTTCTTCCCACGCCTGCCCACTCCTGCACCTCATGCGGATGCCTGATCACCGGGAGGACGCCACCGCGGAAGCGTGGCTCGAACGACCGTCGGCCCGCCGGGCCGCGAGTCGATCGAGAAGATGCCGCCGAGCATACGGACGCGCTCGCCGATCCCGGCGACGCCCATGCGGCCGCGGAGGCGCGCCGACTCCAGGGAAGTCGCGACGTCGAAGCCCACGCCGTCGTCGGCGACACGAACGGCGATCGCGCGCTCGTCGACGGTGACACGGACGTTCGTGGTCGAGGCGCAGCTGTGCTCGCGGACGTTCGTGAGCGCCTCCTGGATCGTGCGGAAGATCGTAATGCGCTGGGTCGCCGTGAGGTCGTGCAGGTCGCCGTCGATCTCGAGTGTGCCGTCGATCGAGTAGCGGTTGCGAAGATGGTCGAGCTCCCGGCCGAGCAGGGAGTCGAGCGGGCGCTCGACGATCGTCTGCGGCTGGAGCGAGCGGGCGAGCTCGCGGAGCGACTCGTCTGTCGCCTCGATCCGGCGTTGCAGCTCCTCGAACGCGGCGTCGATACGCGAGTCGACGAGGCCGTGCTCGGAGACCTGCCTGCGCAGACGCTCGAGGTCGCCTGCGAGCACGATCAGATCCTGCGTCGGGCCGTCGTGCAGGTCGTAGCCGAGACGGGCAAGGCGCCGGTCGGCGGTGGCGGTGAGAATCTCGTCGTGCGCCGCGTTGCGCTCGAGCAGCATTTCGCGCTCGAGGACCTGCGCGAGCCGTGTCGCCGTCGCGCGCAGGATCGCGGCGCCGGTGCGGGCGTTCCCGAGCCGCGGCACGTGCGGGAGGCATCCGACGAGCGCCGCGACGGGCTGCTGCCAGCGTGAGATCGGGATCGCCGCGAGAATCGCGCCCACATCCGTCCACTGCTCTTCCGCGCGCGCGATCGCGGCCGTCGCGACGGCGACGGCGCCCTCGTGCCTGCGGTCGGCTTCGAGCTGCGCGACGCACTCGACGCTGCCGCTCGACCCCATCCGCCAGATCGAGAGGTCGCTCGAGTCCACGAACGCTCCGGCCAGCGCTAGCTGACGCGAGATGGACGATGCCGGGTGGAGCTCCGTGAAGCGCGGATCGGCGGCCGCATAGGCGTGGATCTCGACGAGCACCGTGTCGGCGCCGAGCGCGAGGTGGTTCCCGGCGGCCTCGGTCAGGCTGTCGAGGAGGGGCTGCGTGGGCAGCCCTTCGACCGCCGACGTCGCGACGAGCCACGCGGTGAAGGCGATCGAGCGGAGCCGCGCGTCGGCCGGCAGCTGAGCGGCGGCGTGCGCTGCGTCGGCCAGCGACGACGCGGGCAGATCGGTCGCGGCATCGGCCGCCACGCGGGCGAGGAGCTCGAGCCCCTCGTCGGCCTGGGGAAGTGTCGGGTGCGCCTGTGGTGCCGTTCCTTCCGGCAGTTCGCTCACTGCTCCGTTTGCCACCGTCCTCGGGGAGACGTCCTCGGCGAGGGGCGCGCCCGGGATCGCGGTGGAGTCTGCGTCACCCACCGGTGCCCCGCAAGGCCCGACCCTGGTTGACGGTGCCCGATTCGGCGGACTTTGCAACGTCGGTCATCGCGAGCTCCGCCTACGCCTGCAGCCGCCGCGCGCGCGGTGCATCGGATCGAGCGCGTTTCGCGCGGTACATCTGCGCGTCGGCCTCGGCGAGAAGTGCATCGAGTGCGGTGTCCTCGCTGACCGCCGCCACCGCGAACCCGACGCTGGCGGGGATCGACAGCCGGCCGTGCGGCCCGATGTAAGGCGCCTGGTCGAGCGCACGGTAGATGCGGGAGGCGACCGTTCGCGCGTCCTCCGGCGGGGTACGCGGCAGCAACACTGCGAACTCGTCGCCGCCGAGGCGCGCGACGAGGTCGTCGCTGCGGACGACGGAGCACAGCTGGCGGGCGACGTGCTTGAGCAGGTCGTCACCGACGTCGTGCCCGCAGCCGTCGTTCACGGACTTGAACTCGTCGAGGTCGACCAGCAGGAGCGCGGACGGCGCGGTGCCGGCCTCGGCGAGGGCGCGGCGCGCGGTCGAGAAGAAGCCGCGGCGGTTGAGCACCTGCGTGAGGTCGTCGGTGCATGCCTGCTGCTCGAGATTGGTGCGCGTCTTGAAGTTGACGAGCGCCAGCGTGGCCGCGTCGCCGAAGCGCTGGGCGAGCTCGAACTCGTCCGCCGAGAAGATGTTCCCGTCCGCCTCGCGGTACATGCTGATCGCGCCGAGCACGGCGCCGCGCGCGACGAGCGGCACGGAGATGATCGCCTCGGGCTCGGACTCGGGCGTTCCTTCGACATGCCCGGCGCGCGGGTCCGAGTTCGCGTCGTTCGCCATCACCGGGCGCGCGTTCGCAGCCGCCCAGCCGATCAGGCCTTCGCCGAGCCTCGGGCGCAGTTCGAGCACAGAGTCGGACCAGCGTCCACGGGCGAGGATCGGGACGAGGACGCCGTGGATCGGATCGAGCTCGGCGACGAGCAGGGAGTCGCACGGCACGAGCTGCACGATGCTGTCCGCGATGCGCTCGAGCAGCTGCTCGAGGTCGTCGTGGGAGAGCAGGTCGTGGTAGATCGCCGTCAGCCGGCGATAGGAGTCGACGAGGTCCACCTCGTCGTGTGTCTCGTGCCGCATGTTGGTGTTGGCTGCTCCCGTGCGTTCGGAGGCCGTCGAGACCAAGTCAATCGGTGGCAGCAGGCCGCTGCCTCCCCCGGACGGGGTACCCACTTCGGTCGCATCCATCTCCCAGGCTGCATCGGTCGAGCGGCCGGGCCGCTCAACCCCCCGCCGAGGGCTCAAGCAAGCAGGGAAAAACCGCCGTCGACGATCAGCGTCTGGCCGCGGATCATGTCGGCGTCGGACGAGCAGAGGAACGCCACCGCGCCGGCGATGTCATCGGGCTCGACGAGCCGGCCGACCGGATTGGAGGCACCCCCGGCGAGCATGCGCTCGCGGTTCGGGAAGTGGTCGAGCGCGGCCGTGTCGACGACCCCTCCCGACACCGCGTTCACGCGGATTCCGCGCGGGGCGAGCTCGACGGCCAGGTAGCGCACGAGCGCCTCGAGAGCGGCCTTGGACGTGCCGACGAGGACGTAGTTCTCGAGGACGCGCTGGGCGCCGAGCGACGAGATCGCGACGATCGACGACCCCTCACCGAGGTTCGGCGCCGCGGCGCGGGTGAGCTGGAGCAGCGCGCGGGCGTTCGCGTTCAGCGTCCAGTCCCAGTGCTTGTCCGCCGTCTCCAACGCCGGCCGGATCACACCGGTCGCGGCGTTGTGAATCAGCGCGTCCAATGGGCCGAGCCCCGCGACCTGGTCGAGCACGCGCTGAGACGTGACGTTGCCGCGCACGAGCACTGCTTCGGCCCCGGCGGCCTCGATCTCGGCTGCGGTCTCCTCGGCCACCCGGTCGTTGCGGAGGTAGCCGATCGCCACGCGGCGGGCGCCGTCGCGCGCGAAGCGAAGGGCGATCGCCCTCCCGATTCCCCGCGACCCGCCGGTGACGAGGACCGTCAAGCGCGCCGCGGAAGGGGCTCGTCCGCCGGCGCCGAGGACGGGATCTCGGCCCAGCCCGGGCCGACCCGAGCGAGCCTCGGGCCCTCGTCGGCCTTCGACGACGCATGACCGAGCCGGTCGAGCCGCGCCATCTGCTCGGCGGCGTAGCGCCGGACCGGGTGGGTCTCGGGCAGGTCGTCGACGAGCTCCCGCACCCTCGCGCGGATCTGGTAGGCGAAGTGCGGCGTCGCGGGCCCCACGAGGGCGTCGACGTCGTCGCGGGTCGGCTCGCGCACCATGGCGGCCGAAGCCTACAGCGGTCGGTATGGTCGAGCCGCGATGCGGCGTACCCCGAGTGCAGTCGATGCGATGCTGCTCGGGACCGTCCTTCTGTGGGCGCTCAACATCACGGTCACCAAGTACGTGCTGCAGCACGGCTTCCGGCCGCTCTCGTACGCGACGATCCGCTACTTCGCGGCGACGACGCTCTTCTGGGTCTTCACGTACGTGCGCGAGCGGTCGTTCCGGATCGAGCGCCGAGACCTGTGGCTCGTCGTGCTCGCAGCGCTCCTGATCTTCGTCAACCAGCTCGGATTCGTGTACGGCGTCGACGACTCCGACGCGGCGACGGTCGCGCTGATCCTCGGCACGACGCCGATCTTCATCGGCATCATCGCGACCCTCGCGCACGTCGAGCGGGTCCAGCGCTCGTTCTGGGCCGCCGCGATCGTGTCGTTCGCCGGCGTCGGGTTCATCGCCTGGGGCGGGGGAGGGTTCGCCGGTCACGCCCGCGGCGACCTCTTCGCGCTGCTCACGGCCTCGACGTGGGCCGCGTACTCGGTGACGATCGCCCCGCTGATGCGGCGCTACTCGCCGTTTCGCATCAGCGCCCTCGTGCTCGCGATCGGGTGGATCCCGCTCGCGATCGCCGGGGCGAACCAGACGGCGGGCCAGTCGTTCCACTTCGCGACGATCACGTGGATCGGGTTCGCCTACGCCGTCGTCGGCCCGCTGTTCATGACGAACATCCTCTGGTTCACGGCGATCAGCCGGGTCGGGCCCGCCCGCGCCTCGCTGTTCGCCAACCTGCAGCCGTTCTTCGCGGTCATCTTCGCGCTGCTGATCCTCGGGGAGCGGCTCAACCGCTACGAGCTCGTCGGCGCAGCCGCGATCTTCGCGGGCATCGCCCTCGAGCGCACCCGCCGGCGCAGGCCGTCGCTCTCCGCCGCAGACTGATTAACGTGGTTAACCTTTAGCGGTGAGCTTCGCCGAGCGACTCAGTCGGCGCCCTCCGGGCTACTCGTACACGATCGGCCGCATCCTGGCGATCTACGCCGGGCTGATGGTCACGCTGATGCTCGCGGCGCTCGACCAGACGATCGTGGCGACTGCGCTGCCGCGCATCGTCGGCGACCTCGGAGGCCTGTCGCAGTACTCGTGGGTGTTCACGGCGTACATGCTCACGTCGACGGTGACCGTGCCGTTGTACGGCAAGCTCGGCGACGCCTACGGCCGCAAGAACCTGTTTCTGTTCGCGATCGTCGTCTTCCTGATCGGCTCTGCGCTGTGCGGCCTGGCCCAGACGATGACGCAGCTCGTGATCTTCCGCGCCGTTCAGGGCATCGGCGCCGGCGGCCTCTTTCCGCTCTCGCTCGCGGTGATCGGAAACATCGTCCCGCCGCGCGATCGCGGGCGGTGGCAGGGGCTGATCGGTGCAGTGTTCGCCGCGTCCTCGATCATCGGCCCGGCCCTCGGCGGCTTCATCGTCGACAACACGACCTGGCGCTGGGTGTTCTTCGTCAACCTGCCGGTCGGAGGGCTCGCGCTCGTCGTCATCTCGCTGACGATGCCGCGGCGGTCGGTCACGCATCGTCACGACGTCGACTGGCTCGGCGCGGGTCTGCTCGCGGGCGGGACCGCCGCCCTGCTGATGGCCCTCGTCTGGGGTGGTCGCCAGTACGGCTGGACCAGCGAGCACGTGCTCGGGGCGTTCACGCTCGCGGCCGCGCTGCTCGCGGCGTTCGCCTACGTCGAGCGGCACTCTCCAGAGCCGATCCTTCCGTTCCAGGTCCTCCGCAATCCGGTCGTCGGCTCGAGCGTGGCGTGCATGGCACTCGTCGGAGCGGCGATGTTCGGGACGATCTCGTACGTCCCGCTGTTCGTCCAGGGCGTGATCGGCACCTCGGCCGCGTCGTCGGGCGTCGTGCTCACGCCGCTGATGCTCGGCGCCGTGGCGACGTCGATTCTCAGTGGGCAGCTCGTGTCGCGCACCGGCCGCTATCGCTGGAACGCCGTGATCGGGCCGCTCGTGCTGACCGCCGGCATGGTGCTGATCTGGCAGATGGGCGTCGACACGACGAACGCCGAGGCCGCCCGCAACATGGTGATCGCCGGCATCGGGATCGGATCGATGATGCAGGTGTTCGTGCTCTCGGTGCAGAACGCCGTGCCGCGGTCGATGATCGGCTCGGCGACCGCGCTCACGCAGTTCTCGCGGCAGATGGGGGCGACGATCGGCGTGACCGTGATGGGCGCGATCGTGAACCACGGCCTCCCGCCCGGCGTCTCCGTGCCCGGGGAGGACGGCACCGCCGCGATCCACCGGCTGCCCGAGCACCTCCGCGTCGCGCTCGCGGACGCCCTCCATCCTGCGTTCTTCGCCGCCGTGTGCGCCTCCGCGCTCGCCTGGGTGATCGCGGTGGTCGGCGTGAAGGAGATCCCGCTCCGCCGCTCGCTGGACGAGCTCTCGCCTGCCGAGGCGGCCGCCGGAGCCCCGGCGGCGCCCCCTGCAGAGGCGTAGGCAGGGGCCTAGACTTCGGGTCGATGGGCCAGGACTTCATGCCGCTCGACGGCTGGGACCACGTCGAGCTCTGGGTTGGGAACGCGAAGCAGGCTGCCTTCTTCTACGAGGACGGCTTCGGGTTCCACCGCACGGCCTACGCCGGGCCCGAGACGGGCGTGCGCGACCGCGCGAGCTACGTGCTCGAGCAGGGCGACGTCCGGCTCGTCCTGACCAGCGCCCTCCGGCGCGACCACCAGATCGGCGAGTTCGCATTCGTCCACGGCGACGGCGTCAAGGACATCTCGCTGCGCGTCCCCGATGCGACCGAGGCGTACCGCCAGGCCGTTCAGCGCGGCGCGCGCGGCATCGGCGAGCCGACGTGGCTCGAGGACGATTACGGCCGCGTCGAGGTCGCCTCGATCGGGACCTACGGCGACGTCGTCCACACGTTCGTCAACCGGGCCGGCTACGAGGGCGCCTATCTGCCCGGCTACGTCGCGCAGGACACGCCGGTCCCGGTCTCCGACGTCGGCCTGCTCGCCATCGACCACATCGTCGGCAACGTCGAGCTCGGCCGCATGGAGCACTGGGTCGGGTTCTACGAGCGTGTCTTCGGGATGACCGAGATGATCCACTTCTCCGACGAGGACATCTCGACCGAGTACTCGGCGCTGATGAGCAAGGTGATGACCGACGGCCAGGGGAAGATCAAGTTCCCGATCAACGAGCCGGCCGAGGGCAAGCGCAAGAGCCAGATCGAGGAGTACCTCGACTTCAACCACGGCCCGGGGGCGCAGCACATCGCGCTGCAGACGTCGAACATCGTCGAGACCGTCGAGGCGCTCCAGCGGCGCGGCATCCTCTTCCTCTCGACCCCGGACGCCTACTACGAGGAGACGCCGGGCCGCGTCGGGACGATCGACGAGAGCTGGGACGACCTCCGCCGCCTCCGGATCCTGGCCGACCGCGACGACGACGGCTATCTGCTCCAGATCTTCACGAAGACGGCGCAGGATCGCCCGACGCTGTTCTTCGAGGTCATCGAACGCCACGGCGCTCGCGGCTTCGGCGACGGCAACTTCAAGGCGCTGTTCGAGGCGATCGAGCGCGAGCAGGCGCTCCGCGGAAATCTCTAAGGGACCCCGAGGCCTTCTCCAGAGGTCGGGAGCTCGTGACGTTGCGGCAACGCCGTTCGATCGCTACACGCAGCCGGTGGCGGCCGGAGCCGGGCCTTGCCCGGCGGGAGGCCATGCACGAGCGGCCGGCGAGAGGGCAGAAGGAGGGGGCCCCGTGGGGGAACCCTGGATTCCCCCCCGACGAATGAGCCCGCAGCGGCGCACGGCGCTGGTTTCCGTCGCGGCGGCCGCCGTGCTGCTCGTCCTGAAGCTGACCGTCGGCCTCCTGACGAACAGCCTCGGCCTCGTGTCCGAGGCGATCCACTCGGGGACCGACCTCGTCGCCGCGCTGCTCACCTTCTTCGTCGTCGGCCTGTCGGTGCGGCCCGCCGATCGCAGCCACCAGTACGGCCACGGCAAGGCCGAGCATCTCGCGGCGCTCGGGGAAGCGACCATCCTCGTCGCCGTCGCCGCCCTGATCGCGGTCCGCGCGCTCGAGCGCCTGCTCGGCCGCGGCGGCGGCGAGGTGAACGCGACCTGGTACGCGATCGCCGTGATCGTCGTCGTGATCGCGATCGACATCACGCGAACAACCGTCTCCTGGCGCGCCTCGCGCCGCTACACGAGCGCGGCGCTCGCCTCGAACGCACTCCACTTCGGGAGCGACCTCGCCGGGTCGTTCGCGGTGCTGGTCGGGCTGCTCGTCGCGCGCGCGGGCTACGCGAACGGCGACTCGGTCGCCGCATTGTTCGTCGCGTTCCTCGTGATCGTCGCCGCGGCCAGGCTCATGCGCGGCAACATCGACGTGCTCATGGACCGCGCCCCGGCCGACGCCGAGTCGGCCGCGCGGCGGGCGATCCGCGAGATGGAGCCGTCGGTCGAGCTTCGCCGCCTGCGCATGCGCCAGGCGGCCGGGCGGCAGTTCGCGGACGTCGTGATCGGCGTCTCGCCGAGCGCGGCCGTCGGCGAGGGCCACGCCGCCGCCGACGCGGTCGAGGCCGTGGTCGGCCGCGCGCTTCCGAACGCCGACGTCGTCGTCCACGTCGAGCCGATCGAGCATGCGAGCGTCCGCGAGCGTGCGCACGCGGCCGCGATCGCCGTCCCGAACGTCCGCGAGGTGCACAACATCACCCTCGTCGACGTCGACGGCCGCACGGAGCTCTCGCTGCACGTGAAGTTGCCGGGCGAGCTGTCGCTCGAGGAGGCGCACGCGATCGCGGAGCGGCTCGAGACGTCCATTCGCGCGGCGGTCCCTGAGATCGCCGGCGTCCAGACGCACCTCGAGCCGCTGACGGAGAGCCGCGCCGCGCACGAGGTGCGGGGCGGCGACGAGGCGGAGGTGAGGCGCATCGTCGTCGAAGCAACGGGCGCCGAGCCGCGCGAGCTCCGGTTCCTGCGCACGTCCACCGGCCTCGTCGCATTCCTCACGCTCGGGCTCGACGGCACGAGCCGCCTCGACCAGGCGCACGCGCAGGCGAGCGAGGTCGAGGAGCGGATCCGGCGTGCACGCCCGGACATCGCCGACGTGATAGTTCATACCGAGCCGTGAAGCTCTGCATGTTCACGCCCAGGGAGCTCGCGCTCGAGCGGGGCTGGCCCGGCAGGATCGACGGCGACCGCGTCATCCAGCTCGCCGCGCAGACGCTGCAGTCGTTCTTCACCGGCGGCGGGACCGCCCGCGAGCACGCCGAGTACGCGCTCGCCGACGTCGACCTCCGGCCGCCCGTGCTGCGGCCGCCGAGCGTCCGCGACTTCATGGCGTTCGAGGCGCACGTCGCGAACGCGAGGCGTCACCACGGCCGCGAGGTCCCGCCGGAGTGGTACGAGGTGCCCGTCTTCTACTTCTCCAACCCGACGGCCATCTTCGGGCCCGGCGAAGAGGTCCCGTACCCCGACGGCACCGCGGAGCTCGACTACGAGCTCGAATGCGCAGCGATCATCGGGGCGGACGGAACGATCGGCGGCTTCACGATCATGAACGACTGGTCGGCGCGGGACCTGCAGCGCCTCGAGATGCGTGTCGGCCTCGGCCCGGCCAAGGGGAAGGACTTTGCGACGTCGCTCGGCCCGGTCGTCGTCACGCCCGACGAGTTCGACGGGTCGTCCGGGACAATGATCGCGCGCGTGAACGGCGAAGAGCGCTCGCGCGGCGACCTGCGCGACCTCCACTACCCGTGGGCGGCGCTGGTCGAGCAGGCGGCGCGCAACACGAGGCTGCTCCCCGGCGACGTGATCGGCTCCGGGACGGTCGGGAGCGGATGCATCCTCGAGCATGGCGACGGCCGCTGGCTGCAGCGCGGCGACGTGGTCGAGCTCGAGATCGAAGGCATCGGCGTCCTCGAGAACCGCGTCGCATGATCGGCGCCGACGACGTCCGCGCCGCCGCGCGCCTGCTCGACGGCGTCGCGCACAGGACTCCGCCGATCACATCGCGGACGCTCGGCGCACAGTTCGTGCTCAAGCCCGAATGCCTGCAGCGGGCGGGAGCGTTCAAGTTCCGCGGCGCGTTCAACAAGATCGCCTCGCTGCCGCGCGGCGCGCCCGTGGTCGCCTACTCGTCGGGCAACCACGCGCAGGCGGTCGCGCTGGCGGCGTCCCTGCTCGGCTCGAAGGCCACGATCCTCATGCCGGCCGACGCGCCGCGGGCCAAGGTCGACGCGACGCGCGGCTATGGCGCCGAGATCGCGACCTACGACCGCTACACCGACGACCGCGAGGCGCTCGGCAGCGCGCTCGCAGCCGAGCGGGGCCTCGAGCTCGTCCGTCCCTACGACGATTCGCTCGTGATGGCGGGCCAGGGGACGGCCGCGCTCGAGCTGATCGAAGATGCGGGACCTCTCGACACCCTCGTCGTCCCCGTCGGCGGCGGCGGGCTCATCTCCGGTTGCGCCACGATCGCGCGGGCTCTCGGCGTCCGCCGCATCGTGGGCGTCGAGCCGGAGGCGGGAGACGACTGGCGCCGCTCGCTCGCCGCCGGCCGTCCGGTGCGGATCGACGTTCCGCGGACGATCGCGGACGGGCTCCAGACCAACGTTCCCGGCAACCTGACGTGGGAGGTGGCATCACGGCTCGTCGACGAGATCGTCACGGTGACCGACCCGCAGATCGTCGACGCGATGCGGTTCGCGTTCGAGCGGCTGAAGCTGGTGGTCGAGCCGAGCGGCGCCGTCGGGATCGCCGCCGTGCTCGAAGGGGCGGTCTCCGCGGCGGGGCGCGTCGGGGTGATCGTCTCCGGCGGGAACATCGGCGCCGACCGGTTCGCCGAGCTGATCGCGTGATGTTCACGCCGGAGGAGCGCGAACGCGTCTCCGGCCGGCTCGTCGACCTGGCTCGATCCGATACGCGTATCGCAGCCGCCGCGTTCGTCGGCGGGTCCGCGCACGGCGCTCCGGACCGGTGGTCGGACATCGACCTCACCCTCGGCGTCGCAGCGCCCGCCGGCGCCGGCGAGGTGCTGGACGACTGGTCGCGCCGGGTCGATCGCGAGCTCGACGCGGTCCACCTGTTCGATATCTCGAGCGGACCGACGATGTACCGCGTGTTCCTGCTTCCGGGGTGCCTGCAGGTCGACCTCTCGTTCACGCCCATCGACCGCTTCGGCGCGACAGGCCCGCGCTTCGAGCTCATCTTCGGCGAGACGGCCGATCGTGAGCACGCGAAGCCTCCGGACGCCGCGGAGCTGTTCGGAATCGCGGTGCACCATGCGCTGCGGGCGCGCATCTGCATCGAGCGCGGACGGCTCTGGCAGGCCGAGCACTGGCTGGGCGGCGCTCGCGAGCAGGTGCTTGCAGTCGCCAGCCTGCGGCACGGTCTCGACCCTTGGCACGGGCGCGGCCTCGATGCACTGCCGGAGGACGTGCGCATCCGCTTCTCCGGCATGCTCGTCCGCTCGCTCGAGCCTGCGGAGCTGCTGCGGGCGCTGAGCGTGATCGTCGACCGGCTGCTCGAACAGGGTGACGATCTGCCGGCTGCGCCGAGGATCGCGGAACGCCTGGGCGAGCTACTGGCGTGAGGCGCGCACGACCTGGGCGACGCGCGCACGCTCGTACGAGAGCCTGAAGAGCTCGATCACCTCGGCGACGTCTTCCTCGGTCGAGATCTGGTGCGACACCCAGCCGGTGTGGGGCAGTACATGATGCGGCTTCGCCCGGTCCGTCTCGACGAGCATGTCGCGGATCCGCCGCGGGAACAGCAGGTCCGCCCAGCGGTCGCCGTGCAGGTGGCCGATTGCCTTCCCCCCGAGCCTGAACTCTGTGCCGCCGAACCGGTGAGGATGGGTTGAGACCCCGTCCCAAGAGGTGACCTCCGAGCCGATCCGGGCGGCGATATTCTCCATCCGTGCCGTTCTATCAGCGACTCGGCGAGCTCCCGAAGAAGCGCCACATCGTCTTTCGCGAGAACGGAGCGCTCCTGACGGAGGAGGTGATGGGCTTCGAGGGGTTCTCGGGCCTCGAATCGATCCTCTATCACCTGCAGTCGCCGTGCCGTGTCGTCGAGCTGGGCGAGTTCGAGCCGATCGTTCGCGAAGAGTGGGTACCGGACGCCCATGCCCACCGGCACTTCACGACGTGGGACATCCCCGTCGGCGGTGACGCGGTCGGCGGCCGTCGCCTGCTGATGTGGAACAACGACGTCGAGATCTCGCTCTGCCGACCGACCGAGCCGATGGAGTATTTCTTCCGAAACGGCGAGGGCGACGAGGTGATCTTCGTCCATCGCGGTTCCGGCACGCTCGAGACGATCTTCGGCGACGTCCCGTACGTGCCCGGCGACTACATCGTCGTTCCGCGCGGAACGACGTACCGCTTCGTCGCAGACACCGACGGTGAGAACGCCGAGCAGCGCTACCTCGTGTTCGAGACGCCTGGGCTGATCACGATCCCGAAGCGCTACCGCAACGAGCACGGCCAGTTGATGGAGCACGCGCCGTTCTACCACCGCGACATCCACGCGCCGACCGAGCTGCGGACGCACCGCGACCGCGGCGAGCACATAGTCAAGGTGCGCGTTCGCGACGGCTACCAGACGTACGTGCTCGACTACCACCCGTTCGACGTCGTCGGCTGGGATGGATATGTCTACCCTTGGACGTTCTCGATCCACGACTTCGAGCCGATCACGGGCCGGATCCACATGCCGCCGCCGTCGCACCAGACATTCGCCGGCCCGAACTTCGTCATCTGCTCGTTCTGCCCGCGCAAGCTCGACTTCGACCCGAACGCGGTGCCGATCCCGTATCACCACTCGAACCTGCAGAGCGAGGAGATGATCTATTACGTCGACGGGAACTTCTCGTCGCGCAAGGCGATCGAGGTGGGCTCGATCACGCTGCATCCGACGGGCCTCCCCCATGGCCCACAGCCCGGTCTGGCCGAGAAGTCGCTCGGCATGACGGAGACGCACGAGCTCGCGGTGATGTGCGACACGTTCCATCCGCTTCGCCTGACGGCGCTCGCCGGAGACCTCGACGACGGCCGCTACGCGTACTCCTGGGCCGAGGACGCGTCGACGAACGGGCGCACGCCGGACGAGGACCCCGCCGGCGTCACCTCCCATCTCTAGCACCCGATTGCGGCTCGCGCTGGACTGGGACGGGACCTGCACGGAGGTCGACGGGCTCCACATGCTGCTCGAGGAGTTCGGCGACCGCGAGGTGTACGCGCGCATGGAAGGCGTGCTGGGCGCGGGGCTGACGCTGCACGAGGTCATCGCGGGCGAGATTGCGACGATCCGGTTGCCGCTCGACGAGGCTGTCGAGTGGGTGCGCAAGCACGTCACGTTGCGTCCCGGTCTGGCGGCGCTCGTCCGCGACCGTCGCGCGGTCGTCGTCTCGAGCGGCTTCCACGAGCTGATCGGGCCGGTGCTCGAGCGCGAGGGGATCGACGTCGAGGTGTTCGCGAACCGGCTCGATGCGACGGTCCGCGGCTGGCGGCCCGTGTGGCGGGACGAGGATCCCTGCCCCGTGTGCGGCGAGCCCTGCAAGCGCGCGCTGCTCGCCGGCGAGCCGTACGTCTACGTCGGGGACGGCTACTCGGACCGCTGCGCCGCCCTCGCCGCAGAGCGCGTCTTCGCGAGGGACGGCCTCTCGATCTACCTCGCGCGACGGGGCCATGAGTTCGAGGAGTTCGACACCCTCGACGATGTCGCTGCTGCGCTTTCCTGAGCCCTACGACTTCTCGCTCTCGACCGAGCGCTTCCGCCGCTTCGGGCCCGACCTGGCCAACCTCTGGCGCAACGACGCGCTGCTTCGCGTCGTCGGCGGCCGCGAGGTCGTCATCCGCGCCGCGCCCGGCGGCGTCGACGTCGAGCCGCTCGACGACCGCACGCGGCCCGACGTGCTCCGGCTGCTCGGCGCGCCGTTCGAGCTCGGGCCGTTCTATGCCTGGGCCGCCGGCGATGCCGTTCTCGGCCCGCTCACCGTCAAGCTTGCAGGCCTGCGCCCGCCGCTCGCGCCGGATCCCTTCGAGGCGCTGGTCACCTCGATCACGGCCCAGCAGGTCTCGCTCCACGCGGCGTTCGCGATCAGGACGCGGATGATCGAGCGCTTCGGAGTCCCTGCCCGGCATGCGTCTGCGTTCCCGACGCGCGAGCGGCTCGCCGGGGCCGCCGAGGAGGAGCTCGTCGCGGTCGGCTTCTCGCGCCGGAAGGCGGAGTACGTGGTCGGTCTCGCGCGGAGCGACATCGACCTCGACGCCCTGTCGAGACTCGACGACGACGAGGTGCGGGCCCGCATCGTCGCCCTGCGCGGGCTCGGTCCCTGGACGGCCGAGTGGTTCCTCGCCCGGCATCTCGGGCGGCCGCGGGCCTGGCCGGTCGGCGATCTCGCGCTGCAGAAGGCGGTCGAGGTTCTCTACGGTGTGCGTGTGGAGGAGATGGGGCCGCGGCTCGACCCGTTCCAGAACCTGTCGGCGCACTACCTGCTCACGGGGGCCCGCACTCCGTGAACGTTCGCACTGCCACTCCGGTCGACGAGTCGACCTTGCGCGAGCTGCTGCAAGAGTTCCAGCAGGAGATCCCGCTGCCGGCCGGCTTCGACGGCGACAGCTGGGAGCAGGTGTGGCGAGACACCCGGCGGCAGATCGAAGCCGGCGGCGTGTTCATCGCCGAGGAGGACGGCAAGGCGCTCGGTGTCGCCGTGGTCGACGGTCAGCGCGCCGGCGCGATGCACGTGCACGTGGTGCATGTCCGCCCCGAGGCGCGGCAACAGGGAGTCGCGAAGGCGCTGCTGCGCGAGTGCGTCGCGCACGCGCGCGAGACCAGCGGCGGCGGCCACTCGAAGGTGAACATGCTCACGCTGCACGTCCAGGTGAGGAACGAGCTCGCTCGCACGATCTGGAACCGCCTCGGGTTCAGGGAGGTCTCGGCGCTGATGGCGGCGCCGGTCGATGCGCTCGACGAGCGCCTGGCCGAAGAGGCGCCGGGCGAGCGCCGCGCGAGCACCCATGTCCAGACGGACGACGAGGTCTCGGTGGAGCGCGCGATCGAGCACTTCGTGCCCCGGCTGCACAACCCCGACGTCCGCAACACGGACAGCTGGATCCGGATTGCCGACGAGACCCTCGACGAGGATCGCGACGCCCACGGCCGGTTCGCGCACGAGCTCTCCGACCGGCTCGGTGCGGTGACGGTGGCGCTCGCCGTGGAGGGCGAGGTCGTGCGGCTCAGGCTGTACGAGCGTGGGCGGATGGTCGACGAGTACCTCTCGGTCCCGACCTACTACGGTCCGCTCCCGACCGGCGACGAGCTCGCGATGGCAGCGAATCCGACTTTGATCGCCCGCTTGACGGGCGCCGACCGCGAAGCCGTGCGCCGCGTCGCAGTCACGGGGGCGTCCCCGGCCGAGCTTCCGCCCGCCGACCAGCTGTACGACGAGCTGGCGCGGCTGATGGGGCTGCAGCCGTGAGGCTCATCGACGCCGCGCGCTGCCCGTACTGCGCCCGCGTGCGCATCGCCGTCGCCGAGAAGGGCATCGAGGTCGAAGCGGTCCCGGTCGACCTGTCGAATCGCCCGGCCTGGCTGGCCGAGCTCAACCCGCCGAAGGGCCGCGTGCCGGTGCTCGAGAACGGCTTCGTGCTGCCCGAGTCCGAGGTGATCATGGCGTACCTCGATGAGCTCGTGCCCGAGCCGCCGTTCCTGCCGGGAGGGCCGGCCGAGCGGGCGGAGGCGCGGCTGCTCGTGCACCGCTTCGACGATCTGCTCGGTGACGACTACTACGCGTACCGGCGGGGAGACGAGAACGAGCTTGCCGACCGCCTCGAGCAGCTGCCGGTCGGGCACAGCCTGTTCAGCGACATCGCATTCGTCCCCTGGGTGATCCGCGCCCGCGACATGCTCGGCGTCACGCTCCCGGAACGGATCGAGTCGTGGCTGACCGCACTCTCGGAGCGTCCATCGGTCGCGGCGGAGGTCGAGGTGGTGCGGTCGCTGTGACCGACATCGCCGTCGACGAGCTCGCGCGCCGGCTGAGCGAGCTCACGATCGTCGACGTTCGGACGAGTCACGAGTTCGACGGCTCGCTCGGGAATGCGTGCGACCCGCGCCAGGGGCACATTCCCGGCGCGCGCCACCTCGACGTCCATCGCCTCCAGCATTTGCGCGCCGACGAGATCGCGAGCGAGCTCGGGCTCCGGCCGGGCGAGGAGGTGGTCGTCTACTGCCACTCCGGCTCGCGCTCGTCGTTCGCGGCCCAGATCCTGCGCGCCCACGGCTACGAGGCGCGCAACTACGTGGGCTCGTGGCACGAGTGGGCGCAGCGCGACGACCTGCCGGTCGAGACGGCCGCCTGAACTATCCGGCCGCCGCGACGCGCAGGAAGGCGCCCGCGAGCCGCCGCCCGAGCTCCTGCCACGCGGGCAGCTTGTCGTCGAGCTCGTGCGCAAGATCGTCGAGCGTCCGGGGCAGGGTGGGCTCCTCGCGGAACCAGTCGAGGACCTGGTCGCGACGGACCTCCGGGTGGAACTGGACGGCCCACGCGCAGCCGCCGATGCGATACGCCTGCGGGACGGGCCCCTCTGCGAGCACGATCGCCTCGTCCGGCCAGGTGAACGCGTAGCCGTTCGCGTTCAGCGCCTCGAACCGCCGCGGGAGGACGCCGAGCACGGGGTCGGCCGCGCCGGCGTCGGTGAGCGTCGTCTCGTAGAAGCCGGCGAGCGGCGTGCCGATCGACGAGACCTCGGCGCCGAAGGCGCGCGCGAGCGTCTGCGCGCCGAGGCAGACGGCGAAGAGCGGTGTCTCCTCGGTGACGAAGCGGCGCAGGGCGTCGTACTCGTCGTGGAGCCACGGGTGCCGGAGCTCCTCGCCGACGTTCTGGTCTCCGCCGAACACCAGTACGGCGTCCGATCCGCGGGGTGGAAGCCCCTGCGTCGGGATGTCCCAGATCCGGAGCTGGTGCCCTTGCTCCCGGACGACGTCTCCGAACAGCTCGGGCTGGACGGCCGGTCCGTGGGTGACGGCGAGCACCCGCACCTCAGGCGGGAGGGATGCAGTGGTTCGCGAGAAAGAGCTCGCACGGGTCGTAGGTTGCCTTGAGGCGCTGCAGGCGATCCCAGCTCCCCTCGGGGAAGATCGTCCGCGGGTCTGCCCGCGACTCCGTGAAGTTGAGGTAGCGGCGTCCGCTGTTCCACGGCTCGAACCTCGACAGCAGGAGCTCGACCTGGCGTTCGACCGCCGCATGCATCTCCGGGTCGCCCGCGAAGCCGAACGTGAAGAGGATGAACGGCTCGTCGACCTTCTCGAGGCAGCCGTGGTCGGGCGAGCCCACGCAGAGCGCACCACCGAGGTGGCGTACCTCGGCATGAAGCAGGGGAGAGCCGACGAACGACTCGACGAGCGCGTCGGTCGCGCCCGGCCCGTAGTCCGAGAGCAGGATCCCGTCACCCGCGTACGGCAGCGGGAAGTTCGGGTCCATGTTCACGAGACTCAGGTCGCGTGCGGGCATCATCGTCACGTTGTCGATCTCGGGCTCGAGCTCGCGGAACGGCCGCACGAGCGCGGCGCCCGCGCTCTCGTCGCCGAGAAACGCGACTTCGACGAGCGCGAACGAGCGGCCGCGCAGGTGGTCGGGCAAGAACGGCGCATCCGGCAGCTGGAGGAGCCTGCCGATCGATTCGCACTCCGGCGGGACGGTGTCGACCCAGGCGCGCCAGGCGTCGAGGATCTCCCGCGCACGCTCGATCGGCCAGAAGAACGCGCCCGCGTACACCTCTTCGATGGGGTAGAGCGCGAACTCGATCGCCGTCACCGCGCCGAAGTTCCCACCACCGCCGCGGACCGCCCAGAACAGATCGCTCTCGTGCTCGGGATCGGCGCGCACGAGCCGGCCGTCGGCGGTGACGAGCTCGACGGCCAGGACGCTGTTCACGGCGAGACCGTGCTTGCGGATCATCCAGTTGAAGCCCCCACCGAGCGTGTAGCCGACGATGCCGACGTCGGGTGAGGTGCCGGCGAGATATGCGAGCCCGTGCTCGCCCGCCGCGTGCGCGACCTGGTCCGCGAGCACTCCGGCCTCGGCTCGCGCCCGCAGGCCGTCGACGTCGATCTCGAGGTTCCGCATCCTCTCCATCTTCAGGAGCAGGGCGTCGCTGCTCCAGTCGATCGGCCCCGCGTTGTGGCCGCCGGCGTTGAATGCGATCCGCAGGCCGTGCTCGCCGGCGAAGCGGACCGTCTCCACGACATCCTGCGCCGACTCGGGCAGCACGACGGCCACGGGCCGCTGGTCGACGGCCAGGTTCCAGGACTGCCGGGCTGCATCCCACGCATCGTCCTCGGGCAGCACGGCGTCGCCGGACAGCCGCTCTCCGAGTGCCCGAACGTTCGCGATCCGGTCGTTCGTCATCTCGCCTGCTCCTTTGCCGACGGCGCTACGCGGCCGGGACGCCCTCGTCCTCGAGCAGCTTGCGCAGGAGAAGCGCGCCCGCGGGCGCCTGCGCGACGCCGTCCGTCTGGTTGTTGTTGTTGAAGAACGCGTACGCCTGCTCCGATTCGCCGGCGAGCTCGCGCAGGGGCTCCACCCATTCGCGCAGCTCGGCCTCCGAGTAGAGGTAGTCGAAGCGCTCCGCGGCCGAACCACCACGCACGTTCCACGTGCCCGCGTTCCGGCCGTGGAGCCGGACGTAGGCGAGAGGCGACGTCACGGCGACCAGCGTCGCCGGGACGTTGGCAGCGTCGACCTTCGGTGCGTCGACCGTCACCCAGCTCATCCGGCGCTGCTCGAGCCACTCCAGCAGCTCGGCCCGGATGTCCTCGGCGAACCACGAGCGGTGCCGCGGCTCGACGAGCATGTCGTCGGCGCCGAGCTGGTCGCGCGCCCACTCGAGGTAGTCGAGCGATGCCGGCTTCCAGACCACGTAGGGCGGGAGCTGGAACAGGATGCCGCCGAGCTTGCCGGCGTCGCGCAAGGGCTGCAGCGCATCGAGGAACGCTCTGAAGACGAGGCCGCGGGCCTCGCGCGGCGGCCGGTCGACGCGCCCCCGGTTGTCCACCGGAAGGCCCTCGCGGAGCTCGGGGGGCACCTGCTCGAGCTTCACCGGATGCCGCGTCATCAGGCCGAACGCCTTGACGTGCATCACGAAGCCGTCCGGAGAGCGCTCGGCCCAGCCGCGCACCATCTCCTCGGTGGGAACCCGGTAGAAGGTCGAGTCGACCTCGACCGTCGAGAACGTCTCCGCGTAGTACGCGAGCCGGGCGATCGGCGGCGTGCCGGGCGGGTACCAGTGCTTCGAGAGCGCGTCGTCGGCCCAGGAGCACGTGCCGATGCGGATCGTCGCGGCCACGGCCCCTGGAACCTACCGGCGGCAGCCGCCCTTACAATCGCGCCGTGGACACTCGTCCGATCGGCGTCTTCGACTCGGGGGTCGGCGGTTTGACGGTCCTGCACGAGTGCCTCGTCACGATGCCGCACGAGGATTTCGTCTACCTCGGCGATCACGCCCGGCTTCCGTACGGCCCGAGGCCGCGTCAAGAGGTTCGGCGCTTCGCGCACGAGATCGGCCTGTTCCTCGAAGGGCTCGGCGTGAAGATCGTGGTCGTCGCATGCAACACGGCGACGTCGGTTGCGCTGCCCGACCTGCAGGAAGAGCTTCGCGTGCCGGTGGTGTCGGTGATCGTGCCGGAGGCGCATGCTGCGGTTCAGGCGACACGCAACCGGCGAATCGGGCTGCTCGCGACGGAGCTCACGGTGGCGAGCCGGCGGTACGAGCTGCTCGCCAACGCGCTCGACGCCGGAGTCCAGATGACTGCGGTCGCGTGCCCGAAGCTCGTGCCGCTGATCGAGTCGGGAGACACCTTCAGCGAGGACGTCGTCGCCGCCGTCCGCGAGTACGCCGCGCCGCTCAAGGAAGCCGGCTGCGACACCGTCATCCTCGGCTGCACGCACTACCCGCTGCTCCGCCCGATCTTCCAGCGCACCTTCGGCCGTGACGTCACGCTCATCTTCTCCGCCGACGAGACGGCGCGCGAGGTGGCCGAGACGTTGCAGCGGAAGGGCTTCGACAACGACACGGGCCGGGAAGGCGCGTACCGCTTCCTGACGACCGGCGACCCGGACGTCTTCCGCACGCTCGGCGAGCGCTTCCTGCAGCTGCCTCTCGGCACCGTCGATCGCGTGGCCGTCTCCGAGCTCGAGGCTGCTGCTTGAGCCCTTCGCGGCTCGACGGTCGTCGACCCGACGAGCTCCGGCCGGTCGTCGCGGACCCGACGTTCCTGGAACAGCCCGACGGCGTCGTGCTGTGGTCGCAGGGGAAGACCCGCGTGCTCTGCACGGCGTCGATCGCAGAGGGGGTGCCGCGCTGGCTCGCCCGGTCGGGTCGCGGCTGGATGACAGCCGAGTACTCGCTGCTCCCGGCGTCGACCGGCGAGCGCTCCGAACGCGAGGCCTCGCGCGGAAAGCAGGGCGGACGCACCGTCGAGATCCAGCGGCTGATCGGTCGTGCGCTTCGCGGCGTCGTCGACTTCGAGGCGCTGGGGGAGCGCACGGTCTGGCTCGACTGCGACGTGCTCCAGGCCGACGGCGGGACGCGCTGTGCGGCGATCTGCGGCGCGTACGTCGCCGCGTCCCGGGCGCTCGACCGGTTCGGCCTCTCGAAGGCGCTGACGAGCGCGATCACCGCAGTATCGGTCGGCATCGTCGACGGCGAGCCGCTGCTCGATCTCGACTACTCCGAAGACTCGACCGCAGATGCGGACGTCAACGTCGTGATGACGGGCGACGGCCGCCTCGTCGAGGTGCAGGCGACGGCCGAGCGCATCCCGTTCGACCGGGACCTGCTCGACGTGCTGCTCGATCTGGCTGCGGGCGGCATCGAGCAGCTCCAGCAGTTCCAGGACGACGCGGTCGCTGTGACGGTCGACTGACCGTTGCGCGCGTTTCTGTGCTCGGCGAACCGGCACAAGCTGGCGGAGATGCGCGAGCTGCTGCCGGAGCTCGAGCTCGAGTTGCTGGAGGCCGACTACCCGCCCGAGGACGGCGCGACCTACGTCGACAACGCGCGGATCAAGGCGCTGTTCGGGCGCCGGGTCGGGCCGCCCGGCGCGTCGATGCTCGCGGACGACTCCGGGATCGAGGTTGCGGCGCTCGGCGGCGCTCCGGGCATCTCGACGGCTCGCTGGGCGGAGGGCCGCCACGTCGAGCGGCTGCTCGCAGCCCTCGACGGTGCGGCCGACCGGAGTGCGCGCTACGTCTGCGAGCTGGTGTGCCTGTCGCCCGCGGGTGACGAGGCGCGGGGCACCGGGATCCTCGACGGGCGCATCGCCGAAGCGCCCGCGGGCGGCGAGGGGTTCGGCTTCGACCCGGTCTTCGTCCCGGCCGGGGAGTCGCGCACGGTCGCCGAGCTCGGCGACGCCTGGAAGGCGCAGCACTCCCACCGCGCGCTCGCGGCGCGCGCGCTCAGGTCGGCTCTCGACCGTTCCGAGAGCGGCTCCACCACCAGTTGACCTCGGCGCCGAGCACGATCACGTTGGCCATCACGTAGAGCCATACGAGCAGCACCGCCGGGCCCGACAGTGCCTGCAGGACCGGGTTGTGCTTCGAGGCCTGGACGTACTGCGGGAGCGCCTGGAACGTCGCCTCCAGGATGACGGCGGCGGTGATCGCGCCCGGGAGGACCTCGCGCAGCGTCAGCTCGACGTTGGTGAGCACGTAGTAGGCCGACGCAAGGAAGACGAAGATGCCGAGGCCGGAGATCGCGACCGCCGTCAGACGGGCGAACGGATCCTCGCCCGAGAAGCCCGCGTAGCGCTTCAGCACCTCCTGGCCCACCGACCCGATGACCAGGGAGGCGAAGAGCGCGACCAGCGATCCGACCATCATCAGCGTCGCCAGGGCCTTCCCGTGCAGCCAGCCGCGGTTCGGGCGCCCGTACACGATGTTGAAGGCGCTCTCGAGCACGCTGAACAGCGACAGCGACGACCAGGCGAGGAACAGGCCGCCCACGAGGCCGAGCGCAGCCGAGTTCTTCTGGATCGCGCGCACCGCCGTCAGGATCGATTCGACCGAGGTGCTCGGGAACACCTTCGACAGCTCGCGCACGAAGAACGAGCCCTGGTCGGCCTGGTGCACGAGACCGAGCAGCGCGAGCGCGAGAAACAGCAGCGGAACGAACGAAAGGAGCGCGAAGTAGGCGATCATCGCGGCGAGATGGGTGCCGCGATCCGAGAAGAACTTGCTGATCACCGTGCGCACCTCGCGGCAGTATGCTCGGGGCGATGGACGCGAACCGCGCGATCGCCGAGCTGACGGAGATCTCGCCGCAGGTGCGGGACGTCGCGATCGCTGACGGCGCCGACGAGGTCGTCGCCGCCAACGTCCCGGCCCCGCGTGCCGAGCGGCTCGTCGCAGGAGCGCGCAGGCTGCTGGAGGCGGCCGACGCCGTTCGCCCGGCGCCGGTGGCGCAGCTCGAGGCGGCGACGACGGCGGGGAGCGTGTTCGTCGTGCGAGACGCCGAGCACGTGATCGCCGCGACGACGTCCCCGGAGCCGACCGTCGGCCTCGTCTTCTACGACCTGAAGACGTGCCTGCGGTCGGTGCTCGAGCTCCCCGCCCGAGATGCCGCCGCGTAAGGTCGTCACCGGGCTGCTGCTCGCGGCGGGCTCGATCGCAGGGTCGGTCCTGGTTCGGCGGCGCGCTGCGCGCCGTGTCGACCACGTTGATCTCTACGCCGACGACGGCTCGATGGTCTCCCACGCCGAAGGCACGCCCGAGGCCGACCGCCTGCTTCCGATCGCGCGCGAGCTGCTCACGACGCCTTGACGCAGCCAGAGCTCGGACGGGCGCTGCGCGACGCCGCCTACCTCGAGGGCGACTTCGTCCTGCGGTCGGGCCGCCGGTCGCGCTACTACCTCGACAAGTACCGGTTCGAGACGCGGCCCGACCTGCTCCGGCCGCTCGGCGACGCGATCGCAGAGGCCGTGCGGGAGCACGAGCCGGCGGCGGTCCGGCTTGCCGGGCCGGAGCTCGGAGCCGTTGCGCTCGCCGCTGCAGCATCGCTCGCCTCGGGGCTGCCGTTCCTGATCGTGCGGTCGAAGGCCAAGGAGCACGGCACGTCGCGGCGGATCGAGGGCGTCTTCGAGCCGGGCGAGCTCGTGTGCCTCGTCGAGGACGTCGTCACGGCCGGCGGAGCGGCGCTGGAGGCCGTCGAGGCGCTCCGTGCAGAGGGCCTTCGCGTCCAGACAGCGGTCTGCGTCGTCGACCGCGAGGAGGGCGGTCACGACGCGCTCGCGCGCCATGCCGTGCGGCTCCGGCCGCTCTTTCGGGCGTCGGAGCTCCTCGAACCCCCCGCAAATCCGCATGGTTGAGCGATATCCGTGTTCCTTGTTAGCGTTTTCCCCCGAGGTCTCCATCTCAGAGTCCCCGAGCGGTAGGAGGAGTTCTTGACCAAGCAGGAGTTCATCCAGAAGGTCGCCAACAAGAGCGGTCTGTCGACACGCGATGCCGGGAAGGCAGTTGAGGCCTTCATGGATTCCGTCACCGAGACGCTGAAGGCCGGCGATTCGGTCAACTTCACCGGTTTCGGCAAGTTCTCGCCGTCTGCCCGCGCCGCTCGCCAGGGCGTCAATCCCCGCACCGGCGAGCGCGTCCAGATCGCGGCGACAACCGTCCCGAAGTTCTCGGCGGGCAGCCAGCTGAAGGCTGCGCTGAAGGGCTAGTCCATTCCGCTGCCGCGCGGCGCGGCGCGAATGCCCGTGGAACGCGGAAGGCGGCTTCGGCCGCCTTCCGCGTTCGAAGCTACCGTGTGCCCGGGATGGCAGTCGCCACGCTGACATTCGCCGACCGCCTGGCCGCCGAGGTCGAGCGCAAGCGCTCCCAGCTCGTCGTCGGCCTCGACCCGATCCCCGATCTGATGCCGGTCGAGCTGCGTGGGGACGCGGAGCGGTTCTGCTGCGCGATCATCGACGCGGTGGCGCCGTACGCGGTCGCCGTCAAGCCGCAGCTCGCGTTCTTCGAGGCGCAGGGCTCAGCCGGGATCGCCGCGTTCGAGGGCGCCTGTGCGTATGCGCGCAATGCCGGCCTGCTCGTGATCGCTGACGGGAAGCGAGGCGACATCGGCTCGACCGCCCGCGCCTACGCCGATGCCTACCTCGAAGGCGCGCCGCCGAGAGCCGATGCCCTCACCGTCAACCCGTGGCTCGGGCGCGAGTCGGTCGAGCCCTACCTGGCGGCGGCGCGGCGCAACGGGTCGGGAGTCTTCGTGATCGTCAAGACGTCGAATGCGGGCGGCGACATCCAGGACGTCGAGCTCTCGAACGGGCTTCCGGTCTGGCAGCACGTCGCGCTGCAGGTTGCAGAGTGGGGAGCGGACCTCGTGGGCGAGGTCGGGCTCTCACAGGTCGGCGCAGTAGTCGGCGCAACGCATCCGCGCGCGATCGCCGACGCGCGGCGCCTGATGCCCCAGAGCGTGCTGCTCCTGCCGGGGCTCGGCGCGCAGGGGGCGGTCCCCGGCGACCTGACGCGCGCGTTCCAGAGCGGGCCCGCAAGCGCGCTCGCGAACGCGTCGCGGTCGGTGATCTACGCATACCGCAGCACCGGCGACGACTTCCGCAAGTCCGCGGGCGCCGAGGCTGCGCGCCTCCAGCGCGAGCTCTGGGCCGCCTCCGGCTGGTAAGTGAAACGAAGCTGGCAGCACTACGCGGCGCCGGCGGCGTTCCTGCTCGCGGCGACGATCGCGGTCGTCCTGATCCGCGCCGGCTTCGAGTCGAGCGGGACGGCGCCGCCGCCGTCCGTCGCGGCCACCACCGGCAAGTCGGCGCCCCGCTACTGGACCGTCCGCGCGGGTGACACGTACGCCGTGATCGCGAGGGCGACGGGAGTCTCGGTCGTCGTCATCCGCCGGTTGAACCCGGGGGTCAGCTCGACCTCGCTCTTCATCGGGCAGAGGGTCCGGGTCCGGTGAGGTGGCTCGCGCTCACCGCTCTGGCGCTCGTGCTGGCGGCGCCTGCCTCCGCCGCCACCCCGCAGGTGCATGCGAGCGCTTACCTCGTCGAGGACGCGAGCACCGGCGAAGTGCTCGCGTCGTCGAACGCGCACGCCGAAGTGCCGATCGCGTCGATCACGAAGCTGATGACCGTCCTGCTCGCGTTGCAGCACCACCGGTTGACGGACGTCGTGACCGTCGACCCGCGCGCCGCCGCGGTCGGCGAGTCGACCGCCGACCTCGAGGCCGGAGAACGGCTGACCGTCTCCGACCTGGTCAAGGCGGCGCTGATCCAGTCGGCGAACGACGCGGCCGACGCGCTGGCGCTGTCCGTCTCGCCGAGCTTCCCGGCCTTCGCCGTCTTGATGAACGACGAGGCGGCCCGGCTGGGGCTGCGCGACACGCACTACGTGCGCCCGGACGGGCTCGACGCTCCGGGCGAGCACTCGAGCGCCGCCGACGTCACGCGCCTCGCGCGGCTGCTGATGCGAAACCCGTTCGTGCGGCACACCGTCGCGCAGGAAACGGCGACGATCGCCGGCGGGCAGGTCCTGCACACCTGGGACGATCTGCTCGGGCGCGTTCCCGGCGTCTTCGGTGTCAAGACGGGGCACACCGATGCGGCCGGCTGGTGCCAGGTCGCCGCGCTGCGCGGCCCCGGCGGCACGGTCATCTACGCGACGATCCTCGGCGAGCCTTCCCGCTCGGTTCGCAACGCGGATCTGACTTCGCTGCTGCTCTGGGGGGAGGCGCAGTACCGCGTCGTCCCGGTCGTGCAGGCGGGGCGCGTCTACGCGCGTGCGCTCCTCCCCTACGGGGAGAGCCCGCTGCCGCTCGTCGCGGCCAGGCCGCTGCTGGCTCCGGCCCGGGTCGGGAAGCCGCTGACCGAGCGCGTGGTCGCCCGTCGTAGCGTCTCGCTCCCCGTGCAGAAAGGAGCCGTGCTCGGCCGCGTGGAGGTCTGGTCGGGGAAGCGGCTCGTCGGCCGCCGCGACCTGGTCGCTGCGCGTAGCGTTCACGAGCCCGGCCTCCTGCGCCGACTAGGGTGGTACGCAGGGCAGACCGCTCACAACCTCGTCCACCTCTTCAGTCCGTGATCGTCACCGTCACACTCAATGCCGCCGTCGACCGGACGCTGACCGTCCCCAACTTCCAGCGTGGGCAGCGCCACCGCGCGAGCGCCGGCCTGACCCTCGCCGGCGGCAAGGGGATCAACATCGCACGCGCCCTCAAGAAGCTCGGCGTCCCCGTCGTCGCGACGGGCTTCGTGGGCGGCGCGACCGGCACCCGCATCGTCGAGGAGCTCACGCGCGAAGCCGTGCTCAACGACTTCGTCCGCATCGAGGACGAGTCGCGGACCTCGACCGCGGTCGTCGATCCCGCCGGCGGGACGTACACGGAGATCAACGAGTGGGGCCCGGCCGTCTCGGCCGAGGAGCTCGAGATCCTGCACGAGAAGCTGATGTACCTGACGCAGGGCGCGGAGATCGTGGTCTTCGCGGGCTCACTGCCGCGTCACATCGACGACGACTTCTACGCGGAGGCGACGCGAGAGCTGGCCCGCCGGCATGTGCCGAGCGTGCTCGACACCGAAGGTGAGCCGCTCCGGCTGGGCGTCGAGGCGGAGCCGTTCCTGGTCACGCCGAACCAGCGCGAGGCCGAGGCGCTCGTCGGCCAGGAGTTCCATGACGAGGAGGATTTTCTGCTCGCGCTCGAACGGATTGCGGAGCTCGGTGCGCGGAACGTGCTGATCACCTCCGAATCCGGCTGTGTCGCGCGTCTGCGCGAGGAGCGTGAGCCTCGCCTCTACCGCGCGGTCGCGCCGCGCGTCGAGGCCGTGTCGGTGGTCGGCGCCGGCGACGTGCTCCTGGCGGGCTTCCTCGCGGCGCGCCACGTCGGCCGCTCGCACGAGGAGGCACTGCGCTCGGCGGTGGCGGCGGGTTCGGCGTCGACGCTCGAGGTCGGCGCCGGCCGCTTCGACCCGCGCGCGGTGGGCCGGCTGCAAGCGGGCGTGACGGTGACCGAGCTCGCGCCCGCGGAGGCCTGAGCCGCCACTCGGGTGCGCCGTCGGGGCGACCCGGTACAGTTTCGCGATGGACGCCCCGAAGCTCGAGCTCGACGGCATGCAGAGCGCGCTGCCGGAGAAGTTCGCCCGGGAAGGCCTGACGTTCGACGACGTCCTGCTGGTGCCGGCCGCCTCGTCGGTGCTGCCGAACGACGTCTCGACCGCGACGCGCCTCACGCGCACGATCGCGCTCGAGGTGCCGGTCGTTTCGGCGGCGATGGACACGGTCACCGAGGCGCGGATGGCGATTGCGCTGGCGCGCGAGGGCGGCCTCGGCATCGTCCACCGGAATCTCTCGATCGCCGACCAGGCCGCGCAGATCGACCAGGTCAAGCGGTCCGAGTCGGGGATGATCAGCGACCCGATGACGCTCCCGCCCTCGGCGCTGGTCGCCGACGCGCTCGAGCTGATGGAGCGCTACCACGTCTCCGGCGTGCCGATCACCGACGACGCCGGCCGCCTCGTCGGGATCCTGACCAACCGCGACCTGCGGTTCGAGCGTGACACCGCGCAGCCTGTGTCGGCGCTGATGACGAGCCGCGATCTCGTCACCGCGCCGGTCGGGACGACGCTGGCCGAGGCGGAGCGCCTCCTCCACCGCCACCGCATCGAGAAGCTCCCGGTGGTCGACGTCGACGGCGTGCTCAAGGGGCTGATCACGGTCAAGGACATCTCGAAGCGGATCGAGTTCCCCCGCTCGACCAAGGACCCGCGTGGCCGGCTTCGGGTCGGTGCGGCGGTGGGGGTCGGGCCGGATGCGCAGGACCGCGCCGCCGCGCTGGTCGGCGCCGGCGTCGACGTCCTCGTCGTCGACACGGCGCACGGCCACTCGCGCGGCGTGATCGAGATGGTCGTGCGGATCAAGGACATCGCGGGCGACGTCGAGGTCGTCGCCGGGAACATCGCGACCGGCGAAGCGGCCGAGGCGCTGATCGACGCGGGCGCGGACGCCGTCAAGGTCGGGATCGGCCCCGGGACGATCTGCACGACTCGCATCGTCGCGGGCGTCGGTGTGCCGCAGATCACCGCGATCCACGACGTTGTCGAGGTGACGTCGCGTCACGGCGTCCCGGTGATCGCCGACGGCGGTATCAAGTCCTCGGGCGACATCGCGAAGGCGCTCGCGGCCGGCGCCGACACTGTGATGCTCGGCTCGATGCTCGCCGGCACCGACGAGTCTCCCGGCGACGTCGTGTTCGCGCACGGCGAGCGCTTCAAGGAGTACCGCGCGATGGGCTCGCTCGGGGCGATGCGCGCGCGCGGCTTCTCCAAGGATCGCTACTTCCAGGGCGACGTCGAGGATGTCGACAAGCTCGTCCCCGAGGGAATCGAGGCGCGCGTTCCGTACAAGGGAGCGCTGAGCGGGGTCCTCTACCAGCTCGTCGGCGGGCTGCGTGCGGCGATGGGCTATTGCGGCGCGCCGACGATCGACGCGATGAAACAGGCCCGTTTCGTCCGCATCACGGGCGCCGGGCTCCGCGAGTCGCACCCGCACGACGTCGCGATCACCAAGGACGCGCCCAATTACCGGCGCGGTTAGAGCCCGGGACGCATCAGCCGCCGCCGCGGCGGAGAGTCGCCCCGTGCTCGTGGTCGACCTCGGCGGCCAGTACTCGCAGCTGATCGCCCGACGCGTGCGCGAGGCGCGCGTGTACTCCGAGCTCGTCTCGTACCGGTCGACGGTCGACGAGCTCCGGCGCCGGAATCCGGCCGCGCTCATCCTCTCCGGCGGGCCTGCCTCCGTCTACGAGGACGGCGCGCCGCGGGTCGATCCCGCGCTCTTCGACCTCGGCGTGCCGACGCTCGGCATCTGCTACGGCGCCCAGCTGCTCGCGCTGGAGCTCGGGGGCAGGGTCGATCGCACGGGCGCGTCCGAGTTCGGCCGCACGCAGCTGACGGCATCGGGCGGTGAGCTGTTCACCGGCCTCGCAGCCGAGCAGACGGTCTGGATGTCCCATCGGGACACGGTCGTCGAGCCGCCGACCGGCGCGCGTATCGTCGCAGCCTCGCCGTCGACGCCCGTCGCGGCGTTCGAGGACGACCGGCGCCGTCTCTACGGCGTGCAGTTCCATCCCGAGGTGGTGCACACGCCGCACGGCCAGGACGTGCTGGAGAACTTCCTCCACGAGGTGGCCGGCATCGACGCCCTCTGGACACCTGCCGCCGTCATCGACGAGCAGGTCGAGCGCATCCGTGCGCAGGTCGGCTCGGAGCGGGTGCTCTGCGCGCTCTCCGGCGGCGTCGACTCGGCCGTCGCCGCGTTGCTCGTGCATCGCGCGATCGGCGACCGGCTCACGTGCGTCTTCGTCGACCACGGCCTGCTGCGCAAGGGGGAGGCCGAGCAGGTGGTCGACATGTTCGGCGGGCACTTCCACGTGCCGCTCGTCCACGTGCAGGCGCAGGAGCGCTTCCTGGCGCGGCTCGCGAGCGTCGTCGATCCGGAGGAGAAGCGCAAGCGGATCGGCGAGGAGTTCATCCGCGTCTTCGAGCAGGAGGCGCGTGCGCTCGGGGACGTGCGCTGGCTCGTTCAGGGGACGCTCTACTCCGACGTGATCGAGTCGGGCGGCACCGACGGCGTCGCCGAGACCATCAAGTCGCACCACAACGTCGGCGGTCTTCCCGACGACATGGAGATGGAGCTCGTCGAGCCGCTGCGGCTGCTGTTCAAGGACGAGGTGCGCCGGGTCGGCGAGGAGCTGGGCCTGCCCGAGCGCATGGTCTGGCGTCAGCCGTTCCCGGGCCCCGGCCTCGCGATCCGGATCATCGGCGAGGTGACCGTGGAGCGGCTCGAGGCGCTGCGCGAGGCCGATGCGATCCTGCAGGAGGAGGTGCGGCGCGCGGGGCTCTACCGCGAGCTCTGGCAGTCGTTCTGCGTGCTGCCGGCGATCCGCTCGGTCGGGGTGCAGGGCGACTCGCGCACGTACGGCTATCCGATCGCGATTCGCGCGGTGACGTCCGAGGACGCGATGACGGCCGACTGGGCGCGGCTCCCCTACGACCTGGTCGAGCTGGTCGCGTCGCGGATCGTGAACGAGATCCCCGCGGTGAACCGGGTCGTGCTCGACGTGACGTCGAAGCCGCCTGCCACCATCGAGTGGGAGTGACGCCCTACAGGGTCGAGACCGAACGCCTCGTCCTTCGCTGCTACGAGCCCGAGGATGCGGCGCTGCTCAAGGAGGCGGTCGACGACAGCATCGAGCACCTCGAGCCGTGGATGCCGTGGGCGCGGTTCGAGCCGCAGCCGCTCGATCAGAAGGTCGAGCTCCTGCGGGCGTTTCGCAGCCGCTTCGACTCCGACGTCGATTACATCTTCGGCGTCTTCGACGACGAGGAGACGAGGCTGCTCGGTGGCTGCGGGCTGCACCCGCGCGGCGGCGACGGCTCGCGCGAGGTCGGCTACTGGGTCCGGGCCGACTCGATCGGGCAGGGGATCGCCACCGAGGTCACGGCCGTGCTGACGCGCGTCGGCGTCGAGCAGTGCGCCCTGCGGCGCATCGACGTCCAGGTCGACCCCGAGAACGAGCGGAGCCTCCGCATCCCGCGAAAGCTCGGCTTCAAGGAGGACGGTGTGCTGCGCCGGCGCCTCGAGCCGAAGGAGGAGGGCGGCGAGTGGCGCGACTCGGTGCTGTTCTCGATGCTCGCGAGCGAGGTCGCCGCCTCGCCCTGCATGTCGTTCGCCTACGAGGCCTACGACGTGATCGGCCGTCCGCTCTAGTTGTCCTGCCCACGGACGTTGTGAACGCGGCTGATCGGTGGTTGGCCTGCGAGGGCGCTGTGGGGTCTGGACCGGTTGTAGTGGTTGAGCCAGTGTGGCAGTGCTTGGTTGCGTTGTCGATGTGAGCGGTAGCTGAGGCCGT
>DATIXY010000052.1:0-14974 GCA_035518115.1 Gaiellaceae bacterium | reverse complement strand
TCCCAAGAGTCCACATCGACGGAAGGGTTTGGCACCTCGATGTCGGCTCGTCGCATCCTGGGGCTGGAGTAGGTCCCAAGGGTTGGGCTGTTCGCCCATTAAAGCGGTACGCGAGCTGGGTTCAGAACGTCGTGAGACAGTAGACCATTGCTGTCTATAAATCTGGCTATATGCTGGAAACTCCGAGTATCCCGCACTACTCATCGTGACGTCCGATCGGATGTTTACGGTAGTGACAACGTGCCGGGTGCGGACAATCAGCAGGAAAGGCTGGACAGTTACATCGCGGGTTACGTCGACGGAGAAGGAAGCTTCTCGGTGTCGGTTCAGCGCAACGCAACGTGTCGCCTCGGGCTTCAACTTGTTCCTGAGTTCCATGTCAGCCAGAACGGTGACAGGGCTCAAGTTCTCGAGTTGATCCGGGATAGATTCGGTTGCGGCGCTATCCGGCCGAATAGCTTGAAGGATCGCGCAGTCGTATATGTCGTCCGTAAACGGGACGACCTTCTCGAACGCGTCGTCCCATTCTTCGAAGCGAACCCGCTGCTCTCGTCGAAGCAGGCAGACGTCGAGACGTTTGCTGAGATCGTCCGGGAGTTGGCGCTCGGAAACCATCGCACCGAAGCTGGCTTTCGCCGGCTTCTCGCAGCGGCTACAGCCATGAACGGTGGCGGTCGCTACAGAAAGGTGCGGTGGGCCGACGTCCTCGCTGTCCAGAATCCTCAGAGACTGCACGCCAGACAGGGCCCGTAGGGCCTGGAAGATACAGTCCGAGCTGCATGGCGACATGCAGAGTCAGGCAGAAATGACCTGGCCCCCGAGTGCGCTCGGGTGTAACAGAACTGTCGGTCCCTATCCACCATGGGCGTTGGAGGCTTGAGAGGAGTCGTCTCTAGTACGAGAGGACCGAGACGAACGGACCTCTGGTGTATCAGTCGTCGTGCCAACGGCGCTGCTGATTAGCCACGTCTGGATGGGATAACCGCTGAAAGCATCTAAGCGGGAAGCCCACCTCGAGATGAGGCCTCCCATCTCCTAGAGAGAGTAAGAGCCGTGGAAGACCACCACGTCGATAGGCGGGACGTGCAAGCACAGCAATGTGTTCAGCGGACCCGTACTAATTGCTCGAGGTCTTGATTCTGAACTCACCTACGTGACTATGGAGTTTTGAGGGTGCGCTGCCTCGTGCGCGCATCCCGCGAGCCTACGGCGCTGTGCCGGGCATCGCGGAACCTCACAACTTGGGCGGTCATAGCGGCGGGGAAACACCTCTTCCCATTCCGAACAGAGAAGTTAAGCCCGCTAGCGCCGATGGTACTCGGGGCGCAAGCCCCCGGGAGAGTAGGACGCCGCCCATTTTCCTCTCGCGAACTGCGGCCTCCGGAGAGGGGGCCGCTTCGCGCTGCCGTCAGGCGGCGCGAAGCCGCTCGCGCCACTCGGGATCGAGGGCGCGCAGCCGCTTCACGCGCTCGGCGACCGGCGGGTGGCTCGCGAACAGCGACGCAGGCCGCTCGTCGGCGAACGGGTTCGTCGTGTACAGCGGTTCGGTGAACGGGGGCGCCGCGAATGCGACGAGCTCCGTCGCCGCCTCGAAGCGCATGAGCGCGTCGGCGAGCCCGTGCGGTGAGTCGCAGAGCTCGGCGGCGAGACGGTCGGCCTCGTATTCACGCCGGGGCGAGAGCAGAAGGTGGACGACCGCGGCCGCCACCGGTGCGAGCACGAACAGCAGGGAACGCTGGAGGAACCCGCCCAGGCGCGAGACGTCCACGATCGACCCTGCGATCACCACCGCGATCGTCTGGACGAGCACATCGCGATGGCGGAGGTGCGCGATCTCGTGTGCGATCACGCCGTTGAGCTCGGCGGGCGACGCCGAGCCGAGCAGCCCGACCGAGACTGCCAGTGCGCTGCCGCCCCCCGCGCCTCGGCCGGCGGACAGGGCGCGCGGGTAGCCGTCCCGCAGGACGTAGAGCTTCGGCTTCACCACTGCGGCGCGGCCCGCGAGCGACTCGACCCGCGAGTGCAGGGCCGGCGCCTCGCCCGGGAGCAGTTCGCGTGCGCCGACCATTCCCATCACGATCCGGTCGGCGTACCAGTAAAGCGCGCCCGCGACCAGCACGGCCGAGCCGAGAAAGAGCAGCAGCAGCCGGTAGTCGCCGAGCGCCCAGCCGGCCGCGCCGAACAGCCCTGCGAAGACGATGAAGACCGCCCAGACCTTGAGGACGTTGCGAAGGACGATCAGCCGGCGTCCCACGGCGTCCCCCTACCCGTCGTCGTCGCCGTCGCCGTCGTCCTCGGCGAGGGCGCGCGGCGGCCAGTCGGGCTCAGGTGCGTCGCAGCGGCTCGAGCAGTGGAGCGACGCGACGTTCTGGAGCGGGATGAGGATGTGGCCGTTCAGTTCGACGTGCGCGACGTCCTCGACGTAGCAGTAGGCCGTCAGCACGCCGTCCTGGTACTCGCCGCCGAACAGGGCGATCTCCACCTGCTCGCCCTTGTACTTGTTGGTGTAGTCCTCCACCTGGGCTCCGTGGGAACCTATCCGATTGCCGCGGTGAGCCGGTCGTCGCGGAAATGGAGCTCGAGAACCCCGCAATTTGCGATCGGATGGAAGGGCTCGTCGCTGACGTGGCTGCGGATCGCGCGCATCGTCCCGCCGTGCGAGACGAGCAGGATCCGCTCGCCCGGGTGGGCGCGCGCGATCTTCTCCGCGGCGGCAAGCACGCGTGCCGTGTGCTGCTCGCGGCTCTCGCCGCCGGGCCGCTCGCCGTCCGGGAACCTCGCCTCGACCTCGGAATGGTTCAGGCCCGACCAGGCTCCGACGTTCACCTCGCGCAGCCCCGGCTCGACGATCACGGGCACGCCGTGCGGCTCCGCCACGATCTCCGCGGTCTCGCGGGCGCGCTGCAGGTCGCTCGAGTAGACGGCGTCGAAGGGCGTCGACCGGAGCTGCTCGGCGAGCTCGCGGGCCTGAGCGCGCCCGGTTTCGTTGAGCGGCGGGTCGGCCCAACCCTGATAGCGGCCGGTGCGGTTCCATTCGGTCTCGCCGTGCCGCGCCAGGAGGATCGTCGTCATCACGCTAACGTAGCGCCGCGATGGAGCTCGGTCTGGGCGGGAAAGTCTGCATCGTCACCGGCTCGACCGGTGGGATCGGCCTCGAGGTCGCGCGGCAGCTGCAGGCCGAGGGCGCGCGGGTGGTCACGTCCGGCCGCCGCCCCGCAGGCATCGGGGAGCTGCACGTGCCGGCGGACCTGGCGGTGCCCGGCGAGCCCGAGCGGCTCGTCAACGCGGCGCACGAGCACTTCGGCGCGGTCGACTGCCTCGTCAACAACGTCGGTGGGACCGCGATCCGCTCGCTCCCCGAGCTGACGGACGCGGACTGGCAGGAGTCCTTCGAGCTCAACCTGATGAGCGCCGTCCGAGCGACACGCACCGCTCTTCCGCTGATGGCCGGCCGGGGAGGCGCGATCGTCAACGTCTCGTCGACCTCGGGCAAGCGGCCGTCCGCAACCCTGCCCGAGTACTCGGTGATGAAGGCGGCGCTCCTCTCGTACTCCCGCCTCGTCGCGGACGTGCACGCGAAGGACGGCATCCGCTGCAACGCGGTGACGCCCGGCCCGACCTCGAGCGAGGCGTGGATCGGCGACGGCGGTCTCGCGGACCAGCAGGGCGACCGCGAGACGGTGCTCGCCAAGGTCGCCGCGGGCCGGCCGCTCGGCCGCCTCGGCACCCCGGCCGAGATCGCGTCCGTCGTCGTCTTCCTCTGCTCGGAGCGCTCGTCCTACGTCACCGGCGCCGCGTGGAGCGCCGACGGCGGAACTGTCCCGGTCATCATCTAGCCTGGCTCCATGCCGGAGGTCGCCGGAACGGTCGCCGAAGCGTTCGCGTCACGGATGCGCGAGCTCGAGGAGCATGCGCTCTCGCCGCTGGCCGTGCGCTCGTACGAAACGCGCGGGCGGGAGCAACCGGAGGAGGAGTGCAGCGTACGGACGCCGTTCCAGCGCGATCGCGACCGCATTCTCCACTCGAAGCCGTTCCGCCGGCTGAAGGGAAAGACGCAGGTCTTCATCGACCCTGCGGGCGACCACTACCGCACACGGATGACCCACACGCTCGAGACGACGGGCATCGCGCGGGTCGTCGCACGCGCACTGCGGCTGAACGAGGATCTAACCGAGGCGATCGGGCTCGGGCACGACATGGGCCATCCGGCGTTCGGCCACGCCGGCGAGGCCGCGCTCGACGACCTGATCGAGGGCGGCTTCCGGCACAACGAGCAGTCCGCGCGGATCGCCGGCAAGCTCAACCTCACCCGCGAGGTCGTCGACGGGATCCTCACCCATACGGGCCCGCAGGAGCCGCAGACGCTCGAGGGCAAGGTCGTGCGCATCGTCGATCGCGTCGCCTACATCAACCACGACATCGACGACGCGATCCGCTACGGGATCCTCGACGAGGAGGACCTCCCACGGGAGGAGATCGCGATCCTCGGTCCGACCGGCTCGATGCGCATCGACACGCTCGTTCACGACCTGATCGAGCAGTCGGCGGCGGTCGGAGAGATCGTCCAGGGCGAGGAGGTCGGCGCGGCGATGCTGTCGCTGCGCTCGTTCATGTTCGAGCGCGTGTACCTCGGCCCCGAGACGAGGCCGGAGCACGCCCGGGCGCGCGAGACGATCGGCCGGATCGTGGCTCACCTGCGCCGCCGCGGCGACTCGTCGGAGGAGATCGTGGAGTTCGTGGCCGGGATGACCGACCGGTTCGCGCTCGCCTACGCTGCGAGCCTCGAGGACAGTCGCTGATGCCGCGCTTCAAGGATTCGACCGTCGAGCAGGTCAAGGAGAAGGCGGACTTCGTCGAGCTCGTCGAGGCGCGCACACACCTCCGCAAGGGCGGCGGCGGGCGTTACATGGGGCGCTGCCCGTTCCACGAGGAGAAGACGCCGTCGTTCTCCGTGAACGGGATCGACAAGTTCTACTACTGCTTCGGCTGCGGGGCGAAGGGCGACCTGATCACGTTCGTGCGCGAGACCGAGGGACTCGACTTCACGGGCGCGGTGGAGTGGCTCGCGGAGCGGTTCAACGTCCCCGTCGAGTACGAGGAGAGCTCACCCGCCCAGGACGCGGCCCGGAGACGGCGCGAACGCCTCTATGCGCTGCTCGACCAGGCCGCGACGTATTACTCGCGCACGCTCTGGGAGACGGAGGCCGGGTCGCTGGCCCGCGACTACCTGAAGGGGCGCGGGCTGGGCGAGGAGATCTGCCGGGAGTTCCGGCTCGGTCTCGCGCTCGGCGGCAACTCGCTCGCACGCAAGGCGGCGTCTGCCGGCTTCACCTCCGAGGAGCTGCGTGCGGCCGGGCTGCTGCGCCGGAACGGCGGCGACTACTTCGCGCGCAGGCTGCTCTTCCCACTCGCCGCTGCGCGGGGACGCGTCGTCGGCTTCCAGGCACGGCGGCTGTACGACGACGATCCGCTCGCCGCGAAGTACGTCAACACACCGGAGTCCGAGCTGTTCCACAAGGGCGCAATCGTCTACGGCCTCGATCTCGCGCGGGCGGCGATCGCCAAGGAGGACCGCGCGTGCATCGTCGAGGGCAACCCAGACGTGATCGCCCTCCGCCAGGCCGGTTTCGTCCCGGCGGTCGCATGCATGGGCACTGCGCTCACCGACCGGCAGCTGGCCGAGCTCGGACGTCTGACCAAGCGCCTCTGGCTCGCGTTCGACGGCGACGCGGCGGGCGAGTCGGCGACGCTGCGCGGCATGGAGCTCGCGGTCGGCCACGGGTTCGACGTGCGCGTGGTCGCACTGCCGCCGGGTGTCGATCCGGCGGACGATCCGACCGACTTCGAGCGGAAGCTGGCACAGGCGGAGCCCTATCTGCTCTACCGGGTCCGGGTCGAGATCGAGCGTGCCGAGAGCCGCGAGTCCGCGTTCCAGGTCGTGCGCACGCTGCTCGACGGCGCATCCGATTCACCCGAGCGCCAGGACGCATGGCGGTATGCGAACGACAAGCTCGGCATGACGGTGCAATTGCGTGCCGGCGGGTCGACGGCTCGCGCCGCCGCTCCGGCGTCGCGGCGGGTGCTCGACGCCGGGACGAAGCTCGAACGCAGCGCACTCGCCGGCGTGCTTCGCCATCCGCAGCTGCGCCCGCTCCTCGCCGAGCTCGGCGAGGAGCACTTCTACGACCCGCAGCACCGGGCGATCCGCAACCACATCGTCGCCGGGGCGCCCCTCGACCGGGAAGGCATCGGCCTGCTGGCCGAGCTGGATGCCTACGCCGACGCAGACGGCATCGGCGAGGCGACCGGCACGGAGCTCCTCCTCCGGCTCCGGGAGCGGCAGCTGCAGCTCGAGATCCGGTCGGTGCCCGTCGACCAGCGGGGCGAGCTCACCGAGGCGCTGGCGAAGCTGCGCGAGCGCGCCGCATCGATCTCGGCGTGACCTCGCAGAGGCCGCGGCTACACTGTCCGCCGCCTGTTGGTCCCCGGTAGCTCAATTGGCAGAGCATCCGGCTGTTAACCGGAGGGTTGTTGGTTCGAGTCCAACCCGGGGAGCTCGCTCGACCGCAGCCGGAGCTCCAGCTCGAGCTCGTGGGCGATCGGGATGCCGTGGGCGCCGCGCTCGGGGATCGACGGCTTGAGCGCACGGCGGGCGGCCGTCACCGCATCGCGGTGGAGCGCGACCAGATCCATTCCCAGCCGCTGGAAGAGCTCCAGCGCCCTCAGGTTGTCGTTGGTCGTGATCAGCCACAGACGGGTGCAGCCGGCGTCGACGGCCGCACCACGGACCGCGTCGAAGAGCGCCCGTCCGACGCCGCGGCCCTCCCGGAGGCTGCGGATCGTGACCAGCTCGCACGCGTCGCCGCGCACGGCGTAGGACGCGAGGCCGACGGGCTCGCCGTCGAGCAGGGCGACGAAGCCGGGCAGCACCGTCGGGTCGACGAGCTCGCCGAGGCGGGCGACGACAGGCGTCGACCAGCTGTCGGCCTCGACCCGTGCGGCCCAGGCCCGGTCGGTGTCGGTCAGCGGCCGGACGTCCAGCATCGGGCCATCTTCGCTCCCGATGTCGTCCGGTGCCGGACGTAGCTTCTCGCCCGCGACATGTTCCGGGGTGGCGCGAAGGCGAGGGGGAGGAGCCTTCGCGTCGCCCCCAGCATGTCCGCAGGATCAGCGGTCGCCGAAGACGGCCGCGTAGGCCGCGGCGAATCCCGCGATCGCGACGGTGAGCGCGATCTTCAGCACGGAGACCTCCATGCACGCACTTTCACCGCAGGCGGTGAATTCGCACTGCACGAAGGGCTGGTTCGGGACGGGTTGAACGAGTGGGCGGCGGCGCGCCCAAGGGCGCTGCCGCCACCCACCGTCGCGATCGCCGTGCGTGCCCTCGTTTCCCCCCTGCCGGCGGGCTCGCGACCGTCGCAGCTTGGGTGCGCTGCGCCGGAGCAGCCCCGGACGTTCGGCTAGATGAGGCTGCGCGAAGGCGCTGTTCCGGCGACGCGCACGAATGCCTGCACGCACTCGGGGTCGAACTGCGTCCCGGCCGAGCGGAGCACCTCGTGCACGGCATCGTCCTGCGTCCGCGCGTGCCTGTAGGGGCGGTCCTCGAGCATCGCCTGGAATGCGTCCGCAACCGCGACGATCCGTGCTTCGAGCGGGATCGCCGAGGCGCAGATCCCTTCCGGATACCCGGATCCGTCCCAGCGCTCGTGATGGAACCGCACGACCGCCCGGATCGTCTCGGGGACGTCGTCCGCGAGCGATGCGGCGCCGGCGGCGGCATGCGTCTGGATGTGCGAGCGCTCGTCGTCGTCCAGCGGGCCCGGCTTGCAGAGCACCTGCTGGTCGAGCAGCAGCTTGCCGATGTCGTGGAGCAGTGCGCCTGCCGCGATCGTGAACCGCCGGTCGCGCGCGACGCCGAGCTCGTCGGCGATCTCGATCGCGAGCGCTGCGACCGCGAACGCATGCTCGTCGGCGGCCGCGGTCGAGCCCTGCCACGTCCTGACGGCTCCGATGGCGGTGGTCAGAACGTCCGCACGATGCGTGGCCGGCTCGAGCATGCTTGACACGGTATCCCCCTTTCGGGGGACGTCCGTGCACTCCTCTAGGCTCGACCATGGTGGTTTGCGGACCGGGCGGGGAGCCCGAACGTTGCGGCACACTCGGGAGTGGTCAACTGTGAGCGGACAATCGCCCGTCGGGCGCATTCGAGCGTGGGTGTCCTCGCCGGTCAGCGCGGTCGGCTTCGCGCTGGCCGTGGCGGCGATCGCGATGGTCGCGGCCTGGGCGCTGTCAACGGTCGCGCAGGGGATCTCCGCGCGGTCGACCGACGATCGGCTGCGGAACGGAGCGACGACCGCCCGTGCCCTGCTCGCCCAGCGAATCGATGCCGCCGCCGGCCGCGCGGCCGCCGTCGCCGGGTCGCCTGCCGTCGTCCGCGCGATCCTCGACCACGACGTCTCGACGCTCGAGGCCGTCGCGAAGCGGCGCCACGTCCTGTTCGCGCTGCAGAACGGCACGGTCGGGACGAAGCCGCCGCCCGGCTCGCCCAGCCGCGAGGTGGTCGTCTACTCGGGCTCCCGCCCGCTCGGCCGGATCATCGCGCCGGTCGTCCTCGACACGGCATTCGTCGACCAGGCGGCCGCCGAGGCCAAGCTCCATCACCAGGACGTGCTCAACCTCCAGGCAGGCAACCGGCTGATTCCGAGGGCCGGTTCAACCGGTGCGATCGCTCACGGCTCGCGAACCGTCAGCCGCCAGCTCCTCGACACGAAGCCGCCGACGAACATCGTGGGTGCAGCGAAGTCGTGGGGCGGCCTCTCGTTCCTGCCGCTGCTCGCGATCGGGCTGCTCTCGTTCATGCTCGCGCTCGTCTTCGCCCAGCGCCGGCCGCGCCGGACCGCTGCCCCGGCGCGCGCGGTGCGCGACGCCGTCTCTCTCGTCGGTGAGACGCTCGCCGCCACCCACAACCCGGATGCGCTGCTCGCCGTGATGCTCGAGTCGGCCATCGAGGCGACGCACGCAGCGGGAGGCGCGCTGTTCCGCGGTGACAAGCGGATCGACGAACGAGGCGGCTCGCTGACCGGAGAGCAGATGCGGATCGGCTTTCGCGACGCGTTCGACGACTCGACGCTCACGATGGTCCTCGCTGCCGGCGACGGGTCCTTCGGCAAGGACGCGCGCGAGGCCGCAGAGTGGATCACCGCGCAGGCCGCGATCGCGCTGGAGAACGCGCACCTGCACGAGCTCGTGCAGGAACAGGCGGTCACCGATGAGCTGACCTCGCTCGCGAACCGGCGTCAGTTCCTCGAGTCACTCGCGCACGAGCTCACGCGGTCTGCGCGCACCGGCGAGACCACCTCGCTCGTGCTGTGCGACCTCGACGATTTCAAGACCGTCAACGATCGCTTCGGCCATCCCGCCGGCGACGAGGTGCTGCGCGTCGTCGGACGCGTGCTCCGGGAGAGCGTGCGCGAGCTCGACGTCCCCGCGCGGCTCGGCGGGGAGGAGTTCGCAGTCGTCCTGCCTGGAACGACCCTCGACGGAGCGGTGAGGCTCGCCGAGCGGATCCGGGTGGCGATCGCCGGCGCGGCAATCGTCGTCGGCGGCAACCGGATTCCGGTTACCTTGAGCCTCGGGGTCGCCGCACATGCCGAGAACGAGACACTCGAGGAACTGATGCATCAGGCCGACCGGTGCCTGTACGCGGCGAAAGAGGCCGGGAAGAACGTCGTCGTCAGCGGTCCCGGCGGCCCGGGCGGCGAGCTCGAGCGGCGTCCGGAGCCGCTGCGAAGATCCCCGACCTGATGCGCCGGATCAACACTTTCGTAGCCGTTGCGGCGTCGGTCGGCGTCGCCGGAATCGCCCGCGCGCTGATCGGCCCGAGCGGGCACGAGGCAACGACCACGGGTGCCCCGCCGACGGCTGCGCCGGCATCGCCATCCTCGCGCGTAGTCGCCGTGACCGTGACACCGTCGAGCCCGGTCCAGCGAGCCCAGCGTCGCGCCTCGAGCCGGCTCATCCGGCACCACACGCTTCCGTCGCCCGCTGCCCCGGCCGCCGCAGCGCCCGTCTACATCGCCTACCACCCACCGACGACGACGGTGGGGCGGGTGCACGTCGTGACGCCGCCGACGGAGACGGTCGAGCCTGGCAGCACCGGTAGCAGCAGCCACACGCCCAAGCCCACGAAGCCGGCGACGAAGCCGACCAAGCCGGTGTCGAAGCCGAAGCCGAAGCCCACGCCGACGCCCACGCCGAGCCCGACTCCCACGCCGACTCCGACTCCGACTCCCACGCCGACTCCGACGCCCACGCCGACCCCGCCGCCGACGTCCGAACCGACCGCATCGCCAGCGACCGGGGGCCAGACCTCGCTGCCCACGCTCACGTTCCCGCCGAGCGTCGCCCAGCGCGACCAAGGGACGCCTTTCGCCACGCCGCGCCCGGAGCACTTCCCGCAGCCGCAACCGGAGCCGCAACCGCCTCCCGGCTGGCCCGGCTGCCCGGGCTAGCCGACCGTCACCGGCACGCGCTGGATGTGCTGGGGCGAACCGTCGGCTGCGCTCGGCGCGAACGCGACGACCGTCGCCGCACCGCCGCTCGGAGCGTGGAGAACCGTCGAGAACGCCCCGCGTGACGGCGCGCCTTCGGTCGCAGTGACCGTCCGGCGCTGAACGACCGCACCCCCGCGGCGAAGCTCGACCACGAGCGTCGCCTCGAACACGCTCGCCGTTCCGCGCACGGTGAACGTCGAAGGGAGCCGCTGACCGTCTGCCGGAGACTCGATCAGGATCGGCGGCACGTACGCCGCGACGTCGGCGCGGGTGAGGCCGGTGCGGCCCGCGACGTCGACTCGCCGGATCCCGGACAGCCGGGTGAGGGTGTAGACGACCTCGGCGACCCGCTGCGCCGGGAGCGAGTCGATCGACACGTGTGCGGTTCCGTCGACGACCTTCACGGGTACATCGAGGCCGAGCGCGCCGAGTGCCGCCGCGGGGGTCGAACGTGCCGCCGGCACCTCGGCGCGCTCGGCATGAAGGGCGCCGCCTGCGAGCCGGAAGACCGTGATCGTCGTCGTGTGCCCGGTCGGCTGCGAGCCTCCGCAGCCTGCCGAGACGACCACCGCCGCTAGGGCGAGCGCCGTGCCGAGTCGCGGCATTCCCGTCATTCTCGCACCGGCCGGCGCCGATATCCTATGGCCCATGAGTGTCGTCGGTGTCGTCTTGATCGCAGCCGCCGTCGTCCTCCTGGCGGTCGCAGAGTGGCCCCGGCTCGCACGGCGGTTCGGCGTCGACGGACGCAAACGCCGTGAGCGTGCACGCAGGAAGTCACAACTCCGCATCGTCCACAGCGAATCGGATGCGGACGAGTTCGCACGGGACGTCGAGCGCGACCTGGCCGCGTTGCCGACGATCGATCCGCGCGACGCGAAGAACCGCTAGACGGAGCTAACGGGCGACGACGGTCGCGCGCAGCGTGGCGGTGTTGGGCGTCACCGACGTGCCCTGCCCGTTGGGGAGGACGTCCTCCATGTTCTTCGTCTCCTGGAAGTCGGCGACGGTGACGACGAGCTTGTGCCGTCCCGGCGTGAGGTGGATGTGGAGCAGGCCGGCGCTCCAGGTCGCGGCCGTGCTGCTCCCGTCGACGAAGACGGTGATCGAGGATGGATCGACGCCCGACCCGGAATCGGTGGCGGCGATCGTGGCGTCGTCGCCCTGCATCGGCCGCAGCCGCAGCTTCGGCGGCGTTGTGTCGTTCACCCACCAGCGGATCGTGAAGGGGCCCGGCCGGGCGCTCGGGGTCGTCTCCAGGACGAGGTCGTAGGCGCCGGCCGCGGGCAGCACCGCTCCGGCGACCGGCCGCGGGCTCCCGTATGTCCTGCGGTACGGGTTGATGTCGACCGGGAGGCCTGGATACCCGGTCAGGCGGTCCTCGTTGCCGGCCTCGGTCACGAGCGGAGTCACCCGCCCCCGGAGCACGACGACTCCGAAGTTGGCGGGCGTCCCCTTGACCGCGATGCGATACACCCGCTCGGGCCCGGGGTACGTCGAGCCGCCGGTCGGATAGCGGTAGCTCGAGACGCGCGACGGCGCGCCGGCCGTCGTCCCCTTGACGATGCCCGGCGTGGTCAGCGCGATGGCGCGGTCGCGCGCCAGCATCGGGCTGGCGACGTCGAGCCAGAACGGGATCCGCCGCATGTCGGTGCCGCGGGTGAGCACGACGAAGCCCGTCACGTCACCTTCGGTCGCCCCGGCGGTCGCGGTGACGGTGAGGACGCCCGGCGCGGCGACCTGCGGCGCCGTCGTCACCGATGCATCACCGTGCTGCACGACGACGCTCGCCGACCAGGGCGCCGCGCCGCCGCCGGCGTCGGCGATCGCCACGTCACGGCTCGCCGTCTGGCTCGGACGGAGCTCGCCGAATGACAGGCCGGTCGGGGCCGCGAAGATCAGCGGTGTGTCGGCGCGGGGAACGTCGATGATGCCGCCGCCTTCGCGGGTCGTCGGCACCTCGACGCCCTGCGAGTCGACGACGGGGTCGGCGGTCTGCACGAGGGCTGACTTGACTTCCGCGACCGTCCAGTCCGGGTGCCGCTCGAGCAGCAAGGCGACCGCCCCTGCGACGTGCGGCGTCGCCATGCTCGTCCCGCTCAGGAGCCCCCAGGTCTGCGTGGAGGTGGGCAGCGACGAGACGACGTTCACGCCCGGCGCCGTCACGTCGGGCTTCATCTGGAGCGAGACCGGTGTCGGACCGCCGGACGAGAAGTCCGCAATCTGGTCCTTCGAGTTCGCGGCCGCGACCGTGATCGCGTCGGGCGCGTTACCCGGGGACGAGACCGAGCCGTAGCCGAAGTCGTCGAAGTCGTTCCCCGCAGCGACCACGGGCACGACCCCGGCCGCCGCCGCGCCGTCGAGCGCCTGGACGACGATGTCGCGCTTCGGGTCGACCTCCGGCTCACCGATCGACAGATTGATCACGTTCATCCCGTCGGAGACTGCCGCCTCGATCGCAGCTGCGATCTCGGCTGCGTTGCCGTCGAGGCCGAAGCCGGGCGTTGGGATCGTCAGCGCCTTGTAGTTGCCGAGGTACGCGTTCGGGGCGACGCCGGAGATCGTGTTGCCGAGCGCCTTCTCGCCGTAGTCACCGGCCGCGATGCCGGCGACGTGGGTTGCGTGGAACGAGTTGGCGGGGTCGAACGGGTCGTTCGCGTACTTCCAGGTCGGAGAGGGCGGGGCGAAGGTGCGCTGCACGATCACCTTGGGCGTCGTGTCCTGCGTGTCGCCCTTGGGGAAGCCGGGCGGGTACTGGAAGCCGTTCGCGTTGAAGTAGGGGTGCGTCGCCTGGAGGCCGTCGTCGATAATCCCGATCTTCATCCCGTCGCCCGCAGTCGAGAAGTTCGGCCCCCAGAGCTTGTCGGCGCCGATCTGCTGCGGTCCGGCCGAGACGCCGGTGGTGCTCAGCGAGTGGAAGCGGACGTTCGGCCAGACCGTCGCGACGCCGGGGATCTTCGCGAGGAGCGAAGTCTGCGAGCGGGGGAGGTAGACGGCGATCCCGTCGGCCACGAGCCGGTAGCGCCAGCGGATCTGCGCCTGGGGGAGTACCGACGTGATCCGCATCGCGAGGGCCGTCTGGGCCGAGTCGACCTGCCGCATGTAGATCCGGTGAGAGGCCGACTGCAGGGTGCGCCCGAACGCCGACATCGACGGAGCGCGGAGCGTGACCACCACCTCGGTCATCGGGCCAGCGCCCTGCGCGCCAAGGCCGTCTCCCGCCAGCACGACCGCGGCGAGCGCCGCGGCGGCGAGGGGAACGGCGAGCCGCACCAGAGCGCGGATGCGTGTGGCGGGAAGTGGCTTGGTTGAGCCGTCGGCGGCCACGCGGGGGGATGGTAGCGAGGGCCGCTTCCTGATCGTCTCGAAACGAAACGGCCCGGCTGCGTTCGAAATCCCAGCGGCGGTATGGTGTGGAGAGACGCCCTTCCGCCGCCTGTGTTCGCCACGGCCGAGGACGCATCGTTTCCCGGACGCGTGCAGCGCGATCGGGACATGCAGGCGGAAGGGATCAGATGGCCACCGGAGGCAACGGGCGCGACGCCGGCCATCGACTAGCGGTGACAGACGGCCCCTCGTCGGAGCGGCACCTGAAACTGCTCCCGAGCCCGCCGCTTCCCGGTCTCGGGGTCGGGGCGGTCGTCGTCTACGCATCCCACGGAATCGGCCAAGTCGTCTCGACGAGACCGGCCGGTGCGGAGCCCGAGACGATCACCCTGGGCTTTGCGAGCGGGTTGACGGTGATCCTGCCGATCGCGCGGGCGCTCACGGTCTTGCGCCCGCTGTCGTCTGCGGCTGATCTCGACGACGTGGGGAGGACGTTGCGGGCCGTCGTGATCGCCCCGGACGAGACGCCGTCCCGTCGATCCCGTCGGACCCGCGAGAAGGTGGCATCCGGTCAGGCGGTCGAGCTCGCCGAGGTTGTTCGCGACGGTCGGCGGCGCGAGCAGTTACACGGGAAAGGCGCGAGCGGAGCACTTGCGCCGGGCGATCGCGAGGTCTACCTCCACGCCCGCGCGCTGCTGGCCGCCGAAATCGCTCTCTCTCGTCGTATCGAGCTCGCCGAGGCCGAGGCGTGGATGTTGGGACAGATCGAGTCGCCGCCGTAGGCGGCAATGCGGATGAGAGGACTTGAACCTCCACGCCCTTACGGGCACACGGACCTGAACCGTGCGCGTCTACCAATTCCGCCACATCCGCGAGGCGGCCGTCAGTGTACCCGGGGGTAGGCTGGAAGCTCGAAGTCGGCTAGCCGAGAACGACCGAGTCGGAGCCGAGCTGCTTGGCCCACCATTCGGCGTCGCGCTCGCGGAACGTGTCCTTGAGCTCGTCGACGTAGGTGGCGAGGTCCTCCTCGTGCTGCGCGATCCACTCCTCGCGGGCGGCAAGCTCGCGGGCGAGGCTCTCCTGACGCTCCTGGCGCA
>DATIXY010000051.1:0-14637 GCA_035518115.1 Gaiellaceae bacterium | reverse complement strand
GCGATCGCCCGCGGCCACGCCGCGGTCGACTGATCAGGCGGCGGCCTGCCGCGCGCCGAGCTCGTGCACGGCGCCCTCGCGGAGCCCCGCGCGCACGACCCGGAGGGGCGTGTCGAGCCGGTCCTGGACCGCGGCGAGGATCGTCGCGCCGGCGGGCAGGATCTCGGCGCGCGCCCGGTTCACGCCGTAGTGGTCGATCAGGTCGTCGGCGGAGGTGTGCTGCACGAGCCCGATCGCGTACTCGAGCTCCTCGCGTCCCAGACGCCCGCCGACCAGGCGCTTGAGCGCTCGGGCGCTTCCACCCACGACGAGCGCCGAGCGGACCTCCGGAAGGTCGAGGTTTGCGAGGAGCCGGTCGACCTCGGAGCGTGCCGCAGCCAGGTCGCCGTTGGTCGGCGGCCTGCGCGACAGCAGGCGGCTCGTCAGGCGACGCGACCCGAGGTCGATCGAGCCGCTCCACGTGATCCCTTCGCGGCCGGAACCGACGACGATCTGGGAGGAGCCGCCGCCGACGTCGACGACGGCGATGCGGCGCCGCGCCGGCAGGTGCACGCTTCCCAACGCTCCGAGGAAGGCCAGGCGGCCCTCCTCCTGCGCGGAGAGGATGCTGACCGGAGCGTTCGTCGCGGCGGCGATCGCGTCGCGAAGCTCGGTTCCGTTCGCCGCCTGGCGACCCGGGCTCGTGATCAGCACCTCGACCTCGGTCGCGCCGGCCTCGGCCGCCGCCTCGACGAAGTGGCGGACGTGGAGCGCAGTCTCCTCGAGCTTCGCCTGCGGGATGACGCCGTCGCGCTCGATGAACGCACCGAGCCCGGCGCTCTCGCGCAGCGAGAGGACGGGCTTGCCGTGCGCCGTCACGAGCAGGCGCACCGTGTTCGACCCGACGTCGACGACCCCCAGCGGCACGGCAGCATGCTGACGACCCCACATGACGGAGCGGCCCTGGTTCAGACGGACCGCTGCAGGCGGCGGGCCCGTTCGCGGCGTTTCATGAAGTGCACCTGTGCCGGCTTCTTCCGCTCGCCCTTCTTCCCCGGCACGCGATGCCAGGACTGGTCGGCCTGTAGCTCCCATGCCTGGGCGTTGTCGCTCAGAAGCGCCTTGAAGATGGCGTCGATCTCGCCGCGGATGTGCGGGTCGTCGACCGGCGTGACCACCTCGATGCGGTGCTCGAGGTTGCGGGGCATCAGGTCGGCGCTGCCGAGGAAGTACGTCCGGTCCTCGCCGGCCTCGAAGTAGTACAGGCGGCTGTGCTCGAGGAACCGCCCGAGGATCGACCGCACGCGGATGTTGTCGCTCAGGCCGGGGATGCCGGGGATGAGCGAGCAGATCGCGCGGACGGCGATGTCGATCTCGACACCGGCCTGCGAGGCGCGGTACAGCTCCTCGATCACCTCCGGGTGGGTGAGGCTGTTGCACTTGATCCGGATCCGTGCCGGCCGGTCGGCCTCTGCAGCGTCCGCGACGTTGCGGATGTGCTCGATCAGGCTCTTCTTCAGGTTGAACGGCGCAACGAGGAGCTTCCGAAACTGCTGCGGGCGGCCGAAGCCGGTGACGAAGTTGAAGAGGTCTGCGACGTCGGCGGTGATGTCCGGGTCGGCGGTGAAGAGCCCGATGTCCTCGTAGATGCGGGCGGTGGTCGCGTGGTAGTTGCCCGTCCCGATGTGCACGTAGCGGCGCAGCTCGTCGCCCTCGCGGCGCACGATCAGCGTCGTCTTCGCGTGGATCTTCATGTCCGGGAAGCCGTAGACGACGTGCACGCCCGCCTGCTCGAGCGATCGCGCCCATTCGATGTTGCGCTGCTCGTCGAACCGTGCCTTCAGCTCGACGACGCACACGGCCTGCTTGCCGTTCTCGACCGCCTCGACCAGGGCGGTCGCGAGCGCTGAGTCCTGCGTCGTGCGGTACACGGTCGTCTTGATCGCGACCACTGCCTCGTCCCGGGCGGCGCCCTTGACGAGCGACTCGACGCTCGTCGTGAACGAGTCGTACGGATGCTGGACGACGAGGTCGCGCTGCGCGATCTCGGCGAACAGGTCGTCGTTCTTCGGGCTGGACAGGCGCCGCTGCGTGAACGGCACCCACGGCTCGTACTTGAGGTCGGGCCGGTCGAGGCCGTAGAGCTGGCCGAGGTCGGCGAGGTCGAGCAGCCCGCGCACCGGGTAGACGCTCGTCGTAGAGATCCCGAGCCGCGTCTCGAGCCGCGAGAGCATCGAGCGCGAGATCGAGCTCGACACCTCGAGCCGGACGACGGCGCCGAAGCGCCGCTTCCGCAGCTCGCTCTCGACCGCCTCGAGCAGGTCGTCCGCGTCGTCGGAGATCTCGGTGTCGCCGTCGCGGGTCACGCGGAACACCACGCGCTCGAGCACGTCCATCTCCGGGAAAAGCTCCGGCAGGAAGTGGCCGATGATCGCCTCGAGCGGGAGCCGGAGGCCGTCGGACCCGACGGGGACGAAGCGCGGGAGGCCCTCGGGCACCTTGACGCGCGCGAAGCGCTCCTCGCCCGATGAGTCGTCGCGCACCATCACGCCGAGGCTCAGCGACAGGCCCGAGATGTACGGGAAGGGCTGACCGGGGCCCACGGCGAGCGGCGTCAGCACCGGGTAGATCTGGCGCAGGAACAGCTGCTCCAGCTCCTCCAGCTCGCCCGGCGTCGCCTCGTCGACCGTGCCGACTCGGATCCCCTCGGCGGCCAGCGCGGGGCACAGCTCGTCGCGCCACAGCAGGGACTGCCTGGTCGTCAGCTCGAGGACTTGGACGCGCACGGCCTCGAGGGTCTGCTGCGGCGTGCGGCCGTCGGGAAGGCGGACGGCGAGCCCCGACAGCACCTGGTCGTAGAGGCCGGCCACCCGCACCATGAAGAACTCGTCGAGGATGTCGGAGACGATCCCGCAGAACTTCACGCGCTCCAGCAGCGGTTCCGTCGGATCGGCGGCGAGATCGAGGACGCGGCCCATCAACGCGATCGCCGAGAGCTCGCGGTTGATCAGGGCCTCGCTGGCGCTCGGGATCTCGGTCGTCGCCACTGAGGTCGCATGATAGGCGGCGATTTGTGAACAGGTGGGAAACCGACCCCGCCGAGCGAGCGCGTATCCTGCCGCTCGTGCGCAACGAGCGGCTCCTCGTGATCCTCGCCGTCGTGGTCGGGATCGTGCTCATCGCCATCGGGATCGTGTACTGGGTCGAGCCCGCCAAGTCGCTTCCGTCGTTCTTCCCGGGCCATCAGGCCGGGTCGAGCCACCACCACGTGAAGCACGGGATCGCCGCGTTCCTGCTGGGCGTCGCGTGCCTCGTCTTCGCGTGGTTCCGCAGCGGGCCGTCGCGAGCGACTGCTGCGTGATCGCCGAGTCGCTGATCACGTACACCCAGGCGATCATCCTGGGTCTGATCCAGGGCGTGACCGAGCTGTTCCCGATCTCCAGCCTCGGGCACAGCGTGATCCTCCCGAGCCTGCTCGGGTGGAACATCCATCAGAACGACACGTACTTCCTCACCTTCCTGGTGGCGACGCACCTCGCGACCGCGATCGTCCTGCTGATCTTCTTCTGGCGCGACTGGGTGCGGATCGTGAAGGGGCTCGGGCGCTCGCTGCGCGACCGGGCGATCGCCCCTGACGACGCCGACGCCAGGCTCGGCTGGCTACTCGTGGTCGGGACGATCCCCGCCGGGATCCTCGGCCTCGCACTCGAGAGCGCGCTGCGCAAGATCTTCGCGTCGCCGACGTCGGCATCGGTCTTCCTGATGCTGAACGGGATCCTGCTGGCGGTCGCCGAGGTGCTCCGGCGGCGCGCGCCGGTAACGGCCGATGAGGACGACGTGCGGATTGCACGCACGGTCTCGTGGCGCGACTCCTTCTTCGTCGGCGCCGCGCAGGCCCTGGCGCTGATCCCCGGATTCTCGCGCTCGGGCGCGGCGATGAGCGGCGGGCTGGTCGTCGGGCTGTCGCACAAGGACGCGGCGCGATTCGCGTTCCTGCTCGCGACGCCGATCATCGGCGCGGCGGCGCTGCTGAAGCTGCCGGAGCTCTTCGGAACCGACGGGAACGGCGTCCGCGGCCAGGCGCTCGCCGCCGCGCTCGCCGCCGCCGTCGCCGCAGCGTTCTCGATCCGGTTCCTGATGCGGTACTTCGAGACGCGGACGCTCGTCCCGTTCGCCGTCTACTGCTTCGTGGCCGGGCTCGCGTGCGTCATTTACTTCGTGACCTAGCGACGACGAACGCGTAGCGATCTGGTGACCGGGCGCGGAAGTGCCCGATTTGCAGCGAACATGCGAGCAGATGCCCACGAAGCCGAGCCCGCTGCTCTGCGAGCTGCACGCGCATACGACGTGGAGCGACGGTGCGCTCGAGGTTCGCCGGCTGTGCGACCTCTACGGGCAGAGCGGCTTCGACGTGCTCGCGATCACCGACCACGCGACGCGCGCCGGCGATCAGGTCACGGCGGCTCGGTTCGATGCCTATCTGGCCGAGATCGAGCGCGAGGCCGCCCGGGCGCTGCAGCTCTACGGGCTGCTCGTCCTGCCGGGGCTGGAGCTCACCTACGACGATCCCGACCCGCTGCTGTCCGGGCACGCGGTCGCGATCGGCCTGCGCTCGTTCGTCGACGTCTCGAACGGCCTGGAGACTGCGCTCGCCGCTGCGCGGGCGTGCGGGGCGGCGCTCGTCGCCGCCCACCCGTACTCACCCGACCACCTCGCGGGCGCGACGCGCGGGACGGCGGCCTTCGCCGCGCGCCCCGAGCTCGCCGAGTTCGTCGACCGGTTCGAGCTCTTCAACAGGGAGACGCTCTTCGACTGGGTCGCCGCCGCCGGCCTTCCCGGCGTCGCGAACGGCGACTTCCACCGGATCGACCACCTCGGCGGCTGGAAGACGCTGATCCCGTCCGCGCGGAGCGAGGACGCGGTCGTCGACTACCTCCGCTCCCGCCGGCCCGCCTACCTCGTCCGCCTGGACGAGGAGCGCCGGCTGCGGGCCGCCTGAGGCCGTCTCTATCCTCGTGGCATGAGCGTCGAGGTGATCGCCGGGCTCGCGTTGCTCGGTGTCGCGGTCGGCGTGCTCGGGACGCTCGTCGGGGCGGGCGGGGGGTTCCTCCTGACGCCGGTGCTGCTGATCGTGTACCCGAACGAGAGCGCCCAGACGCTCACCTCGATCAGTCTCGCCGCGGTCTGGGCGAACAGCACGTCCGGGACGATCGCGTACCTGCGCCAGCGGCGGGTCGACGTCCGAAGCGGGCTCCTGTTCGGGGTCGCGACGCTGCCCGGCGCGGTCGGCGGCGCTCTCCTTGTCGGCTACGTGCCGCGCCGTGCCTTCGACGCCATCATGGCCGTCGTCCTCGCGGCGGTTGCGATCTGGCTCTCGATCTACCGCCGGTGGGACTTCCATCGCACGCGGGGGGGATCTCCGCGGTTGCTCGTCGATGCCTCCGGGCGCGAGTGGCGGTACGCGGTCCGCGTCCGTCAGGGAGTGGTCCTGAGCGTGGGCGTCGGGTTCCTGTCGAGCTTCCTGGGCATCGGCGGCGGGATCTTCCACGTCCCGATGCTGGTGACGGCGCTCGGGTTCCCGACCCATATCGCGACCGCGACTTCCCATTTCGTGCTCGCGATGATGAGCGGCGCAGCGGTCGCGACGCACATCGCGCAGGGTGCGTACACCGTCGGGCACGGGCTGCGGAGATCGATCGTGCTCGCGGTCGGCCTGGCGGTCGGTGCGCAGATCGGGGCGCGGTTGTCGATTCGCACGTCGAGCGTCGCGATCGAGCGCCTGCTCGTCGCCGGGCTCGCGATCGCGGCGCTGAGGCTGGCGGTGACCGTCTGAGTCGGCTCAGCCGAAGAGCACGAGGGCGATCACGCCGAGACCGAGCACGAGCCCGGCTGCGACCAGCCAGGTCAGCAGCGCTGCGCTGACGGGCGCGTACGCACCGCGGTCGAGCGCGGCCTCGACCTCGCGTGTCCGGCGCAGGCCGACCGCCAGGATGACGAGCCCGAGCACGCCGAAGCCGACGCCGACCAGCCGGTAGGGCCATTGCGCGCCGCCGGCGGTCTCCGCGAGCAGACGCCCGATTCCGATCCCCACGGCGAGCGAGGCGATCCCCGTTCGCCACCAGGCGAGATACGTGCGCTCGTTCGCGAGGCGCGTCCGACGCGTCGCGTCCTCGACCCCGGGCTCCGTCATGTGGAGAGCCTACGCGGGATGCGAGGCGTCGCTGAACTCGCGAAACTCGCCGGTGACGAGGTACGCCACCTGCTCGCCGATGTCGACCGCATGGTCGCCGATCCGCTCGACGCACCGCGAGACGACGAGCATCCGGAGCGCGTACTCGCGCTCCTCGGACGAGTTGCCGAGCGAGAGCAAATCGTCGGTCGCGTTCCGGTTCGCACGGTCGATCAGCTCGTCGAGCTCCACCAGCGTCTGCGCCTTTTCGGCGTCGCGGGCTGCGAAGGCGTCCATTGCGACTCGGATCATCTGCTCCGCGCGCTGGCCCATGTCCTCGATCGAGCGGCTGATCGTCTCGTCGTCGACGTGCAGGTCGCCCATCAGCTTGGTCAGCTTCGCGACGGTGACGCAGTAGTCCGCCATCCGCTCGAGGTGCAGGTTGACCCGGAGCACTGCGAGCACCAGCCGCAGATCGATCGCGACGGGCGTCTGCCGCGCGAGCAGCGACTGCACGCCGGTCTCGATCTCGACGTACCGGCGGTCGACCTCGTCGTCGAAGGCGATCACCTCGTCCGCGAGCTCCGAGTCGCCGCGGGCGAGCGCGTTGAGCGCCGAGCGGAGCGCACGGAGAACGAGATCGCCTTCTTCCTGCAGTCCGGCTTCGAGTTGCGAGAGCTCCTCGGTGAACGAGATTCTCATCCGAAGCGCCCGGTGACGTAGCCCTCGGTGCGCTCGTCGGCCGGATGCGTGAAGATCTTCTCGGTCGAGTCGTACTCGACGAGGATCCCGTTCCGCGTCCCGTCGTCGTGGACGTCGAGGCTGAAGAACGCGGTCATCTCAGCGACGCGCGCCGCCTGCTGCATGTTGTGCGTGACGATGACGAGCGTGTACTCGCGCTTGAGCTCGTGCATCAGGTCCTCGATCGCCGCGGTCGAGATCGGGTCGAGCGCGGAGGCGGGCTCGTCGAGCAGGATCACGTCCGGCTGGACGGCGATCGCACGCGCGATGCAGAGCCGCTGCTGCTGGCCGCCGGAGAGGCTGAACGCCGACCGCTTGAGGCGCGTCTTGACCTCGTCCCAGAGCGCAGCGCCGCGGAGCGCCTGCTCGACGCGGTCGTCGAGGTGGTCCTTCATCCCGAGGATGCGCAGCCCGTAGGCGACGTTGTCGTAGATCGACTTCGGGAACGGGTTCGGGCGCTGGAAGACCATGCCGATCCGCCGACGCACCTCGATCGGGTCGACGCCGTTCCCGTACAGGTCGGTGCCGTGGTAGAGCACCTTCCCGTCCACCCGTGCGCTCGGAACCAGGTCGTTCATGCGGTTCAGGCAGCGCAGGACGGTCGACTTGCCGCACCCGGACGGCCCGATCAGCGCCGTGATCGCGTGCCGGTGGATCTCGAGGTTGACGCCGCCGACTGCGAGCGCCTTGCCGTAGAACACGGCCAGGTCGTCGATGTCGAACACGACCTCGCGGCTGACCTCGGCCGCGGACGGAGGGGGTGCGACACCGATCGCCGGCACGCCCTGTTCGTTCGACTTCTCGCGCTGATCCATCGTCGACACCGTGTGAGTCTCCCGACCTAGGCCGGTGGCCAGGGTCGACAGGATGTGAACGATATGTGACGGAGTGGTGACGCGGTCCACGGGGCGGTCGCGAGGCTGGAATGCTCACGCGTCGATGGAAGCGGCATCGGTCCCACAGGGCGAGACACTTGCCCCGTCGCGCGGGCTGCGCGACCGCCTCGGCGACAAGCTGTTCTACTGGCTGACCGGGATCGCGAGCCTGATCTCGGTCCTGCTCGTCCTGGGGATCATCTGGCGCATCCTCAAGGGCGCCTGGCCGGCGATCCAGCACTTCGGGCTCAGCTTCGTCTCGAACAACGTCTGGAACGCCCCGCTCAACGAGTTCGGCGCGCGCGACCTGATCATCGGGACGATCGTCACCTCGTTCGGCGCGATCCTGCTCTCGGGCCCGATCTCCGTCGCGATCGCGCTCTTCCTCAGCGAGATCGCGCCGCCCGCGATCCGCGGGCCGGCCGGGACGCTGATCGAGATGCTCGCCGCGGTGCCCAGCGTCGTGATCGGACTCTGGGGCATCTACGTTCTCGCGCCCTTCTCGGCGCAGTATCTGCAGCCCGCGATCAGTTCAGTCCTCGGTTGGATCCCGATCTTCTCGAACGGACAGGACAAGGTCGAGTCGACGGTCTTCGCGGCGATCCTCGTGCTCACGATCATGACGATTCCGATCACGTCGTCGATCTGCCGCGAGCTCTTCCTGGGCGTGCCGGAGGAGCTGGAGGAAGGCGCGATCGGGCTCGGTGCGACGCGCTGGGAGATGGTCAAGACCGTCACCGTTCCCTCGGTGCGGGGCGGCGTGATCGCGGCCGTGATCCTCGGCCTCGGCCGCGCACTCGGCGAGGCGATCGCCGTCACGCAGGTGATCGGGAACTTCATTCCGCTGCACCGGTCGATCTTCGAGCCCGGCGACACGCTGGCGAGCCGGGTCGCCAACCAGTACCAGGGCGCGATCACGAACCTTCAGATCTCGTCGCTGATCTACCTGGCCCTGATCCTGCTCGTCATCTCCTTCTTCGCGAACTTCGGCGCCCAGCTGATCGTGAAACGGTCCGACCGAAAGCTGGCGGGGTCATGACGACGCCGCAGCTCACGCTGAGGGCCACCGGTCGCGCCCGGCGCAGGCTGATCGTGAATCGAGTCGCCGAGGTGGCTGCGATCGCGGCGGCGTTGTCGGCGATCGTCGTGCTCGGGATCATGGTCTGGTCGGTCGCGAGCCGGGGAATCTCCGCGCTCAATCTCGACTTCTTCACGAAGGGGCCGGCACTCTTCGGCCAGCCGGGCGGAGGTATCGCGCCGGCGATCGTGGGCTCGATCGTGCTGGTGGCGATCGCGACGATCGTCGCGCTGCCCTTCGGGGTGATGACGGCGATCTTCGTGAGCGAGTTCGCGCCGAAACAGTGGGCCGACCAGGTCCGGCTGTGGCTCGACACCCTGAACGGGTTCCCGTCGATCGTGATCGGGATCTTCGTCTACACGCTGATCGTGAAGGAAGCCCTTCCGGTCCTCGGGATCGGCGGCCACCAGAGCGCGATCGCGGGCGGCGTCGCGCTGGCGATCATCATGCTGCCCCTCGTCGCCCGCTCGGCGATGGAGGTGCTGGCGCTCGTCCCGAACGGGCTCCGCGAGGGGAGCTACGCACTCGGTGTCTCGAAGTGGCAGACCGTCGTCCGCGTCGTGTTGCCGACGTCGCTCGGCGGGATCCTCACCGGCACCACACTCGCCATCGCACGTGCCGCGGGCGAGACGGCGCCTCTGCTCTTCACCTGCGCGATCGCCAGCAACGCTGTGGACTGGAACCCGTCGCACTCGGTGCAGTCGATCCCGCTCACGATCTTCACCTACTCCGAGTCGGCCGACCCCAACCTCCACGCACAGGCCTGGGCGGCCGCGTTCGTCCTGATCGTCTTCGTCCTCGTCACGAGTCTCACCGCACGTTTTCTCCTCGACCGGTCGAGGCGCAAGCTCGGGCTGCACAGGTGAACGGAGGCGCCGGATCAGTTCACCACTCCGTCACCTCGGTGTAACAGCGCGTCAGCCCATCTACGCCGCTGACGGCGGCACGCTGGCAGCGCATTTCACAGGTCAACGAGTAGCGATCCCCCAGGGAACAGGAGAGGATTTTTCATGAAGAAGGGCCTTGCACTTCTTGCCGTCGCGGTGGCGGTGCTCGCCGCGGGGGCGGTCGCGGTGACGTCGGCCGGCGCCAAGTCGAACGCCACGATCACCGGCGCGGGCAGCACGTTCGTTGCGCCGCTCGTGGGAGCGTGGATCCCGGCGTGGGGGCATGCTTTTGGTGATTCGGTGCAGTACAGCGCCGTCGGCTCGGGTGCCGGCATCGCGGCGATCACCAACAAGCAGGTCGACTTCGGCGCCTCGGACGCGCCGTTGACCCCCGACCAGCAGACCGCATGCAGTGACTGCGTGCAGATCCCGTGGGCGCTGTCCGCCGTCTCCGTGTTCTACAACGTCCCCGGCGCTCCGGTCCACGTGCGGCTCGACAGCTCGACCATCGCGAAGATCTTCCTCGGTCAGATCACCAACTGGAACGACCCGGAGATCGCGAAGCTGAATCCGGGCGCCAACTTCCCCGACCTGAAGATCACACCGGTCTTCCGGTCCGACGGCTCGGGCACGTCGTACGCCTTCACCGACTACCTGTCCGCGGTCAACGGGACGTGGAAGACGAAGATCGGCGTCTCGACCCAGCCGGCTTTCCCGACCGGTCAGGGCGCCAAGGGCTCATCCGGCGTCGCGGGCCTCGTCTCGCGCACGGCGGGGGCCATCGGTTACGTCGACGTTGCCTACGCGACGTTGAACCACCTGCATTTCGCCGCCGTGAAGAATGCGGCCGGGAAATACCTCTATCCGAGCCTCCGGCGCATCCAGGCGGCCGCGCTCGCCTTCCCGAAGGTGCCGGCGAACAACGAGATGCACATCGTCAACCCGCCGAAGTCGGCGCCGCTCGCCTACCCGATCAGCACCTACACGTACATCGTGGTCCACAAGACCACGCCGAACGCCGCTGAGCTGCGCAAGATGATCTTCTGGGCCCTGACCGTCGGTCAGACCCCCCAGTACACCGCGAAGCTCACCTTCGCCCCGATGTCCACGGTCAAGACCGTGCTCGTCGCCGCGGAGAAGACGCTCAAGCAGATCCAGTCGTAAGCGGGTTGCGCAGAGGGGTCTGACCCGGTGGGTCAGGCCCCTCGCGTCCGCAGCTGCGCCGGGAAGGAGCAGCGCACCTCGAGGCCGTGGCCGGCCTCGCCGCTCGCCTCGACGTCGCCGCCGGCGGCGGCGACCACGTGCTTGACGATCGCGAGCCCGAGGCCGGTGCCGCGCGTCGTGCGGGCCGCATCCCCGCGATAGAAGCGCTCGAAGAGCCGGTCGAGCGTCTCGGCGTCCACGCCCGCGCCGTCGTCGGACGCCGTGATCACGGCGTTGTCGCCCTCCTGTGAGACGCTCAGCGTGAAGCGCGAGCCGTGCCCCGCGTATCGGAGCGCGTTCTCGGTCAGGTTCTCGGCGATCATCCGGAGCATCCGCGGGCGGAGCGGGACGTCGACGTCGACGTCGCCCTCGACCACGAGCTCGACGCCGGCTCGCGATGCGGCGCCCTCCAGCTCCCGGGCGACGTGCTCGAGCACCGGGATCGCGTTCGTCCGCCCGAGTGAGACGACCTCCTTGCCGCTCTCCAGCTCGGAGAGGAAGAGGATCTCGTCGATCAGCTCGCCGGCGTTCTCGACCTCGGCGCGGGCCTGGTCGAGCAGCGCGTGGACGTCGGCGCCGGGCAGGTCGGCCGAGTCGAGGAGCGCCATGATCCGGGCGAGCGGGGTCCGGAGCTCGTGCGAGACCGCGGCCGTGAACCCGGTCCGCAGCTCGTCGAAGCTGCGGTCGTCGACGAATCTGTTCGTCACCGAATCGTCACCAGTCTGAAACCCGAAGAAAAAGCCGGACACCACTATCGTAAGTCGCATGAGCAGGGTCCTGATCGTCGAGGACGACACCGTGATCGCAGACGGGATGGCCCGCCATCTCGGCGCCGCCGGATTCGACCCGGTCGTGGTCGGCCGTGGCGAGCTCGGCCTGGCGCGCCTCCGCTTCGAGAACCCGGACGTCTGCGTGCTCGACCTGATGCTGCCCGAGCTCGACGGCTGGAAGCTGATCGAGACCGCGCGGTCGGAAGGCATCGGCACGCCGATCGTCGTCGTCTCGGCGCGGGGCACGGAGCACGATCGCGTCCATGCGCTCGAGATCGGCGCGGACGACTACCTGGTCAAGCCCTTCTCGATGCGCGAGCTCGTCGCCCGCGTCGGAGCCGCCGCCCGGCGCGGCGTGCGGCCCGCCGAAGAGCGCCGGGGCGACGCGATCGAGATCGAGGAGCTGCGCATCGACCCGCGAGAGGTGCAGGCGTACATCGACGGCGACAGCGCAGGGCTCACGCCGACGGAGTTCAGGCTGCTCTACACGCTCGCGCTCGACCGGGGGCGCGTCGTCACGCGCGACGAGCTGCTGCAGAAGGTCTGGGGCCGCCGCGAGACACACCGCGACCGCACCGTCGACGTGTTCGTGCGCCGCCTTCGGCAGAAGATCGACCGCCCGGCGCCGCGCCACTCGTTCATCCAGACACGGTTCGGCGTGGGCTACAAGCTGGAGCCGGAACCGAAGTAGGGCGCCCTCCGCGGCCGGGATAGTCTGCGGGCCGTGGACTTCGAGCTGACGGCCGAGCAGCGGGAGATCCAGGCCGTCGCCCGCGACGTCGCGCGGGCCGAGATCGAGCCGCACGCGGCTGCCTGGGACCGCGATCACGGCTTCCCGCGCGAGCTGCTCGCCACGCTCGGCGGGCTGGGGCTCCTCGGCGTCTGCGTCCCCGAGGCGTACGGCGGCGCGGGCGCCGACTTCGTGTCGTACATCCTCGTCCTGGAGGAGCTTTCGCGGGCGGACGCCGGCGTCGGGGTGACGGTCGCGGTCCACACCTCGGCCTGCGCGATGCCGATCCTCCAGTTCGGCACGGACGAGCAGCGCTCGCGGTTCGTCCCGGCGCTCGCGCGTGGCGACCGCATCGGCTGCTTCGCGCTGACCGAGCCGGGAGCCGGCTCGGATGCAGGCGCGATCGTCACGCACGCCGAGCGCGTCGCCGGCGGCTGGCACGTGACCGGGGCGAAGCAGTGGATCACCAACGCGGCGTTCGGCGGGACGGTGCTCCTCTTCGCGCGCACGGATCCGGAGACGCGCTCGGCGCGCGGGGTCTCGTCGTTCGTGCTCGACGGCGAGGACGTGACGATCACCCGCACCGAGGAGAAGCTCGGGCTGAACTCCTCGGCGACGAACGACATCGCCGTCGACACCGTCGTCGGCGAGGATCGCCTGCTCGGCGACGAGGGGCACGGCTTCCGCATCGCGATGGCGACGCTCGACGGCGGGCGGATCGGCATCGCCGCACAGGCTGTCGGGATCGCCCAGGCGGCGTACGAGGTCGCGCTTCGCTACGCGCAGGAGCGGCAGACGTTCGGCCGGCGGATCGCCGACCACCAGGCGATTCAGCACAAGCTCGCCAACATGTCGATGGAGATCGACGCAGCGCGGCTGCTGGTGCTACGGGCCGCCTGGCTGAAGTCGAACGGACGCCCCCACACGGAGGCCGGCGCGAAGGCGAAGCTGTTCGCCTCCGAGATGGCGCGGCGCCAGACCGCGGAGGCGATCCAGGTGCTCGGCGGCTACGGCTACACGAAGGAATTCCCGGTCGAGCGCTACTACCGCGACGCGAAGATCACCGAGATCTACGAGGGCACGAGCGAGATCCAGCGGCTCGTGATCGCCCGCCAGATCCTCGGCGAGCGGGCGGCGGAGCGGGTTTGAGCAGTCGGAAGCCGGACGAGCCGGTGCGGCTCACCAGGATCTACACGCGGGGCGGCGATCGCGGCGAGACCTCGCTCGGCGACGGGTCGCGCGTCTCCAAGCTCGACCCACTGCTGCGGGCGTACGGCGCGGTCGACGAGCTCAACTCGGTGCTCGGATGGGCGCAGGCGGCGGCCGGCGACGACCGGCTCGCCCGCATCCAGAACGAGCTGTTCGATCTCGGAGCCGACCTTTCAGTCCCCTACGCGGAGGACGACGGCCGGCTGCGCGTCACGCAGGAGGCGGTCGACCGGCTCGAGGCGGACTGCGACGAGGCGAATGCCGGGCTCCCCGAGCTTCGGAGCTTCGTGATCCCCGGCGGCAGCGAAGTCGCTGCGCGCCTGCACGTGGCGCGCGCCGTCTGCAGGCGGGTCGAGCGCGAGGTGCTGGCTGTCGCCGCGGAGCGCGTCCTCAACCCCGTTGCGCCGGTGTACCTGAACCGCCTCAGCGACCTGCTCTTCATCCTGGCGCGCGCTGCGAACGCAGGGGGCGCCGAGCCGTTGTGGAAACCGGGCGCGTGACGGCACCGGCCGAGCGCCAGGGGGAGCTCCACTCGACGATCTCGGGGGTGGAGAATCCGGCGCTTGCGACGCCGGAGTCGGTGTCGGTGGATTACGAGCGCGATCTGGGTGATCCGGGGGAGTTTCCGTTCACGCGTGGGGTGTATCCGTCGATGTACCGGGGCCGGTTGTGGACGATGCGGCAGTTCGCGGGGTTCGGGACGGCGGCGGAGACGAATGCGCGGTTTCGGTATCTGCTCGAGCACGGGCAGACGGGTCTGTCGACGGCGTTCGACATGCCGACGTTGATGGGCCTCGATTCGGATCAGCCGCGTTCGCTGGGCGAGGTGGGCCGGGAGGGGGTGGCGATCGACTCTTTGGAGGACATGGAGACGCTGTTTGCGGGGATCCCGCTGGGCGAGGTGTCGACGTCGATGACGATCAACGGGCCGGCGGCGATGCTGCTGGCCTTCTATGCGTGCGTGGGCGAGGAGCAGGGCGTGCCGTTCGATCGGCT
>DATIXY010000050.1:0-54569 GCA_035518115.1 Gaiellaceae bacterium | reverse complement strand
GACGGCCTCGAGCAGCTCGACCGCCTTTCCGCGGTCCCCCAGTGAGACCGCGGCCTCGAGTGCGTGGAGCCATCCCCGCTTGACGTCCTGCGAGCCCACTCCGAAGGTCTCTCGCCCCGCGAACGCCCGCTCGGCAGCGCTCAGCGCCCCGCGGTGGTCGCCCTCGGCGAGACGAACGGCCGCGACCGCGCCCTCGTAGAGCCCTTTGGTCTGCACGTCGCTCGAGCGCGCGGCATCGTCGTAGCGGCCCAGGAGGTCACGGGCAGCGGCAAGGTCGCCTCGGTTCAGATACAGCTCGAGCACCCCACTCAGCGGGCTCATGAGACGGGAGTTCGGGCCGACCTGCTCTTCGGGGATCTCTGCGTACCGATCGAGCGCCTCGTCCCACCGTCCGAGCATGAACAACGCGTAGCCCATCTCGCTCAACGCGAACCACTCGTTGCCCGGCGCGCCGATCCGATGCCCGAGCTCGAGCGCCTGCTCGAGCGCTGCGAGCGACTCCGCATAGCGGTCGCGCTGGAAGCCGAAGTCGGAGAGGTTCGTGGCGATCGTGCTCGCTCGCACGTACAGCTCGTGCTCGAGCGCGGTCTTGAGCGCCAGCTCGAACAGCGCCTTCGCCTCCTGGGGCCGCCTCGGGACGGCGAGGATCGCCTTCGTGTTCCAGCCGCGGCAGAGGATCTCGGCGAGCTGCAGCGACTCGGCGATGTCGAGGCCGCGCTCGACGAATTCCCCTGCCTCGTCGAGCCGGCCCGCGAAGTAGTACGCCGCTCCCAGCCGCACGAGCAGGAAGGCGAGATCCTCGTCGGGCTCGTCGTCGGCGATGACGGCGTAGGCCCGCTCCATGCGCCCGATCGCCTCGTCGGGCCGGCCCAGGTTCTGCTCGACGAGTGCGAGCGAGGCCTGGGCACGGGCGGCGGCATGCGTGTCGCCCGCCTCCTCGTAGAGCCGGGCCGCCCGCTCGTACAGCGCCTCGGCCGGCTCGTTCGCGGCAGCCCGCCACGCCATCTCCGCGGCGCGAAACACGGCATTGGCCTGAGCGGCGGCGTCTTCGGCGAGCTCGGCGGCCTGCTCGAAGTACCGCCGGGCCTCCGTCGAGGCGCCGACCGATGCAGCCCGCTCGCCGGCCCGCATGAGGCCGTACTGGGCCTTCGCACGAAGCGGCGCCGCGTCGGGCGCCGCCGGGTCGAGACGGTAGGCGTCGAGCAGATGCGAGGCGACGACCTCCGCAACCTCTTCCTCTCCGAGCGTCGAGGCCAGGTGCTCGGCGGCGGCGAGGTGCTTCGCGCGGCGCTCCCGCCGTGGCAGCGTCTCGTAGGCCACATACCTGACGATGTCCTGAAGGAATCCGTACTGGCCGTGCTCGGGCGACCGCGGATCCGACTGGAGCCCGAGTAGCTCCTTGCGCACGAGACCGGTCAACAATCGCTCGACGTCCGACGGATCGAGCTCGCTCAGTGCGGTCAGCGCCTCGGACGTGAAGGTCTTGCCGAGCACGGCGGCGTCCTGGAGCAGCCGGCGCTCGTCGGGAGCAAGCGCATCGAGGCGCGCAGCGACGAGAGCGTGGAGCGTCTCCGGCACCTCGAGCGACTCAACCTCGCCGGTGACCTTGTACGCGGACCCGTCCTCGACCAGCAAGCCGCGGTCGAGGAGCATCCGCACCGTCTCGACGGCGTACAGCGGAACGCCCTCGGCACGCGCCAGGATCTGGGCGCGCAACGAGGCGGGCAGCCCCGGGACGAAGCCCTGCAGCAGCTCCTGCATCGCGTTTTCGGAGAGCGGTTCGAGGTAGAGGGAGGTGAAGTTGCGGTGCCCGGCGCCCCACGTCGGCCGCCGCTCGAGCAGCTCCGGCCGCGCGAGCGTGATCACGTAGAGCGGATGGTTCCGCGACCACTCGAGCAGGTACTCGACGAAGTCGAGCAGGCTCGCGTCCGCCCACTGCATGTCCTCGAATGCGAGCACGGTCGGATAGACCTCGCTGAGCCGCTCGAAGAACAGGCGCCAGGCGGCAAAGAGGTCCTGCCGGTCGCGCGACTCCTGGCCGCCGAGGCCGAGCAGCTGCGCGAGCCGCGGCTCCACGAAGCGCCGCTCGTCACCGTCGAGGAGATGCTCCTCGAGCGCTGCGTGCAGCTTCTGCGACGCGGTCTGCGCATCGTCGTCCTCGGCGATGCCGCAGCGCATGCGGACCATGTCGGCGAGCGCCCAGTAGGTCACGCCTTCGCCGTAGGCGAGGCACCGGCCGCGGTGCCAGTAGATGACCTCGGCGATCCCGTCGAAGTACTTGTAGAACTCCCACGCGAGCCTCGACTTTCCGATCCCGGCGATACCGGTGACCGAGACGAGGTGCGCGCGCCTCTCGTCGGCGCAGACGTGGAAGAGCTCCTTGATCTGACGGAGCTCTCGGTCGCGGCCGACGAACGGCGGCTCGAGCCCCTGCGTGCGCAGCTCGCCGCCGCGGCCCGACACGACGCGGATGGCGCGCCAGAGGTGCGTCTCGCCCTCCTTGCCCTTGAGCTGGAAGTCGCCGGCGTCGTCGTAGACGACGGCCCGCTCCGTGGCGCGCCGCGTCGCGTCGCCGACGAACACCGAGCCGGGCTCCGCAACCGTCTGGACGCGGGAGGCCGTGTTCACGAGATCGCCGGCGACCATGCCCTCGCCGACGGCGGCCGGGTTGACCGCGGCCTCGCCGGTCAGCACGCCGGCGCGGGCGCGCAGGCCCTCGGCGCCGATCTCCTCGCCGAGCGCCGAGACCGCGGCCACCAGGTCGAGCGCCGTCCTCACCGCCCGCTCGGCGTCGTCCTCGGTCGCGACGGGTGTGCCCCAGACGGCCATGACCGCGTCACCGATGAACTTCTCGACCACCCCGCCGTACAAGCCGACCAGCCGGCGGCAGGCGTCGAAGTAGCGGGTGAGGAGCTCGCGCACCTCTTCCGGGTCGCGCGACTCCGAGAGAGTCGTGAAGCCGACGAGGTCGGCAAAGAGGACCGAGACGAGCCGCCGCTCGGCGAGCACCGGCTCCGCGGGCGCGGGCGGCTGGGCAACTGTGCCGCCGAGCGCAGCGCCGCACTCGCCGCAGAACCGCTGGCCGGGCGGGTTCGGCGTGCTGCACGACGGGCAGACGACCGCCAGCGCTGTGCCGCAGTCGCCGCAGAACTTCTGACCGGCAGGGTTCTCCGTGCCGCAGCTCGCGCAGGCCGCCACGCACGAAGCCTAGTGCGCCGTCATCGTACGAGCCACCGCCGCCCGACGGGGTCTTCGCTCAGCCGGCCGCGGCGACGACCAGCTCGGCCACCTCGGTCGGCGTCGTGCCGACCTTGATCCCGACCGCCTCGAGCGCGTCCTTCTTGGCCTGTGCGGTACCGGACGAGCCGGAGATGATCGCGCCCGCGTGGCCCATCGTCTTCCCGGGCGGCGCCGAGAACCCGGCGATGTACGAGAACACCGGCTTCGACATGTTCTCGGCCGCCCACAACGCGGCCTTCTCCTCCTCGTCGCCGCCGATCTCGCCGACGAGCACCACGTACTCGGTCTCGGGGTCGGCCTCGAACTTCGCGAGGATGTCGACGAAGCCGGAGCCGACGATGGGATCGCCCCCGATGCCGACGATGGTCGAGTTGCCGAGCCCGCGCTGGGCGACCTCGTGGCCGATCTGGTACGTGAGCGTGCCGGAGCGAGACACGAGGCCGATGTTGCCGGCGCTGAACACCTGTGCCGGGATGATCCCGACGTTCGCCTTGCCGGGCGAGAGCACGCCGGGGCAGTTCGGCCCGATCAGCGTGACGCCCTTCGGGCGGATGTAGGTGTAGACGCGCAGCATCTCGTGGGCGGGGATGTGCTCGGTGATGCAGATCACGGTCGCGATGCCCGCGTCGACGGCCTCGTAGATCGCGTCGGGCGCGAAGCGCGCAGGGACGAAGATCATCGACGTGTTCGCACCCGCCTCCGCGACCGACGCCGCGACCGTGTCGTAGATCGGGACACCCTCGACGTCCTGTCCGCCCTTCCCAGGGGTGACGCCGGCGACGACGTTGGTCCCGTACTCGCGGTTCCGGAGGCCGTGGAAGCGCCCCTCCGAGCCGGTGAGGCCCTGCACGACGAGCCGCGTGCCCGAGTCGACGATGATCGCCATCAGCCGGCCGCCTTGTCGCCCCGGATCACGAGCGTCGGCAGGTTCATCCACCCGTCGACGACGCGGTCGCCGAGCAGCTCGCGCACGCGCGCCGCGTCCGCGCCGGTGCAGCCGACGCGATCGAGCCAAGGCTGGATCTCCAGCGGCCGCTCCATGTAGCGCTCGTCGCCGACGGTCAGCCCTGCGAGCTCGAAGAACGAGTGCCACTCCTGAACGGCGTAGTTGCGAACGTGGCTCGGGTCGCGGAGCCGGTCGGCCTCCTCCGAGGTCATGCTGACGAAGGTGTTGTCGCAGATCACGACGCGCCGCTTCGCGACGCGCGCCATCTCGCGCACCGCGGCCTGGATGTCGACGAAGTGGTGCGCGGCGAGCCGGCAGGCGACGGCGTCGAAGCTGCCGTCGGCGAAGGGAAGCGACTCGGCGGGAGCCGTGGTGTCGGCCTGCATCCCGGGCGCCGGGTCGACCGTGACGACGGTCGTGCCGAGCTCGCGCAGCCGGCGGGCGACGTGGCCGCCCCCGGTCGCGACATCGAGCACGGTCACTCCCTCCCCCGGCTCGCACCACTCGACGACGAGATCGAGGTCCTCTCCGGCGGAATGAATGGCGCTCGTCCGGTACGCCTCCGCGCGCTCGCTCCATGCGTCCGTCATTCCGCAAGCTCCACTGCGAGCCGGGCGGCCTCGAGCATGGTCGGCGCGACGTGCAGGTTCGGCGGCGCCGCGTCGGCGAGGATCTTCAGGCCTTCCTCGGCGTTCGTCCCGTCGAGCCGGACCACGATCGGCACGGTGATCTCGATCCGGCGGAGGGCCTCGAGGATGCCGCGCGCGACCTCGTCGCAGCGCGTGATCCCACCGAAGATGTTGAAGAAGATCGACCGCACCTGAGGATCGCGCGTGATCACCTCGAGCGCATCGACGACGCCCTCCGCGTCGCCTCCGCCGCCGAGGTCGCAGAAGTTCGCAGGCTTCCCGCCCGCGGTCACGACGACGTCGACCGTCGACATCGAGAGCCCCGCGCCGTTGCCGAGGATCCCCACGGTTCCGTCGAGCTTCACGTACGTGACGCCCTTCTCGCGCGCGAGCGCCTCGAGTGGATCGGCGGCGCTCGTGTCGCGCCACTCGGCGATGTCCGGGTGCCGGTAGAGCGAGCTGTCGTCGACCGTGAACTTCGAGTCGAGCGCCTTGACCTCGCCCTCGGGCGTCACGATCAGCGGGTTGATCTCGCAGAGCATCGCGTCGGTCTCGACGAAGCAGCGGTACAGCTGCTCGACGATGGCCGCGATCTGCTTCTGCTCGCCGGGATCGTCGAGACGTGCGCCGTAGACGAGCCGCCGCGCGACCCAGGGCTGGAATCCCTCGAGCGGGTCGATGTGGAGCCGGACGAGCGCGGCTGGATCGTTCGCCGCGACCTCCTCGATCTCGACGCCGCCCTGCGTCGTGAACATCAGCAGCGGGCGCTTCGCGCCGCGGTCGAACGTGACGGAGAGGTAGTACTCCTTCGCGATCTCCGAGGCGCGCTCGATCCACACCTTCTCGACGACGTGACCACGGATGTCGAGACCGAGAATCTCCTTCGCCTTCTGCTCGGCGTCGGCCGGATCCTCCGCGAGCTTCACGCCGCCCGCTTTGCCGCGCCCGCCCGTCAGCACCTGCGCCTTGACGACCACCTGACCGCCGATCTCCTCGGCGGCGCTGCGCGCCTCGTCCGGTGTGGTCACGAGCCGCCCTTCGGAAACGGGGATGCCGAAGCGCTCGAACACCTGCTTGCCCTGGTACTCGTAGAGGTCCATCGGCCGCGCGGCACTCTACCCGCCGAGCGGCCGGCGGCCGTCGCTACTGTCGAAGAGATGGACGCGATCGTCGTCTCGGAGCTCCGCAAGAGCTACGGCGAGGTCCAGGCGCTCGACGGCGTCTCGTTCGCCGTTCGCGAGGGCGAGGTCTTCGGCCTGCTCGGCCCGAACGGCGCCGGGAAGTCGACGACGGTGCGCGTCCTCGTCACGCTGACCCATCCCGACTCGGGATCCGCCTCGGTGAACGGCCACGACGTGGTCCGGAAGGCCGACACCGTCCGACGGTCGATCGGGTACGTCCCGCAGGACTCCGGGGTCGACCAGTACGGCACCGGCCGAGAGAACCTGATGCTGCAGGGGCGCGTCCAGGACATGGGCGGCGACGACCTGCGCAGGCGCGTCGACGAGCTGCTCGACCTCGTCGGGATCGCGGACGCCGCCGACCGGATCGTGAAGACGTATTCGGGCGGCATGCGCCGGCGGCTCGACATCGCGCTCGGGCTCGTCCACCGCCCACGCGTCCTCTTCCTCGACGAGCCGACCACCGGGCTCGATCCGGAGGCGAGGGTCGCGATGTGGGCGGAGGTGTCGCGCCTCGCGCAGGCCGAGGCGCTGACGATCCTGCTCACGACGCACTACCTCGAAGAGGCCGACCAGCTCGCCGACCGCCTCTCGATCGTGTCCCAGGGCAAGGTCGTCGTCGAGGGCACGCCCGCCGAGCTGAAGGGCGGTCTCCGCGGCGACGCGGTGCACGTCGAGCTCGAGAACGGCGCGGTCGACGAGGCGAAGCGCGTGATCGCCTCGGTCGGCGCACGCCCCGAGCAGGTCGTCGAAGGGAAGATCATCGTCTCGCGGGTCGCGAACGGCGCGCGGGAGCTCCCGGGGATCCTCTCGGCACTCGAGAGCGCGGGAATCTCGGTCGCCGCGGCGTCGCTCTCGCGGCCGACGCTCGACGACGTCTACCTCCACTACACCGGGCGCGAGTTCGGCATGGAGGACACCGGCAGGTGACCGTCCTGCGCGACACGTGGTTCATGACCGTCCGCCAGGCCCGCAACCTGATGCGCGAGCCGATCTGGATCGTTCTCCTGCTCGTGCAGCCGATGGTGTGGCTCCTGCTCTACGGGCAACTCTTCCGCAACGTCACACGGCTCGGCGGCTTCGGCACGAGCTCGTACATCACGTTCCTCGCGCCGGCGATCGTCGTCATGAACGCGTTCTTCGGCGCGACGTGGAGCGGGATGTCGATGATCAACGATCTCGACCACAAGGTCGTCGAGCGCTTCCTCGCCACACCCGCGTCGCGCCTTTCGATCGTGCTCTCGCAGATCGTCCGCTCTGCGCTCACCGCGGCGATCCAGGCGGTGATCATCCTGGTCGTCTCGTTCATCCTCGGCGTGCGGATCCACACGGGCGTGCTCGGCTGGCTGACGATCATCCTGGCGGCGATCCTCGTGAACAGCTCGTTCGCGGGCATCTCGCAGGCGATCGCGCTCCTGACGCGCCGCGAGGCCACGATGATCGCGATCGCGAACTTCATCGGCCTGCCGCTGCTGTTCCTCTCGTCGACGATGATCGCGCGCCCGCAGATGCCGGGGTGGATGCAGAGCGCCGCCAGCTTCAACCCGGTCGACTGGGGCGTGCGTGCGGCGCGCGAGGTCGTTCTCCCGAACACCGACTGGTCGGCGGTCTGGTGGCACCTCCTGCTCCTGTTCGCGCTGACGGCGGTAACCACCGCGTGGGCGACGTCGACGTTCCGCGCCTACCAGCGGTCGCTCTAGGAGGGCTCGGAGCCGTTCGGGTCGATCGCACAGACCGTCTGCCCGATCGTCACCGCCATCCCGACCAAGACCGGTAGCTCGGTCACGACGCCGCCCTGGTGGGCGGTGATCTCGTTCTCCATCTTCATCGCCTCGACGATGCAGACGACGGCGCCCGCCGCGATCGATTCGCCGACCGCGACCCTGACGTCGACCACCGTCCCCTGCATCGGGCTCCTCACCACGCCCGAGCCCGACCCGGATGCCGAGTCCGAGCGACGCTCGCGCCTTCGGCGCGCGAGCGCCCGGTAGGCGGGCTCCGGAGAGAGCACCTTGATCTCGACCCTTCGCCCGTCGATCTCGACGGCTGTTGCCAGTTCCGACGACACTCCGTCCGACGCTGCAGCTACGCTCGTTGTCCGATGAGACAACCGATCCGTCTCCGACAGCTGCCCGGCCTGCTCCGCAAGCTCGGCCGACTCCACCACGTCCTCGCACGTCTCCCCGCTGCGAAAGCAGGGGTGCGAGAGGAGCGCCCGGTGGAACCCGATCAGCGTCTCGACGCCCTCGATGCGGTACTCGCGGAGCGCCCGCAGCATCCGCCCGATCGCAGCTTCCCGGTCGGCTCCCAGGACGATCACCTTGGCGATCATCGGGTCGTAGAGCGGCGACACCTCGGAGCCCGCCTCGACGCCCGAGTCGACGCGAACACCCGGCCCGGACGGCTCGCGGTAGGCCGTGATCCTCCCCGGCGACGGCAGGAAGCCCTGCGTCGGGTCCTCGGCGTTGATCCGGCACTCGATCGCGTGGCCGCGCAACTCGACGCGGTCCTGCGTCAGCTCGAGCGGCAGCCCGGCCGCGATCTCGACCTGGGCGCGCACGATGTCCACGCCGGACACGGCTTCCGTCACCGTGTGCTCGACCTGGATGCGCGTGTTCATCTCCATGAAGTAGTAGGAGCCGTCGCGCGTGAGCAGCCCCTCGATCGTCCCCGCCGACCGGTAGCCCGCGGCCCGGGCCGCGTCGACCGCGATCGCCCCGATGCGCGCGCGCAGCTCGTCGCCGACCGCCGGCGAAGGTGTCTCCTCGACCAGCTTCTGGTGGCGCCGCTGGATCGTGCAGTCGCGCTCACCGAGGTGAATCACGTTGCCGTGCGCGTCGGCGAGCACCTGCACCTCGATGTGTCGCGGATCCTCCAGGTACCGCTCGACGTAGACGGCGCCGTCCGCAAAGTACGCCTGCCCCTCGCGCCGCGCCGATTCGAGCGCCCGTTCGGCCTCGTCCGGGGTGCGCACGACCTTCATTCCCTTCCCCCCGCCGCCGGCCGCCGCCTTGAGCAGCAGCGGGTACCCGAGTTCGTCCCCCAGTGCCGCCACGTCGGCCGCCGACGAGACCGGCTCGGTCGTCCCTGGGATGATCGGGACCCCGGCCGCCTGCATCGTCCGGCGGGCGACGGTCTTCGAGCCCATCAGGTCGATCGCCGCGGGCGGCGGGCCGATCCACGTCAACCCGGCCTCCTCGACCGCCGCCGCGAAGCGGGCGTTCTCGGCCAGGAAGCCGTACCCGGGGTGGATCGCCTCGGCTCCCGAGCGGTGCGCTGCGTCCAGCACCTTCTCGATCACGAGGTACGACTCGGACGACGCCCTGCCGCCGAGCGCGAAGGCCTCGTCGGCGAACCGCGGGTGCAGGGCCGGCCGGTCGACATCGGAATACACCGCAACCGAGGAGATCCCCATGTCCCTGAGCGTGCGGAAGATCCGGACGGCGATCTCGCCCCGGTTCGCGACGAGCACTTTGGTGAACACGGCCGTATTCTCCCCTGCTGATGGGGCTTGCCGATCAGCTGACCATCGCGCGCGCGCTCGCGGTGCCGGTCGTGATCGCCCTGTTCGCGATCCCGTTCAGCGGCCACGACTACTGGGGAACGGCCGTGTTCTGCGCGGCGATGGCAACCGACTGGTTCGACGGGCGGATCGCACGCCGGTCCGGCCGCACCTCACCCTTCGGGTCGCTGCTCGACCCGGTCGCCGACAAGCTGCTCGTGCTGTCGACGCTGATCGTCCTGCTCGGCCAGCACGTGTTCCCGGCCTGGATGGTCGCCGCGATCGTCGCGCGCGAGCTGCTCGTCACCGGGCTCCGGCAGGCCGCCGTCGAACGGGGGATCGTGATCGCCGCGCGCGACCTGGGCAAGCTCAAGACGTGGGCCCAGGCGATCGCCGCAGCCGTCGGCGGGCTCGCGGCGGCCGGCGTGTGGGGGCACGACGTCGCGTGGTGGGCGCTCCTCGTCGCGCTCGTGCTCACCTGGGTCTCCGGCCTCGACTACGCCCGCGTCGCCCCGCGGCTGTTCCGCGAGCGCGCGGCCGCGTCGGGCTGAGCCTCAGAGCTCCTCGCCGGGCTCGAGCGACTCCTCGACGCCTGCTGCCCACCACGGGTCAGCACCGGCCGGCCGCGTCGCGAGCAGCTCCGAAACGGCGCGCGTGACCTCCGGCGGCTGGCTCGGATCGAGCTCGATCTCCACGCGGCGAGCGTAGCCGCCCACGCCGCACGCTCACCCGAACGAGGGATTCAGCCCCCCGGCGGCGCCGTTCCCCCGTCCGGGTGATGTCCGCACGGGGGCCGCACGGCAAGAATCGAGGCTCGATGCGGCAACTGCCAGGAAGGAATCCCTTGATGCTCCAGTGGAACGCAAAGCTCGTGGTCGTGGTGGTCGTCCTGATCGTCCTCGCCTCGATCCTCGGCATCGCATCGTGCGACCCGCTCAACTTCACCTGGTAACCGGCGCCGCATGAGCCGGGCGTCGCGTCATTCCGCGCGGCTGCTCGCCGTCGTCGTGCCGGTGTCGGTCGTGGGGATCGGGCTGTACCTCGCTGCGACAGCTTGGTTCGTGCACACCGATCCGTCGGTCACGACGCTGATCGGCGTCGCCGCGTTCCTCGCCGCGTCGATGTTGGCGGAGCGATTCCCCGTGCCCGTCGAGGGCGCGGACGCCAACGGCGTCTCCCTCGGCTTCGTGTTCGCGGTCGCGGCGCTCGTGCTGTTCGGGTGGGCCGCGGCGACCTTCGTCTACGTCACCGCACCGACGGTGACCGCACTGCTCGATCGCAAGCCGCTGATCCGCACCGTCTACAACGCGGGCGTGTTCGGGATCGTCGGAACGCTCGCCGGCTCGATTCTGCACCTCGTCAACGGGCAAGGGCCGGCCGCGGTGCTGCTCGAGGTCACGCTCACGGCCGCGGTCCTGTACTCGGCGAACCTCCTGCTGGTCACCGCCGCCATCTCCGCCTCCGGCTCGCAGGTCGGTTACGGGCGCCTGATCCGCTCGAACATCCACGGGACGATCCTCCCGTTCACGCTGATGGCGTCGACCGCGTTGATGCTGGTCGTCCTCTGGCAGCGGACGCCGTACCTGTTCGCGGCCCTTGCAGGCCCCCTCGCGGCGATCTCGCTCTACCAGCGCTCCAGCCATCGCGCCCTGAGTGCGGTGAGGCTCTCGCTCACCGATCCGCTGACGGGCCTCGGCAATCACCGCCACTTTCACGAGCGGTTCGAGCAGGCGATCGCCGATGCGCGGGAGCAGGGAGCGACGCTGTCGCTGTGCCTACTCGACGTCGACGACTTCAAGGCGATCAACGACCAGTACGGGCATCCGGCCGGCGACGGCGTGCTGTCGAAGGTCGCAGCGCGGCTGCGGTCGGACGGTGAGGCGTTCCGCCTCGGCGGCGACGAGTTCGCGCTCCTCCTGCCTGCCATCGGCGAGCCGCTCGCCCTCGCAACCGCGCAGTCGATCGTCGCGCGGCTCGGCGCAGCGGATGTCAGCCCCGGCGGCGGCCTGACCATCAGTGCGGGCGTCGCGACGTTCCCGCAGCACGGCCGCGACCGGGACGGCTTGATCCGCTCGGCGGACGGTGCGCTCTACTGGGCGAAGGAGCAGGGCAAGAACCAGGTTCGGCCGGCCAGGGACGCCGCTGACCTTGCATCCGTGGACGGCGTCGGCGATCAGGCGGCGAGGATCCGCGCTGCCGCATCGCTGGCGCGCGTCGTCGACTCGCGGCACGCCGACTCGGGCAACCACTCCGAACGCGTTGCGCTGTTCGCGGGCCGGATCGCCAAGCAGCTCGGCCTGCCCGAGGACCAGGTCGAGTTGACACGGCTCGCCGGCAGCCTGCACGACCTGGGCAAGCTGGCAATCCCCGAAGAGCTGCTGCGAAAGCCGGCTGCGCTCACACGCGAGGAGCGACGACTGCTCCAGCGGCATCCGCAAATCGGCTATCGCATGCTCGCGAGCCTCGGTGTCGAGCCGATCGCCGACTGGATCCTCCACCAGGGCGAGCGCTGGGACGGCACCGGCTACCCCGAGGGCCTCAGCGGCGACTCGATCCCGCTCGGCTCCCGCATCGTGTTCGTCGCCGACGCGTTCGACGCCATGACCTCGACGCGCGCCTACCGTCCCGCGCTGCTCCGGGAGGATGCCGTCCGCGAGCTCGAACGGTGCGCAGGCTCGCAGTTCGATCCCGAGGTGGTGGACGCGTTCATCGCGAGCGTCCAGCCGCCCTCGCTCGTCGCCGTCTAGCTCTTCCTCAGAGCGGGATGTTGCCGTGCTTGCGCGGTGGGCGGCGTTCGCGTTTGGTGATCGCGGTACGGAGCGCGTCGATCAGCACCGGGCGCGTGCGGCGCGGTTCGATGACGTCGTCGACGTAGCCGCGCTCGGCTGCGGTGTACGGGTTGGCGAAGCGCTCCCGGTACTCGGCGATCAGTTCGGCGCGGCGCTGCTCCGCATCGGCCGCCTCCGCGAGCTCATTACGGAAGATGATGTTGACCGCACCGTCGGGGCCCATCACCGCGACCTCCGCGGTCGGCCAGGCGAAGTTGAAGTCGGCGCGGACGTGCTTCGAGCTCATGACGTCGTAGGCGCCGCCGTATGCCTTGCGTGTGATCACGGTCAGCTTCGGCACCGTCGCCTCGCAGTAGGCGTAGAGCAGCTTCGCACCGTGTCGGATGATCCCGCCCCATTCCTGCGCGGTGCCCGGCAGGAACCCGGGCACGTCGACGAACGTGACGAGCGGGATGTTGAACGCGTCGCAGGTGCGTACGAACCGGGCCGCCTTCTCCGACGAGGCGATGTCGAGCACGCCGGCGAGCGACCTCGGCTGGTTACCGACCACGCCGACGCTGTAGCCGCCGAGCCGGGCGAAGCCGCACACGATGTTCTGGGCGAACTGCGGCTGCAGCTCGAGAAACTCGCCGTCGTCGACAACCGCCGTCACGACATCCTTGATGTCGTACGGCTTCGTCGGCTCGTCCGGGATCAGCTCGTCCAGCTCCGGTGCCTCACGTTCCGGGGGATCGGAGGGCGGGTCGTAGGGCGTCGGATGCTGGTTCGACTGCGGCAGGAAGCTGAGGAGATAACGCGCGTCCTCGAGCGCCGCCTCCTCGCTCGCCGCGGTCAGGTGCGCGACGCCGGACTTCGTCGCGTGCGCCTCGGCGCCGCCGAGCTCCTCGAACGTCACCTCCTCCCCGGTCACCGTCCTCACCACGTCGGGGCCGGTGATGAACATGTACGACGACCCCTCGACCATCAGGACGAAGTCGGTCATCGCGGGCGAGTAGACGGCGCCGCCCGCGCAGGGCCCCATGATCAGCGAGATCTGCGGGATCACGCCCGACACCTGCACGTTCCGCCAGAAAATCTCCGCGTAGCCCGCCAGCGACACGACGCCCTCCTGGATCCGCGCGCCGCCCGAGTCGTTGATACCGATCACCGGGCAGCCGTACTTCGCCGCGAGATCCATCACCTTGCAGATCTTCTCCGCGAACACCTCCGACAACGACCCGCCGAACACGGTGAAGTCCTGGCTGAACACGAACACGCGCCGGCCCAAGACGGTCCCGTACCCCGTCACGACCGCATCGCCGTAGGGGCGCCGGTCGAGCATCCCGAAGTTCGACTCGCGATGGCGGACGTACCGGTCGAGCTCCACGAACGACCCCTCGTCGCACAGCCGCTCGGCCCGCTCGCGCGCCAGCATCTTCCCCGACTCACGCTGCCGCTCGACCGACTTCTCCGCGCCGGCATGCAGCGCCTCGTCGCGGAGCTCGCGCATCCACGCGAGCTTCTCCTGCGTCGTCGAGTGCACGCCGGGGTTCTCGGGCCTCGCCATCCCGCGGAGCCTATGCGCACGCTCCGACTAGAGTCGAGACGTGCCGGTGAAGGAGCTCAGGCTCGCGCTCACGGTCGAGGACTACGAGCGGGCGCTCGCGTTCGACCGCGACACGCTCGGCCTTCCCGTCCTCGACTCGCAGGGCCGCCCGACGGGATGCAGCTGACGCTCTTCACGGTGCTCGACGAGTGACGCTCGACATCGCGCGGCTGCGCGAGGAGACGCCGGGCTGCGCGAACGTCGCGCACCTCAACAACGCCGGTTCGTCGCTCCCGCCGGCTGCCGTGGTCGACGCGGTGGTCGACCACCTGCGCCGGGAGGCCGAGATCGGCGGCTACGAGGCGGCGGCGGAGCGCCGCGACCGGCTCGAGCACACGTACCACGCGGTGGCACGCCTGATCGGCGCCGCCCCGGGCGAGATCGCGGTGATCGAGAACGCGACCCGCGCCTGGGACATGGCGTTCTACGCATTTCGGTTCGCCCCCGGCGACCGCATCCTCACCGGCCGCGCCGAGTACGCCTCGAACTGGATCGCGCTCCGCCAGGTCGCGGAGCGCACGGGAGCGTCGATCGAGATCGTCCCGGACGACGAGCACGGGCAGCTCGACGTGGCCGCGCTCGAGCGCCTCCTGGACGAGCGGGTGAAGCTCGTCTCGCTCGTGCACGTCCCCACGCAGGGCGGGCTGGTCAACCCGGCGGCGGCGGTCGGCCGGGTCACGCGCAGCGCGGGCGTCCCCTTCCTCCTCGACGCCTGCCAGTCGATCGGGCAGCTCCCGCTCGACGTTCGGGCGATCGGGTGCGACATCCTCTCGGCGACCGGCCGCAAGTTCCTGCGGGGGCCGCGGGGCACCGGGCTCCTCTACGTTCGAGAAGACCTGATCGAGCGGCTCGAGCCACCGTTCCTCGACATGCACGCCGCCGAGTGGCAGCCCGACGGGAGCTATGCGGTGAGGCCCGACGCGCGCCGCTTCGAGAACTGGGAGACGTACGTCGCCGGGAAGGTCGGGCTCGGCGTCGCGGCCGACTACGCGCTGGAGATCGGCCTCGACCCGATCTGGGAGCGCGTGCATGCCTTGGCCGCGCGGCTTCGTGCCGGGCTCGCCGACGTTCCCGGCGTGACGGTCGCGGACCGCGGCGAGGTGCTCGGCGCGATCGTGACGTTCACGGTCGAAGGCAAGACGGCCGACGGTGTTCGGAGAGCTCTCGCCGCCGATCGCATCAACGTCTCCGTGACGGAAGCGTCGGCGGCGCGGCTCGACCTCGACCCGCGCGGGATCGACGAGCTCGTGCGCTCGTCGGTGCACTACTACAACACCGACGAGGAGGTCGACCGCCTCGTCGGGTGCGTTGCGACGCTCGCGTAGAGTCGAGCCGTGAGCTCGATCGATCGCGCCACCGTCTGGCCGTACGACGAGAGCGGCCGGCCCCGCGAATTCGTCTACCAGCGGTACGGGCATCCGACCGGCGTGGCGGCCGAAGCGGCGCTCGCGGCGCTCGAGGGAGGCGAGGCAGTGCTCTTCGGCTCGGGCACCGCCGCCGTGACCGCTTGCGTCTTCACCCTCGCAAAGCCGGGGACGAAGCTCTCGATCGCGGAGGGCGCGTACTTCGGGACCTCGGTGGCGTTCAAGGAGTTCGCGCCGTGGGGCCTGGAGCTGAGCGAGTTCGACCAGACGGGACCGCCGCCCGCAGGCGCCGACATCGTCTGGGTCGAATGCCCGGCGAATCCGCTGCTGTCGGTCCCGGACTGGCCGGCGGTGCGCGCGCACGGCGGCCGCAAGGTCTGCGACGCGACCGCGTCGACGCCCGTCTACCTCCGCGCACTTGACGAGGGCGCCGACGTCGTCGTCCACTCGGCGACGAAGTTCCTGACCGGGCATCACGACGCGATGCTGGGAGCCGCTGTGACGAGAGACGAGCCGCTCGCCGCGCGGCTCCGCGAGGTGCGCACGCGTCTCGGCCTGAACGCGTCGCCCGACTCGGCGGCATCGCTGCTCCGCGGCCTCCGGACGCTCGAGCTCAGGATGGCCCGGCACACGGAGAATGCGCGCGAGATCGCGGCGCGGCTCGAGCGGCATCCAGCGGTGGTGGTCGTCCGCTATCCGGGCTTCGGCGGGCTGATCTCGTTCGACGTCGCCGGAGATCCGCTCCCCGTCGAGACGGCGATGCGGGTGATCGCGAACCAGACGAGCCTCGGCGGTGTGAGCTCGTCGATCGAGAGCCGGCACCGCTGGGAGGGCGACCGGATCCCTGTCGGCCTGCTGCGTCTCTCGGTCGGCCTCGAGGACGTCGACGTGCTCTGGGCCGACCTCGAGCAGGCACTCGAGAACGCCTGACGGCCCAACACGGGCGCTGTCCCTCGAAGAGGTGATTCGACGCTCCCACGCGTCCTTCGATCATTGGAGTGATGGCGTTCTCGATGCGGCCGGCGTCGTCCGGTACCGATTCGATGTCCGGGCTCTCGTACCCCGACCTGCTCAGACGCGCGTTGATGTTCTCCCACGATCTTCTCCGCGAACGAGATCCGGCCGAGTTGCATCGGAGAGTCGTGCGGGACAGCCTCGAGCTTCTCGGTGCGTCGGTGGCGAGGCTGTACCTGCCCTCCGCCGACGAGGAGTGGCGCCTCGCCCTCACCAACCCGCCGAACGCCGACCTGCCCGAGGAGGCTGCTCGGCTGGAAGCGGAACTGCTCCCACGGGCGATCGCGGCCGGCAGGTCGCTCATCTCTACGCACCCGCTGCTCGACGACGATCTTTCCCCTCTCGCGGCACGCTGCAAAGCACTGCAGATCACGACCCACCTGCTCCTGATCCGCGCGCATCGCCAGAGCTACGGAGCGGTCGGCGTTCACTGGCTCGGCAAGCCCCGGCCGGTCGACTTCGATGGTCGCAGCGTCTTTCTCACGTACTGGGACAACGTCGGAATCGCGGTCGCGACGGCACGCGAGCGTGAGCGGGTCGAGGCTGAGCTCGAGCAGCTGCGCCGAAGCGCGTTCTGCGACAGGTTGACCGGCCTGCCGAACGACCAGGCGTTGCAGCGCGAGCTGGAGAGCCACGAGCCCACCTGGCCGCTGAGCGTCCTGGTGCTCGACTTCGACGGCTTGCGCGCAGCCAACAGCGCTTTCGGCAACCGGGAAGGAGGCGACGCCCTGATCGCTGCCGTCGGCGCGGCGCTCGCGCGAATGAGCGAGCCCGGCGAGTACGCGGCTCGCATGTACTCCGCCGGCGACGAGTTCGCGGTCCTGCTTCCGGGCCGAGACGAGGCAAGCGCCTCCCGGCGCCGCGCGGCGGTCGAGTCGGCACTCGACGCGCTTCCCGTTCCCGAGCGCCTCGCGTCGATCTATCAGGGCGCCTCGGTCGGGGTCGCGACCCGCCGTGCAGGCGAGACGCCCGGCCAGGCACTCGGCCGAGCGATCATCGCGATGCGGGCCCGCAAGGCCGAGCGGAAGGAAAGCGCGTAAGAAAGCCGGAGGAGGGACTCGAACCCACGCACTCCCGATTACAAATCGGGTGCTCTACCAACTGAGCTACTCCGGCAAGCCACTCCATTCTAGGGAGTCGTCGGTTGTCTTTTTCGGCAACGAGGCGTCCGGCGCCTCGCGCACCATGACGACGTGCCCCAGTCGCTGCGATCTGGTCGTCGACGACGACGGAGTGAGATTGATCAGGATCCAGTGCAAGACCGGCCGCCTGACAAAGGGCAGCGTCGAGGCGCGAGTGCGGCCAGTTGCCGCCGGTGAGGTTGCCCGCGTCTCGACGACGCCTACGCGAGAACCTGACGCGCCTGCTGGTGCGTGATGATCTTCCGCTTCACCCGCTGAAGCGCGTTGTCGATCGTCTTCGTGTCGCATCCCAGCTGGTCGGCCATCTGGTCGTAGGACGAGCCCTCCAGATAGAGCCGGAGCGCATCCGCCTCGAGCGGCGAAAGGGACGTCGACAGGCAGCCGACGAGCGACTGGAGCTCCTCCGTCGACACGACCTTCACGGCCGGCTCGTGCACGTGCGACGCCGGCAGCGCGTCGCCGAGCGAGCACTCGCTCTCCGACTCCTGCCCGGCGGGCGTGTGGCTGAAGGAAACGTAGGTGTTGAGGGGGGCGTGCTTGAGCCTGGTCGCAGTCTTGATCGCGGTGATGATCTGCCGCGTCACGCAGAGCTCGGCGAACGAGCGGAACGAGGTCTCCTTGTCCGGCCTGAAGTCCCGCACCGCCTTGTACAGCCCGACCAGGCCCTCCTGGATCAGGTCGTCCGCGTCGCCGCCGGCGAGGAAGTACGAGCTCGCCTTGAGCCTGACGAACGACGTGTAGCGGCGGATCAACTGGTCCATCGCCGCCGTGCTGCCGTTGGCGGCTTTGAGCACGAGCTGCAGATCCTCAAGCTCTCGTTGAGCCTTCTGCGGTGTCTTCTGCGCGGTTCCGGTGCGGACGGCCACGACGCTTACCCCCGGATTTCGACGGCTTTTTGACGTGAGCCTTCGACCCAGCCTGCCTGAAGTCTCACCCTGAACTTGAGGTGAATCTAGCAGGGACCCGCAAGGAGCACAAGCCCCACTTGCAGTGGACCGTTTTTACTCGCCGCGCTGGCGGCGGGCCTCGTACAGCAGCACGGCCGCGGCGACGCTGACGTTGAGGGACTCGACCTCCCCGGACAGCGGGATCGAGACGAGCGCGTCGCAGGTCCGCCGGACGAGCGGCCGGAGCCCTTTCCCCTCGGCCCCGAGCACGAGGGCGAGGCCGCCGGAGAGGTCGGTCTCCCACATCGACGCCGCCCCCTCGTCCCCCGCGGCGCCGTAGACCCAGAGCTCGCCGCTCTTCACATCGGCCAGATAGCGCGCGAGGTTCGTCACGACCGCGACCGGCAGATGCTCGACCGCACCGGCCGACGCCCGCGCGACCGCCGCCGTCACGACCGCCGAGCCGTGGGCCGGGACGACGACGCCGGTCGCGCCCGCGCCCTCCGCGCTCCGGCAGACGGCGCCCAGGTTGTGCGGGTCGGTGACGCGGTCGAGCACGGCGAGCAGCGGACGCTCGGCGTGCGCCAGCTCGTAGGCGTCCGCGTAGCGGAACGGCTCGACGATCGCGAGCACGCCTTGATGGTCGCGCGTGCCCGCCCGCTCGGTGAGCTCCCGGTCGAGCTTCTCCTTCGGCTTTGCGTCGGCGAGCCACGGCTCGGCGGCGAGGGCGCGCTCGGTCGCCCAGACCTCGAGCACCTCGCGGTTGCCGCGGAGCGCCTCCCGAACCGAACGGCGCCCGTAGACGAGCTCGGCCGTCACGCGCGGCGGACGATCGTGAAGCTGCCGCCCGGCTCGTCGCGCATCTCCCAGCCCGCCCCGGCAAGCTCGTCCCGCAGGCGGTCGGCGGTGTCGAAGTCGCGGGCCGCGCGTGCCTCCTCGCGCCGGCGGGCCAGCTCGACGACCTCGGCGGGCGCGGCCTCGCGCTCCGCAAGTGATTCGAGCCCGAACAGCGCGAGCCCGCGCCGGAGCAGGTCGAGCCGGCGGGCGGAGGCGAAGCCGTGGAGCACGGCCAGGGCGCGCGGGGTGTCGAAGTCGTCCTCGAGGGCGTCGGCGAACGCCTGCCACCCGCTTCCGTCGTCCCCCGCTGCGGCGGGCTCCTGCGTGAAGGCGTTCCGGAGCGTCTCGGCCCGCGCCGCAGCCTGGGCCATCGTCTCGTCCGAGAAGTCGACCGGCTTTCGCCAGTGGGCCGCGAGAAAGAAGAGGAGCACCGTCTCCCGCCCCCACACGTCGATCGCGTCGCGCAGCGTGACGTCGTTTCGGAGCGACTTCGACATCTTCTCGCCCGTGAACCTGAGCATGCCGTTGTGCGTCCAGATCGACGCGAAGGGATGGCCGAGCGCGCGCGACTGCGCCACCTCGTTCTCGTGATGCGGGAACACGAGATCGAGCCCGCCGCCGTGGATCTCGAACGCCGGGCCAAAGATCTCCTCCGCCATCGCCGAGCACTCGATGTGCCAGCCCGGCCGCCCGCGACCCCAGGGCGAGTCCCACCACGTGTCCTCGGTCTCGGGCTTGTTCGCCTTCCAGAGCGCGAAGTCGCGGCCGTCCTCCTTGAGCGGGTTCGGCTCCTGTTCCTCGACCTGGTCGGGCCGCTGCCCCGAGAGGCGCCCGTACTCGGGGAAGCTCGAGACGCGGAAGTAGACGTCGCCGCCGACCGGGTACGCATGCCCGGTCGCGATCAACTCCTCGATGAAGTGGACGATCTGGGGGACGGTCTCCGTCGCACGCGGCAGGAAGTCGGGCTGGCCGATCCCGAGGTCGCCGGTGTCCTCCAGGTACCACTCCGTCGCCTGGGCGGCGAGCGCGGCGCTCGCCCCCGGAGCGGCGTCGTAGATCTTGTCGTTGATGTCGGTGATGTTGTGCACGAGGGTCGCGTCGTAGCCCGTCTCGCGCAGCCACGAACGGAGCCACATTCCGACGAGAAACGGACGCGCGTTGCCCACGTGGGCGCGGGCATAGACCGTCGGGCCGCAGAAGTACATCCGCACGGGGCCCGGCGGCGAAGGCAGCTCGACGAGCGAACGCGACAGCGTGTCGTAGAGGCGCACGCGGTCTAGGTTAAACGGGCGCGGCGGATCGCCTCGTCGCGCGGCAGCGCGCGCAGGACGGCCCAGAGCTCGGGGCCGCGGTCGCGCCCGGTCAGCGCCTCGCGCAACCCGCGCAGGTCGCCGCCGACCGCCTTCAGCTCGCGCAGGACCGACCGGGCCTCGTCCTTGTCGAGCACCTCGGGAAGCGGCGCGCGGAGCTCGACGAAGCGCTCCAGCGTCTCCGGGCTGCGCGCTTGTAACAGACTGTTACTTGGGGCCTCGAGCACGCTCGCGGCCAGCGACCGCGCCTCGACCAGGTCGTGGGCTCCCCGCACGAGCGGGACCGCCTCCACGGGCACGCCGACCCTCGAGGCGAGGTCGTCGTCCGACATCGCTCCGAGCACGTCGACCGACAGCGAGCGGATGCGCTCGAGATCGAGGTGGACGTCGTGGCGCGGCAGGCCGAGCTCCTCGAGGTACGCGCGCACCGCCTCCGCCGGGTAGCCGGCCTCGCGGAGCGAGGCGACCGTCGCGCCGTCAGCGCGCTTCGCGAGCTTCTTGCCGTCGTCGCCGACGACGAGCCCGTGGTGGATCACCACCGGCGGCTCGAAGCCGAGAACGCGGTGCAGGGCCGCGTGAAGGTCCTCGTTCGCGCGGTGGTCCGAGCCCCGGATCACATGCGTGATCGCAAAGTCGTGATCGTCGACGACGCTCGCGAGATGGAACGTCGGCGACCCGTCGTCGCGCCAAAGCATCACACCCTCGAACCGCTGGTCGACGCCGGCGGTGCGCGCCGCGTCGAGGTACCGCTCCGCACGGTCGCTCTGCCGGACCGGCCCTTCGTCCCACTCGATCCCGAGCCAGGCGAGGTCCTCGAGAATCGCCTCCTCGCCGCCCGCGACGTTCCTCGACGGGTCGGTGTCGTCGATGCGCAGCAGCATCCAGTCGCCGAAGTCGCGGTTCGCGACGGCGCTGAGTGCGTTCCCGACGTGCAGCGTCCCGGTCGGGCTCGGCGCGAAGCGGACCCGCGTCATGCCGTGGGAGCGTAACTGCGGACAGCCGCCCGGGATCAGCCGTCGTCGTGGTGACGGTGGTGCAACGCCGCCCACTGGCTCCAGCCGTGCGCCTCGGGGAGCAGCACGACGGCGGTCACGAGCCCGGCGACGACGGCACCTGCGACCGCGAACTGCCGGACGGTGGCGCCCCGCTGCCCGGCCCGCAGGTCGTCGCGTACGAGCCCCGGAATGCGCAGGACGTGAGCGAGCACGTGCACCGTCATCGCCGCGAACCACACGAGGAACGACGCCTTGTGGAGCCCCAGCACCGCTCCGCGCTGAGGGCTGAGCGCGACGAGCAGGAGCCCCGTCCCGAACAGGACCGCCGTCGAGACGACGACCAGCGGCGCGACGAGCAGCCGGAGGAACGGCGGCGGCGGGCCGCGGCGGATGTACTCGTCGCGCCCGAGGTAGTACGACCCGAATCGCCACGCCGAGCTCCCGGCCTTCAGCAGCACGACGGGCACGAGCAGCACGCCGAGAAAGATGTGAAGCGTCGTCAGCTGCCCGATGAACGGGATCGTCGCGCCTTCGGCGGCAAGCAGGACGAGCAGGACGGCCGCGGTCGCGGCGGTGAGGCGTGCGTTTCCTTCCGCCGACACCTGCTCTAGTCCCTCAGAGCTCGATGAGAGCCGCGTGAGAGCTTCCGACAAACCGCAGTGTGGCGCGGGAACAATGCGCGCGTGCGTGTGCTGGTGATCGACGACGAGCCGAAGCTGTCCGCCCTGGTCGCGCGGGCGCTGCGTGAGGAGGGGCATGCGGCCGACATCGCAGCGGAGGGGACCGAGGCGCTGTGGATGGCGCAGGCAGCGCCCTACGACGCGATCGTGCTCGACGTGATGCTCCCCGGCATCGACGGGTTCGAGATCCTCCGCCGGCTGCGCGCGAACCAGGTCTGGACGCCGGTGCTCATGCTCACGGCGCGCGACGCGATCATCGACCGCGTCGGAGGGCTCGACGCCGGAGCGGACGACTACCTGACGAAGCCCTTCTCGTTCGACGAGCTGCTCGCCCGGATCCGTGCAGTCGCGCGCCGCGGCCCGGTCGAGCGCCCGACCGTGATCGAGCTCGGCGACCTCCGCCTCGACCCGGCAGGCCGTCGCGCCTGGCGGGGCACGAGCGAGCTCAACCTCACCGCGCGCGAATTCGCGATCCTCGAGCTGTTCATGCGCCGCCCCGGCCAGGTACTGACGCGGCTACAGCTCCTCGACGGCGCATGGGACATGGCCTTCGAGAGCCGCTCGAACATCGTCGACGTGTACGTCCGCTACCTCCGTGAGAAAGTCGACCGCCCCTTCGGCCGCTCCTCGATCGAGACGGTCCGCGGGGTCGGCTACCGGATGCGCGAGGACGGCGGACTGCCGTCGTGAGCCGGCTTCCGATCCGGATCAGGCTCACGCTTCCGTTCGCCGTCGTGATGGCGGCCGTGCTCGCCGCGATGGGCTTCGTCCTCTACCTGCGGGTCGGAAGCGCGCTGCTCGCGACCGTCGACCAGAACCTCAGGGCACAGCTCGCCGAGGCGACGTCGCACGCGATCGAGGGGCATCACGAATTGCTCGACCGCGATGTGAGCGACGGACCGACCGTCGCGCAGGTGCAGCTCGCGAACGGAACGGTCGTGCGGTCTTCCCCCGACGGGCTGCGGCCGATCGTGCCGCAGGAGCTCCGCCGGGCCGCTGTCTCGGGTCGAAACGTGCGGACGACGACCGACCTCACGGGGCTCCGCGGCGACTGGCGGGTGCTCGCGGTTCCCGTCCACGCGCAGGGCGGCCCGGGCGTCCTGCTGATCGGCAGATCGCTCGCAGCTCGCGAGGAGACCCTCGACCGGCTGGGACGGGAGTTCCTCTTCGCCGCACCGGCCGCGCTGCTGGTGGCGATCCTGGCCGGCTACGGGCTCGCCGCCGCTGCGCTGCGGCCGGTCGAGGCGATGCGGCGCCGCGCTGCCTCCGTAACCGCACACAGCCCGGGGAAGCGGCTGCCCGTTCCGCCTGCGCACGACGAGATCCATGCGCTCGCGGTCACGCTCAACGACATGCTCGACCGGCTCGAAGCGGCGTTCGAGCACGAGCGGCGATTCGTCGCAGACGCGAGCCACGAGCTGCGAACGCCGCTCGCCCTCCTGCGCGCCGAGCTCGAGCTCGCGCTCCGCCGTCCACGCACCCGCGAGGAGTACGCCGCGGCGATCCGCTCGGCGGCGGAGGAGACCGAACGGCTTTCGCGGCTCGCGGAGGACCTGCTCCTGATCGCGCGCATGGACGAGGGCCGGCTCCCGATCCGCCGGGAGGAGCTGAACGGGCGCGACCTTCTCGACCGGGTCCGCGAGCGGTTTGCCGTTCGCGCGACCGAGCTCCACCGTCCGCTGACTGTGATCGACGGCGCCGACGTCGTCTTCGAGGCCGACCCGGTGCGCCTCGAGCAGGCGCTCGGCAACCTCGTCGACAACGCGTTCGTGCACGCGAGCGGGGACATCGCGCTGAGCGCCTCGCGAACGAACGGCGTCGTCGAGCTTCACGTCACTGACCACGGACCGGGCCTGCCGCAGGACTTCGCCGAGCGCGCCTTCGACCGCTTCAGCCGGCCCGACGACGCGCGCGAGGGAGGCGGAGCCGGGCTCGGGCTCGCGATCGTCGACGTGATCGCGCGCGCGCACGGGGGCGCTGCGCGCGTCGCGCTCACTCCGGCCGGCGGCACGGACGTGTGCATCTCGATCCCTGCGTCCTGAGACACCTGCGCCGCTCACGGGGATCTCATTCCCCCGCGCAACCATGCCGGCATGTCGCAGGGATCCGCCCAGGTCCGCGGCGCCGTCGCCGCGCGCGATGCAGCCGCCGCCCGTGTGCGCCGGTCGACGGCCGTCGTCGCCGCCGGCTGCGTCGCGCTCGGTGGCGCATTCGCCGCGCTGGCGTCGGCATCGACGCACGCGCGCCACCACCTGACGAGAGCCCCGGCACGCACGACCCATCGTTCTCGGAGCCAGGTCGTCGCGCCCGCACCGCCGCTCGTCGCGGTCTCGCAGGCGGCCGCGGCGGCGCCCCAGCCGCCCTCACCGCCTCCGACCGCGGCGCCACCGGCCGCCCCGCCGGTCGCCGTCTCCGGAGGGTCGTGAGCTCGACCGCTCTCCGCACGGCGACGTTTGCGGCCATCGGGACGACTGCCACGGTTGCCGTGACCCGTCCCGAGGCGCTGCGCGACGGACGGCGCCTGCTCGCTGCACGGCTCGACCGGCTCGACCGCCTCTGCAGCCGCTTCCGCACGGACTCTGAGCTCTCGCGTGCGAACGCGCAGGCAGGCCGCTCACAGCCTGCGAGCCCGGAGCTGCGCGCGGCCGTCGCGGCGGCGCTGGCCGCAGCGGCCGGAGCGGGCGGTCTCGTCGACCCGACGGTCGGCCTCGCACTGCGAAGCGCGGGCTACGACCGTACCTTCACGCTCGTTCGTGACCGCCGCAGCTGGACGCCTCGACTCGCAACACCGACCGGATCGCGCTGGCGTGACGTGGTCATCGACGACGTCCGGGGAATGCTGACGATTCCCGAGGGTGTCGAGCTCGACCTCGGCGCTACTGCGAAAGCCAAGGAGGCCGACGACGCGGCGTTCGAGCTGGCCGCCGTTCTCGGTTCCGGCGTGCTCGTCTCGCTCGGAGGGGACGTCGCCGTCGCCGGCACTCCGCCACGGGGCGGCTGGTGCGTTCGCATCGCGGACGACCACGCCGCCCCACACGACGTCGCGGGCCCGCTCGTCGCCCTGGGAGCGGGCGGGCTCGCCACGTCGGGGACAACGGTACGGCGCTGGCGCGCCGGCGGGGTCGATGTGCACCACCTGATCGACCCGCGCACCGGCCGCCCGGCCGCGACGCCGTGGCGGACGGTCAGCGTCGCCGCCTCGTCCTGCCTCGAGGCGAACGTCGCGGCAACCGCCGCAATCGTGTCAGGCGAAGGCGCGATCGAGCTGCTGCGCGCACGGGCAGTGCATGCGCGGCTCGTGGCGAACCACGGCGGCGTCGACTACGTCGGCGACTGGCCCCGCGACGCTGAGGCCGCATGATCCTCGCGGCCGGCAACGCCAGGGAGCTGTGGTACCTGACCCGTGGCACCGGAGTCGTCGCGTTGCTCCTCCTCACCGCTTCGGTCCTGCTCGGCGTCACGACGACGCTCGGGCTGCGACTGCGCCGCTGGCCGCGCTTCGCCGTCGCGGGGATGCACCGGAACCTCACGTTGCTCGCGATCGCCTTCGTGGCGGTGCACGTTGTGACAACCGTCGCGGACGGGTACGCGCCGATTCGCCTCGTCGATGCCGTCGTCCCGTTCGTATCGGCGTACCGGCCGGTGTGGCTCGGGCTCGGAGCCGTCGCGTTCGACCTCCTGCTCGCCCTCGTCGTGACGAGCCTGCTGCGCGTGCGCATCGGTGCGCGCGTGTGGCGATCGGTGCACTGGCTGGCATACGCGTGCTGGCCCATCGCGCTCGTCCACGCCCTCGGCACGGGCAGCGATCCACGCACGCCGTGGCTGGCGGCGGTCGCCGTCGGGTCGCTCGCGGTGGTCGTCGTCGCCGTCATCGCACGGCTCGGTCTCGTGGCCGGCCCGCCACGGGCTCGCGTGGCCGGGCTCGTCGCCGCGATCGTCGTGCCCGTGCTCGTGCTCGGCTGGTACCGGAGCGGCCCGCTCACGTCGGACTGGGCCCACCGGGCCGGCACGCCGTCGACGCTGCTCGCCCGGGGCGCGTCGCCGGGGAGCGTGCTCACGACGGCCCAGCAGCCGCGCTCGTTCTCGTCGAGGGTGAGCGGGACCGTGTCGCAGCGTCAAGGCGCAGGCGGCCTGGTCACGGTGCGCCTCGATCTCCGGCTGCGCAACGCGCCGCACGGCGCACTGCGCATCGACCTGCGCGGGCTTCCCTCGGGGGGCGGCGTTTCGCTGACCGCGAGTGGCGTCTCGTTCGTGCCGGCGACCACGGCGGCCGTCTACGAGGGGCATGTGAGCGGTCTCGACGGCAACGCGCTCGCAGCGGACGTCGTCGACGCGGCCGGTGACCACCTGCGGCTGACGCTCGTCGTCTCGATCGACAGCGGCACGAACGCTGTGCGCGGTGATCTGACCGCGGCCACCACGACCCAGACGGAGCGGGATTGAGCTCGTCGCGATTGCTCGCCGGCGTGTCGGGCGGCCTCTCCCCCTCGCTCGACAACCACCTCGCCCTCTTCGGGCCGCTCGGGGCGCACGACGACCTGATCGTCGCCGTCGAGCGCGCGGGCCTCCGCGGGCGGGGCGGCGCCTCGTTCCCGACCGCGGCCAAGCTCACGGCGGTCGCGGATGCGGGTGGGCGGCCGGTGGTCGTCGCCAATGCGGTCGAGGGCGAGCCAGTGAGCGGCAAGGACCGCGCGCTCCTCCGAGTTGCGCCGCATCTCGTGCTCGACGGAATGGTCGCTGCGAGCCGCGCGCTCGGCGCACGTGACGCCGTCGTCGCGGTCTCCCACGGCGCGACCCGCGAACGCGCAATCGTCGAGGAGGCGATCGGCCGGCGCCGCGGCGGCGACAGCGGAGTCCGGCTGCGCACCGCGGCGGTCCCGGAGCGTTTCGTCGCCGGGGAGGAGACGGCGCTGGTCAACGCGCTCTCGGGCGGCGAAGCGAGGCCGTCGCTGAAGCCGCCGTATCCGTTCCAGCAGGGCGTCGACGGAGCCCCGACGCTGCTGTCGAATGCGGAGACGCTCGCCCACGTGGCGCTGATCGCCCGGTTCGGCCCGACCTGGTTTCGCGGCGCCGGCGGCCCCGACACGCCAGGCACCGCGCTGGTCACGCTCGGCGGCTCGATCGCGCGGCCGGGGGTGTACGAGATCGAGCTCGGCGCCGGTCTCGCCGAGGTTCTCGAAGGGGCCGGCAATCCGACCGGACCCGTGCAGGGCGTGCTCGTCGGCGGGCTCTTCGGACGATGGATCTCGCCGCGGGACGTTCCCGGCTACGCGCTCACACCCGACGTCCTCGGCGCAGGCGCGATCGTCGTCGTCCCGGACGACGCCTGCGCCCTCGCCGAGTGCGCGCGCGTCCTGGAGTACCTCGCCGGCGAGAGCGCCGGCCAGTGCGGCCCCTGCGTGCACGGGTTGCGTGCGATTGCCGACGTGATGCACGAGTCGCGAAGCGCTGCCCGGGGCGCGCGGCTCGCGGAGCTGGCCGCGCAGGTCGCCCGCCGCGGCGCGTGCCGACACCCCGACGGCGCGGTCGGCTTCCTCTCGAGCGCACTCGACGTCTTCGCCGACGATTTCGCTCGACACACCAAGCGCGGAAGCTGCGGGCGTCGGGACGCTCGTGTGATCGCAGTGGGCAACGGCAGGCGTCGATGAAGACGCTTCGGATCGACCCGATCGCCTGCGACGGGCGCGGCCTGTGCGCGGAGCTCTTCCCCGAGCGGATCACGCTGGACGAGTGGGGCTACGCGATCATCGACTCCGCACCGATCCCTGCGTCGCTCGAGCGTCACGCGAAGCGAGCGGTGGACGGGTGCCCGCTGGTTGCGTTAAGGCTTGATTTGCTCGACCGGGCCGAGGGTCATCGAGAGCCGCGCTCACGCCGAAGGTAGGCGCATGGGTCGCTCGGTGGTCACCCTCTGCGTCGGGTTCGGCACGCTTGCAGGCGGATTCCTCCCGCTGCTCTGGGGTAACAGCGGCTTCGGTGTCGCCGGTGTCGCCTGCGCCGCGCTCGGCGGCGTCGCGGGGCTCGTGCTCGGGCTTCGCCTCTCCGACTGACTGCCTCGACGGGCAGACTCCCGCGAATGACGGGGGTCGGCTACGTCGGCATCGTTGGGCGCGCGCGGGCGGTGGTGGACTACGTCCGGACGCACCGGCGGCTTGCCGTCGCGCTGCAGGTCCTGCTCGTCGTGGGGACGGTTGGGTTCTGCGTGTGGGCGGTGCGCGACGAGTGGTCGAAGGCGGAACCGCTCCTCGAGAATGCACGGCTCGGCTACGTGGCGGCTGCGTTCGCCGCGGTCGCGATCTACTACCTCGTCTTCATCCTCGGCTGGATCCGGATGCTCGCTGCGTGGGGGATCTACGCGCCGTACCGGCCGGTGCTACAGGCGGAGATGGTCTCCATGCTGGCCAAGTACCTGCCGGGCGGGCTGTGGATGCCGGCGGCCCGGACGGTCGCTCTCCGCAGGTCGGCGGGAGTGACGGAGACGCCGACGGTGCTCGCTTCGATCCTCGTCGAGGCGGCGCTCTCCGCGATCTCGGGCGTGGTCGTGTTCGTGATCAGCCTCGCCTGGGTGCGCGGAGTCGACGCGCCGCTCCTGCCGCTCGTCCTGTTCGCCGTTCTCTGCGCGCTGCTGCTCCATCCGCGGATCTTCCGGCCGATCGGCAACAAGCTGCTGCGTCCATTCGGGGCCGGGGCGATCGATCCGCTGCCGTACCCGCTGATGGTCGGCCTGCTGATCTTCTACTGCGGCACCTGGCTGATCGGCGGCGTCGGCGTCTACTTCCTGCTTCGCTCGCTCGGAGACGACCCGGGACTGAAGACGATCCCGTTCCTCGCCGGCGTGTCGGCGGTGAGCGCGATCGTCGCGGTGCTCGCGATCTTCGTCCCGTCCGGGCTCGGCGTCCGCGAGGCGTCGATGTACGGGCTGCTGCTCGCCATCACGACGCCCGGTCCGGCCCTCGGCGCGACGCTCCTGAACCGCCTGGCGATCACGGTCGTCGAGGTCGTCCTCTTCGGCATCGGCGTCGTGACGTGGCGATCGGGGAGGCGCAAGGCGACCCGTCGCGAGTAGCCCCGGGCTCAGCGGCGCTCGAGCGCGAGGCGCACGCCGAACCCGATCAGCACGACGCCCGTGATGCGGTCGAGCGTCCTGCGCACGGCCGGGCGCCGGAGCAGCGCGGACGTGTTCCCGATCACGAGCGAATAGACGGCGAGCCACGCGAGCGTGAGCACCGCGAAGATGCTCCCGAGGAGGAGCAGTGGCAGGAACACCACGCCGCCGTGCACGAACTGCGGCAGGAAGCTCGTGAAGAACACGGCCACCTTCGGGTTGCCGAGGTCGCTGAGCAGGCCCTGCCGCAGCGCCTTGCCACCCGACGCGAGGCGCAGCCCGGCGCCGGGGCTCATCTGGTCGCGGGCGCGCAGCATCTGGATCCCGATCCAGGTGAGATACAGCGCTCCGGCGACCTTGAGCGCGAAGAACGCGACCGCTGATGCCTGCAGCAGCGCGGCGATCCCGAGCGCCGCGGCGAGCGTCCAGACCGCGAGCCCGGTCGAAACGCCGAGCGCAGAGAGCATGCCGCCGCGCCGGCCGCCGACCAGCGCGTTCTTCGTCACCACCGCCGTGTCGGGACCGGGGATGACGATCAGCAGGATCGAGATCGCGAAGAACGGCAGCAGCGCGATGTGCATCGACGTCAGCTTACGCCGACTACGCGGCGAGCTCGGTGGCCGGCTCGAGCCGCACGGGCTCCGCCTCCGCCTGCGGCGCCGGCTTGGCCTGCTGCGGCAGCGTCGTCGCCGCGATCGCGACGCCGACGGCGATCACGACCTGGACGCCGAGCACGACCACGAACGCGCCGCGCATGCCGATCGACCCCGGAGCCGCGAGCGACACGAACAGGCTGCCGAGCGCCGCAACGCCCAGCGCGAGCGCCGTCTGCTGAGCTGTCACGAGGATGCCGCTCCCGACACCCGCGCGGTCGGCCGGGACGCCCGACAGGACGACGCCGAAGAGCGGGCTCATCATCAGGCCCTGGCCGAAGCCGGCCACGATCATCGCGGGCGCGAGGTTCAGCGCGTCGACGTGCGGCCAGGCGGCGACGAGCGTCAGCGAGAGCCCGGCAAGGCCCACCGCCTGCAGCAATGCACCGGCCGAGATCACGCGCCGCCCGTAGCGCGCCGTCAGGCGCGCGGTCGAGAGCGAGGCGATCAGGAACGACACCGCCATCGGCACGAGCGCGAGCCCGGAGCCGAGCGGCCCGAGACCGGCGCCGCGCTGCAGCGCAAGCGCGCTGACGAACATGAACGCCCCGAAGCCGGCGAAGAACGGCGCGGCGATCAGCAGCCCCCGGTGCATCCCCGGCAGCCGCACCAGCGACGGCGGGACGATCGGATGTCCGCCGACGCGCTCCAGCCGCCGCTCGACCGCCACGAAGGCGACGGCTGCGGGGACGAACAGCGCGAGCAGCGCGAGGCTCCAGGCCGGCCAGCCCAGCGCGCGCCCCTCGGTGAGCGGCACGAGCAGCGAGACGACGATCGTTGCGAGCAGCACGGTCCCGAGCGGGTCGATCCGCGACGGCTCGCTCGACCGGGTCACCGGCACGGCCCTCCACGCCAGCACGAGCCCGATCAGGCCGAGCGGGACGTTGACGAGGAAGATCGGCCGCCAGCTCGTGCCGTCGATATTGGCGGCGACGAGCGCGCCTCCCGCGATCTGGCCGACGACGGCGGCGATCCCGGCGGTCGCGCCGTAGAGGCCGAGGGCACGCGCGCGGCGCTGCCCGGTCGACGTCGCCTGGATCGTCGCCAGCACCTGCGGCACCATCAGCGCCGCCGACGCGCCCTGCAGCCCGCGGAACGCGATCAGGGCGGCCACGCTCGGCGCGAGCCCGCAGAGGAGCGAGAACACCGTGAACGACGACATGCCGAGCATGAAGAGGCGACGGCGCCCGAAGAGGTCGCCCAGCCTCCCCCCGAGCACGAGCAGGAGCGCGTACGGGACGCCGTACCCGGCGACGACGAGCTCGAGCGTCCCGCTCGAGGCGTGGAGCCGGGAATCGATGGTCGGCAGCGCGACGTTGACGATGAAGAAGTCGGCAATCGAGAGGAACGCCCCCAGCAGGACGGCCGCGAGGGCGATCGGTGTGAGAGTCGTTCTCGGTGCCATGCGACCCAGACTGCCTGAGCGGTATAACCCGGTACCAGAGCGTGTTTATCCAGGTATCAACGACACCCCTCTCGACCTGCCGCGGACGGGAATACTGAGCAAATGGCGGCCGTTGCCCCGCTTCCCTCACTCGACGGCGACGCGCTCCGCCGCGACGAGCTCGCCGCGTTCCTGCGTAGCCGGCGCGAGCGGATCGCGCCCGAGCAGGTCGGGCTGATTCGGTCTCGGCGCCGCCGGACGCCGGGCCTCCGCCGCGAGGAGGTGGCGCAGCTCGCAGGCGTCGGGATCACGTGGTACACGTGGCTCGAGCAGGGCCGAGACATCCACGCCTCGCCCCAGGTGCTCGATGCGATCGCGCGCACCCTGCTGTTCGATGCGCACGAGCGAACGCACCTGTTCACGCTCGCCGGCGCCGCCGACACCACGATCGCCGACGAGTGCCAGGCGCTCGCACCGACCGCGCAGGCGATCCTCGACCGTCTCGACCCCTACCCCGCGCTCGCGCTCAACGGCCGCTACGACATCCTCGCCTACAACCGCACCTGGCTGAGCGCCTTCCCGCATCTCACGGAGCTCCCGCTCGAGGACCGCAACTGCCTGTGGCTGATCTTCACCGACTCGAACTGGCGCAAGGTCGTCCTCGACTGGGAGGACGCGTCCGCGCGCATGGTCGCCGGCTACCGCGCTGCGATGGCAGAGCACGTAGCCGAGCCGGCGTGGAAGCACTTCGTCGCGCGCCTGCAGCGTGCCTCGCCCGAGTTCACGGCTCTCTGGGACCGGCACGAGGTCCAGGCGCCGGAGGGAAGGGTGAAGCGGATCAAGCATCCGGTCGTCGGGCTGCTCAAGCTGGACTTCACATACCTCTGGCTCGACCGCCGGCTCGGCACGCGCATCGTCACGTACACGCCGAGCGACGAGCGCACGCGCGAGCGGCTCGAGACGCTGCACGGACTGCTCTAGCTCAAGCGCAGCCTTTTGACATTTGATTTTCTTCGCCCGAGCGCCGGGCTCCGGCGACCCTGCCGATCTTGGCGAAATCGAGAAAGGACGGGACGATGCGGTTCAGCCTCTACTCCGAGCTCCAGCTGCATCCGGGCAACACGGCCGAGCAGCTGTACGCCGAGGTCCTCGAGCAGATCGTGAATGCCGACCGGCTCGGGTACGACACCTACGCGGTGATCGAGCACTACTTCTTCCCGAAGTTCTCGGTCTCGACCAACCCGACCGCGCTCTTCGCCGCGGCCGCGCAGCGGACCCGCAACATCCGCTTCCGCACGATGCTCCACGCGCTGCCGTACCACAACCCGACGATCCTGGCCGGCGTGATCCACGCGACGGACATCCTCACTGGAGGCCGGTACGAATGGGGTGTCGGCCGCGGGCACGGCTGGATTCCGCTCCCGGCCGGGGAGCCGCTCGACGAGCACGCGCGCCCGAGGTACGAGGAGGCGGTCGACCTGCTGCTGAAGGCGCTGGAGAACGAGCGCTTTTCGCACGAGGGAACGTACTTCCACGTGCCGGACTCGCACGTCGTCCCGTTCGTCGACCGCAAGTACCGCGTGTACCTCGGCGGGACATCGGACCGCACGTACACGCTCGCCGCCGAGCGCGGCTGGGGCGTCGCGGTGCCGCCGCTGCTTCCGTACGCGGCGCTCGAGAAGCAGATGGACCTCTACCGCGAGTCCTGCGCCGAGCACGGCACCGAGCCCGACATCGTCTGGATCCACGCGTGCCACCTGGACGAGGACGAGGGCACGGCGCACCGCGAGGCCGAGAGCTGGATCAAGGGCTTCATCGACGGGAACGCCTCGCCCCTCACCGAGTGGCCGAAGCCGCCGACGGACGCCCTCAACAAGGCCGGCTACGGCTTCTACGCCGCCGGGATCATGGAGTCCCTCACGGAGATCCCGTACGACAAGCTGATCGAGGACGACTACGTCTGGGTCGGAACGCCGGCGCAGGTGATCGAGCGCATCGAAGAGACACGGCGCGTCTGCGAAGGGCTGACCGAGGTCGGCATCACGGTCAACGCGGGTGGCGCACCGCACTGGATGGCGATCAAGAACCAGGAGCTCTTCGCGCACACGGTGATGTCGCACTTCGCGGACGAGCGCCAGCCCGCCGGCAGCGCCGCGTAGAACGTCCGGTCGATGGACCGCCAAGCGTTCTTCGACATCATGGCGTCGTTCCCGTCGGGCGTCGCGATCGTCACGACGACCGACGAGAGCGGCGCGCCGTTCGGGCTCACGACGACGGCGCTCTCCAGCGTCTCGTCGGACCCGCCCACGCTGCTCGTCTGCCTCGACCTCGCGTCGCGGACGCTCCCCGTCGTGCGCTCGAGCGAGCGGTTCATCGTCAACTTCATGCGCGCCGGCCGCAGCGATCTCTGCCTCCTCTTCGCCTCGAAGGCCGAAGACAAGTTCGCGCGGGTCGCGTGGCGTCGCACGTCGAGCGGGCTGCCGCTGCTCGAGCAGGACATCCTCGCGTGGGCGGAGGTGCGGACGCAGCAGGAGCTCGAGATCGGGGACCACGTCGTGCTGATCGGCGAGGTCGAGGACGGCGGAGCGCTCGAGCACGGCCTCGAGCCGCTCATGTACTACCGCCGCTCCTGGGGCGTGTGGGCGCCCGCGCACGAGGTCGGCGACGCGACGCCGATGCAGCCGATCGAGGTCGGAGGGCGCGACCTTCGCTGGCACGGCGCCGAGCTCTGACGTGAAGGAACTGCTGCTCGGCTGGTACGCCCGCAACCGGCGCCCGCTGCCGTGGCGGGAGACCCGCGACCCGTACGCGATCCTGGTTTCCGAGGTCATGTTGCAGCAGACGCAGGTCGAGCGCGTCATCCCGCGCTTCGAGCGGTGGCTCGACCGGTGGCCGACGGTCGAGTCGCTCGCGCAGGCGGCGCCGGCGGACGCGATCGTCGAGTGGCAGGGGCTCGGCTACAACCGGCGCGCGCTCAACCTGCACCGCGCGGCGGTGCAGGTCGCGGCGCACGGCTGGCCGGACGACCTGACCGAGCTCCCCGGGGTCGGCCCGTACACGGCGGCCGCGGTTGCCAACTTCGCCTTCGGGCGGAACGTCCTCCCGGTCGACACGAACGTCCGCCGCGTCCAGGAGCGCACCGGTGCGGCGTTCGATGCGGCCTGCGCGCAGGCGCTGTTCGATCTCGGTGCGACCGTCTGTCTCGCGCGCATCCCGCGCTGCGACGTCTGCCCGCTCGCGGAGCTCTGCCCCTCGTGCGGCTCGCGCTATGAGCCGCTCCGCAAGCAGCGCCCTTTCGAGGGCTCGTTCCGCCAGAGGCGCGCCGTGGCATTGCGCGCGGTCGCAGCCGGCGACCATCCGCAGGACGACGAGGCCGTCGAATCGCTCGTTCGCGACGGCCTCGTCGTCCTGCGCGACGGCACGGCTTCGCTCCCCTCCTAGAGAATCGAGCGCGCGAGCGCCGGCTCGTCGACCGTGAGACCACTCGCATCGCTCAGGTCCGGCTCGTGGGCGATCACCAGCCCGCCCGGCGCAAGCCCGACGTCCACCTCGACCGACGACGGCTTCGCGGCGAGCAGCTGCTGCAGCGTCCGGAGATCGTTCCCGCGATGTGCCTGGATCTCGAAGCCCGCAGTCAAGCCGCGGCGCGCCCGAGCAGCGCGACCGCGTGCGCCGCGAGCCCTTCGCCTCGGCCGGTGAAGCCGAGGCCGTCGGTCGTGGTCGCGCGCACGTTGACCTCGCCTCCTCCGAGCGCCGCCGAGAGACGGCTGCGCATCTCGGCCCGGTGCGCGGCGATCCGCGGCGCCTCCCCGACGAGGACGCAGTCGGCGTTGACGAGCGTCCACCCCGCTGCGCGCACCTGCGCGTACGCGCTGGCGAGCAGGTCGAGCGAGGATGCGCCGCGGTAGCGCTCGTCGCCCGACGGGAACAACGAGCCGATGTCGCCGAGCCCGGCGGCGCCCAGGAGCGCATCGATGAGCGCGTGCGCAAGCACGTCACCGTCGGAGTGCCCTGCGAGCCCGCGCGGGTGGTCGAGCTCGACACCGCCGAGCACGAGCGGCACGCCGTCGGCCAGGGCGTGCGCATCGAACCCGAGCCCGACCCGGACGGTCACGCGGGGAGCGCTCCGGGAAGCTCGTCGAGCGAGCGGATGCAGATCGCGTCCTCCGGCGGCTCGTGCAGGTGGCCCCACGGGCCGCGCCGTACGTGAACCGCCACCATGCCGGCCGCGAGCGCCGGCAGGACGTCGTTGTCGACGCGGTCGCCCACGTAGGCGATCCTCGCAGGCTCGACCCCGGCGAGCCCGGCGAGACGCTCGAAGAAGCCGGCCGCCGGCTTCTCGACCCCAAGGCGCTCCGAGGAGGTCGCGAACGCGACGTGAGGCCGTAGCAGCTCCTCGTGCTCGACCGCCATGTTGCCCGCCGCGCCGACGATCAGCCCGCCTTCGCGCAGCCGGGCGAGACAGGCGACTGCGTCCGGGTACCAGTGGTCGTGGAGGAACGCGCTGCGGGACGGCCGGATCCCGAGCCGGTCGAGCGCCCAGCGATGCGAATCTCCGCGCTCGATCGCCGCGCCGACGAGCGCCATCAGCGTGAAGCGCGGCACACCTGCCTCGTCGGCGGCGCGCTCCCAGTTGGCCGTCTCGTCGACGAGCGTCTCCCCGACGTCGAACACGACGGCCTCTACAGCCACGCCGCGACGCGGTCGAGGTCGGTCTGCGTCGTCACCTTGAGCAGCCGCTCGTCGCCCTCGACCACCCTGATGCGCCCGCCGTTCGCTTCGACCAGCGAGGCGCAGTCGGGCGCTTGTAACAGACTGTTACTTGCGCGCTCGAGGGCGGCCCGAAGCGCAGCGGCGGTGAACGCCTGCGGCGTCTGCACGGAGACGAGCTCGCTGCGCTCGAGCGTCTCGGCAACGACGCCGTTGCTCGTCCGCTTCACCGTGTCCGTGACGGCCAGCGCCGGCACGGCGCCGTCGAACCCGTCGCCGAGCGCCCGGAGCAGCGTCTCCACCATCCCGCCCGGAAGCAACGGCCGCGCCGCATCGTGAACGAGGATCACCGAGGCATCACGCGGGACCTCCCCGACCCCGGCGCGGACCGAATCGGCCCGCGTCTCGCCGCCCGTGACGCAGGCGGCCACCTTCGATGCACCGAGCTCCTCGGCGAGCAGGATCGCCGGCTCCTCCCACCCTGCCGGCGCGACCACGACGACCCCGTCGAGCTGCCTGCACTCGTCGAGCCGCCGCAGCGGCTCGGCCAGCAACGGAAGCCCTCCGAGCCGCACGAACGCCTTCGGCCGGTCGCCTCCGAGCCGTTCTCCCCGCCCGGCGGCGACGAGAACGGCCCAGATGCTCATCCGGAACGCGCCTATGCGGCGGCGGGAGTCTTCTTCGCCGGCGCCTTCTTCGTGGCCGGCTTGGTCGCGGTCTTCGCCGCGACCGCGGGGCGCGCCGCCGCCTTCGGCTTCGCACCCTCGGTCAAGGTCTCCTCGAGCCACTCGAGGGCCTCGTCCTCGGTCATGTTCTTCGCGTACATGAGCTCGGAGGCGAGGATCTTCTTCGCCTTCACGTACATCTGCTTCTCGCCGGTCGAGAGGCCCTTCTCGCCGTCGCGCAGCGCGAGGTTGCGGACGACCTCGGCGAGCTCGTAGATGTCGCCGGTCTTCATCTTGTCGCGGTTGTGCTTGAAGCGGCGGTTCCAGTTCTTGGGCATCTCCGTGCCGCCGGACGTCAGATACTTGACGACCTTCTTGACCGCCTCTTCATCGATCACCTTGCGAAGCCCGACGCGCTCTGCGTTGTCGGCCGGGACATTCACGGTCATGTCGTTGTGAAGGATCTTGATGGTGAGGTATTCGCGTTTCTCGCCGAGAACATCCTTCTTCTCGCGCTTCACGACCGTGCCTGCACCGTGGTGGGGATACACCACCTTGTCGCCGACCTTGTACAAACCCGCTCCTCTTCCGTCCGTAGTCGCGAAAGTGCCGGTGGCCTTGACGGCTCCACCGGCGGGGAACGACAGGGTAGCAGGTCCGTCGGAAAACTGCGAGTTTTGCAGGGGTTTTGTCGGAAAATCCCTGCTCAGCCCGGGTTCTTGGGGCCCGGCGCCAGCCCTGCGGCGAGCGCGCGCCGCAGCGTGTCGGCGCAGGTCTCGGCTCCCGGCGTCCCGGCCGGCGCGAGCACCGACGGCAGCCCGAACTTCCGGCACTCCTCGGACCGCCGCTCGGCCTGGGTCGCGGCGCGCAGACGGCCGGTGAGGCCGATCTCGCCGAACGCCGCGACGCCCTCGCGCACCGGCGAGCCCTTCGCCGCCGACGCGATCGCGAACGCGATGCCGAGGTCGCCGCCCGGCTCGTCGATCCGGACGCCGCCTGCGACGTTGACGAACACATCGGCGCCCCCGAGCGGCAGCCCGGCATGGCGGGCGAGGACCGCGACGATCATCGCGAGCCGCTTCGGGTCGACCCCGGTGCCGACGCGCCTGGGCATCGCGAGGTCGGTCGGCGCGACGAGCGCCTGAACCTCGAGCAGCAGAGGGCGCGTCCCCTCGAGGGTGCAGGTGACTGCGGCGCCGACTTCGCCCGCCTCGGAGCGACCGAACAGCTCGGACGGCTCGGGGACGCCGACGAGGCCCGCACCCGTCATCTCGAACACCCCGATCTCGTTCGTCGAGCCGAACCGGTTCTTGACCGCGCGCAGCACACGGTGAGCGCGGTAGCGGTCGCCCTCGAACTGCAGGACGCAGTCGACCAGATGCTCGAGCACGCGCGGGCCGGCCACGGCACCGTCCTTCGTCACGTGGCCGACGAGGAACACGGCGACCCCGTTCTCCTTCGCCACGCGCAGAAGCCGCGAGGCAGCCTCGCGGACCTGCGAGACCGAGCCCGGCGCCGATCCGACCTCCTGCGACCAGAGCGTCTGGACGGAGTCGACGACGCAGACGCCCGGGCGCTCCCGCGCGAGCGTCTCACAGACGTGCTCGAGCTCCGTCTCGGCGAGGATCTCGACGCCGTCGCAGCCGCCGAGCCGGGCGGCCCGCAGCTTCACCTGCGCGACGGACTCCTCGCCCGTGACGAGCAGCGCGCGGCGCTCGGAGGCCATCGCCCCGAGAGCGCTGAGCAGGAGCGTCGACTTCCCGACGCCCGGCTCTCCGCCCACGAGCACGAGCGACGCCGGCACCAGGCCGCCGCCGAGCACGCGATCGAGCTCGGGCACGCCGGTCGCGATGCGCTCGGTCTCCTCCACGACGACGTCGACGAGGCGGAGCGGCGGCCGCCGGGCCGGCTCGGAGGCGTGGGTACGCCCCCGCTGTCCACGCGCAGGAAGCGCCTCGGCCACCATCGTGCCGAACTCGCCGCAGCCCGGGCAGCGCCCGAGCCAGCGGCTCGAAGCGGTGCCGCACTCGGTGCACGCGTGCTGGACAGCCGCCGCCCTCGCCACGCCGGTGACCGTAGCGCGGGCGCCCGACGGCACCCGTGCCGGCTCCGCAACGATCGATCCACGGCTCTCGGCCCTCCGGGTCATCGCCGCGTCGACCAGTACATTCACGGCGTGTCCCGCCCCAGGCTTCGTTCGCAGAGCGAGGTGGTCGAACGCTCGCGCGCGCTTCAGGGAGAGGTGGAGGCCGGCCTGCGGCACGTCGCCGGCGGGTCGTCCGACCCGGCGGCCGCAACCGCCGTGTGGCGCGGGGAGGCGCTCGGGACGCTGCTCTGGTCGCTCGAGCTGATCGAGCTGCCGCCGTACGATCGCCCCTTCGAGACGGCTGCCGTCGTGCGCGCCGGTCTCACCGGCGCACGGCTGCGCGACGCACAGGACGTCGACGCCGAGCGGCAGTCCGCCCGGCTCTGGCACTGGCGCGCACGGACGACCGTCCTTCAGGCGGCAGGCGAGGTCGAGCTGCCGCCGCCCTACGCGACCTTCGACCAGCTGATCGCCGCTACCGCGATGCGCGGCTTCGAGCAGGAGCTGCTGCCGGCGCCGATGCGCGGCGACTTCCCGGCGTACGGAAAGGTCTACCGCCACCTCTCCCCGGAGCAGCTCCACGAGGCCGACGCGATCGCGGCCGAGCGCCACCACGCGCTCAACTGGCTGTGCGGGCTCGGGGAGAGCTGGGACGACGTCCCGCTCGACACCTGATAGCGGATTCTCTATTGTCTTCCGCGATGGATCGCCTCGAGCGCTACGCCGAGCTGATCGTCCGGGTCGGTGCGAACGTCCAGCCGGGGCAGACGCTGTTCGTCATGTGCCTCGTCGAGCACGCAGAGCTCGCTCGCGCGCTCGCGCGCGAGGGGTACGAGGCGGGTGCGCGGTACGTCGACGTCCGTTACGGCGACCAGCACGTGCGTCGGTCGATGATCGAGCACGCGAGCGACGAGGTCCTCACCGAGACGCCCGAGTGGCTGCTCGTGCAGGCCGACGCGATCGGCGACAACTCGGCGCTCGTGATGATCGCGGGCGACCCCGAGCCCAATCTGCTCGCCGATCTCGACCAGGGCCGGGTCGGCCGGGCCATACCGCGGGCGCTGCTCGAGGCGCTGCACAAGGCGCAGTCCGAGCGCACGGTCAGCTGGACGATCGCGGCCTTCCCGAACGAGGGCTGGGCGAAGCAGGTCTTCGGCGAGCCGGACGTCGAGCGTCTGTGGGACGCGATTGCACAGACCGTCCGGCTCGACGAGCCCGACCCGGTCGGTGCCTGGCACCGGCACGTCGCGAGCCTCCGCGAGCGGAGCCGCCGGCTCGACGAGCTCGATCTCGACCGCCTGCACTTCAGCGGCCCCGGCACCGACCTGACCGTCGGTCTGCTTCCCGGCGTCCGGTGGACGGGCGGCGGGACGACCACGGTGACCGGTGTCGACCACATTCCGAACATGCCGACGGAAGAGGTCTTCACCGCTCCCGACTGGCGGCGCACCACGGGGTCCGTCCGCTCGACACGACCGCTCGATCTCGGCGGGACGGTCGTCCACGATCTCGAGATGACGTTCGAGGACGGCCTGGTGACGGACGTCCGCGCGAGCAGCGGCGCCGACGCCGTCCGCAGCCAGATGGCGTTCGACGAGTTCGCCAACCGGCTCGGGGAGGTCGCGCTCGTCGACGGCACCTCACGCGTCGGGCAGACCGGCCTGACGTTCTCCAACACCCTGTTCGACGAGAACGCCGCCTGTCACATCGCGTACGGGACGGCGGTGCTGTTCGGCGCCGACGAGCTCGAAGGGCTCGAGCCGGACGAGCTTCGCGCCCGGGGAGCGAACGTCTCGAACATCCACACCGACTTCATGATCGGAGGCCCCGAGGTCGACGTCGACGGGATCACGAGCGACGGGCGGACGGTTCCGATCCTGCGGGAGGACATCTGGCAGTTGACGAACTAGCCGGTCTCGAGCGGTACGCCTCGGTCGCGGTGCGCGTCGGCTCGAACGTCCGTGCCGGGCAGAACGTGCTCATCTCCAGCCACGTCGCGCATGCACCGCTCGCACGCGCGCTCGCACGGCAGTCGTATGCCGCCGGCGCCCGGTACGTCGACGTCCAGTACGGCGACCCGCACGTGCGGCGCGCCATGATCGAGCTCGGCCCCGACGAGACGCTCGACTATTCACCGCCGTGGCAGATCGAGCGCGTCGAGGCGATGGCGGGCAACGCGATGATCGCGACCACGGGCGACCCCGAGCCCCGGCTGCTCGCCGACCTCGATCCGGAGCGCGTCGGCCAGGCGAAGCCGATCGAGCTGCGAAAGCGGCACCTGGAGATCGTGAGCGCGAGCACGTGCAACTGGACGGGCGTGGCCTTCCCGAGCGAGGGCTGGGCGAACCAGGTCTTCGGCAAACCGGACGTCGAGCGGCTCTGGGAGGCGATCGGCTTCTGCACGCGCCTCGACGAGGACGATCCCGTCGCGGCCTGGCGCGAGCACATGGACCGCCTCGAGCGCCGCGGCGCCGCGTTGAACGCACTCGGGCTTGACCGCCTGACCTACCGCGGTCCGGGCACCGACCTCGAGATCGGACTGCTCGAACGCTCGCACTTCGGGTCGGCGCTCTTCAGGACGGTCGACGGGCACCCGTACGTCGCGAACATGCCGACGGAAGAGGTCTTCACGACGCCCGACGCGCGCCGCGCCGAAGGCGTGGTCACGTCGACCAAGCCGCTCGCCGTTGGGGGCGACGTGGTCGAAGGGCTCCAGGTGACCTTCGAGGGCGGCCGGATCGTCGACGTGCAGGCGAAGCACGGCGCCGAGCTGATCCGTGCGGACGTCGGCGTCGACGAGAACGCCGCGCGACTCGGCGAGGTGGCGCTCGTCGACGGCACGTCCCGCGTCGGGCAGTCGGGCCTCGTCTACTTCAACACGCTGTTCGACGAGAACGCGACCTGCCACATCGCGTACGGTGCGGCGGTGTTCGCCGGGCACGAAGGCACGGAGCCGCACGAGGGGATCAACGTCTCGAAGACACACACCGATTTCATGATCGGCGGCCCGGCCGTCGACGTCGACGGGGTGACCCGCGAAGGACGCGTCGTGCCGCTGCTGCGAGACGACGTCTGGCAGCTGCCCGAGTGACGACTCCGCGCGAGGAGCGATATGCCGAGCTGGTCGTCCGCGCCGGTGCGAACGTCCAGCCGGGCCAGCTGGTCGACGTTCTAGCGGGCCTCGAGCACGCCCCGTTCGTGCGGGAGGTCGCGCGGTCGGCCTACCGTGCGGGCGCGCGCTACGTCGACGTTCGCTACGTCGACTCGCACATCCGCCGCGCGTTGGTGGAATCCACCGCACCGGACGACGTCCTGTCGTGGACGCCGCCCTGGCTCCTCACCCGCGAGCGGGCGTTCGGCGAGGAGCACGCCGCCGTCGTCGCGCTCGTCGGCGACGCCGAGCCGAAGCTGCTCGCCGACCTCCCCGGCGAGCGCGTCGGCAAGGCGAGAACGCTCGAGCTGTCGAAGGAGTCGTCGCGCCAGGTCACGGAGCGGCTCTGCAACTGGACCGTCGCCGGCGTCCCCAACGAAGGCTGGGCGACCCAGGTGTTCGGCGAGCCGGACGTCGAGCGGCTGTGGGACGTCGTCGCGCACTGCGTGCGGCTCGACGAAGCGGACCCCGTCGCCGCGTGGCGCGAGCACATGACCCGGCTCGACCGCCGGGCGGCCGCGCTGAACGAGCTCTCCGTCGACGCGATCCGGTTCCACGGGCCCGGCACCGACCTCACGGTCGGCCTGCTGCCGCAGTCGCGGTGGCTCGGAGTCGCAACCAAGACGGTCGACGACATCGTCTACGTCGCGAACATGCCGACGGAGGAGGTCTACACGACACCCGATGCCCGCCGGACCGAGGGGGTCGTCACCTCGACGAGGCCGTTATCGGTGGACGGCGCGATCGTCATGGGGCTCCGGCTGCGGTTCAGCGGCGGCCGCATCATCGAGGTCGACGCCGACCACGGCGCCGAGGTGATCCGGGGGCAGCTGGAGAGCGACGAGAATGCCGGCGCCCTGGGCGAGCTCGCCCTCGTCGACGGCGAGTCCCGGGTCGGCCGGACGGGACTGACGTTCTACGAGACGCTGTACGACGAGAACGCGACCTGCCACCTCGCTTTCGGCGATGCGTACGCGGAGGCCGTCGAGGGCGGCCTGATGGACGGCGTCAACGTCTCGTCGGTGCACACGGACTTCATGATCGGCGGCCCCGAGGTGTCGGTCGATGCGATCACGCGGACGGGCGTCGTCGTGCCGCTCCTGCGCCAGGAGGAGTGGCAGCTCCCCCCGGGCTGAGGGGCTATAGCTCAACCGAGGGATTGCCGATACGGGAGCTGTGGACGCATCGGCAATCTCGTCCCGGCTGATCGGGACCCTCCTCGTCGAGAAAGGGCTGATCACCGAGGCACAGCTCGAGCTTGCGCTCGACGAGCAGCAGACGACCGGCGCGCGGCTGGGCGAGATCCTGATGTCGCAATTCGGCGTGACGCGCGCCGATCTCGAGAGCGCGCTCACCGCCCAGCGGGCCGAGAACCAGTCGCTCGGCGCGCCCGAGGACAGCGAGGCCAACGCCGCCGTGCGCGAGCTCGCCCGCATGCTGGACGAGTGGGGCCGCGTCGATCAGGCTCCGCCTTCCGCGTCGCCGGAGCCGCCGAAGCGGCCGATCGGCGAGATCTTCGTGGAGAAGGGCTTCATCTCGAGCAGCCAGCTCGTGGACGCCCTCGAGGAGCAGAAGCTGAGCGGACGGAAGCTCGGCGAGATCCTCGTCTCCCAGGGCAAGCTGTCGCGCCTGCGGCTGTGGGATGCGCTGGAGGACCAGGCGGCGAGCTTCGAAGAGCCGAAGCAGGAGACCCCCGGCCTGACGAGGCCGTCGCTGCGGGTCGTCTCCGACGCCCTCACCGGCCACGTCCCGGAGCACGAAGCCCGCGAGCCGGTCGAGCCGGTCGAAATGTGGGAGCCGCCGAAACCCCCGGCCGTCGGGGCCCGGAGCGAGCCTCCGGCCGACGAGAGCGTCAACGGGCTGCGTGCGGAGCTCGATTCGCTGGCCGCGCGGGTCGACGCATTGCCGACGCCCACCGACGAGTGGCGCGATGCCGTCTCCCAGCTCGGGGGGCGGCTCGACGCGCTGGCCGACGGCTCGGGCGAGTCCCGGACCGAGCTCGAGCGCCTGGCCGCGCAGCTCGAGGAGGAGCGGGAGGCGGAGCGCCGGCTCGACGCGCAGGTCAACGAGCTCGCCCAGCGTCTCGACAGCTTCGCCGGCGAGCTCTCGGTCCGACTCGATCAGGTGAGCGAGACCGTCACCACCGCCGCCGGACGCGACCAGACCGACGCGCTCCGCCACGACCTCGATGAGCTGCGTGCCGCGCTCGACGCCCTTCCTGCCCCCGGCGGCGACGTCGACGAGCTCAGCGGCCGGCTCACGACGCTCGACCACAACGTCAGCGCGCGCCTCCAGCACGTCAGCGACCAGCTCGCGACAGCCGCGACCCGCGACCAGGCCGACCGGCTCCGCCGCGAGCTCGACGACCTCCGCGCCGCACTCGACGCCCTCCCCGCACCCACCGACGAGGTCAACAGCCTCGCCCGCCGCGTCGATCACCTCTCCGAAAGCTTCTCGACCCGCCTCCAGCAGCTCAGCGACACGATCGGCGCCCTTCCCGCCCCCGGCGGCGACATCGACGAGCTCACCGGCCGGCTCACCACGCTCGACCACAACGTCAGCGCGCGCCTCCAGCACGTCACCGAGCAGCTGGCCGCCGCCGCCACCCGCGAGCAGGCGGAGCGGCTCCGCCGCGAGCTCGACGACCTCCGCGCCGCACTCGACGCCCTCCCCGCACCCACCGACGAGGTCAACAGCCTCGCCCGCCGCGTCGATCACCTCTCCGAGAGCTTCTCAACCCGCCTCCAGCAGCTCGGCGACACCATCGACCACGCCGCCAGCCGCGACCAGACCGACGCGCTCCGCCACGAGCTCGACGGGCTTCGTACCGCGCTCGAGTCCCTCCCGCAGCCCACTGACGAGTGGCGCGACGCCGTCGGCTCCGTCTCAGCCCGCCTCGACGAGCTCGCCTTCGGTGCAGCCGAGGTGCGAGGTGCGCTCGACCACGCACACGGCCGCATCGACGCCGGCGACGACAACGGCCGCCGCCTCGACGAGCGCCTGGATGCTGTCGCGAACGCCGCCGACGACCTGGCGGCCCGTGTCGACCAGCTGTCGCACAGCCTGGTCGACGCGACGACGCGCGAGCAGACGGACGCCCTCCGGGGCGAGCTGGGCGAGCTCCGCCACCGGCTCGACTCGATCCCGGCTCCCAGCGACGAGTGGCGCGAGGCGATCGCCGCGCTCGCCGTCCAGATCGATACGGCCCAGTCGTCCGAGGAGTGGCGTGACGCCGTCGCGGCGCTCGCGGTGCGGCTCGACGAGGTCGCGGCGCCGACGGAGGAGCTGCGGGCCGAGATCGGCGCGCTCTCCGACCGCCTGCGCGGGCGCGTCGAGCGCCTGGAGCGCGATCTCGCGGCCACGGCGAGCTCCGAGACCCTGGAGTCGGTCTCGCATCACGTCGACGAGGTCGGTCACGGGCTCGAGCACCAGACGCACCGCCTCGACCAGATCGCGCGGCGGCTCGACGAGCTCGCGCCGCTCCACCGGGTCGACGAGCTTGCGAACTCCACAACCGAGACGGCGTCGGCGCATGGCGCTGCGCTCGACGCGATCCGCGAAGAGCTGTCGTCGCACGCGCGGAAGGTCCAGGAGCTCGTCGAGAAGCGCCGCGCCGACAAGACCGCGTTTCGCGAGCGCCTCGACGCCGTCGAGGCAGCCGTGTCCGAGGGCCCCGACCTCGCGGCGGCGCTCGAGCCGCTGCAGGCGCATGTCGCGGAGCTCGATCACCGCCTCTCCGAGCTCGCGTCGCAGCAGGCGGCCGAGCGCCGCGCAGAGCTCGACGGCCTGCGCGAGGAGCTCCTCCGCGCAGCCGCCGACGGCTCCTCGGCCCACGGCGAGGTACTCGACACGCTCCGCCACGAGCTGACCGCAGCGGTCGCCGAATGGCGCCGAGACGTCGACTCGCTGCGTGCCGAGCTGCACGAGAGCGCCGCGGGCGCAACCCATGCCAACGGCGAGGCGCTCGACGCGCTCCGCGAAGAGCTCACGGCGCAGTCGCACCGCGTGCACGAGACGGCCGCCGCCCATCGCGAGGCGGCAGAGACGCTCGGCCGGAGGCTCGACGAGCTCGGCGCATCCGTGGGCGAGCTCGACCTCGAATCGCTCCGCAACGAAGTCGCAGCCCAGGCGCGCCGCGCCGACGACGCCCTCGCCGCCCGCCGCGAGGAGACGGAGGCACTCGGGCGGCGGCTCGACGAGCTCGGCGCATCCGTCGACGAGCTCGACCTCGAATCGCTCCGCAACGAGCTCGCAGCCCAGGCGCGCCGCGCCGACGACGCAGCCACCGCCCGCCGCGCGGAGGTCGAGGCGCTCACCGGCCGGGTCGACGACCTCCGGTTGTCCGTCGAGGAGCACGCGGCCGGCCACGATGCCGAGCGCCGCGCCGAGCTCGAGAGTCTGCGCGACGACGTCTACCGGCGCATCGAGCAGGTCGCCGCCACGAGGGCCGGCCGGGCCGAGCTCGACGCGCTCCGCACGCAGCTCGAACAGGAGATCTCCGATCTGCTCGAACGGCAGGGTCAGGACGGCGCCGCCGCCGAGGCGACCGGACAGGCGATCCGCGACGGCCTCGCCGAGCTCGCACGCCGCCTGACGTCGTCCGAGCAGGCGTACTTCGAGAGCGGCCGCACGCTGCGGCGCTCGATCGAGAACCTCGGGCTCGCGATCACCGACGCGGACTGGCACCTCCGCACCGGCGCCGCCGACGAGCCCGGCGAGGAAGCGACCTCCTACGTCGCCTTCGTCCCGGCCGGGGACGCCTACCGCCTGGTCGAGTGCGAAGGCGCGCCGCCGTACCTGGGCCAGATCGTCGAGATCGAGGGCTTCGAGGACGCGATGCTGCGCGTGTCGCGCCTCGGCCGCTCACCGCTTCCGTTCGACGGCAGGCCCTGCGCCTACCTCGAGCGGCTCTCTCCCGCGACCGCCTAGCGAGGACCGGTGCCTGGCACCTAGGGGCCAGGCACCGGTCCTTCGTGGCTCAGTCTGCTGTGAGGTCCTCGGGCGCGGGCGGGGCGTCCGGGGCCGCGCTGACGCCGATCACCTCGGGCGGTGACGGCGGGACGACCGTGATGTCCGCCTCCTCGTCGTTCTTGCGGGCGACGAGGATCGTCGAGCCCGGCTCGAGCTGGCGCCCGAGCACGAAGTCGGCGAGCGGATCCTCGATGTAGCGCTGGATCGCGCGCCGCAGCGGGCGGGCGCCCATCGTCGGATCCCAGCCCTTCTCGACGAGCAGGTCCTTCGCCTCGTCCGTCAGCTCGATCGTCACCTCGTGCTCCGCCATCTGCACGCGCAGGCGGTTCATCAGCAGGTCGACGATCTGGAGGATCTCCTCCTTCGTCAGCTTCGGGAACACGATGATCTCGTCGATGCGGTTCAGAAGCTCGGGGCGGAAGACCTTCTTCAGGTCGCCCATCACCCGCGTCTTCATGTCGTCGTAGGAGATCCCCTCCTCGTTCGAGAGGGTGAACCCGAGCGAGACGTTCTTGGAGATCGACGCCGAGCCGATGTTCGAGGTCATGATCACGATCACGTTCCGGAAGTCGACCTTGCGCCCCTGCGAGTCCGTCAGCTTCCCGTCCTCCAGGATCTGCAGGAGGATGTTGAACACGTCCGGGTGCGCCTTCTCGATCTCGTCGAACAGGACGACCGAGTACGGCTTCCGGCGCACGGCCTCCGTCAGCTGGCCGCCCTCGTCGTAACCGATGTATCCGGGCGGCGATCCGACCAGCCGGGACACGGCATGCTTCTCCATGTACTCCGACATGTCGATCTGGATCATCGCGTCCTCGTCGCCGAACAGGAACTCGGCCAGCGTGCGCGCAAGCTCCGTCTTCCCGACGCCCGAGGGGCCGAGGAAGATGAACGAGCCGGTCGGCCGCTTCGGGTCCTTGATCCCGGCGCGGGCACGTCGGATCGACTTCGAGACCGCGACGATCGCCGCATCCTGGCCGATCACGCGCTTGTGCAGCTCCTCCTCCATGCGGACGAGCCGCTGCGACTCCGCCTCGGTCAGCTTGAAGACGGGGATCCCCGTCCACATCGAGACGATGTCGGCGATCTCGTCCTCGCCGATCGAAGGCTGCTCCGTCTGCTCGGAGTCGCGCCACTGGTCTTCCAGCTCCCGCTTCTTCTGCGTGAGCTTGCGCTCCTTGTCGCGCAGGGACGCCGCCTTCTCGAACTCCTGGTTCTCGATCGAGTCTTCCTTGTCCTTGCGGACCTTCTCGATCTCGTCCTCGAGCTCGCGGTAGCGCGGCGGTGCAGTCATCGTCTTGATCCGCATCCGCGAAGCCGCCTCGTCGATCAGGTCGATCGCCTTGTCCGGCAGATGGCGGTCCTGGATGTAGCGGTCGGCGAGCGTCGCCGCTGCATCGAGCGCCTCGTCCGTGATCTTGCACCGATGGTGCGCCTCGTAGCGGTCACGCAGGCCGCGCCGGATCTGCACGGTGTCGTCGGTCGACGGCTCGTCGACGCGGATCTGCTGGAAGCGGCGCTCGAGCGCAGCGTCGCGCTCGAGGTACTTGCGATACTCGTCCAGCGTCGTCGCGCCGATCGTCTGCAGCTCGCCGCGTGCCAGCGCCGGCTTCAGGATCGACGCTGCGTCGATCGCGCCCTCTGCGGCTCCCGCGCCGACGAGGTTGTGCAGCTCGTCGATGAACAGGATGATGTCGCCGCGCTGGGTGATCTCCTTCATCACCTTCTTCAGGCGCTCCTCGAACTCGCCACGGTACTTCGAGCCGGCCACGAGCGCGGCCAGGTCCAGGGTGTAGATCTGCTTGTTCTTCAGCAGGTCCGGCACCTGACCCGAGGAGATCCGCGACGCGAGGCCCTCCACGACCGCGGTCTTGCCGACGCCCGGCTCGCCGATCAGCACCGGGTTGTTCTTGGTCCGGCGCGACAGGATCTGCATCACGCGCTCGATCTCCGTCTGCCGGCCGACAACCGGGTCGAGCTTGCCCTCGGACGCCTGCTTGGTCAGGTTGCGGCCGAACTGGTCGAGCAGCTTCGAGCTCTTGCCCTTCTCGCTCGTCGCGCCCGACGTGCCGCCCTGACGGCGGCCGGGGCCGGAGAGCATGCGAATGATCTCGTTGCGGATCTTCTCCGCGTCCGCGTCGAAGTCGAGCAGGATCCTCGCCGCGACGCCCTCGTTCTCGCGTACGAGGCCGAGCAGGATGTGCTCGGTGCCGATGTAGTTGTGCCCGAGCGAGAGCGCCTCGCGCAGCGCGAGCTCGAGGACCTTCTTGGCCCGCGGTGTGAACGGGATCTGGCCGGTGGTCACCTCGTCGCCCTGCCCGACGATGCGGGCCACCTGGGCGCGAACCTCCTCCACCGTGATGTCGAGCGACTCGAGCACACGCGCCGCGAGACCTTCTTCCTCGCGCAGCAGACCGAGCAGGATGTGCTCGGTACCGATGTAGTTGTGCTTGAGCGCGCGCGCCTCGTCCTGCGCGAGTACGACGACCTGGCGAGCACGCTCGGTGAACCGTTCGAACACTCAGATTCCTCTCTTTCGCCGCCTGTTTACGGCAGCGCCGTCGGATCGTGGGCTTTCCGAGGGCCTCATCGTACTCGCCCCTCCGGGTGTGCGGTCGAGGCCAGGATTTCGCCGTCGTACGTCAGTGCCGCTCGCGCTGCGCCGGGAAGAGGATCACGTCGCGGATCGACTCCTTCTGCGCGAGCACCATCACGAGCCGGTCGATGCCGATGCCGAGCCCCCCGGTGGGCGGCATCCCGTACGAGAGCGCCTCGACGTAGTCCGGATCGCCCTGCTCGGCCTCCACGTTGCCGCCGGCGCCCTCCTCGGCCTGCATCGCGAAACGCTCGTCCTGCTCCGCCGCGTCGTTGAGCTCCGAGAACGCGTTCCCGAGCTCCATCCCGCCGACGTAGAACTCGAACCGCTCGGTGATCCTGGGGTCGTCGTCGGTCAGCCGCGCGAACGGCGAGAGCTCGATCGGGTAGTCGAAGAGGATCGTCGGTGAGATCAGGCTCGGCTCGACGTACGCGGTGATCGCCTTGTCGACGAGCTGTGCCCACGTGCTGTCCTGCGACACCTCGATACCGCGCGAGCCCAGGCGCTCCTTCAGATCGTCGAAGTCGCGGGTCCAGAGGCCGGCGGCCTCGAGCTGGTCGACGAGCCTGACGCGCTTCCACGGCGCCTTGAGATCGACGTCGTGCCCCTTGAACGTGACGCGCGTCGTGCCGATCGTCTCCGTTGCGACGTACTCGACGAGCCGCTCCATCCGGTTCATCGTGTCCCGGTAGTCGGCGTACGCCTCGTACCATTCGAGCTGCGTGAACTCGGGGTTGTGCTTGTAGCTCACGCCCTCGTTGCGGAAGTCCTTCCCGAGCTCGTAGACCTTCTCGAGACCGCCCACGATCAGCCGCTTCAGGTAGAGCTCGGTCGCGATCCGCAGGTAGAGATCCTGGTCGAGCACGTTGGAGTGAGTCACGAACGGCTCGGCGAACCCGCCGCCGTAGCGCGGCTGCAGCACCGGCGTCTCGACCTCGATGAATCCCTCGGAGTCGAGGAAGCGGCGAACCGCGGTGACGATCCGCGCGCGCAGCATGAAGTCGGCCCGAACGTCCTCGTTCATCAGCAGATCCAGGTAGCGCCGCCGGTAGCGCTGCTCGACGTCGGTCAGCCCATGGAAGGTGTCGGGGAGCGGCGCACGGATCGGGCTGAGCAGCACGAGCTCGTCGACGATCAGCGACGCCTCCCCGCGCCGGCTCTTCGTCGGGTGGCCGGTGACGCCGACCACATCTCCGAGGTGGACGTCGACCTCGCCGGTGCGGGCGAGCGGACAGATCAGCTGGATGCGCCCCGAGCGGTCGACGAGGTCGAGGAATACGAGCTTGCCCATGTCGCGGCGCGCGAGCACGCGCCCCGCGAGCCGGCGCGCCTCGGGCGCCTCGTCGCCCGGACCGAGCCGCTCGGCCTCGACGCGAACCGGCGCGATCTCGTCGCGATCCGGGAAGCGCTTCGGCGGCTGCGTCATGGGCGCTTGACCATAGCCCAGGCGCGCGGCCCGCCCTTCGGAGTCTCACTCTCGCGCACGACCTCGAACCCGTGCCCCGCATAGAACGAGAGGTTCGCCTCGTTGTTCGTCAGCAGGACGACGGGGAGCCTCTGGCGCGCACCACCCTCGATGCCCGGCCCGAGCAGTGCGCCACCGATGCCCTGGCGCTGCGCATCGGGGTCGACGCCGATGCCCGCGAGGTACCAGTGCGCACCCCCCGCTGCCTCGGTGCGCAGCGCCTCGACCGCGCGGCCGTACGCGAGGAACGAACCGGTCGCACGCCCGAGCCGAATCGGCGTCGAGACGAGCGCACGCAGGGTGGCCGCCACGCGGACGGTCGGACGGCCGGGCGGGAGCCAGCGCGCAGCCCCGCGAACCTGCTCCGCGGTCGCCCAGACGTCCGCTGCCGTCACGTCGAAGCCGGCGCGAAACAGCGGCTGCAGGAGACGGCGGCGGCGGTCGGGCTCGGGGATCAGCCAGACCCACGCCGGGTCGTCGAAGAACGCGCGGGCCAGCACCGCGCTCGCCGCGGCGTACCCCTCGGGCCCGAGCCGGACGATCTCCACGCCCGGCGACCCTAGTGCATGCTCGGGCGTGAAGCCTCAGGCGGCCTTGATCTCGAGGATCTTGAACTTGAGCGCGCCGCGCGGTGCCGAGACCTCGACTACGTCGCCCTTCTTGTGCCCGATGATCGCCTTCCCCACCGGCGACTCGTTGGACAGCTTGTTCTCGGCCGGGTTCGCCTCGGTCGAGCCGACGATGTGGTACTCGAACGTCTTGTTCGCCTGCATGTCGCGCAGCCGCACCTTCGAGCCGACCGAGACTGCGTCCTTGGAGATCTCCTTCTTCGTGATCACCCGGGCCGAGAGCAGCCGCTCCTCGAGCTGGGCGATCTTGTGCTCGAGCATCGCCTGCTCGTTCTTGGCGTCGTCGTACTCGGCGTTCTCGGCGATGTCCCCGAACTCGCGGGCGACACGAATGCGCTCGGCGACCTCCCGGCGTCGCTCGCCGCGGAGATAGTCGATCTCCCCCTTCAGCTTCTCGTAGCCCTCGGGAGTAAGGATGACTTCTTTCAAGTGGCCTCCAGACCCGTCGGAAAAACGGGCGCGAATGGTAGCCATGACGCCGGGAGAGGCGCAAATGGCCCGGGCTACCATTCACGAACCGTGAATATCGACCTCCGGGAGCACTGGTGGATCGGCCCCGTCGAGATCCCGGGGCGCCTGGTCCTGGCCCCGATGGCAGGGGTCAGCGTGCAGGCCTTTCGCCGCCAGGGGCGCCGGTTCGGGGCCGGTCTGGTCTGCTCGGAGATGGTCTCGGTGGCCGGGATCCAGCACGGGAACGAGCGGACGCTGGGCTACCTGCGGGTCGGGCGGGACGAGCGCCCGCTGGCCATCCAGATCTTCGGGTCCGACCCGGGGGCGATGGCCGAGGCGGCCCGGATGGTCGAGGCCGCGGGGGCCGACCTGGTCGACGTCAACTTCGGCTGCCCGGTCAAGAAGGTGACCAAGACGGGGGCCGGGGCGTCGCTCCTCGACGACCCCGATCATGCGTGCCGGCTCGTCGAGGCGGTCGCCGGTGCGGTGTCGCTGCCGGTCTCGGTGAAGATGCGGCGCGGGGTCGCCAACGGCTCGCGGACGTGCCTCGAGGTCGGTCCGCGGCTCGTCTCCGCCGGAGCGTCGTCCCTGACGCTGCACCCCCGCTCGGCGCGGCAGATGTACACCGGAACGGCCGACCACTCGCTCACCGCCGAGCTCGTGTCGCTCGTCGACGTCCCGGTGATCGCCTCCGGCGACATCACCTCGCGAGCGCGGGCGCAGTCGGTGCTCGCGACGACCGGCGCGGCGGCAGTCATGGTCGGGCGCGCCGCCCAGGGCAACCCGTGGGTGCTCGCGCACATCATGGGCGACGACGCCGAGCCGTCCCGTGAGGAGGTCGTCGCGGAGCTCGTCCTCTTCATGCGGGAGACGGTGCGGGAGCTGGGCGAGAAGCGCGCCTTCGGCTTCCTGAAGAAGTTCTACGGGTGGTACCTCGGCCACGGCCGCTTCCCGCGGCCCTTCAAGCAGGAGCTGGTCACGCTGCCGTCGCTGGAGGAGGTGGAGCGCCGCCTCTTCGCGGCGGCTCCGGGCGCGCGGCTCGTGCTCGAGCGGCTGCTGCGCGACCTCCCGGACCCGGACGACGAGGTCGTCCTCGACTCGCTCCCGATCTCCCTGTACGGCGGCGGTTGACCGGTGGGGAAAACCCGCGGCCGACCGACACGCTTAAGGCGCGAGCCGGAGACCAATGAGTGGGCGGGGATCGGTGCCTGGCACCGACCACGCCAGCAGGCAAGCCAAAACGAACCCCAAACCGCTGACGGCTGGCACCGGGTCTACGGGCGGTTGCGCATCCAGACGAGGCGCAGCCCCTCGAGCGTCAGCTCCGGGTCGACCGCCGTGATCGTCCGCGTGTGCGGGGCGATCAGGTCGGCGAGGCCACCCGTCGCGACGACCGGCGCCTCGGGCGCCTCGAGCTCGCCGCGGATGCGGTCGACGATCCCGTCGACCTGGCCGGCGAAGCCGTAGACCATCCCGGACTGCAAGCCCTGCGTGGTCGTCTTCCCGATCACGTGCTCCGGCGCCTGCAACGGGACACGGACGAGCCGGGCAGCCCGCGCGAAAAGCGCCTCCATCGAGATCTCCACCCCGGGGGCGATGACGCCGCCGACGTACTCCCCGGCGGACGAGACGATGTCGAAGTTCGTCGAGGTGCCGAAGTCGACCACGACCACCGGCGCGCCGTGGCGCTCGCGGGCGGCGACCGAGTTGGCGATCCGGTCGGGCCCGACCTCGCGCGGATCGTCGTAGCGGATCGGAACGCCGGTGGAGACCCCCGGGCCGAGCACGAGCAGATCGACGCCGGCCCATCGCTCCGCGAACGCCTCGTACTCGCGAACCAGCGCGGGCACGGTCGACGACAGGACGATGCCCTCGAGCGACTCGAGCTCGACGAAGGCGCGCAGCATCACGGCCAGCTCGTCGCCCGTGTGCGCGCGGTCCGTGCCGACGCGGAACTGCTCCGTCAGGCGCTCGCCGTCGAAGAGCCCGAACACCGTTTGCGTGTTCCCGACGTCGATCGCGAGGAGCATGGCGACGGATCGTACGCCGTCAGGAGGCGACAGCTTCGAGCACGTCGGGCTCCGCCACGCGCTCGGGCGTCCGCGGCGGCCTCGTCGCGAGCACCGAGCCGGCGAGCACGAGAGCGAACACGACGCCCATGCCGACCGTGAACCGCTCGCCCAGGATCGCGACGCCGAGGACTGCCGCGACTGCCGGGTTCACGTACGGGATCACCGTCGCCCGCACGGGACCGACCTCGCCGATCAGTGCGAAGAAGAGCACGAACGCGACGGCCGGCAGGTGGGCGAGCCCGCGCTGGAGAGCGACCGGCCCGACGGCGTAGCCGACGGCCCCTACGGCGATCTCGAGCAGCGCGAGTGCGCTCACGCCGTGGACGTCGAGGCCGACGATGGCGGCGACACCGGCGAGCCCGATCAGAAGCCCGGCCCCGCTCGCCGCACCTAGAGGCTTGATGTGATTTAGCGGCCGTCGTAGGCGGCGAGGGCTCGTGCTGGGCGGCCGTTGGCTGTGTTGAGCAGCATTCCGATGGTGAGCGCGAGGATGCGCTGGGCGATCCGGACGGCGAGGCCGGCTGGTGTGCG
>DATIXY010000049.1:0-16277 GCA_035518115.1 Gaiellaceae bacterium | reverse complement strand
CATGAGCAGATCGAGCACGACGAGGTCGGGCTGCAGGGCCCTTGCCTTCACTACGGCCTGCTCGGCGGTTCCCGCCTCACCGACCGGCGTGATGTCGTCCTCGCGCTCGAGACGGCTGCGCAGGCCTGACCGGAACAGCTCGTGGTCATCGACGATGAGCACACTGATCATCGCTCAGGCTCTCTCGATCGTCAGCGTCGCCCGGGTGCCGCCGCCGACGCGCGCCGACAGCTCGAGCTCCCCGCTGTACCGCGCCGCGACCCGCTGGCAGAGGCGGAAGCCGAGACCGCTGCCCGCGGAATAACTGCCGGTATCCGCCAGGCCGGTCCCGTCGTCGTCCACGACGAGGGTCGTCGACGCCGCCGAGGCAACAGCCGAGATCCTCACGTTCCGCGCGCCCGCAGCCGCGGCGTTGGCGACGAGGTTGCGCAGGAACAGCCGAAGCGCGGCCGGTGGGAGCGGAAGCTGAGCCGGAAGATCCGAGTCGACCGTCACCGGCAACAGCCCGAGATCGTCGAGTGCGCCATCGAGACACGCGCCCGGCGCGCAACCTTCCGCCGCACGCGCGCCTCGAGCGAGCTCGAGCAGCCCGTCGACGATGTCGAGCGCGCAGGCAACGCCGGCCGGCGCATCGTCCTGCCGCACGATCGCCAGCAACGGCGCCTTCAGCTCGTGCGCCACGAGCGCCGCGAAGTCCTCGAGCGCCTCGTTCCGCCGTGCGAGTTGCACTGCCCGCAGGGCCAGCTGCTCCTCGACGAAACGGCGCCTGAATACCGGAGCAACCCGGCGCACGAGCGGCACGAGCTGAGCCCCGCACCGGTCACCCGTCAGCACGAGCACGCCGGCGGGACCGACGGGTACCGCGACCCGCCGACCGACGGCGGCCCCATCGGCAACCTCCAGCCGAAGCGCGTTCCCGTCCTCCGTCGGCGCCCACCACTCGACCCTGGCCGCGCCGCCCTCGCGCCGGAGCATCGCCGCCATGCCGGTCGCTCCCGAGCGTGCGTCGTTCGCCGAGGCGAGCTCGACGATGATCCGCTCGGCCAGCCCCGGAGCCGCCGGCTCCCGCCGCGGCCGGCGCGGCGCGGGCCGCGTCCTGAGGCGCGTCGGCGGATAGGGACTCGCAGCTGCGGCGCTCATCGGCGTTCCGCAGGGCGCTCGGCCCCGCCCGCATTGTGAGTCATGCCGGTCAACTGCTTCGCTGAAGTCACGCCGTTCATGGGCTTCCTTCGCCAAGGTGAACTCGGACAACCCGAGGCTGACAGAGCAGGCGGTGCCTGCCATCGCCGTCAACGGGTGTTCGAGCGCCCTGCCAGCCCAACTCGGTGGGTTACGGCTAGCCGGAAGGCGCTAGGACATCCATTTCCAGTCCTGGATGTTCCACGTGAATCCCGTTGGAGCGTCGGTGACGCCGCTGATGGTGCTCCTGTAGGTGACGACCTCCGGGAGGTCGTACAGCGGGATCGACGGCACCTGCTGCGCCATCAGCCTGTCGGCGGCCCGGAACTCGGCGTTCCGCCTGGCCGGGTCGAGCTCGGTGCTGGTCGCCTGGAGGAGCTTGGTGACCTTCGTGCTGCAGTAGTGAATGAAGTTCTGGCTCCCGTTGCACATGAGGAACTGGTTGTTGCCGCCCGGGTCGGTGACGCCGCCGAACGCGAACTCGATCATGTCGAAGTTGCCCGCGACGAGGTGCTGGTCGTCGAACAGCACGGCGGTCGGGAGCAGGTCGTCCGTGACCTGAATCCCGATCGCGGCCAGGTTGGCCTTGAAGACCGTCTCGCCGGTCACGCGCCTGCTGTTGTCCGACGCCGTCGAGTAGGCGAGCTTGGCCGGATAGCCGGCGCACGTGAAGTAGCTCGTGTTGCCGGGCGTCGGCTTGCTCGGCCCGCCGGTGCACCCGTGAGCCTTCAGCAGGTCGATCGCCTTCTGCGGGTTGAAGCTCCACCTGGCGAAGTCGTCCCTGTAGTTGGCGGTGTCGAGGGGGTAGAAGACGAGGTTGTTCATCGGCTTCAGCCCGGGTGCGATCTGGCTGTAGAGCGCGTTGATCAGCCCCTGGCGGTCGAGCCCGAGCATGATCGCCTGGCGAAACCACGGCGCCCGCAGGAGCGGCGCACGGGGATTGCCGGGGGGCCCTTCCTGGAGCTCGATGTGCTCGTTCTTCAGGCCGGGGACAACCTTGTAGACGAGGCCCTTGATACCGACCAGCGACGAGAGCGCCGTCTGCGGCTGCGGGTTTGCGATGTCGACCTCGCCGCCGCGGATCGCCTGAATCTCCGAGTTCGTGTCGACGACGAGCTTGAAGTCGATCTCCTTCAAGCTCGGCCTCTTGCCCCACCACAGCGGGTTCGCCTTGAGCGTGACGCCCTGTCCCTTGGTGTAGTTCGAGATGTAGTACGGGCCGTCGGAGACGAACTTGCCGTCGCTGCCGCAGACGCACGTCGCCCACATGGTGTCGAAATCCATGCCCTCGAGGGCGAACGACGGGTAGACGTACGTGAAGATGTCGCGATAGTCGGCGTACGGACCGCACGGGGCGTCGGCCGTGCAGTTCGTGGTCTTCCACTTGAAGGTGATCTGCTTCAAGCCCTTGTGCGTGTAGCCGCCGAGCTGGTTGACACCCGCCCTGCTGAATGCGTCGTTCTTCGCGTCCAGGATCACGTTCTTCGTGTAGACGAAGTCCCGGTACGTGACCGGAACCTTCCTACCGCCCCAGTTCCAGACGGCGTTCGGGCGGATGTCGTAGGTGATGCCCTGCTTCGTGGCCGTGACCTTGCTCACGAGCGAGGGCATGTACTGAAGCTTGTCGCTCACGGCGAAGACGTCCGCCAGAACGGGACCGCTGACGACGTTCAGCGTCCAGCCGGTGTTGCTGGCCACGAAATTCGTGTTGAACGTGGCCGGCAGGTCCTGCTCCATCGCCACGACGGCGGTCGACTTGGCCGCACGAGCCGCCGGTGTGCGCCCGACCTGCGCCCACGCCTGCGCGAAGGGGCCGACGGCCTCCGAGACCGACGCAGTGCTGCCCACGGCGGTTCCCGACCCGGCGACGCCGAGGACGAGCGCAGTTCCCAGCGTGACCCAGATTCGATGGTGCATGGAGTCCTCCTCGAGCTGCTAGCCGGCGACGGCGGCGCCGTCCAGCGGCAGCTCCGCCTGGATCGACGTGCCCTTCCCACGCGGGCTTTCGACGGTGATGCGCCCGCCCAGTGCCTCGACGCGGTCCTTGAGACCGACGAGCCCTGAGCCGCGCGCGAGGTTTGCACCCCCGACGCCGTCGTCACGCACGCCGATGCGAAGGACGTCGTCGACGGCCGTGACGTCGACGAAGCACGCCGATGCCTCGGCGTGCTTCGTCACGTTCGCCAGAGCCTCCGAGATGACGTAGTACGCAGCCACCTCGACCGTCTCCGGCGGTCGTTCGGCGACGCGCGTATCGAGCTCGACCGGAACGGCACACCGGCGGGCGAGCGATCTCAGCGCAGGTACGAGACCGGCCTCGCTGAGAATCGCCGGATGGATCCCGCGCGCGAACTCCCGCAGCTCCTCGAGCACGGTCGTCAGGTCCGCGGCGACACTGCTCAACTCGACCGCGAGCTCGTCCAGATCCGGCGGCACAGCAGCCTGGGCTGCGCGCAGCTTGAGCGCGAGCGTGACCAGCCGCTGCTGTGCGCCGTCGTGCAGGTCGCGCTCGATCCGGTGCCTCGTCTCGTCGGCGGTGGCGACGATGCGTGCGCGCGAGACCGCCAGGTCGGCTTGCGCCTGGGCGTTCGCGATCGCCGTTGCGGCGAGCTCGGTGAAAGCGGCGAGACGCTCCTCCGTGCCCTCGGCCAGCGGACCCTCCCGCGAGAAGACGGCGATCTGACCCCAGGTCCGGCCCATGAGCACGATCGGAGCGGCGACCCACGCCTGCAACCGCTCGCCGCGGATGAGGTCGTCGACTGCGGTGTCGTCCGGAGAAGCGTCGACTCGTGCCGAGCGGCCGTCGAGCAACTCCGCCACGCCCGGCATCGCTGCGCCGGGGTCGAGGCGAAAGCCGACGGGTATCAGGTCGGTCGTGGCGCCGCGTACGGCGAGGACGGTCCAGAGCCCGTCAGAGTCGTACCGAGAGAGCCCGGTCTCGTCGGCGTGCAGCAGCCGGTGAACCTCCTCTGTGACTGCATCGAAGACTGCTTCCGGCGTCTCGCCGCGCGCGATGAGCGTCGCCACGCGTCGCTGCGCAGCCTGCTCGTCGGCGATCGCCCGGAGCTCCTCGCGCGCCTGGGCGTTCGCGATCGCGGTCCCGACAAGCTCGGTGAACTCGGCAAGACGCTCCTCTGTCCCGGGCGGCGGCGGGTCCTCGCTCGTTGACGCGACGAGCACGAAACCCCAGAGGTGGCCGCCGACGGTGATCGGAGCTCCGACGGTGGAGCGGATGCCGAACTCCCGTGCCCAGACTGCCATCTCGCCTTCGTAGCCGTCGATCCGAGCCGGGCGTCCCGTCTCGCGCACGAGGCCTGCCACGGTGTCCGCACCGGCCGGAGTGCGTCGTCCGACCGGCACGGTCTCGCCCGTCGCGCTCCACCCCGCGACGCTCATCGCGGTGTCCCCCTCGAACCGCGAAACGAATGCACGATCGAGCGACAGGAGCCGTCCGACCTCCTCCGCCACGGCCGCAAAAACCACCGGCGGCGATGCCCCCTCCGCGACGAGTGTCGCGACGCGTCGCAGGGCAGCCTGCTCATCGGCGGCACGCTGGGTCTCGGCGCGCGAGGCCTCGAGCTCGGCGCGGTTCTGTGCGTTTGCGACTGCGGTCGCGACGAGCTCGGTGAACCGGGCGAGTCGCGTCTCGGTCTCGGCCGGCGGCGGCTCCTCGCCCGTCGACGCAACCCCGAGGACGCCCCAGGGACGGCCCTCGACCGTGATCGGGGCGGCAACAGCCGAGGCGATGCCGTGCTCGAGCGCCGCTGCGGCCATGTCGCGCGCGTAGCGGTCGACCCGAGCCGGACGCCCGGTCTCGCGAACCAATCCGCTCACGGTGCCCGCCCCACCGGGGGCTCGATTCCCGACCGGCAGGCTTTCGCCGGTCGCGCTCCACGAGGCGAGATGCGTCATCGTGTCGTCCGCCTCGTACCGGCCCACGTATGCGCGATCGGCTGAGAGGAGGCGTCCGACCTCCTCGGCGACCGCCGTGAAGACTGCCTCGCGCGGCGCGGCCTCGGCGACGAGCGTCGCCACGCGCCGGAGCGCCGCCTGCTCGTCGGCGAGCGTTCGCAGCTCCTCGCGGGCCTGCGCGTTTGCGATCGCGGTCGCGGCGAGGTCGGCGAATGCCTCGAGACGCTCCTCGGTGGAGGCGGGCAGGGCGTCCTCACGCAAGCTCGCCACCTGCAGCGCGCCCCAGAGACCGCCGCCGACGTTGATGGGCGCGCCGACGGCCGACCGCATTGCGAATCTGCGAGCGACGGCCGTCGCGGCGCTGGCATCGTCAGCCGTGTATGCGACTCGCGTCGGACGTCCCGTCTCGTACACCAGCGTCGTCACGTTCTGCCCGCCGAGGATGGTTCTCTCTCCGGGGATCGCAGGCTGCCCGGTGCCGGTCCAGGAGCCGACCGACGTGACGACGTCGTCGGGCCCGTATCGGATCACGCCGGTTGCGTCGACAGAGAACAGTCGGCCGAGCTCGTTCGCGATGGCCTCGAAGACGGCTTCCGGTGCCTCGCCGTGGGCGACTCGCGTCGCAATGCGGCGAAGCGCCGCCTGCCAGTCGGCGAGCGCGCCGAGCTCCTCACGCGCCTGGGAGTTCGCGATCGCGGTCGCGACGAGCTCGGTGAAACCGGCGAGCTCGTACTCGATTCCCCGACGAAGCCCGTCCGGCTGCAGCGAACCGACGACCATCACGCCCCAGAGCCGGCCTTCGACGTCGATCGGGGCACCGGCCGAGGAGCGCGCCCATTCGCGTGCAAGCGCGCTGGCCGGGTTGGCATCCTCGGGGGAGTAGTCGACGCGCGTTGGCTCGTTCCGCTCGAAGACGAGCGTCGACACATTCGTGCCGCCGAGACGCACGCGGGTCCCCACGAAGGTCGGATCTCCCTCCGCGCTCCACCCTCCCATGAACTCGAGAGTGCCTTCGTGGTCGTATCGGCCGACGAGCGCGACGTCGGCGCCCGAGACGACCCGGCCGACCTCCTCGGCGACCGCCGCGAATACCGCCTGCGACGACTCGCCGCGCGCGACGAGCGTCGCCACACGACGTAGCGCGGCCTGCGCGCCCGCAAGCTCCTCGATGTCCTCGCGCGCGGCGCGCTCCCGGTCGAGGACCCGCTGGACGCGGATGGTGAGCGAGGCGACACGCGCCATCCCCCGCAGCAGCCCGGCTTCGTCGCGCGAGAGGCCGTCGGCGTCCGCCCGCGCGATCACGAGCGCCGCGCCGGGAGGGTGCTCGAGCGCAACGGCCGTCGCCGCGCACAGCCCGACGCCGGGAACCTCGAGCACGCCGTCGGCGGCGCCCGGCTTGACCGCCTCGAGCTCGGCGACCGGGGCGGCACCGAGGGGGTAGCCGACGGCCGCGACGACCTCTCCGCCGGCGACGATCGCGGCCGCGTCCGCGTCGAGCGCCTCGGCGGCACGCTCGACCGCGGCCAGTGCTGCGTCGGCCTCGCTCTCCGCCGCCGACACCGCGGCGACGAACTCCGCGAGCTGCTGAGTCGACCAGGTCGCCGAGGCCATCTCTTTCGCCTATGCGACCGAGAGCACGACGAGGGTCTGGTTGTGGAAGCCGCGCACCCCACGCGTTCTCGCGATCTCCCCGTATGTGTAGAAACCGGCAATCGGCGCGCCCGCCGCCAGCGCGGCGAGGCGGTCGATCTCCGTCTGGATTCCCTGGTCTCCGAGGACGCCGCGCCTCGCGATGCAGTCGAAGGCGATCACGCCGAGCGGCGGGCGCCCCCCGAGCGCGGCGAGCGAGTCGCCGGCGGCCGCATCCGTCGCGTCCAGCACCGATTGGGCGTCTCCTTCCATGATCCAGACGAGGGCGCCTTGCGGGATCTCCGCAATGCACGAGAGCGAGCGCGTCGCGAGATCGCCACCGCTGATCAGGCGCACCTTGTCCTCGCCGCCCGGCCGGCTGATCCCGAGCGGATGGGTGAGCGCCAGGCGCGCCAGCCACTCGCCGTCGCCGTCGGTTGGCTCATCGAGCCCGAGGTGCTCGAGGTAGACGTCGAGCGCGGGCCGGTCGTCGAGCGTGTCCACGCGGGTCCCGTCGCTCGACGTGACGAGCATCGGCTCGCCGACCCTCCGCCAGCCGTGGCGGACGCCCACTCCCAGCGGCGCGTTCGAGGCGATCCCTGCGGCGACGACGGCGTCGGTCAGCACCTTGTCGCCGTGCAGTTGGAACGTCCGCGTCATGGTAGGACCGCCGGCACAGCCGCCGACGAGCGGCACTCCGGCGCCGAGCACGCCGTAGGCGCCGCGGACGATTTGCTGCTGGTCGCCCGCGAGGCCGTCGGTGAGAAGGAGAAGCACCTTGTGCGGAAGATCCTCCCGCTCGGGCACGCAGCGCGCGACGGCTGCCCCGGCCTCTCGGAGCCCGCGCGACGCCTCCGTCGCGTACGCAGTCTCGATCGCGAAACCGTCCCCGCCGAACGCGACGACGACGACGCTGTCGTCGCGAGGGCCCGACGCCGCGATCTCGCCCGCGGTCGTGCAGCCGATCAACGGCACCTCGCCGGCCTGCGTCCGGATCTCCCGCAGCACCGACGGCGGGTCGTGCGTCGGCGAGCAGAACACGACGAGAAGCTTCGCGTCGTGCCCGACGAGCGCGTCGGCGGCCGCGCGCGCTCCGGCCCCTTCTCCCAGCCCCTCGGCGGACCCGACGCCGAACCAGCGAGCAGCTTGCACGGGAACCTCCAGAGTCCTCGACGGGTCGACGCTACCGGACGAGCCTGGGTCCGCCAACGGTATTGCTCATTTGCCGGCGTACCCGCGCGACTCACCGTACGGTCGTAGTCGATAATCCCTGCAATGGCGACCTCCGCACCGACGCGCGTCGTTATCGCCGACGACGACGTCCTCCTTCGCGAGGGGCTCGCAAGCCTGCTCGAGCGCTCCTCGTTCGAGGTTGTAGGCCAGGCCGGCGACGCCGGTGGGCTGCTTCGGCTCGTGGCCGAGCAGCAGCCGGATCTCGCGATCGTCGATATCCGCATGCCGCCGACGAAGACCACGGAGGGGCTGGAGGCCGCTCGTACGATCCACGACGAGCACCCTGAGACGGCGATCCTCGTCCTTTCCGCGCACGTCGAGGTCGAGCACGCCATGGACCTGCTGGCGAGCGGCGAGCGCAGCGGCTACCTGCTGAAGAGCCGTGTGACCGCGGTCGACGAGTTCCTCGAGTCGGTGGGGCGGATTGTCAAGGGCGGGTCGGTCGTCGATCCGGCGCTCGTGCAGGAACTGGTCGCCGCGCGGCGGACCGAGGACCCGCTCGACGTCCTCAGCCCGCGCGAGCGCGAGGTGCTCGCGCTGATGGCCGAGGGCCGGTCGAACGCCGGGATCGCGCAAGAGCTGTGGGTCACCGAGGGGACGGTCGAGAAGCACGTGCACAGCATCCTCGCCAAGCTGCGGCTCCCGGAGACCGCGGACGCTCACCGCCGTGTCCTCGCCGTGCTCACGTTTCTCGAGGCTCGCTAGCGAGCCTCAGGACCGCAGCTGCAGAGAGCTCGGACTTCGGCACGAAGCCCGCCGCCGGCGTCTCCGTGATCATGTCCACGTAGTCCGCCTCGGCATGCGTGGAGATGAGGATCACCGTCATCTCGGGGTACGTCTCGGCGAGTCGCCGCGCGAGGTCGAACCCGCTCTCCGAGCCGAGCGTGATGTCGACGAGGACGACGTCCGGCTGCAGCTCGCCGGCCCGTCCGAGCGCGCCGTCCGACGTCGAGGCGACACCGACCACGTCGAGCCCCTCCCGTTCGAGCAGCGTCGTCGCAGCGGCGAGGAAGGACGCGTTGTCGTCCACAATCAGGCAGCGGAGCACGCCTACAAGCGTCGCAGCGGCGGCGCCTGACCGCATTGCAGCTAACCGGAATCCCGAACAGTCGGCTGCCGTCGTCTCGGGTCGCCGTCGGCCCGATTGCAGCCAGCCGCAAGCAGGAGAGTTGAGCCAGCGGGGTTCAGGAATCGCTGCTGGCGCCGATGCCGCCGAGGCCGGCCGGTGCGATCGTTCAGTCGAACAGCGCCACCCACCTTGGGAGGAGAGAACGATGGAACCCCTGCCGACTCTCGACGACCTCGTCGACGAAATCGTCGGGCACGCGCGCGACGAGGAGCTGTCGATCCAGTCCTGGCGCGCGGAGCAGCTGAGGAGCCTCGGCCTCTCACATGTCCTCTCGGAGATGTTCGCCGGCCTCGTCGACTGGCACGAGATCGCAGCGCTCGTCGCACGCGGCTGCCCGTTGGAGCTCGCGCTCGAAATCGTGCGCTGAGTCGCCGCCTCAGCCGTTTTCCGCAACGGCTCGGTGGCGGCGCCGATGACGCGACCGGCGGCCTGACGCAGCATGACTGCGTCATTCCGGTTGCGTCGTCGGGTGACGACGGTGACCGGCACAGCGACGAAAGGAGCAGATATGTCGGACGACAAGCTCGTGGGGTACGTGAGCGACGAGCTCTTCTGGGACCCCAAGGTCGACAACGAGGCGATCGCCGTCTCCGCAGACGACGGCAAGATCACGCTGCGCGGAACCGTGGGCAGCTACCGCGAGAAGCTCGAGGCGAAGAAGGCCGCGCAGCGTGTCTACGGCGTCAAGTCGGTCGAGAACAAGCTCGAAGTGAAGCTGCTGAACGGAGACAAGCGGGAGGACGCCGAGCTTCGCGGCGACGTGCTCCAGGCGCTCATGCTCGACAGCCTCGTTCCCAAGAGCGTCGACGCGAAGGTCGATGACGGGCTGGTCACGCTGACCGGCACCGCCGACTGGCAGTACCAGCGCGACGAAGCCGAGTTCGTCTCCGCGAACGTGTTCGGCGTCATCGCGGTCATCGACGAGATCGGCCTGAAGCCGTCTCCGGGCGCCGCGGACGTCAAGCACTCGATCAAGGAGGCGTTCAAGCGCAACGCCAAGCTCGACGCCGACGATCTCACCGTCACCACGTCGAACGGGACGGCGACGATCGAGGGCGTCGTGAACTCGTGGGCCGAGCACGACCAGGCCGTCTCGGCGGCGTGGTTCTCGCCCGGCGTCACTGCCGTCGACGATCAGATCATCGTCGACTACTAGCCCCCAGGCCGTGCGGCGCGAGCCGGCCCCAGCTCGCGCCGCACGCACCCGCCCCGCGCGCGACGAAGGTCGAGGTCGAGAATGAGCTCCAAGCCGTCAGAGCACGCTGCAACCAAGGCAAGCCGGCAGCCGACGGCACCCCGCCGGCGGCGGGCGTGGCTCTGGTTCGCGGTCGCCGCCTCCCTCTTCGCCGTCAACTACTGGGTCGGCTCGAGGGCGACGAGCGCGCCGCTACGGGTTCGCGTTCCGTACAGCCCGTTCTTCATCCGGCAGATCGAGGCCGGGAACGTCGCCGAGATCACGTCGACGGGCACGGCGATCCAGGGGACGTTCACGCACGCCGAGCGGTACTCCGGGTCGAAGGCAACGACGCTCTTCCAGACCGAGATTCCGGCATTCGCCGACACGAATGCGCTTGCGAGGTCGCTGCAGCGCAACCAGGTCGTGGTCAACGCCAAGCCGCTGCAGACGAGCCTGCCGTGGTGGGAGAATGTGCTCCTCAACTTCGGGCCGACGCTGCTGTTCCTCGGCCTGCTCTTCTGGCTGATGCGCCGCGGAGCGAGTGCGCAGAACCTGCTCGGCTCCTTCTCGCGCTCGACTGCACGCCGGTACGCGCCGGGCGGCGATCGCGTCACCTTCGCCGACGTCGCCGGGATCGACGAGGCGAAGGCGGAGCTGTCGGAGGTCGTCGACTTTCTGCGAGACCCCGGAAAGTACCGCCGCCTCGGCGGCCGGATCCCGCACGGCGTCCTGCTCACCGGCCAGCCGGGGACAGGCAAGACGCTCCTGGCCCGTGCGGTCGCGGGCGAGGCGAGCGTCCCCTTCTTCTCGATGTCCGCGTCCGAGTTCGTCGAGGCGATCGTCGGTGTCGGCGCCGCACGGGTGCGCGACCTGTTCAAGGAGGCAAAGCAGGCGGCGCCGGCGATCGTCTTCATCGACGAGCTGGACGCGGTCGGCGGCTCGCGCGTCTCCGGCGAACGAGGCTTCAGCGGCGGCAACGACGAGCGCGAGCAGACGCTGAACCAGATCCTGACCGAGATGGACGGGTTCGACTCGTCGACCGGCGTGATCGTGATCGGCGCGACGAACCGGCCGGACGTGCTCGACCAGGCGCTGCTCCGCCCCGGCCGGTTCGACCGTCGGGTGGCCGTCAGCCCACCCGACCGGCCGGGACGCGAGGCGATCCTGAGGGTGCACACGCGGGACGTCCCGCTCGCGCCCGACGTCGACCTGGGCCGGATCGCCTCGACGACGCCCGGGATGGTCGGCGCCGACCTCGCGAACCTCGTCAACGAGGCCGCACTGCTCGCCGCGCGTCTCGGCCACTCGGCCGTGACCGAAGCCGACTTCTTCGCCGCGCTGGAGCGGATCGTGCTCGGGACCGAGCGGAAGATCGTGATGAGCAAGGAGGATCGGCGCCGGACGGCCTATCACGAGGCCGGACATGCCGTCGTCGGCATGCTGACGCCGGGAGCAGACCCGGTCCGAAAGATCTCGATCATCCCGCGCGCCGAGTCGCTCGGGGTGACGTACTCGGCACCGGACACCGACCGGTTCAACTACCAGCGGGACGAGCTGGTGGCGAAGATCAAGGTCGCGCTCGGCGGGCGCGGCGCGGAGGAGGTCGTCTTCGGCGAGCCGACGACCGGCGCGGAGTCCGACCTCCAGCAGCTGACGGAGATCGCGCGTCAGATGGTCGGACGCTGGGGCATGAGCGAGATGATCGGCCCGGTCTCCGTTCTCCCCGTCGACGGCCGCGGGCCGCTCCTTCCCGGCGTCTCCGAGGTCTCGCCCCACACGCACGAGCTCGTCGACGCCGAGGTGCACAGGATCGTCGAGGAGGCCTACGCGGGCGTGCTCGCCGTCCTGCGCGACAATCGTGGACGGCTCGACTCTCTCGCCGGAGCGCTGCTCGAGCACGAGACCCTCGACGAGACCGACGCGTACCGGGCGGCGAGACTCGAGCCGCCGGCCAGCGGGCAGAGCGCCGGTACGCAGCCGAAGGCCGCGTAGGGCTACGCCGCGCCGTGCGGGGGCGGCACGACCAGCACGGGACGCCCGGCGTGGCGCGCGACATCGTGCGCGACGCTGCCCTCGACGAACTCGCGGCCGGGGGTCAGCGCGCGTGAGCCGACGACGATCACGGGAGCGGCGATCTCGTCTGCGACATCGCAGATGCCTTCCCAGGTCGGTGCCGAGATCCCGCTCCGTGCGACCGCATGGAACCCGGCCTGCTCTGCACGTGCCGCCCCGTCTTCGGCGCGGGTGAGGGCGTCGGCCTCGTTCATGTCCTCGAATGCCGCTCCGGGGACGACCGGGGAGATCGCCGCGACGCTCTCGGCCGGGGTCAGCGGAGGGCCGAGGTCGAGGACGACTGCGTGCCGGTGGCCGAACAGGGTGGCGGCCGCGTCGATCGCGCGGCGCGCGCTCTCGGAGCCGTCGTAGCAGATCAGGATCGGCGCGCTCTCCATCTCGTCCTCCTCGGGATCGTCTACGCGACGATCGTGCCGGAGTCGGGCGCGCGCGGCATCCGCCGATGCCCCGAGTCCTTGCGCAGATCACGCAGCCGATCGCGCGGACCGCGGATGCCGCGGAGCGGCTCGGCGCGCCATGGTTCGGCCATGGCCACCCACACGCTGCGCCCGACGTTGCGCCGCATCAAGCGCCGTCCGCTGCCGCACCGCCGGCGCAAGGTCGCCGTCGAGGGCGAGCTGCTCTCGATCGCCGGGCTTGTCGGCTCGCCCGTCTACGATGTCGACGGCCGTCGCGTCGGCGCGCTCCACGACCTCGTCGTTCGCTGGGACACCGGCGAGCCGCATCCGCCCCTCTGGGGCGCGGTGCTTCGCTCTCGCTTCAGGCACGCCTTCGTGCCGGCCTCCGCGATCGCGGCTCTCGCGCCTGCCAGCGTCCGGCTCACCGCGGACTTCGAGCCAGGCCCGGTCGAACGTCACCCGGGGCTCGTGGCGCTGGCTCACGACGTGCTCGATCGGCAGATCGTCGATGCCGGCGGCGCCGACATCGTCCGCGTTTCCGATCTCCTGCTCGGTCAACTCCCGAGCGGGATCCGGCTCGTCGGCGCCGACGTCAGCGCGAGGACGTTGCTGCGGCGGCTCGGCCCGGCCGCCCTGCGAAGGCATGTCGCCCCCGACCGGGTCTACGACTGGGCGGGGGTCGCGGCATTCTCCGTTCGCGGGCCCGGGGAGGCGGGTTCCGTGCTCCGGCTGACGACCGCCGCCGCCCAGCTCTCGACCCTTCGGCCCGACGAGCTCGAAGCGCTGCTCGGCGACCTGCCCGCAGGAGAGCGCGAGCAGCTCGCCGCGCACGTCGCCGGGAAGTCGACGGGGTGAGCAACATCGCCGCACCGGCGGCCCGCCCGCGCCGCCGGCTGAAGCGCGTGCTCGCGTTCGCCGCGATCGCCGGCCCGGGCCTGATCGCCGCGAACGCCGGGAACGACGCCGGCGGCGTCCTCACCTATGCGAGCGCCGGGGCGCAGTTCGCGTACCGCACGCTCTTCGTGATGGTGATCGTCACGGTCGCCCTCGTCGTCGTTCAGGAGATGTGCGCACGCCTCGGCGCCTACACCGGAGAGGGCCTCGGGGCGCTCATCCGCGAGCAGTTCTCCCTCCGCGCGTCGGCGGGCGCGATGGCTCTGCTCTTCATCGCGAACTGCGGGCTGACGGTGAGCGAGTTCGCCGGCATCGGAGCCGCCATGGAGCTCCTCGGGGTCTCGCGCTATATCGCGATTCCGGTCGCGCTCGTCGGGCTCTGGGCTCTGACGGTGTTCGGCGACTACTCGAAGGGAGAGAAGGTCGCGCTCGTGCTCTCGCTCGCCTTCATCGTGTATCCGGCGGCGGCGATCCTCGCCCACCCGAACGCGCACGTGGTCGCCCGGGACCTGCTCACACCGCAGTTCGTGCACTCGACCGCGTTCCTCGTCCTGGTCGTGGCGCTGATCGGCACGACGATCACGCCGTACATGCAGTTCTACGTCGCCTCGGCGGTCGTCGACAAGAAGATCGGACCGGAGCAGTACCCGGCCGAGCGGGTCGACACCGTCAACGGCGCGATCCTCTCCGACATCGTCAGCATCTTCATCATCATCGCGACGGCCGCCGCAGTCGGCGGCACGGGCCCGCTCGTGTCGGCTCGCGAAGCCGCCCTGGCGCTCGTGCCCGCCGTCGGCTCGGCCGCGCCGGCCCTCTTCGGCGTCGGACTGCTCGGAGCCTCGCTGCTGGCCGCGGTCGTCGTACCGTTGTCGAGCTCGTACGCGATCGCGGAGGGAATCGGCGGCGAACGCTCCGTCTCCGACAGCTTCCGGCGGGCGCCGGTCTTCTTCGGGCTCTTCACGGTGCAGCTGGTCGTGGGCGCCGTGGTCGCCCTCGCGCCCGGGAACCTGATCTCGCTCGTCGTGAACATGCAGCTCCTGAACGGCGTGATCACGCCTGTCCTGCTCACGTTCGTCCTCATCCTCGCCAACCGGCGCAGCGTCCTCGGCGACGCGGCGAACGGCCGCGTGTTCAAGGTCATCGCCACGATCTGCGTCGCCACGGTCGGCGTGCTGGCGTTCGCGGTGCTAATGCTGAAGCTGCTCGGCAAGGCGTGAGCCGCTACGTGCCGGCAAGCGCCTCGCAGGCATGCAGGCCGGCGAGGAACATGAGTCGCACGGGCAGCCAGGTCCAGAAGACGATGAACCGCATGCCCCAGCCGGACTCGCGGTAGTCCTGCGCCAGCGTGGCCTGCGCACGGCCGAGGAGCACGGTCACCGGCACGAGCCAGCGGAGGACGGCGGGCATCCGCTCAGTCAACGCCCCTCGCCTCCCGCCGAATCGCATCCCAGAGCAGCACCGCCACCGCGGCAGGCAGCAGCCACCAGGCGTTGACGCCGTGATGCGCGAGCAGCGCGGTAAGCCCGAGCGCAACGGCAAGCCCGACCGCGACCCGCCAGTCGTCACCGACGATGAAGTTCCACCAGAAGGCAAGAAATGACCGGAGATACCTCACGCCTCGGCCCCGAGCGGCCGCACGGCGAGCCGCTGCCGGCGAAGCCGGCGCGTGAGCACGAAGGACACGAGGCCGAGGAAGGCGACGATGCCGAGGATCGCGAGGTCGGAGCCGGGCCAGACGACACCGGCTCCCTCGCCGCTCCAGAAGATGCCGAAGCTCGTGAGCAGCAGGCCGACCGCGTACTTGATCGTGTTCTCGGGGACCCGCTCCAGAGGCCCACGCACGAAGACGCCGACACCGACGACGACGACGACCGCAGCAGCGGCGGCCGCCGCCGCCAGGCCGATCCTTCCCTGCGTGGCTCCGAACGTGACGACGATGAAGACGACCTCGAGCCCTTCGAGCAGCACGCCCTTGAACGCGACGGTGAACGAGTACCAGTCCATGCGGGAGCTGCCGCGCGCGGCTGCGCCGGCCTGTTCGCGCTCACGCTGAAATGCCGACGCCTCGTCGTGCAGCGGCTTGTACCCGCTGCTGCGGAGGATCGCCTTGCGGAGCCACTGGAGGCCGAACGCCAGCAGGAGCGCCCCGACGACGAAGCGAAGCGTCCCGATCGGGATCAGGCGCAGCGCAGGGCCGAGCACCGCCACGATGCCGGCGAGCACGAGCGTCGCGGCGCCGACGCCGACGAGTGTCGAGCGCCAGCCGCGCACCACCCCGACCGCGAGGACGATCGTCAACGCTTCGACCGCCTCGACCGCGCTGGCAAGGAACGTGGTGGCAAAGAGGAGAAGGTCTGAGCGCATACCGGTCACCGGATGTCGAAATGCGCCCAACGCGAGGTGTGGCAAGCCTCCGCGCCGCAGATCTGCGCCACGTAGCCGATCGCCAGGGCGACGAGCAGCGTGGCGCCGGCGGTTGGCGCGGCGCGCAGGCGGAGACCCTTCATCGCAGTCTCCGCCTGCCCGCCGGCGCCGTTAGGTCGAGGACGGTTGCGGCTTCGGGCCGAACGCCTTCTTCAGGTCGTTCTCGACGAGACGCTTCCCGCCGATCGCGACCACGAGCTGACTGATCCCGGAGACGAGTGCGAACGCC
>DATIXY010000048.1:0-3513 GCA_035518115.1 Gaiellaceae bacterium | reverse complement strand
TGAAGCAGATCACCGACGCCCACGGCGGCGAGATCACGATTGACCGTGCCCCCGGCGGCGGCGCGATCCTGCGCCTTCAGCTTTCACCGACTCGTTAGACCGCGTTTAGAGCCGTTTTAGAGACCGACGCTTTCCTGGCATGGGTGTCCGGTCACGTCCCCGTCCTGGTCGCACTCGCGGGAGTCGCCGTTCTCCTCGCCGGGTGTGGGGGATCGCACGCGCACCGCCTCGGTCGGCACGGGAACCGGCCAGATCCAGATCGCCGGCGTCCGCATCGCCGGCAACGATCCCCAGTCCCGGCAGTTCCAGTCGGCGATGCAGGCGTGCCTCAAGTACCTGCCCGGCGGCGGCCCGCCGGCGATGACGCCCGCACAGAGAGCGACCTGGGCCGCCGGGCTCGCCCGGCTCGCAGCGTGCATCCGCCGCCACGGCGTGCCGAGCTTCCCCGACCCGGACGGCGACGGCGGGCTGCCGCTCGGGACCCTCGGCCAGAGCTTCGTCCAGTCCTCGGCGTTTCAGCGCGCGTACGCCGCCTGCAAGTCCCTGCTGCCTTCCGGCCCCGGCCTCCCGCACATCGCGCTGCCGTGACGACGAGCCCGTTCGAACTCGCGCCGCTCGTGCTCCTCACGGTCGCGCTCGCGGTGATCGCCGCCGGCTGCAGCGGCGGCTCGAAGTCGCCCGGCGTCGCGAGCCTCGGCGCGGCGGCGGCCACCACCACGACCGCCTCGTCGGCTCCGACCGGACCGCTCGGCGGAGAGGCCACCGGCGCGACGTTCGGGTTGAAGACGGGCGACGCGAGGAAGTTCGCCTCCTGCATGCGCTCGCACGGCGTCCCCAACTTCCCGGAGCCGAACAGCCAGGGCGCGATCGAGATCACGCCGAGCTCCGGGGTGGATCCCGGCTCGTCGGCCTTCCAGTCCGCCCAGCAGCACTGCAGAAGCTTGCTCCCGAACGGCGGCAGGCCGTCGCCGCAGGAACAGGCGAGGATGCGGGCGGCGGCGCTCGCCTTCTCCGCCTGCATGCGCAAGCACGGCGTCACGAGCTTCCCCGACCCGACGTTCTCGGGCGGCGGAGCGCGGATCAAGATCACCGGCGGCGCCGGCACGCTCGACCCGCAGTCCCCCGTGTTCAAGTCGGCGTTGCAGGCCTGCAACGGCAAGCTGCCGGGCAGGCTCGCCACCGGCTCGGCGGGAGGCAAGTGAGCGCTCCGCGGCTCACGCGTCGCCGGGTCGTCATCGGAGCGCTCGTCGTGTTCGCGATCGGCCTCGCCGCCGCGGCGGCGATCGCGCTCTTCGGCGGCAGCACGCCGTCCAGCGCGGCGGGGCTCGACAACGGCTCGCCGATCACGCTCCTGCGCGTCTCGCGACGCGACCTCTCGTCGCAGACCGAGGTGAGTGCGACGCTCGGCTACGCCGACCCGGCGACGGTCGTGCAGCCGACCGGCACCGAGCCCTCCGCCCTCCAGCAGGCGCAACAGGCCGTCACGACGAGCGCCGGGCAGGAGGCCGCCGCCCGTGCCGGGCTGGCCGCCGACTCGGCGACGCTTGAAGGCGCGACTGCGCTGCTCGCCGCCGACCGGCAGAAGCTCTCCGTCGACTGCGCCGGGGATCAGGCGGGGCAGGCTCCGTCCGCTCCCTCGCAGGGGGCGAGCGGCGCGAACGCCGGTTCGGGCGGATCCGGCGGCTGCGCCGCCGACGCGCAGTCCGTCTCGAGCGGCCAGGACGTGCTCGCGCAGGCGCAGGCGAAGGTCGCGACCGATCGCCAGTCGGTGGCCTCCGCGAGTGCCGCCCTCGCGAGCGCGCGGGCGGCGGTGACCGCCGCGCAGGCGTCGGCGACGTCCTACGGGCCGAGCTCGACGTACACGCAGCTTCCCGCCGTCGGCGCGATCGTGCGGGTCGACGGCGTGCTGTACGAGATCAGCGGTGAACCGGTCGTGCTCCTCTACGGTCAGGTCGCACCCTGGCGTGCGTTCGTGCCGGGGATGTCGCCCGGCCGCGACGTCGCGGAGCTCAACCGCAACCTCGAGGCGCTCGGCTTCGGCGCCTCGCTCGGCGGCGACGCCTACACCGGCTCGACCGTCGCCGCCGTCAAGCGGTTCCAGGCCGCGCACGGTCTGCCCGCGACGGGCTCTCTCCTCCTCGGATCGGTCGTGTTCGCTCCGAGCGCGATTCGGGTGACGGCCGTGACGCCCACGGTCGGCGCGGCCGTGCAGCCGGGGCCGGTGCTGACGACGACCTCTCTGGCACGCGAGGTCACGATCGCGCTCGACGCCGGGCAGCAGACCGATGTCGCAGTCGGCGACCCCGTCACGATCACGCTCCCCGACAACAGCACGACGCCGGGACGCGTGACCTACGTCGGGACGGTCGCCACGACCCCGCCGAGTTCCGACCAGGGGGGCGGCGGAGGGACGAGCTCGCCGACGATCGAGGTCGACGTCACGCCGACCGATCCGGCGGCGACCGGCAAGCTCGACCAGGCGCCCGTCAGCGTCTCGATCACGACCGGGCAGGTGCACGGCGCGCTCGTCGTGCCGGTCAACGCCCTGCTCGCCCTCGCCTCCGGCGGGTACGCCGTAGAGGTCGTCGGGGCCGGAGGCGTCCACCACCTGGTCGCCGTCCGGACCGGGCTCTTCGACGACGCCGACGGGTACGTCCAGGTGACCAGCAGCGGACTGGCCGCCGGCCAGCGCGTGGTGGTGCCGTCCGAATGAGCACTGAGCCCGTCCTCGAGCTCGAGCGCGTGACGAAGACCTACGGCGCCGGGCCTGCGGTGACCGCGCTCGACGGCGTCAGCTTCGTCGTCGAGAGCGGTGAGCTGCTCGCGATCGTCGGGCCGTCCGGGTCCGGCAAGTCGACGCTGCTGCACCTGATGGGGACGCTCGACCGCCCTAGCTCGGGAACGGTGCGCGTGACCGGGCTCGACGTCGCCTCGATGTCCGACCGCGAGCTCGCCGGCCTGCGCGCGACGCGGATCGGCTTCGTCTTCCAGCAGTTCTTCCTCGCGGAGCACACGAGTGCGCTCGAGAACGTCGCCGACGGGCTGCTCTATGCCGGCGTCCCGGCCGACTTGCGGCGCGAGCAGGCGGCAGACGTCCTGGCTGCGGTCGGGCTCGGCGAGCGCCTCGCCGCCCGGCCGACCCAGCTGTCCGGGGGCGAGCGGCAACGCGTGGCGATCGCCCGGGCGCTCGTCGGTAGACCCGCGATCGTGCTCGCCGACGAGCCGACCGGGAACCTCGACAGCGCGACCGGCGCCTCGATTCTCGAGCTGCTCGAGGAGCTGCACGGCGCCGGAGCGACGATCGCGGTCATCACCCACGACCGCGACCTCGCAGCCGGGCTTCCCCGCCGCGTCGAGATGCTCGACGGGCGCATTGTGGGCGACACGGGAGGGACACCATGAAGAGAGCGCGCAGCTGCCTGCCGGTGCTCCTGGCGGCGACCACCCTGCTCGGCACCGGAGCGGCGCACGCGACCGCGGCCGACGGAAGCTGCCCCACCTACAACCCGCCGA
>DATIXY010000047.1:0-59616 GCA_035518115.1 Gaiellaceae bacterium | reverse complement strand
GCCGGAGGTGGCGGACCGGCTCGGGCGCCAGACGGTGGACGCCGACCGCCTGATCGAGGGCCGCGTCCAGCTGACGATCGGCGAGTTCTTCGCACGGCGGGGAGAGACCGAGTTCAGAGTCGTCGAGGCGAAGCTGCTGCGCGACATCCTCGACTCCGGGGGCCCGGCCGTGCTCGATCTGGGCGGCGGCGTCCTGAAGACGACGACGGCGCGGGAGGCGCTTGCCCGCAGCGCGTTCACCGTGGCCCTCGACGTCGACCCGGACACGGCCTGGCAACGCGTCGCTGGGACCGACCGGCCGCTCGCCGGCGACGAGGCCGAGTTTCGCCGGCTCCACGCCGAACGGGCGCCTTTGTACCGGGAGGCTGCCGATGCGGTCGTCACGAGCGGTGACATCGACGGCGTGGTCCTCGCGGCAGCGGGCGTCCACCACGAACCGGGGTCGCTCGACCGGCTCGGCGAGCTCGTCCCCGGGGACGGCCCGGTGGCGCTGGTCGCCGACGAGCGGGTGCTCGGCCTCTACGGCGGCCGGGCGCGTGCGGCTCTCGGGGACCGGCTCGCCTCCACGCACACGCTGCCGCCGGGCGAGGCGGCCAAGCGGCTCGTCGAGGTCGAGCGGCTGTGGCACGAGCTGACGCTCGACCGTGCAGGCACGGTGCTCGCGCTCGGCGGAGGCACCACCACCGACGTCGCGGGCTTCGCCGCGGCGACGTACCTGCGAGGCGTGCCCTGGGTCGCGGTGCCGACGACGCTCGTGGGCCAGGTCGACGCCGCGATCGGCGGCAAGACCGGCATCGACACGGCCGACGGCAAGAACCTCGCCGGCGCGTTCCACTGGCCGGCGCGCGTGATCGTCGACGACGCGCTGCTCGCGACCCTGCCGGAGAGGGAGCGGCGAAACGGCGAAGCCGAGCGGCTCAAGACCGAGCTGCTCGCCGGCCGCCCGCTCGACGCGCGCGGCGCCGCCGCCTACAAGTGCGCGGTCTGCATTCGCGACCCGCACGATCGCGGTGTGCGCCGCTGGCTGAACCTTGGCCACACTTTCGCCCACGCCCTCGAGGCGGCCTCGAGCTTCGAGCTCCCACACGGCGAGGCGGTCGCGCTCGGCCTCCTCGCGGCGCTGCGGCTCAGCGGGCGCGAGACGGCGCCCGTCGAGGCTGCCCTCGACCCGCAGCCGGTTCCGGTCGACCGCGAGCGGGCCTGGACCGCGCTGCAGCGCGACAAGAAGCGCGCCGCCGGCGAGATCAACCTCGTGCTGCTCGGGCCGGACGGCCCGACAGTCGAGCCGCGACCGCCGGACGAGGTCCGCGCCGCACTCGATAGCCTCATTCGGTAGATCGTGCAGATCCTGGTCCTCAACGGCGTCAACCTCGACGCTCTCAGCCGCCGCGACCCGAAGGTCTACGGGGGCCTGAGCCTGAACGAGCTCGAGAGCCGCATCTACGCGTGGGCGCACGAGCTCGACATCAATGCGCGCTGCCGGCAGACGAACAGCGAGGGGGAGTTCATCGACTGGGTTCACGACGCCTACGACAACGTCGACGGCGTGATCGTGAACCCGGGTGCGTGGAGCCACTACAGCTACGCGATTCGCGACGCGCTGGAGCTCGTCGACGTGCCGATCGTCGAGGTCCACCTGTCGGACATCGAGCACCGGGAGGACTGGCGGCGGCACAGCGTGGTCTCCGACCTCGCCGCGCTCCGCATCATCGGCAAGGGACCCGACGGCTACCGCGAGGCGCTCGAGTTCCTCGCAGGGGAGGGACGCTCATGACGACGCGGCTCGACGCGCTCAGTGAGCAGCTGAAGCTGCCGCTGCTGGTCACCAACCTGATCAACATCCGCTACCTCACGGGCTTCGACAGCTCGAACGCGGCTCTCCTCGTCCGCCCGAAGGGCGAGGCAACCCTCTACACCGACTTCCGCTACATCGAGGTGGCACGCAGGGTCGAGGGCGTCGATGTGCAGCTGACCCGGCGGTCGCTGATCCTGGACCTCGCGGACAAGCTCTCGGGCCGGATCCAATTCGAAGCAGACGTGATGCCGTATCTCCAGTGGGAGCGGCTCGGGGCCGGCAAGGTGACGCCCGTCTCGACGGCGGGGCTCGTGGAGGGGCTGCGTGCGGTCAAGGACGCCGAGGAGCTTGCGTCGATCGGGCGCGCCGCTCGCGTCGCCGACCGGGCGTTCGAGGCGCTGACCGCCGAGACGTGGGTCGGCCGGAGCGAGAAGGAGGTCGCGTGGCGGCTGCGCGAGCTCCTGCACGCACACGGTGCACACGACGCGAGCTTCGATGCGATCGTCGCCTGGGGCCCGAACGGCGCGCGGCCGCATGCGACGCCCGGCGACACGATCCTCGAGGTGCGGTCGCTCGTCGTGGTCGACTGGGGCGCCACGATCGACGGCTACTCGAGCGATTGCACGCGCACGGTCTCGACGGGCAGCCCGCCGGAGCAGCTGCGCGAGGCGTACGAGGTGTGCCGCCGCGCCCAGCAGCTCGCCTGCGACGGCATCAAGGCCGGCATCACCGGCGTCGAGGCCGACCGGCTCGCTCGCGATCCGATCGAGGAGGCGGGCTTCGGCGGCGAGTTCGGCCACGGGCTCGGCCACGGGGTCGGGCTCGAGGTGCACGAGGCACCGCGGCTCTCGACCGAGTCGACCGACACCCTCGAGGTGGGGAACGTCGTCACGATCGAGCCCGGCATCTATCTCGAAGGTGTGGGCGGGATCCGGATCGAGGATCTCGCCGTCGTCCGCGATCACGGCGTCGAGTTGCTGACGTCCTTCCCGAAGGAGCTGATCGAGGTCTCATGAGCACTCTCACCCCGGATTTGACCGCCACGTCCGACACGCTGACCGTCGTCGACAATCGCACGGGCCGCGAGTACACGCTTGCGATCGAGGACGGCGCCGTCCGCGCCACCGATCTCGGTCAGATGGGCCTGCTCTCGTTCGACCCGGCGTTCCTGAACACCGCCGCCTGCCGTAGCGCGATCACGTTCATCGACGGCGACGCCGGCATCCTCCGCTATCGCGGCTACCCGATCGAGCAGCTCGCCGAGGAGGCGGGCTTCCTCGAGACCGCCTACCTCCTGCTGGAGGGCGAGCTTCCGACGGCCGACCAGCTCGCGGGCTGGGAGGACGAGGTGCGCTCTCACACCTACGTGCACACGAACGTGACGAAGTTCCTCGAGGGCTTCCGCTACGACGCGCATCCGATGGGGATGCTGCTCGGCGCCGTCGGCGCGCTCTCGACGTTCTACCCGGATGCGAAGCACGTGTCGGATCCCGAGAACCGGCATCTGCAGCGCGTGCGGCTGATGGCGAAGCTTCCGACGATCGCCGCGTACATCTTCCGGCATTCGCGCGGCCTGCCCTACGTGCTGCCGCGGAACGATCTCGGCTACATCCCGAACTTCGTGAACATGACGTTCGAGATCGGCGGGCGGCACGAGGCGAACCCGGTGCTCCAGCGCGCGCTCGAGACCCTGCTGATCCTGCACGCCGATCACGAGCAGAACTGCTCGACGAATGCGGTGCGCGGCGTCGGCTCGTCGCAGGTCGACCCGTTCTCCGCCGTCTCTGCGGGGATCGCCGCGCTGTACGGGCCGCTGCACGGCGGCGCGAACGAGGCAGTGCTGCGGATGCTCGACGAGGTCGGCGACAAGAAGAACGTTCCCGCATTCATCGAGCAGGTGAAGACGGGCCACGGGCGGCTGATGGGCTTCGGCCATCGGGTGTACAAGAGCTACGACCCGCGTGCCAAGCTGATCAAGCGCGTCGCCGATTCGGTGTTCGAGCAGACCGGCCTCAACCCGAAGCTCGAGATCGCGCTCGAGCTCGAGCGCATCGCGCTCGAGGACGACTACTTCGTCTCGCGCCGCCTCTATCCGAACGTCGACTTCTATTCCGGGCTGATCTACCAGGCGATGGGCTACTCGACCGACTACTTCACGGTGCTCTTCGCGCTCGGACGCCTGCCGGGCTGGATCGCGCAGTGGGAGGAGATGCTCACCGACCCGGAGCAGAAGATCGCGCGCCCGCGACAGCTGTACGTGGGCGCGGACGAGCGGCCGTACGTCCCGGTCGACCGGCGCTAGCGCGTCAGCTACCCTGCGCCGCCGATGGCCGAGGTCGTCTCCACCAACCAGTTCCGCAACGGGATGCACATCGAGCTCGATGGGCAGACGTGGCGCATCGTCGAGTTCCAGCACGTGAAGCCGGGCAAGGGCGGCGCCTTCGTGCGCACGAAGCTGAAGGGCCTCTCGAGCGGCTCGGTCGTCGACAAGACCTTCCGGGCGGGGGAGAAGTTCAACCGCATCCGCACCGAGACGAAGAACATGCAGTACCTCTACGACTCGGGCGACGAGGTCGTCTTCATGGACGAGGAGACGTTCGACCAACTCTCGCTGCCGCATGCCGAGCTGGAGGACGAGCTGCCGTTCATGCTTCCCTCGTCGTCGGTGCAGGTGATGTTCGTCGACGGCAGCGCGACGGGCGTTGACCTGCCGGCGTCGGTCGTCCTCGAGGTGACCGACACGGAGCCCGGCGTGAAGGGCGACACGGTGTCGAACGTCACCAAGCCGGCGACGCTGGAGACGGGCGCGGTCGTGCAGGTGCCGCTGTTCGTCAACGTGGGCGACCGCATCAAGGTCGACCCGCGCGAGAAGCGCTACATCCAGCGCGCGTAGCTCGACGCGGTCTCGGACGAGGCGGCCTGACCGTTGGCCGCCCGCCGCTGGGCGGCCAACGCTCGTCACGCGAGTCGAGCCTGGCCCGAGCTTACCTCCGTCCCGGGAACCGCTAAGGTCGGCGTGCCGTCCGGCCCCGGATGGAGGCCGGATCACTGCGCAGGGTCATCCGAGGTCGATCTTCGAACGGGCGATCGAGCGCGGCAACCTCACCGTCGCCGAAGCGACCCTGCGCACCGAGATCCCGAAGCCGACGCTCGTCGACCTCCTCGAGCTCACGGCGCTGATCGCCTTCAAGCAGCCGCAGCGGCATGCGCGGGTCGCCGCGCGCTGGCTGCTCAAGTGGCTGGAGCGAAACGACCAGGCGACGATCGACGACGCCGCGCTCGCGGCGGCGTGCCTGATGGCGCTCGGCGGCCGGAGCCACCGGGCGGCGCTGGAGACGCTGCGCGACCTCGCCGAACGCCCAAGTAACAGTCTGTTACAAGAACCTCGCCGCTAGCGGATGCTGTCGCTCGGCGGCGCGGGCGGCTCGATCTGCTTGGGCTCCGCGACCGGCGCTGCGGTCGTGTCGGCCATCCCGCTCACCGAGTCCTTGAACTCGCGCATCCCCTTGCCGAGGCCGCGGCCCATCTCGGGCAGCCGCTTCGGGCCGAACAGGAGGAGCGCGACCAGCCCGAGCAGGAGCAGCTCCGGCATACCGATGAATCCAGGCATTGCGTCCTTTCGTTCGAGGGCCTGCCGCCTGATTCGCCGCAGGCGCCCAGGCGGTTCGGACCAGCGCCAAACCGGCCGGTGCCGCTCCGGCCTGATTCGGCGCGCTCCCGGAATGACCCGGGAGGGACCTAGAGGGGTGAGTCGAAGCGAGCCGCGAGCCGCAGTGCCGTGGCGGGCTCGTAGCCGCGATCGATCAGCTTCCGCAGGCGCGTCGCCAGCACCTGCTCGGCCGCATCAACCGACAGCAGCTCGAACTCGTCACGGGTCCACCGCCGTTCGGGCTCCCATGCCTCGAACTCGTCCCAGGTGATCTGAACCGCAGACATCAGACCAGAGGTTTCGGCCGCGGGGCCTCCCGGCTTGAGTAGCGGGACGGTATGAACGGGCCGCGATAAGGTGCCCGCGTGCCGCGTCTGGTCGACACGACGATCCGGGTCCTCGGGCAGGAGCCGCTCGCGGGGATGGTCCCGACCGCCGACGTCCTGCGCCTGGCCGAGGTCCTCGACGCCGCCGGGTTCGTCTATCTGGAGGTCTCGGGCGGCGGCGTCTTCGACAGCGCCGTCCATCGCGGGGTCGAGAGCCCCTGGGCGCGGATCCGCGCCCTCAAGGCGCGCGTCAAGACGCCGCTCGCGCTGGCGCTCCGCGGGCGCTTCCTGGTCGGGTCGCGGCCCGTGGGCGGCGACTTCGCGCAACGCTTCGTCGCTTGCGCCGCCGAGAGCGGGATCGACGTCTTCCGGCTCCACGATCCGCTGAACGACGTCGACAACCTCCGCGAGGCGGCCGAGGCGATCGTCGATGCGGGGCGCGAGTTCGACGCGGGCCTCCTCTACGGGAGCGGCCGCCACGAGGCGCTGGTCGCCGCCGCCCAGAAGCTGCCGGAGCTCGGCGCCGCTCGGATCCTCCTGCACGATCCCGCAGCGCTCCTGCAGCCGCATCGCGCGAGCGAGCTCACCGCCGAGCTCCGCGAGGTCTCGGGGCTGCCGGTCGGCCTGTATGCACAGGGCGCCGCCGGCAACGCGCTCGCGGCGGCGCTCGAAGCAGCGCGCGCGGGCGCCGACCTGATCGGGACCGCCGTGTACCCGGTTGCGCTCTCGCTGCACCGCGTCTCGGCGGAGGCCGCGGCGCTCGCCTTCGCCGGGCTCGGGCTCGACACGGGGATCGACATCGCGCGGCTGTGGGAGGCGGCCGACCTGGTCGACGAGCACATCGGCGACGAGCCCGTCGCGCCGCTCGCCCCGCGCATCGCGGTCCGCGCCGCACAGAACAAGCTGCCGGTCGGGCTCGTGGCGGCGCTCGAGGTGCAACTGCGGGGCCAGGCAGCGGCCGACCGGCTCGACGAGGTGCTCGCGGAGGTCCACCGGGTCCGGCGCGAGATCGGCTCCCCGCCGCTCGCCGCGCCGATCGGCCAGATCGTCGCCTCGCAGGCGCTGCTCAACGTCCTCAGCGCGAACCGCTACTCGACGACCGTCGACGAGCTCCGCGACCTCGTGCTCGGCAGGTTCGGGCGCACGCCCGGGCCGGTCGACCCGGCGCTCCTCCGTGCCGCCGAGCTGTTCGACGGAGTGGGCCAGGAGGAGCCGGTCGACCTCGACGCGCTCCGCGAGGAGGCGGACGGGCTCGCCTCGAGCGAGGAGGAGCTGCTCCTGCTCGCACTGTTCGGCGAGGAGGCCGAGCCGCTGCTGCGCGCGATCCGCCAGCGCTCGAGCGGCGACGAGTCGCTCGCCGCCGGCGGAGTCGACCGCGCGCGCGCGGAGCGCATCCGCGAGGTCGTGCGGATCGTCCAGGAGACCGGCGTCGGCGAGATCACGATCGAGGAGGACGGGATGCGCGTGAGCGTGCGCCGGACGGTCGAGGCGCCCGCGCCCGTCGGCGCCGACCCCGCGCCCGGCCTGGAGCCGGACGACCTGCCGCTGCTCCCGCCGCACGACGACCTCGTCCGCGTGGAGAGCCCGATGGTCGGCACCTTCTACCGCGCCGCGGCGCCGGGAGCCGCGCCCTTCGTGTCCGAGGGCGACCCGGTCGAAGCGGGGCAGACACTCTGCATCCTCGAGGCGATGAAGCTGATGAACGAGGTCAAGGCCGACATCGAGGGAATCGTCCGCGCGATCCACGCGCAGAACGCCGAGCCGGTCGAGTACGGACAGCTCCTCTTCGAGCTCGAGCCCGTGAACGGCCGGCCGCTCGACGCCGTCTAGGCTGCAGCACTGATGTTCAGCCGCGTCCTGGTGGCGAACCGCGGCGAGATCGCGGTCCGGGTGATTCGCTCGCTGCACGAGCTCGGGATCGAGGCGGTCGCGATCTACTCGACCGCCGACCGGGACTCGCTGCACGTGCGCATGGCCGATCACGCCGTCTGTGTCGGCCCGCCCGCTGCGGCCGAGAGCTACCTGAGCATCCCGAGCGTCGTCGCTGCGGCCGAGACGACCGGTTGCCAGGCGGTGCACCCGGGCTACGGGTTCCTCGCCGAGAACCCGGCGTTCGTGACGGCCTGCGCCGACACGGGCCTCGTCTTCGTCGGGCCGCCGCCGGATGTGATGGCGACGATGGGCGACAAGATCGCCGCCAAGCGGGCGATGCGCGCCGCCGGCGTCCCCACCGTGCCGGGGACCGAGGGGGCGACCTCGATCTCGGCCGCCCGCACCGCCGCCGACGAGATCGGCTACCCGGTGCTGCTGAAGGCGAGCGCGGGCGGCGGCGGCAAGGGCATGCGGCTGGTCAACGCCCCCGACGACCTCGAGGACGCGTTCGGGACGGCGGCGTCCGAGGCTGCTGCGGCGTTCGGCGACTCGACGATCTACGTCGAGAAGGCGCTCGTCCCCGCGCGCCACGTCGAGATCCAGGTCATCTGCGACCAGCACGGGGAGGTGCTCACGCTCGGCGAGCGCGAGTGCTCGATCCAGCGGCGCCACCAGAAGCTGATCGAAGAGTCGCCGTCCGCCGCGCTCACGCCCGAGCTGCGCGCGGAGATGGAGGCATCCGCGGAGCGCGCGTGCCGGTCGGTCGGGTACCACAACGCGGGCACGTTCGAGTTCCTGCTCGGCCCGGACGGGAGCTTCTACTTCATCGAGCTGAACGCGCGGCTCCAGGTCGAGCACCCGGTCACCGAGCTCGTCACCGGCGTCGATCTCGTCCGGGAGCAACTGCGCGTCGCTGCGGGCGAGCGCCTGAGCGCGAGCGGGCGGGCCGCCCGGGAAGGGCATGCGATCGAGATCCGCCTCAACGCCGAGGACCCGGAGGCCGACTTCCGGCCGGCGCCGGGGCTCGTCACGTCGTTCCGGCCGCCGCTCGGGCCCGGCGTCCGCGTGGACACCTTCGTCGAGTCCGGAACGACGATCTCGCCGTACTACGACTCGATGATCGCGAAGCTCGTCGTCTGGGACGTCGACCGGCCCTCCGCGATCGCGCGCGCCGAGCGCGCGCTCAGGGAGACGGCCGTCGAGGGCATCCCGACGACACGCGAGGTCGCCCTGGAGGTGCTCGCGAGCGAGCCGTTCCGGAGCGGGGAGTATTCGACGTCGACCCTCGAGGCACTGCGCACGGTCGCCGCATGACGACCGTCTCGAGGCGCCAGGCACGGCGGCAGGCGCTCTTCCTGCTCTACCAGTGGGACCTCTCGGGGCAGGAGATCGGCTCGCAGTACGCGGGCGAGATCGACCCGTGGGCGCGCGGCGTGGCCGAAGCGGTCGCGGCGCGAGCACCGGCGCTCGACGTGCGGATCACCGCTGCGGCGGAGGGGTGGACGGCGGACCGGCTGGGCGTCGTCGAGCGAAGCGCCCTCCGGGTCGCCGTCTACGAGCTCGAATCGGACGACGTGCCGGCGGAGGTCGCGATCAACGAGGCCGTCGCGTTCGCCAAGCGCTACGCATCCGACGAGGCTGCAAAGCTCGTGAACGGCATCCTTGGTCGAATCCAACGGGAGGAGGCGGCATGACGTCAGAGCAGTCGCTCGCAAACGCGGAGAACCTGCTCGCGCGGCTCGAGTCGGCGCGGACGCAGCTCGAGCACACCGACGACCCCGAGCGTGCGATCGCGATCCTCCAGGAGCTCGCCGATCTCGCGAAGGAGGTCGAGGCGGAGCTGCAGCGCGCGAAGCGCGCCGCGGAGATGGAGGCAGCGGCGCCGCCCGGACCGGATGTCTCTGCGGCCTGAGCAGCTCCGTGCGCTCGTCGAGAACTACCTCGACGAGCTGAGCCTCACCGCCGAGCTCGGAGGGCTCGCCGAGCCGGTTCGCTATGCAATCGGCGGCAAGCGCGTCCGGCCGGTGATCTGCCTCGCCACCGCTGACGCGCTCGGCCTGCCGCTCGACCACCTGCTGCCCGCCGCGGCGGCCGTCGAGCTGATCCACTCGTTCTCGCTCGTCCACGACGACCTGCCGGCGCTCGACGACGATCGCGAGCGCCGCGGCGAGCCGTCGGTCTGGGCCGAGTTCGGCGAGGCCGAGGCGATCCTCGCCGGCGACGCCCTCGTGGCCGAGGCGTTCCGGCTCGCGCTCACGTATCCGACGGCGGACGTCGCGCGCGAGCTCGTCGGTGCGACGCTGCAGATGATCGGCGGCCAGTGGCTCGACCTTCGCGGCGAGGGCGACCGCGACGAGCTCCACCGCCTGAAGACCGGCGCACTCTTCTCGGCGTCGGTCGGCTGCGCCCTCGCCGCCGGCGAGGTGCCGAAGGTCGAGCGTGAGCCGTGGCGCGAGTTCGCCGCCGAGCTCGGCCTGCTCTTCCAGGTCGTCGACGACCTGCTCGACGGCGACGGCTACGTGCTCGACGTCGGCGAGGACGGCGCCCGGCGCCTCGCGGACGAGGCGGCTGAGCGCGCCCACGCGCGGCTCGATCCGATCGACGCCGACACGGACGTGCTCGCCGCGATCGTCGACGACCTGGCCGCACGCACGAGCTAGCGCAGACCTGGTGCCTGGCCTCCAGGTGCCAGGCACCAGTGCGTCACGGACGAGCTACGCCGTCGAGGTCCGGCGCAGAACCCCGCGGCCGAGTGCGACGAGCGCCAGGACGACGAGCGTCAGCACGCAGAGCAGGAAGCCGAACCAGCCGACGCCGCCGACCACCCACTCGACGCCGTGCTTCGCGTTCCGGAACACGCCGCCGAGTGCGAAGAGCACGGCACCGAGCGCCGCGACGGCGAGCATCGCCTTGTAGATCGGATTCATCGGGGACCTCCCTGTCGAATGGTGTCGCTACGACGTTAGGAGGCGCCCCAGGCTCGCGCATCGCCGCCGGGGTTGAATCGCGCCCACCTCGGGGTTGATGCGCCTCCGCCGGGGCGGCGTTAGGTTCCACGCATGGTGGTGTCCACACGGAGCCGCGCAGTCGACGCCGGGATCGCGCTGGTGATTGCGGCCTGGAGCGTCGCCGAGGTGTTCTTCGAGAACCTGCAACCCGTCTGGCTCACGGCACCGCTGATGGCGCTCGGCTGCTCAGCCCTGTACTGGTGGCGCCGCTATCCGATCCTGGTCGCGCTTGCGATCGTTTCGATGGCGACACTGCAAGCCGCCGCGGGGATGAGCCTGCACAGTGCGGTCGGCCCGGTCGTGGGGATCTTCTTCGTGTCGTGGGCGATCGGCGCCTACGAAACCCGTCCGCGCGCCGTGCTGGGCTTGACGATCCTCGTCTGTGGGATGTGGATCGCGATGGGGGTCGACATGTTGCGCGGCGCCGCTCACTACGAGGGCACCGACTTCCCGTGGGTCGGGGCCCTCGTCGCGACGCCCGGCGTGCTCGGCATCGCCTTCGGCGCGCGCACGCGCAGCCTGCAGCGCGCGGAGGCGCGAGCCGCGCAACTCGAGCTCGAGCAGCGCGAAGCGGTTGTCGCCGAGCGAGCGCGCATCGCGCGCGAGCTGCACGACGTGATCGCGCACTCCGTGTCCGTGATGACCGTGCAGGCGGGTGCGGCCGAGGAGATGCTCAAGCGCGATCCGGCGCTCGCAGTCGAGCCGGTGCGCGCGGTGCAGGAGACCGGCCGCCAGGCGCTCGTCGAGATGAAGCGGCTCGTCGGCATGCTGCGCGAGGAGGACGACGAGATCGGGCTCGCGCCTCAACCGGGGCTCGCCGACCTCGACCGGCTGGTGAAGCAGGTCCGCGAGGCCGGCCTGCCCGTCGAGGTGCGGATCGAAGGAGAGCCGCGCCCGCTGCCGCTCGGCGTCGACCTTTCGGCCTACCGTGTCGTGCAGGAGGCGCTCACGAACGCGCTCAAGCACGCGGGCCGTGCGACCGCCATCGTGACGCTGCGCTACGGCGCGAGCGACGTCACGATCGAGGTCGCCGACGACGGCGCGGGCCTCCCGAAGAAGGGCGGCGGGCACGGTCTGGTCGGGATGCGCGAGCGCATCGGCGTCTTCGGCGGGACGTTCGCGGCCGGGCCCCGCGACACCGGCGGGTTCGCGGTCAGCGCCCGCCTGCCGATCGGAGGCGGCGCGTGATCTCGGTCCTCCTCGTCGACGACCAGGAGCTCGTGCGCAGCGGGTTCAGGCTGATCGTCGACGCGCAGGACGACATGGAGGTCGTCGGCGAGGCGGCGGATGGCCGCGCCGGGATCGACGAAGCCGCACGGCTGCACCCGGACGTCGTGCTGATGGACGTGCGCATGCCGGAGGTCGACGGCATCGCCGCGACACGGTCGATCGTCGGCGAGCGGCCGGAGGCGCGTGTGCTCGTGCTCACCACGTTCGACGAGGACCGCATCGTCTACGACGCGATGAAGGCGGGTGCGAGCGGCTTCCTGCTCAAGTCGGCGCCGCCGGCGCAGTTCGTCGACGCCGTCCGGACGGTCGCGGCGGGAGAGGCGCTGCTCGCTCCGAGCGTGACGCGCCGCCTGGTCGAGGACTTCGTGCGCCGGCCGCCACCCGGCGAGGGCTCGTCGGAGCGGCTGGCCGATCTGACCGAGCGCGAGCGCGAGGTGCTGACCCTGATCGGCCGCGGCAGCTCGAACGCCGAGATCGCTGCCGATCTCTTCGTCAGCGGCGCGACCGTGAAGACGCACGTGAACCGGATCCTCTCGAAGCTCGGTCTGCGCGACCGCGTCCAGGCGGTCGTGCTCGCCTACGAGACCGGGCTCGTACGGCCCGGCGAATAGCCTTCAAGGGTGGAACTGCGCGGCCGGCTCGGGGCGCTCGCGGAGCGCAACTTCAGGCTCGTCTTCTCGAGCACGTCGATCTCGGCGTTCGGCGACGGCGTCTCGACCGTCGCGCTCGCGTTCGCCGTTCTGCACATCGACGGCTCCGCGACGGCCCTCGGGCTCGTGATCGGCGCCCGGCAGGCTGCGTCCGCCGCGATCACGATCGCCGCCGGCGTCTGGGCCGACCGGCTCCCACGGCATCTGGTGCTGGTCGGTGCGGCGACCGTCCAGGGGATCGTGCAGGCGCTCGCCGGCGCGCTCGTGATCAGCGGACGGGCCGAGGTGTGGATGCTCGTCGTGCTCTCGATCGGGTACGGCCTCGCCGGCGGCTTCGTCCTGCCGACGTCACAGGGCCTGATCCCGGCGATCGTCAGCGCGATGCGGCTCCAGCAGGCGAATGCGCTGCTCGGCCTGAGCCGGTCGGTTCTCGAGGTCGTCGGGCCGGCGATCGGCGGCGTGCTGGTCGCCGCAGGCAGTCCCGGCGGTGCGCTGCTCGTCGACGCCGCGACGTTCTTCGCGGCCGCGATCCTCCTGGCGCGCGTCACGCTCTCGAAACGCGCCGATCACGTCGAGCCGGAGCCGTTTCTCGACGACGTGCGCGAGGGCTGGAAGGAGTTCCGGCGCCAGACCTGGATCTGGACGACGATCGTCTTCTTCGGGATCGGCAACTGCGCGGCCGCCTCGACCTACGTGCTCGGCCCGCTCGTCGCGAAGGACCACTACTCGGGCGCGAGCACGTGGGCGTGGCTGGTCAGCTCCTTCGCCGGCGGAACGATCGTCGGCGGCGTCGTGGCGCTTCGCTTCCGGCCGCGCCGCCCGCTGGCCGCATCGTGCATCTTCACGGTCCCGTGGATACTCCAGCCCCTCGGACTGGCGCTCCAGCTCCCGGTTCAGATCCTGGTCGCGATCTCGGTCTTTGCCGGTATCGGCATCGCCGTGCACCTGGCGCTCTGGTTCACGGTGTTCCAGCAGCAGGTGCCCGAGGAGTCGCGCTCGCGCGTCAGTTCGTACGACTCGCTCTTCTCGTTCGTGTTGATGCCGGTCGGCTCGGCGATCGCCGGCCCCGTGTCGGCGGCGATCGGGGTCTCGGCGACGCTGTTCGCCGACTTCGCGATCCAGGTCATGTGCTTCGGCGTGATCATCGGGCAGCCGAGCGTGTGGGCGATCAGAAGCGGCATGGGCCGCCGGTGGGAGGCAGGTGCCGAAGCAGCGGCTTGACGTCACGCTGGTCGAGCGAGGCCTCGCCGAGTCGCGTGCACAGGCACAGGCGCTCGTGCTCGCCGGTCTCGTCCCGGGGCACTCGAAGCCGGGCGAGCAGGTGGCGGCGGACGTCGAGCTCGAGGTCGTCGCGCCGCCCCCGTACGTCTCCCGCGCCGGGCACAAGCTGGCGAATGCGCTCGACGCGTTCGCCGTCGACGTGGACGGGCTCGACTGCCTCGACGTCGGCGCGTCGACCGGGGGCTTCAGCGACGTTCTCCTGCAGCGCGGGGCTGCGCGCGTGATCGCGCTGGACGTCGGCTACGGGCAGCTCCACGACCGCATCCGGCGGGATCCCCGGGTGACCGTGCTCGAGCGCGTGAACGCGCGCGCGCTCACCGAGCTTCCGTTCCCGCCGCAGCTGGTCACCTGCGACGTGTCGTTCATCTCGGTTCGCCTCGCGCTCCCGCCGGCGCTGGCCCTCGCCGCTCCGGGATGGCAGGCGCTCGTGCTGGTCAAGCCGCAGTTCGAGGCCGGGCGGTCCGAGGCGCCGAAGGGCGTCGTCCGCGACCCGCACGTCCAGGCCCGCGTGATCCGCGAGGTGTCCGAGGCGCTCGCCGCTGCCGGAGGCGAGCCGAGAGGCGTCGTAGACTCCGGCCTTCCCGGACCGAAGGGAAACCGTGAGTTCGTCCTCCACCTCGTCCACCGACCCGATGCCGTCGTCCCCGGAGAGCTCGACCGCTGGATCGCCGATGCCGTCGGTTGAGCGGGCCGCCGTGGTCACGAACGGCCGCAACGGCGCGGTCGCGAGCGCGCTCGAGCGTCTGCGCGCGGTCGCCGCCGAGAGCGGCGTCGAGCTGGTCGGCGACGAGTCGGACGGCAGGCCCGACGTCGCGATCGTGCTCGGGGGCGACGGGACGATGCTGCGCGCGCTCACGCGGTTCCTCGGCACCGGCGTGCCGGTGATCGGCGTCAACTTCGGGCGCGTCGGCTTCCTCACTGCAATCCCGGCCGGCGACGTCGAGAGCGGTATCAAGCGCGTCTTCGCCGGCGAGTACGAGGTGGTCGAGCTGTCGACACTCGAGGTGTCGCTGGGCGACGTCACGCGCGTCGCCGTCAACGACGTCGTGGTCGCAGGCGGCACGCTCGGGCGCATGGTCGAGCTGGGCTACGCGATCGGCGGCGAGGAGCTGGGCGTCCAGCCCTGCGACGGCCTGATCTGCGCGTCGCCGGCAGGCTCGACCGCCTACAACCTGTCGAACGGCGGCCCGGTGCTCGTGTGGGGCATCGATGCGATGGTGCTGACGTTCGTCGCGCCGCATACGCTCCACATCCGGCCGCTCGTCGTGCCGCGCGGCCCGGACCTCGTGATCAGCAACAGGTCGGTCGGCCTCCAGGCGACCGTGCTCGCGGACGGGCAGCCGGTCGGCCCGCTGCCGGAAGGCGCCAGCGCCTCGGTGCGCCTCGGCGCCGATCGGAGCCTGCTGGCGACCCTGCCCGAGGTCACGTTCTTCGGCCGGTACGCCGCCACCTTCGGCCGATGAGCGCCGGCAGCCGCGCGCCGTAGCATCTACTCGGTGCTGCGCCGCCTGCGGATCTCGAACCTGGTCCTGATCGAGGACGCCGAGCTCGAGCTGGACTCCGGGCTCAACGCGATCACCGGCGAGACGGGCGCGGGGAAGACGATTCTCGCCGGCGCGTTCGGGCTGCTGCTGGGCGCGCGCGGCGACAGCGCGCTGATCGGCGCGGCGGGCGACGAGGCGTACGTCGAGGCAGAGTTCGACGACCCGCAGGACGACCGGCTCGGGCCCCTCGCCGACCTTCGCCCGGAGGGCGAGGACGGGCTCGTGCTCGCGCGCCGAGTCTTTGCGGACGGGCGGACGCGCGCCTACGCCTGGGGGCGTGCCGCAGCGCGCGAGGACGTCGCGAACGCGGCCGAGGAGCTGATCGCGATGAGCGGTCAGTTCGAGCAGCGGCGGCTCGGGCGGGCCGCCTACCGGCTCGAGGTGCTCGACCGCTTTGCGGAACTGGCGACCGACGACGCCCGTGCCGCGTGGCGGCGCCTGCAGGCTGCGCGGAAGCGCCACCAGGAGCTGACCCAGGACGCGGCCGCCGCTTCGGCGCGGGTCGCCGAGCTTCGCGCGCTCGCCGAGGACACCGACGGGCTCGATCCGGGCCTCGAGGATGACCTGCGGGCCGAGCGCGAGCGGCTCCGCCATCTCACGGAGCTCGCGGCCGGCGCGGCCGGCGGGGCGGCGGCGCTCGCCCCGGAGGACGGTGAGGGCGCCTCCGACCTCCTCGCCGCCGCCGAGCGCGCGCTCCAGCCCGTCGAGCACCTGGCGCCCGAGCTCCGCACCGCGGGCGACGCGCTCCGGCAGGCGGAGCTGCAGCTGCGCGAGACGGCATCGGAGCTGCGTGCCTTTCTCGCCTCGCTCGAGGCGGAGCCGGGGCGGCTCGAGCACGTCGAGGCCGAGCTCGACCGGCTCGCCGGCCTGCGGCGCCGCTTTCGCACCGAGACGTTCGCCGAGCTGCTCGCGCGCGGCGAGGAGGCGCGCACGGAGCTGGCCGCGCACGACGGCGGCGGCGATCCGGCGGAGGCCGCCGAAGCCGAGCTCGCGGCCGCCGAAGCCGAGGTGGCTCGGATCCACGGGCAGTTGACCGCCGCGCGCAGCGGCGCAGCGGACGCGCTCGCAGAGGCAGTGGCGGCCGAGCTGGCCGGGCTCGGCCTCGGCGACGGCGAGTTCCGGGTCGAGGTGCGCCCGCGCGAGGCGGGCCCGACCGGCGCCGACGAGGCGGTGTTCCTGATCCGGCCGAACGCCGGGCTGCCGTTCGCACCGGTCTCGGAGACCGCTTCCGGCGGCGAGCTGTCGCGCATCGCACTTGCCCTCGCCGCCGTCGCGGGCGGCGAGACGCTGGTCTTCGACGAAATCGACGCAGGCGTCGGCGGGACCACGGCCCACGCCGTCGCCGACACGCTGCGGCGACTCGCCGGGCGCGCCCAGGTCGTCACGATCACGCACCTGCCGCCGATCGCGAGCGCCGCCGACCGGCACTTTCGCGTCGAGAAGGCGGTGGGCGACCCGACGCGGACGCACATCGACCAGCTCGACGACGCCGAGCGGCGCGACGAAGTCGAGCGCATGCTCGGCGGGGCGGAGTTCCTCGCGACGCTCGACCGACGCTAGAGCCCGGCATGCCGGTGCGGACGGCCAGCCGCGAGCTCCTCGCACCCCGTGCAGACGTGTGGGGCTTCATCTCCGAGCCGTACCACCTGCCCGACTGGTGGCCGGACATCACCGGCGTCGAGCCCGACCGCCGCGGGTTCGCGCCCGGCGCCCGGTGGAAGGTGATCGTCGCCTCGCGCAACATCTTCGTCGGCGTCCGCAGCCGCGAGTCGATGCTGATCGTGCGCGCCGTCGAGCCGTACGAGCGGTTCGCCTGGCACGTCCTCTCCCCGAAGTTCGATGCCGAGGTCTCGATCGCGTCGGCCGGCCCGGACCGGACGCGGGCCACGGTGAGGACGAGCCGCGGCTCGCCGGAGCGTGCGCTGCACCGTCTCTTCGACCTGATCCAGACAGCGGCGGGTCTCGACGCACCGCCGTCCTGATCGCTCCGTACGATCCGTCCCGAGATGTCGACGCGCGCGCTGCTAGGCTTGCATTCCGTGAGTTGTTCCACGGGAGGGCGGTCCTGAAGGCCGTGAGCGCGAAGTTCGTCTTCGTCACCGGCGGCGTCGTCTCGTCCCTCGGCAAGGGCATCACGGCCGCCTCGCTCGGGCGCCTGCTGAAGTCGCGCGGGCTCAAGGTGCAGGTCCAGAAGTTCGACCCGTACATCAACGTCGACCCGGGCACGATGAGCCCGTTCCAGCACGGCGAGGTGTTCGTGACCGAGGACGGCGCCGAGACCGACCTCGACATCGGCCACTACGAGCGCTTCGTCGACGAGAACCTCTCCCGCGCCGCCAACCACACGGCCGGGGCCGTCTGGGACCGCGTCCTGCGCAAGGAGCGGAAGGGCGAGTACCTGGGCTCGACCGTGCAGGTGATCCCGCACATCACGAACGAGATCAAGGCGCGGATCCGCTCGGTCGCCGAGGCGACCGACACCGACGTCGTGATCACCGAGATCGGCGGGACGGTCGGCGACATCGAGTCGCTCCCGTTCCTCGAGGCGATCCGCCAGTTCCGGCGCGAGGTCGGACCCGAGAACGTGCTCTACGTCCACGTCACGCTCGTGCCGTTCATCGAGACGGCCGGAGAGCTGAAGACGAAGCCGACCCAGCACTCGGTGAACGAGCTGCGCCGCATCGGTATCCACCCCGACGTGCTCGTGTGCCGCTCGACCGAGCCGCTCCAGCACGAGATCCGCGACAAGATCGCGCTCTTTGCCGACGTCGACGTCGACGCCGTGATCACGAACCCGGACGTCCCCGACGTGTACCTGGTGCCGATCGCGCTCCACGAGCAGGGGCTGGACGAGCTGGTCTGCCGGAAGCTGTCGATCGATGCGCCGCCGCCCGATCTGGAGGAGTGGCTGGAGCTGACGGAGCGGATCAACGAGCGCGACGACCTCGTCGAGATCGCGCTCGTCGGCAAGTACGTCAAGCTGCACGACGCGTACCTGTCCGTCCACGAGGCGCTCAAGCACGCCGGCATCGCCACCGGCTGCCGCGTGCACGTGCGCTGGGTCGACGCGGAGGAGATGACGATCGACGAGGCGCGCGCGGAGCTCGCCGACGTCGACGGGGTGCTCGTGCCGGGCGGCTTCGGCTCCCGCGGCTGGGAGGGGAAGGTGCTCGCGTGCCGGGTGGCGCGCGAGGACGGCATCCCGTACCTCGGGATCTGCCTCGGCATGCACGTCGCCGTCTCCGACTTCGCCCGCCACGTCGCCGGCCTCGACGGCGCGAACTCGACCGAGATGGATCCCGAGACCCCGCACCCGGTGATCGACCTGCTCCCGGAGCAGAAGGAGGTCGAGGACCTCGGCGGGACGATGCGCCTCGGCGCGCAGGCGGTGGAGCTTGCGGAGGGAACGCACGCACGCGAGACCTACGGCGATGAGGAGATGATCGCCGAGCGGCACCGGCACCGCTACGAGGTGAACAACGCGTACCGGCAGCAGCTCGTCGACGCGGGGCTCGTGATCAGCGGGACGTTCCAGGAGGGCCGCCTCGTCGAGATCGTCGAGCTCGCCGATCATCCGTGGTTCGTCGCATCGCAGTTCCACCCCGAGTTCAAGTCGCGCCCGACGCGCCCGGCGCCGCTCTTCTTCGGCTTTGTCGCGGCGGCACACGACCGCGCCCGCACACGCACGCACGCCGAAGTGGCGTAACGTCCGGCGGCGTGGCGTCGGACGTCCTCGATCTCTTCACGGAGCTCGCCGCCGTGCCGAGCCCGCCGGGTGACGAGCGTGCGGTTGCCGACCTCGTGCTCGCGTACCTGCGCAACTGCGGCCTGGAGGCCGACGAGGACGATGCTGGACCCGTGATCGGCTCGAACGCCGGGAACATCTACGCGCGGGTCGACGCCACAGCGCCGGGCGACCCGCTGCTCTTCTGTGCGCACCTCGACACCGTGACGCCGACCGCCGCGATCGAGCCGGTCGTCGAGGACGGCAGCGTCCGCAACGCCGCAGGGACGATCCTCGGGGCGGACGACAAGTCGGCGGTGGCCGCCATGCTCGACGCGACGCGCAGCGTGCTCGCCGAGAACCGCCCACATGCCGGGATCGAGCTCCTGTTCACGCCACGGGAGGAGGTCGGGCTCGAGGGCGCAGCGGCGTTCGACCACCAGCGCCTTCACGCACGAATCGGCTACGTGTACGACCAGGCCGCACCGATCGGGACGGTCATCCTCGGGGCGCCGTTCTCGCAGTCGCTGGAAGTGACGTTCCACGGGCGGGCGTCGCACTCCGGCATGCATCCGGACGAGGGCCGCTCGGCGATCGCCGCCGCTGCGCGCGCGATTTCCGAGATGCGGCTCGGCCGCGTCGACGAGATCTCGACCGCCAACGTCGGGACGATCTCCGGCGGGACCGCGACGAACATCGTCCCGGAGTGGTGCACGTTCGTCGCGGAGGCGCGCTCCCACGACGAACGGCGCCTCGCCGACCTCGTCCAGGAGATGCAGGACGCCGTGACCTTTGCCGCCGGGATCGCCGAGTGCGAGGCGACGACGGTCACGCGGAAGAGCTACCAGGGTTACCGATTCGGGCGCTCCGACCGGCCGGTGGCACTTGCCGCGGTTGCGCTCGAGCGCTGTGGCCACGAGGTCCGGTACGAGCTGTCGGGCGGCGCGGCGGATGCCAACGTCTTCAACAACCGCGGCTTCCAGGTGGTCAACCTCGCCAACGGGATGACCGACATCCACACCCCGGCCGAGCGGATCTCCGTCTCCGACCTCGAGGCGATGGTGGACGTCACGCTCGCCCTGGTCGACGCCGCCCGCGCTTGATGCCCTTCGCCGTCGCAGGGAGATAGGCTTCGCGGCCGTGCGCATCGGGGTCGCCAGGGAGATCAAGCCGGACGAGTACCGGGTCGCGCTGACGCCGGCAGGCGCGCTCGAGCTGATCAACCACGGTCACGCGGTCGCGGTCGAGGCCGGCGCAGGCGCCGGAAGCGCGTTCGCGGACGAGCAGTACGAGCGCGTGGGAGCGCGGATCACGACCGTCGACGACGTGTGGGAATCGAGCGACCTCCTGCTCAAGGTCAAGGAGCCGATCGAGCCCGAGTATCGGCGGCTCCGCGCGGGCCTGATTCTCTTCACGTACCTGCACATCGCGGCCGACGAGCCGTTGACGCGGGCGCTCGTCGACTCGGGAATCACGGCGATCGCGTACGAGACCGTCGAGGTAGGCCGCTCGCTGCCGCTGCTCGCGCCGATGTCGGAGGTCGCGGGCCGGCTCGCGCCGCAGGCGGGCGCGCACTTCCTCGAGAAACCGCTCGGCGGCCGCGGGCTGCTGCTCGGCGCCGTCCCGGGAGTCGCGCCGGGCAAGGTCGTGATCGTCGGCGGCGGTGTCGTCGGCTACAACGCGGCGGTGATCGCGCTCGGTCTCGGCGCGCAGGTCACGATCCTGGAGCGCTCGATCGACCGGATGCGGCACCTCGAGGAAGTGCTCTCGGGCAGGGTCACGCTGCTCATGAGCTCGAGTCTCGAGGTGGGCGAGGCGGTTGCACAGGCCGACCTCGTGATCGGCGCCGTCCTGATCCCGGGCGCGCTCGCGCCGAAGCTGGTGACGCGCGAGATGATCACTGCGATGCGGCCGGGCGCAGTCGTCGTCGACGTCGCGATCGACCAGGGCGGCTGCTTCGAGACGTCGCATGCGACCACACACGCCGATCCGGTGTACCTCGTCGACGAGGTGATCCACTACTGCGTCGCGAACATGCCGGGCGCCGTCCCGATCACGTCGACGCACGCGCTCACGAATGCCACGCTGCCCTACGTCGAGGCGATCGCGAACCACGGGTTGCACGACGCGGTCGCCGCGGACCAGTGCCTCGCGAAGGGCGTCAACGTGATCGAGCACAAGGTGACGTACGAGGCGGTCGCGGCGGCCCACGGCCTCGCCTACACGCCGCTGTCGGCGGTCTTGCCGCTCTCCGCCGTCTAGGGCGCTGCGTTCTTCGCCGGGAACAGCTTCACCACGACCCAGGTGACGCCGGCGGCGAGCGCGATGATGAACGTCACGAAGACGGCCATTCCGAGCAGTCCGAGCACGGTCGCCACGGAAGTAGGATAGCTCGGTGCCGCGCGCGTGCGTCATCGTGCTGGACGCCGTCGGAGCGGGAGCGTTGCCGGACGCCGCCGAGTTCGGCGACGAGGGGTCGAACACGCTGGCCAACGTCGCCCGGGCCGTCGGCGGCCTCGACCTGCCGACGCTCGAGGCGCTCGGCCTCGGGAACGTCGAACCGCTCGAGGGCTGTGCTCCGCAGCCGGGTGCGCCCGCGGTCGCCGGGCGGCTGCTCGAGCGCTCGAAGGGAAAGGACACCACGACCGGCCACTGGGAGCTGATGGGCGTCGTCACACCGCACGCCATGCCGACGTACCCGTTCGGCTTCCCGGACGAGGTGATCGACCCCTTCATGATCCGCACCGGCCGCGGAGTGCTCGGCAACCGTCCCGCGAGCGGCACCGAGATCATCCAAGAGCTCGGCGAGGAGCATCAGCACACCGGCAAGTGGATCGTCTACACGAGCGCCGATTCGGTGTTCCAGATCGCGGCGCACGAGGAGACGATCCCGCTCGAGGAGCTCTACGACGCCTGCCGAGTGGCGCGCGAGATCCTCACCGGCAAGCATGCGGTCGGCCGCGTGATCGCGCGGCCGTTCGTCGGCGAGCCCGGATCGTACGAGCGAACCCCGAACCGGCACGACTTCTCGCTCGAGCCGAAGCGGCCGAACTACCTCTCGCAGGTGCGTGCCGCCGGCCACAAGGTCTACGGCGTCGGCAAGATCCCGGACATCTTCGCGCACATCGACATCGACGACGAGCACGCGACGCGGTCGAACGTCGAAGGCATCCAGAAGACCGAGGAGCTGTTGCGCACGATCGACGACGGGTTCGTCTTCACCAACCTCGTCGAGACCGACATGCTCTGGGGCCACCGCAACGACCCGGTCAACTTTCACCGCTGCCTGCAGGACTTCGACCGGCGCCTGCCGGACCTCCTCGACGCGCTGCAGCCGGGCGACCTGCTGATCATCACCTCGGACCACGGCTGCGACCCGACGACGCCGTCGACCGACCACTCGCGCGAGTACGCGCTGCTGATCGCGTACGTCGAAGGACGGAACGCGGCCGGCCGGATCCACGAGGACGGCGAGTTCGCCGACGTGGGGGCGACCGTGAACGCCTGGCTCGGCGGCGGTCCAGCCCCACGGGGCGTTCCCGGCCGGCCGATCGTCGACCCGTGACGCGGCTCGACGACCCCGAGCTCGTCACCGCTGAGTACGCCGACGACGCGCGCCTTCGTACGCGCGCGGCGGCATATACGGGCGCCGGCACCGTCGTCGACGCGCGGACGGCGATCGTCAAGGCGGTCGCAGAGGCCCGGCCTGCGACGGTGCTGGAGGTGGGGTGCGGCTGGGGCGAGCTCGCCCGCTGGATCGCCGGCGAGGTCGGCGCCGACGTCGTCGCGGTCGATCTGTCGCCGCGCATGGTGGAGCTCGCCCGCGCGAACGGAGTCGATGCGCAGGTCGCGGACGTCCAGAGCCTGCCGTTCGACGACGGATCGTTCGACGTCGTGGTCGCAGCGTGGATGCTGTACCACGTCCCGGATCGCGAGCGCGCCGTCTCCGAGCTCGCGCGCGTCCTCCGCCCGGGCGGCAGGCTCGTCGCCGCCACGAACTCGGTGCTTCACCTCCACGAGCTCCGTGAGCTCGTCGGTAGCGGCCCCTCGACGATCGCGTTCTCGCGTGAGAGCGGGTCGGAGCTGCTCGGACGCGACTTCCCACACGTCGAGCGCATCGACATCGACGGCGAGCTCGAGTTCGCGGACCGCGAAGCGGTGGAGGAGTACGTGAGCGCGTCGATCTCGATGTCGCCCTTCGTCGCCAATCTCCCGGACGCGATCGACGAGCCGTTTCGCGCACGCCGTTCGAATTCGATCTTCGTGGCGGAGAAGGCCGCGTGACGATGTCGACCGACCCGGCACTGGTCCGGGAGCAGTACGCGCGGGAGGACAACCTCCAGGCGCGGCGGGCGCTCTACGAGGAGGTCACCGGCGAGAACGGGCCCGACGTTCTGTGGCGCCTGCTGCAGGAGCGCCGGCCGCGAGCGGTGCTCGAGGTCGGCGGCGGCACCGGTGAGCTCGCTACGCGGATCGTGGCGGAGCTCGATGCGTCTCTCGTGTTCGTCGACCAGTCGGAGCGCATGGTCGAGCTCGCGCGGGCGAACGGCCTCGACGCCCGGGTGGGCGACGTGCAGGCCCTGCCGTTCGCGGATGGATCCTTCGACGTCGCGGTCGCGGCCTGGATGCTGTACCACGTCGCGGATCGCGAACGCGCGGTCGCCGAGCTCGCCCGGGTGCTCACGGACGACGGGGCTCTGTTCGCCGCGACGAACTCCGTCGACCACCTGCCCGAGCTCGCCGAGCTGATCGGGATGGACGTCTCGTCGCTCACGCGCCAGTTCAGCCGCGAGAACGGCGAGGAGCTCCTTCGGCGTCATTTCCGGGACGTCGACCGGATCGACGTCGACACCGAGGTGATCGTCCGCGACCGTGCGAAGCTCGTCGCGTACCAGCAGTCGCTCTCGACGTCCTCGCGGCCGGTCCCCGAGGACGTCGCGCTGCCGATCGTCGTCCACGGCCGAAGCTCGATCTTCGTCGCGACGCGATGATCCGTCCGGCCGAGCTGATCCAGCGCAAGCGGGACGGCGAGGAGCTCCCGGACGAGGAGCTCGCGGAGCTGATTCTCGGGTACGCGCGCGGGGAGGTGCCCGACTACCAGATGGCCGCGTTCTGCATGGCCGTGTTCTTCCGCGGGCTGTCGGCCCGCGAGACCTTCGTGCTGACCGAGGCGATGATCCGGAGCGGCGACACGATCGACCTCGGCGCCGAGCTCGGCCGGAAGGTGGTCGACAAGCACTCGACCGGCGGCGTCGGCGACAAGACGTCCCTCGCGGTCGGGCCGATCGTCGCCGCGTGCGGCGTGCCGTTCGGGAAGATGAGCGGGCGCGGGCTCGGTCATACGGGCGGCACGCTCGACAAGCTCGAGTCGATCCCCGGCTACCGCACGGAGCTCCGCCTCGACGAGTTCGTCGGACAGGTGCGTGATGTCGGCCTCGCGATCATCGGCCAGACCGGCGACCTCGTCCCCGCCGACAAGCTGCTCTACGGGCTCCGCGACGTCACGGCGACGGTCGACCAGCTTTCGCTGATCGCCGCGTCGATCATGTCGAAGAAGCTCGCGGCCGGGGCCCAGGCGATCGTGCTCGACGTGAAGGTCGGTGACGGCGCGTTCATGAAGACGCTCGAGGACGCGCGGCTGCTCGCCGACGCGATGCTGTCGCTCGGCCGCCAGGCCGGGCGCGAGGTCGTCTGCCTGCTCACCGACATGGACCAGCCGCTCGGGTCCGCGGTCGGGAACGCGGTCGAGGTGCGCGAGGCGCTCGACACCGTGCGCGGCCGAGGGCCCGGCGACTTCACCGAGCTCGTGCTCGACGCCTGCGCACGCCTGCTCGCGCTCTCCGACCTCGGCGTCGACGCGGTCGAGGGCCGGCGGCGCGCCGAGGCCGCGGTCGCCGACGGGTCGGCCGAGGCCGCGTGGCGCCGCTGGATCGAAGCCCAGGGCGGGACGACCGACGAGCAGGCCCTCCCGTCGGCGCCGGTCGAGCGCGACGTGCCCGCTCCTGCTGGAGGCTTCGTCCACCGCGTCGGAGCGATCGCCGTCGGCAACGCCGCGGTCCACCTCGGCGCCGGCCGGCGGACGAAGGAGGACGCGATCGACCACGCGGTCGGCGTGCTCTGCCTCGCGAAGCGCGGCGATGCCGTCGAGCTCGGCCAGCCGCTCGCCCGCGTGCTCGCGCGGGACGAGGCGGCCGCGGCGGCAGCGGCGACCGAGCTCCTCCGCGCCTACGAGATCACGGCCGAGCCTCCGCAGGAGCGGCCGGTGCTGCTCGAGACGGTCGACTGACCGGTTCGCGACCCGGCGGCCCCGCCATGACGGCTCGCGCAGACGCGTCCCCATCGGCCGCGGCTAGCGTGGGGAGATGCCCGAGCTGCCCGAGGTCGAGTCGGTCCGCCGCCAGCTCGCGCCGGTGCTCGAGGGCCGCCGTGTCGACCGGGTTGCGATCTCCGACACGCGGCTCACGCGGCCGGTCGATCCGCAGCTGGTCGCCGCCGAGCTGGAAGGCGAGCGCGTCGAGTCGCTCGAGCGTCGCGGCAAGTATCTCATTGTCCGGTTCGAGTCTGGTCGTGCTCTCCTGATCCACCTCCGGATGACGGGGTCGTTGCGGCACGGCGAGGGCGGGACGCTGCCGGACGATCCGTACCGTCGTGCCGTTGTCAGATTAGACGACGGATCGGATGTCGCCTATCGCGACGTCCGCAGGTTCGGGACGTGGCTCCTGCTCGAGCCGGACGAGCTCGAGCCGTACCTCGACGCCCGGGTCGGCCCGGAGCCGCTCGACGACACCTACCGCGCGCGCGATCTCGCCGGGCGGCTGGCACGGCGAAAGGCGCCGATCAAGGCGGCGATCCTCGACCAGCGCACCGTCGCCGGCGTCGGGAACATCTACGCGGACGAGGCGCTGTGGCGCGCGCGCATCCATCCGCTGACGCCGGCATCGGCGCTCGGGAGCGACGAGGTGAAGGCGCTCCATCGCGGTATCCGCCGCGCGCTGCAGCAGGGCATCGCGCGCCAGGGATCGACGCTCCGCGACTACGCGCTTCCCGACGGCGGCAGCGGGTCGATGCAGGAGGAGTTCAAGGTCTACGGCCGCGGCGGCGAGCCGTGCGAGCGGTGCGGCACGCCGATCGACAAGACGCGCACCGCGGGCCGCGGGACGTGGTACTGCCCGACGTGCCAGCGCATCCCGGCCGCGGCCGCCGGCACGGGCCGGATGCGTCCATAGACTGGCCCGAATGGCCGGGCGCTCCTCGAAGACCGACGCGATCGTGCTGCGCTCGCTGCGCTACGGGGAGGCCGACCGCATCCTGCACCTGTACACCGCCGACCGCGGCCGCGTCGGGGCGATCGCGAAGGGCGTCCGCAAGACGAAGTCGCGCTTCGGGGCGCGTCTCGAGCCGCTGTCGCACGTCGAGCTGCTGCTGCACCAGGGTGGGGGCGAGCTGCTCACGATCACCGGCGTCGACCTGAAACGCTCGCATCACGCGATCCGCGAAGAGCCGTATCGCCTGAACGTCGGCCTGATCGGCGCCGAGGCGATGCTGCGGCTCCACGGGGAGCCCGAGCCGAACGAGCGCGCGTTCCTCGCGCTGGAGCGGTTCCTCGACGCGCTCGACGGCGCCGCGCCGGCCGAGACGCAGCCCGCCGTCGACCCACTGGTGCTCTCGTTCCAGCTGAAGCTGCTCTGGCTGGCCGGCTACCTGCCGCACCTGACGAGCTGCGTCGAGTGCGGTGCAGTGGACGAGCTCGTCGCGTTCTCGGCCCGCGCGGGTGGTGCCGTCTGCCGCGCACACGCCGCCGGCGGCCTCGGCCTCTCGCCGGAGGGGCTTGCGGCGATCGAGCACCTGCTTTCGACACCGCTCGCCGATGCGGTCGGGGCGCCGCTCTCGGGCCGCGCCCGCCGGGATGCGCTCGCCGTGGTCACCTCGTCGTACGAGGAGCACGGCGGGTTCCGGCTGAGGACGCTCTCTGCGTGAAGCGCGATCTCGGCGACGGGCTCGAGCTCGACGACGCGAAGGAGCGCATCGACCTCGAGGAGGTGCATCGCTTCCTGTCTGAGGTGAGCTACTGGGCGAAGGGGCGCCCGCGCGACGTCCAGGACCGGCTCGTGCAGGAGGCGGCCCGCGTCGTCGGCCTCTACGACAACGGCCGGCAGGTGGGGTTCTGCCGCGCCGCTTCGGACGGCACGTCGTTCGTGTACCTCGCCGACGTCTACGTGCTCGACGAGTACCGGGGCCGCGGGCTGGGAGAGGAGCTCGTTCGCGAGATGGTCGAGCGGGGGCCGCTCGTCGACCTGCGCTGGCTCCTGCACACCACCAACATGCACCCGCTGTACCGCAAGCTCGGGTTCGACGAGCCCAACTTCAAGGTGATGGAGCGGCCGTCCCGCTACGCGAGCCGCTCGACGAGCCAGGCGAGCGACAGCGGGTAGCGCCAGCCGGTCCCGAAGTGCGTCCCGTCGAACAGCTCGAAGTGGACGGTCTCGTCCGGCACGCCCGCTGCGGCGAGCGCGTTCCGGTAGGCGGTCGCACCGAGGTCGAGGTAGTACTGGTCGCCCCGCCCGGCGTCGATCCAGATCCCGCGTAGCCCGCGGAGCGTCGCTGCGTGCGAAGGGTCGCGGGCCATTCGCACGGGGTCCCAGCCGAGCCAGCGCTCGAATACCTCGGGCCGGAGCTCGCCGGTCTCGATCTCGAACGGCAGGTCGATCGTCCCGTCGTCGTTCGACGAGTAGGCGGCCGCCATCGCGTACGTGTTGACGAGGATCGGATCCTCGCGGTTCTCGAGCACGCGGCGCCCGGAGCGAAAGTCGCGCCAGAACTCGTCGTACGATCCCTCGAACTTGTCGCGGAGCGCGCGCGCCGAAGGAGCGAACTCGCCCAGGTAGCAGAGGTCGAAGGCCGCATCGCCGGCGTGCGTGGCCAGCGCACCGAAGAGGTCCGGCCGCAGCAGCGGGGTGACCATCGCCCCGTAGCCGCCCGACGACTTCCCCTGGATGCCGCGGTGGCGCGCGTCGGCGATCGTCGGGAAGGCGCCGTCGACGAACGGGACGATCTCGTCGCAGAGATAGGTGTGGTAGCGGCCGATCGCGGGCGAGTCGAGGAACTGCGACCCGCCGACCGCGGTGAACGCGTCGACGAGCACGACGACCGCATCGGGGGCGAGACGTTCGACCGCGTCGGGGAACGACTCCGTCCACGGACGGACGTTGAACCATGCATCGACCATGCCCGTCATCCCCTGGATCACGTAGACCGCCGGGTAGCGGCGCGTGGTGTCGGACGGTGTCCAGACCCACAACGGGCGCTCGTACGGGTCGCCGAGTGGGTTGCCGGCGAGCGCGTCCGAGGTGAACGACAGTCGTTGCCAGCGGTCCTTACGATGGGCGCTCATGGCCGCGCGAACGTACCAGGACACGATCCTCGCGCTCGAGCGCTTCTGGGCCGACCAGGGCTGCGTGCTGCTGACGCCGTACCACACGGAGGTCGCGGCCGGGACGATGAATCCCGCGACGTTCCTGCGCAGCCTCGGCCCGCACCCGTGGAAGACCGCGTACCTGGAGCCGGTGATCCGTCCGCTCGACGGCCGGTACGGCGAGAACCCGATGCGGTTCCAGCACTACTTCCAGTACCAGGTGATCCTCAAGCCGAGCCCGTCCGACGTGCTCGACCTCTACCTCGCCTCGCTTACGGCGCTGGGGCTCGACACCGCCCGCCACGACATCCGCTTCGTCGAGGACGACTGGGAGCAGCCGACCGTCGGCGCCTGGGGGCTCGGCTGGGAGGTCTGGTGCGACGGGATGGAGATCACGCAGTTCACCTACTTCCAGCAGCTCGGCGGGCTCGACCTCGACCTCGTGCCGGCGGAGATCACGTACGGGCTCGACCGCCTCGCGATGGTCGTGCAGGAGAAGCCGACCGTCTTCGACCTCGTGTGGGCCGACGGGGTGACGTGGGAGGACGTCTACCGGGAGAACGAGCGGCAGTGGTCGCGCTACAACTTCGAGGCGGCGCCGGTCGACACGCTGGTGCGGCGGTTCGGCGAGTACGAAGAGGAGGCGCGCGCGCTCGTCGAGCTCGGCCTGCCGCTGCCCGCCTACGACCAGGTCCTCAAGGCGAACCACTCGTTCAACCTCCTCGATGCGCGCGGCGCGATCTCGGTGGCCGAGCGAGCGGCGTACATCGCGCGCATCCGCGATCTCGTCCGCGACGTCGCGCAGCTGTACCTCGAGCAGCAGCAGGAGCATGCCGAAGCTGCTGCTTGAGATCGGCTGCGAGGAGCTGCCCGCCGCAGCGTGCATGGAGGCGGGCCTGCAGCTGCCCGGCCTGTGCCTCGACCACCTCGGCGTGATCGCCGAGGAGCTGTGGATCGGGCCCCGCCGGCTCGCGTTCCCGGCGACGGTCCCCGAGCGGACCGACGACGCCTGGATCCAGGGCCCGCCGGAGAACCTCCGCGAACAGGCCGCTGCGGGATTCGCGCGCAAGCACGGTGTCGCGGTGGAGCAGCTCGCCGTCCGGGACGGCTTTCTCGGCTTCGAGATCCCGGGCGTGCCGATCGAGGAGGCTCTTCCCGAGAGGCTCGCCGCGATCGTCACCGGCCTCCAGTTCGCGAAGTCCATGACGTGGGGGGCGGGGTTCCGCTTCGCGCGGCCGGTGCGCTGGGTGTGCGCGAAGCTCGAGGGCCGGACGATCGAGGTCGCGCTCGACGGCGTCGAGTGCGGCGGCTTCTCGTACGGCCACCGCTTCACGAATCCCGGGCGCGTCGAGATCCCGAGCGCGCAGGACTACCTGTCGGTGCTGCGCGCCGTCGGGGTCGAGCCGGATCGCGCCGTGCGGTACGAGCGGATCGTCATGGGGCTCGACGACCTCGGCCCGTGGACCGACCCGGCCGGCAAGCTCGACGAGGTCGTCTATCTCGTCGAATACGCACGCGTGCAGGAAGGCTCGTTCGACGCGCGGTTCCTCGAGCTGCCGGAGCGGGTCGTCACGACGACGATGCAGTCGCATCAGCGGTACTTCCCGCTCGGCGGGAACCGCTTCGCCTTCGTGGCGAACGGCGGCGACCCCGACGTCGTCCGCGCCGGGAACGAGTTCGTGCTGCGCGGCCGCCTCGAGGACGCCGAGTTCACCTACCGGCGGGATCTCGAGACGGGGATCGACGGACTGGTGGAGCGCCTGCGGTCGATCACGTTCCTGCGCGGCGCCGGGACGTTTGCCGACAAGACCGACCGCCTGGTCGAGCTCGTCGCGAAGCTCGGCGGCGACGATGCCGCGATCCAGGCGGCGCTGCTCGCCAAGGCCGACCAGTCGGCGGAGCTCGTCCGCGAGTTTCCCGAGCTCGAGGGGCACATCGGCGCGACCTATGCACGGATCGAGGGCGTGGCGCCCGAGGTCGTGCAGGCGATCGACGAGCAGTACCGGCCGGACAGCGCGGGCGGCCCGCTGCCGACGACCCCGGCCGGGGCGGTGCTGGCGGCCGCGGACAAGCTGGACACGCTCAACGTCGTGTTCGGCCTCGGCAAGCGGCCGACTGGCTCCCGCGACCCCTACGGCCTCCGCCGGGCCGCGATCGGCCTCTGCCGGCTCGCGGTCGAGAGCGGCGTCGTCGTCCCGCGCGCGCTGATCGCAGACGAGGCGCGCGAGTTCGTCGAGGAGCGCCTCGAAGGGCTCCTCGACGTGCCGGTGCAGTTCGTCCGCGCCGCAAGGTCGTCCGCCGCGACCGACCTCGCCGGGATCGCACGGCAGGCTCGGGCCCTCGCTGCCGCCGAGCGCTCCGACGACTTCGAGGCCGTGCACACGGCGTTCGACCGCGCACACCGCCTCGCGGGGCGCGCCGAGGCCGACGCCGCGCCGACGCTCGACCGCTCGCTGCTCGAAGACGGAGCGGAGCGCGACCTCGCCGATGCCCTGGACGGCACGACGATCGAGGTCGGCGGCGGGCTGCGTGAGGCCGCAGCGCTCGCGCCGCACGTCAACCGCTACTTCGACGACGTGCTGGTGATGGCCGACGATCCGGCGGTGCGGGCGAACAGGCTGCGGCTGCTGCTCGACGTTCGCGACGCCCTGGGCCGGCTCGGCGACTTCACCCAGATCCAGCGCGCCGGTTGATGGCGGTCGAGCTGCACACGGTCTCCGACTCGACCGGTGAGACCGCGCAGCGACTCGTCCAGGCGCTCGAGGCGCAGTTCCCCGACCAGGAGTTCCGCGAGGTCCGCCATCCGCGGGTCGAGACGGCGGCCGACCTGCAGCTCGCCGTCGACCGCATGCGCGGCCGCCCGGCCGTCGTCGTCTACACGCTCGTCGAGCCCGGGCTGCGCGACACGATGCGCATGCTCTGCCGGCGCGCGAGGCTGCACTACTGCGACCTGCTCGGCCATCCGATCGCGGCCGTGGCGAAGGTCTCCGGCCAGGCGGCGAGGATGAAGCCGGGAGCGCGTCCGCCGCTGAACGATGCGTACTTCAAGCGAATGTCGGCGATCGAGTTCGCGGTCAAGCACGACGACGGCGTCTCGGGCGGACTGGACGAGGCGGACGTCGTGCTCGTCGGCGTCTCGAGGACGTCGAAGACGCCGCTCTCGATCTACCTCGGCTACCTGGGGTGGAAAGCGGCGAACGTGCCGCTCGTCAAGGGGATCGACCCGCCGCCGGAGCTGTTCCGCATCGAGCCGGCCAAGATCGTCGGGCTGACGATCGACGCGCAGCGGCTCTCGGAGATCCGCGAGGAGCGCATCCGGTGGATGCGCGGCGACCGCAAGTACGCGAGCCTCGTCGAGATCTACGAGGAGCTGGACTACGCCTCCCAGGTCCACCGCCGGCTCAACTGCCCGGTGCTCGAGGTCAGCGAGCTCTCGATCGAGGAGATCTCGCATCGCATCATCGGGCTCGTCGAGCAGCGCCGGTGAAGCCCAAGCCGCCGGTCCCGCTCTGGCGCTGGGGCACCTGGTACGCGACCCTGGGCGCGGCCCTCGTCGTCTTCTACGGCCTGTTCACGCCGTTCTGGTTCGGGCTGCGAGCGCTCGCATGGGTGGCCGAGTTCAGGTCCCGCCGGTCCCGCGGGCGATAGCCTCCCCTCCCGCGATGGCGAAACGCTACGTGTTCGACTTCGACCAGCCGGCAGACGGTGGCCGCGAGCTCCTCGGCGGCAAGGGCGTCGGCCTGGCGGAGATGACGCAGCTCGGGATCCCCGTGCCGGCCGGGTTCACGATCACCACCGATGCGTGCCGCGCCTACCTGGAGTCGGAGCGGCTCCCGGACGGCCTCGAGTCCGAGGTCGAGGAGCACCTCCGGCGGCTCGAGCAGCGCTCGGGGAAGCGCTTCGGCGGCGACGACGACCCGTTGCTCGTGTCGGTGCGGTCGGGCGCGGCGGTCTCGATGCCGGGGATGATGGACACGATTCTGAACATCGGGCTCGGCGAGGCGTCCGCCGCCGGGCTGGCCACGCGAACCGGGAACCCGCGCTTCGCCTACGACTCCTACCGCAGGCTCGTGCAGATGTTCGGCGAGGTGGTCGCGGGCGTCGACGGGCATCGGTTCGAGAGCGCGCTGGCTGCGCTGAAGCGCGAGCGCGGTGTGCAGCACGACACCGATCTCGACGCCGCCGACCTGCTCGTGCTGGTCGCGACGTTCCGGCGGATCTACCGTGACGACACCGGCGAGGAGTTCCCCGACGACGCGCGCGTCCAGCTCCTGCGCGCGGTCGAGGCGGTCTTCCGGTCGTGGAACACGCCGCGGGCGCGCGTCTACCGCCACGCGCACGAGATCCCGGACGATCTCGGCACCGCCGTGAACGTCGTGCAGATGGTGTTCGGAAACAAGGGCGAGCGCTCGGGCACGGGCGTTGCGTTCACGCGCGACCCGTCGACGGGCGATCTGGGCCCGTACGGCGAGTTCCTGGCGAACGCGCAGGGCGAGGACGTCGTTGCCGGCATCCGGACGCCGCAGCCGATCGAGGCGATGCGCGGGGTGCTTCCCGGAGCCTACGAGCAGCTGGTCGAGACGATGGCGCGCCTCGAACGGCACTACCGGGACATGCAGGACATCGAGTTCACGGTCGAGGACGACCGGCTGTACCTGCTCCAGACGCGCGCGGCGAAGCGCACGGCGGCGGCGGCGCTGAAGGCGGCGGTCGCGATGGTCGACGAAGGGCTGATCACGCGCGACGAGGCGATCCAGCGGATCGACGCCGGTCAGCTCGATCAGCTGCTCCATCCGATGATCGACCCCGACGCCGCCGTCGAGCCGGCCGGGAGAGGGCTCAACGCCTCGCCCGGCGCCGCGAGCGGCGGCATCGTGTTCGACGCCGACCGGGCGGTCGAGCGTTCGAAATCGGGGCCGGTGCTGCTCGTGCGCTACGAGACGACGCCGGACGACATCCACGGGATGATCGCGGCGCAGGGGATCCTGACGGTGCACGGCGGCATGACCTCCCACGCGGCCGTCGTGGCGCGCGGGATGGGGAAGCCCTGCGTCGCCGGCTGCGCCGACCTGCACATCGACGAGGCGGCGCGCACCGCGACGATCGGGCCGCACGTGCTCGCCGATGGCGACGTGGTCACGATCGACGGCGGCACGGGCCGCGTGTTCGTCGGCGCCGTGCCGCTCGTCCCCCCGAAGCCGGGGAACGACTTCGAGACCGTGCTCGCGTGGGCGGACGAACGTCGGCGGCTCCGCGTGCGTGCGAACGCGGACACACCGGAGGACGCGGCCCGCGCTCGTGCGTTCGGGGCGGAGGGGATCGGCCTCTGCCGCACCGAGCACATGTTCTTCGGCGACGAGCGGCTGCCCGTTGTCCAGGAGATGATCCTGGCCGACGGTCTCGCCGGAAGGCTGGCGGCGCTGGAGCGGCTGCTGCCGTTCCAGCAGTCTGACTTCGAGGGGATCTTCGAGGCGATGGCCGGGCTGCCGGTGACGATCCGGCTGCTCGACCCACCGCTGCACGAGTTCCTCCCGGCGGAGGAGCAGGCGGCCGACGAGCGGATGCGCGAGCGCATCCGGGCGCTGCACGAGGCGAACCCGATGCTGGGGACGCGCGGCTGCCGGCTCGGGCTGATGTACCCCGAGATCTACGAGATGCAGGTGCGGGCGATCGCTCGTGCCGCGTCGGCGGTGCGCGCCCGCACCGGTGAGCCGCCGCTCGTCGAGGTGATGCACCCGCTCGTCGGCTTCCGCGAGGAGCTCGCACGGCTGCGTGAGCTCACGGAGTCGGTCTGGGCGGAGGAGGCGCCCGGTCTCGAGCACCTCGTGGGGACGATGATCGAGGTCCCGCGGGCCGCGCTCCGCGCCGACGAGATCGCCGAGGTCGCCGACTTCTTCTCCTTCGGCACGAACGACCTCACGCAGACCACGCTCGCCTTCTCCCGGGACGATGCCGAGGGGAACTTCCTCACCCGCTACCTGGAGGACGGCGTGCTCGCGCAGAACCCGTTCGAGACGCTCGACGTCGACGGCGTGGGCGACCTGATGCGGATCGCCGCCGAGCGGGGGACCGCCGTCGCGCCGGGGCTCAAGCTCGGGATCTGCGGCGAGCACGGCGGCGACCCGCGCTCGATCGCCTTCTGCCACGCGCTCGGGCTCGACTACGTCAGCTGCTCGCCGTTCCGCGTCCCGCTGGCGCGGCTCGCCGCCGCCCAGGCGGCCCTGGCCGAGTCCGGAATCGCCGCGTACGCCGCCAGCGGCGGATAGTTCCGAACGTTGCAATCAAGTGTGCGATACGGCACAATTGCGCGACACCACTGACGTCTGTGGCAAGCGTCGGCCCGGCGAGGGGGAGGCGCCCGCAGCGCGATCTCGCCGGTCGATGCACTCGCGGTGGGTGGGGTGGGGGCCCTACCCACCGCCGCTTTTCCCGGATCAGGAGTAGCCGCGGACCTGGGTGTACGCGACGACGACGCTCACGACCACGACCGCCAGGGTGGCGAGGACGCTCAGCTCGGCCGACCGTGCGAAATGGGTCATCGCCCACATCAGCACGAAGCCGGCGATCAGGCCGCCGATGTGGCCGCCGATTGAGATCCCGGGCACGGCGAAGGTGAACACGAGGTTGATCACGATCAGGGCGAGGATCTGGCCGTTCGAGGAGATGATCCCGCGCCGCTCGAGGGCGAACAGCGCGCCGAAGACGCCGAAGATCGCGCCCGATGCGCCGACCGTGGGCGAGTTGGGCGTGACGATCAGCGCGCCGGCCGAGCCGGCGATCCCCGCTGCGAAGTAGATGAGCGCGAAGCGCCAGTGCCCGATCACCTGCTCGAGGACGGTGCCGCCGAAGTACAGCGCCAGCATGTTCAGGCCGAGGTGGATGGGGCCGTAGTGCAGGAACGCCGCCGTGACGAGCCGCCACCACTCGCCGTGGGCGACGCCCATGATCGGCTGGCCGAAGGAGAAGGCGCCCGACGCGAACAGCGCGCCGTGCTCGTAGATCCAGTTGTTCTGGCCGTCGAAGTTCCCGCCGATCGCGAGCTCCGCGAGGTAGACGGCGACGTTCACCGCGATCAGCGCCCAGGTGACGACCGTCGCCCCGCGCGCCAGGCCGCCCCGCCGGAGCGCCCGGCCCGCCGGACGGACGAGGCGCTGCTGCCCTGCGTGCTCCGGGCAGCGGAGCCCGACAGGCGCCGGGGTCATGCACTCGTAGCAGATCGGGCGCCCGCATTCCGAGCACGAGAGGCCTGTCTCGCGGTCGGGATGCCGGTAGCAGTAGCGAGGCTCGTCCACGCGGCTAGCGTATCGGCGTGCGTGTTCACGTCGCCTTCACGCCCGATGAGAAGGCGTCGGCACCACTCGGCATCGTCGTCGACGTGATCCGCGCGACGTCGTCGATCGCCCAGGCACTCGCCGCAGGCTACGAGCGGGTGCTCTGCTGCGAGGAGATCGCCGATGCGCGCACGCTCCGCGCCGAGCTGGGGGACGAGGCGGTCGTCGGCGGCGAGCGGAACGCCGTCGTGATCGACGGCTTCGACGTCGGCGCCTCCCCGCGCGAGTTCGCCGAGGGCGCGCGGGCGAAGACGCTGATCCTCACGACGACGAACGGGACGAGGACGATCCTGACCGCGGTCGAGCGCTGCGACGTGGTGCTGCTCGGCTCGCTTCTCAACCTGCGTGCGGTGACCGCCCGTGCGGCCGCAGAGGGCGGCGACGTCGCGGTCGTCTGCTCCGGGTTCAAGGGGGCGTTTGCCCTGGACGACGCCTACTGCGCCGGCCGTATCGTCGCCGGGCTCCCCGGCGAGCGGAGCGACGCGGCGATCGCCGCCGAGCTGATCGCCCGCGCCTGGCCGGTTCCGCTCGACGGCCTCAACGCACGGACCTACGGGCCGCCCGGCCTCGAGGCCGACATCGAATTCTGCGCCCAGACCGACCTGCTCGACGTCGTCCCGCGGTACGCGCGGATGGTCGGGCCGGCCGCCGAGATCGTGAAAGGAGATCCTGCATGACTCAGCCCCAGACCTTTCCCTTCGGACAGGAGCACGTGCGCATCTACCGCGAAACGGGCGGCGAGACCGGCCACATCTGGAAGGAGGGCTCCACCGTGCTCCTTCTGACGACGGCCGGACGCAAGACGGGCAAGCCCGGGACGACGCCGTTGATCTACGCGGTGGACGGCGACCGCTACGTGATCGTCGCCTCGCAGGGCGGCGCTCCGACCGACCCGGGCTGGTACCGCAACCTCGTGAAGACGCCCGAGGTCGAGCTGCAGGTCGGGCCGGAGGTGTTCCGCGCACGCGCCACGACGGCGCGCGGGGACGAGCGGGAGCGCCTCTGGCGGAAGGCGAACGAGGTGTGGCCGCACTACGACGAGTACGCGACGAGGACCGACCGCGAGATCCCGGTCGTCGTGCTCGAACGGGTGTAGCTACGACGCGGCAGACCAACCGCGGTACATCTCGCCGATGTGCCGGTGGTCGGTGCCGCAGCAGCCGCCGATGACGGTCACGCGCGGCAGGCTCGGCCGCAGCTCGCCGTAGTGCGCACCGAGCTCGGCCGGGTCGCCGTCGTCCAGCGAGTCCGACTCGTCGAGCTCGGCGTGGCTCTTGGCCGATGCGTTCGCCCGCAGGCCGCCGATCCGGTCGACCCAGGGCTCGCCGGCCCCGATCGCATCGGCGAAGTGCGTCGGGTGCGCGCAGTTGATCATGAAGTACGCGGCGGCTCCCTCCGTCTCGGCGTCGACCTGCTCGACCGCATCCCGCAGCGGCTGGCCGCTCGGCAGGCGACCGTCGGTCTCGACGGTGAACGAGACCGCGACCGGGATCCCCGCGGCCACGCCGGCATGGACGACACCGGCCGGCTCCTCGGCATAGGTCATCGTGAGCACGCTCACCATGTCGGCGCCGCTCGAGGCGAGCGTCTCGACCTGCGGTGCGTGATAGGCGGTCGCCTCGGCGGTCGTCATGCGGCTCGAGGCCTGATAGCCGTCGCCGCGCGGCCCGACGCAGCCGCTCACCACGATCGGGGGCCCGTCGTCCGAGCGGAGCTCCTGGACCAGCTGCACGCCGTCACGGTTGACCCGTTCGAGCGCCTCCTCCGAGTATCCGAGCTTCGCGCCCCAGTCGCGGTTCGCGCGCCAGGTCGGGGTGTCGAGGAGCAGCCCGACGCCGAGCTCGCGTGCGAGGTCGACATACGACGCGTAGTAGTCGCGGAGCAGCTGCCGCCCCGCCTCGTCCTTCAGGAGGTCGAACGACGCGAAGTGGGGCAGGTCGACGCCGTGGTGGAAGATCAGCGTCGTCTCCATACCGCCGTCCGTGATGTGGAGGTCACCGTCGAGCTGCGGGAGCCTGCCGCGGGGCACCGTAGTCCGAGGCTACCGCTTGACAGGGGAACACGTGTTCGTGTAGAACATACGTTCCCGTGGTTGCCACCATCGTCATCCCGGCGTTCGATCTGCGGGCGGCCCTCCGCCGGCGGCCGGGAGTGCAGGCGCGGCCCGCGGCGCTCGCACCGCTGCCGGGCACCGAGCCGCTGATCGGCCCGGTGACAGGGGCCGCAGAGGCGGCCGGGGTGCGGCCGGGGATGCGTCTCTCGGAGGCGCTCGCGACCTGCCCGCAGCTCGAGCTGGTCGAGCAGGACCCGGCCTCGGCCGAGCACGCCTGGGAGGAGATCCTGCGCCGGCTCGAGGATGCCGGCTTCGCGGTCGAGCCGGACAGCCCCGGTGTCGTCTACTTCGACACCCGCGGGGTTGAGCGCCTGTACGGCGGGCTCGAGCCCGCGCTCAAGCGAGCGCTGGCCGCGGTCGGGACGATGTGGGACCCGCGCGTGGGCGCGGCCGAGCGGCGGTTCGCGGCGCTGGCGGCGGCGAGCGTCGCCCGGGCGGGCCAGGCGCTGATCGTCTCCAACGACCGTGCGCAGGCCTTCGTGTCCCCGCTCCCGCTCGAGCTCTTGCCCCTGGATGCCGCCCGCTACGCGGAGCTCGAGGAGCTCGGGATACGCACGATCGGACAGCTTGCCGGGCTGCCGGGTGGCGCCGTCGCCGAACGATTGGGGCCGGTCGGCCGGCGCGCCTGGAGCCTGGCAGGGGGTGAGGAGCCCGGAGAGCGGAAGGTCGTGCCGAGACGGCCGGCGGCGGCCCTCCACGAGACACTCGAGTTCCCGGAGGCGGTGGCCAACGAGCTGACGCTGCGGCGGGGGCTCGCGGTGCTGCTCGAGCGGCTGCTCGCCCGGCCGGAACGCGCGGGGCGTCCGCCGAGGAAGCTCGCGCTCTGGGCGCGGCTCGTCGGCGGAGCCTCGTGGCGCCGGACGGTGACGCTGCGCGAGCCGACCACCGACCCGGAGCGCCTGCGTCTGGCGCTCCAGCCGAAGCTGGCCGAGCTGCCGCAGCCCGCGCTCAAGCTTCGTCTCGAGGTGTCGGCGCTCGCGGAGCACACCGGCGAGCAGCTCGAGCTGGTGGCCGGAGAGGGGGTGGTGCTGCAGGGACGGCTTCGTGAAGGGCTTCGCCAGGTACGCGCGGCCGTCGGCGCGGGTGGAGTCTCGACGGTGGTGGAGGTCGCGCCGTGGTCGCGCATACCGGAAGCGCGCGCACTGCTCGTTCCGCGCGACGACTGAGAGGTCGGGCCCGCATGCGATTCGTCGACTGGGCGTGATGGACGAGCGTGATGCAAGGACGCAGGGAGTGCCGGTGGTAATCGCTACCGCCGCGACCGAGGACGCGGCAGCGCGCCGTCCAGCGCGTCCAGGCGGCTCAACACGTATGCGGGCCCGGCCTCTCAATGCACCCAGGCCGGCGCTGGTCGAGGCGCACGCCGACGGGCTGCCGCGCCGGGTGAACCGGCAGGACGTCGCGCTCGTGCGGGAGGAGTGGCGCGTGGTCGACCGATGGTGGACCGACGAGCCCGTGCATCGCCGGTACTTCGACGTCGTCCTCGAGACGGGTGAGAACGCCGTCGTCTACCACGACGACGACGCGGGCGCGTGGTTCACGCAGCGGGCGTAACGGGCCTAGGGGCGGTAGCCGCGAATCGAGCCGGCGAAGCCCGCATCGGGCGTATGGAAGTTGAGCACGCGCGCCGGCCTGCCGGCGCTCCGGAAGCCGTGGCGGGAGCCCGGCGGGGCAGCGACCAGCGTTCCCGGGCCGGCGCGGATCGTTTCGTCGCCGACCGTGAACTCCACCTCGCCGTCGAGGACGAGGAAGGAGTCGGTGTGGTCGTCGTGGGTGTGCGGGTCGACCGTGAACGTCTCGTCGAACGCGATCTCGAGGACCGAAAGGCCGGGGAGGTCGACCAGGATCGTGATCGTGCGGTTCTCGCGCTCGAAGCGCTCGCCGTCACCGGGCCGGCTGACGACGGGGTCCATGAGGCGATCGTATGACGTTCGCCTCGCGCGACGCGTTCCCGGCCCGCGGCGGCGTCGGCGACGAGCGACGGTTGGACCCGGTGCCTGGCACCTTGGTGCCAGGCACCGTAGGCGGCCCCACGCCGTACGTCGAGCTGCACGCGCACTCGGCGTACTCGTTCCTCGACGGGGCGTCGCTGCCGGAGGAGCTCGCGGCCCGGGCGGCCGAGCTCGGCTACGACACGCTCGCGCTGACCGACCACGACGGAGTGTCCGGCTCGCTGGAGTTCGCGCACGCGGCGAAGCACTTCGGCGTCCGCCCGATCACCGGCGCCGAGGTGACGGTCGAGGGCGGGATGCACGTGACGCTCCTCTGCGAGACGCAGGGCGGGTACGCAAACCTCTGCCGGATCCTCACCGACGCGCACGCGGGAACGCGGCCGGAGGGAAAGGAGCACCGGGAGCTCCTGCCGGCGGCGACGTCGGTCGAGTTTCTCGCGGCGCATGCCGAGGGGCTCGTGTGCCTGTCGGGGTGCGCGCGTCACGGCATCGGGATTCGCGACGCCGGCGGGGCGGTGCGGCTGGCGGCGGCGTTTCGCGGCGCGTTCTACGTCGAGCTGCAGCGGCCGTTCGAGCGCGGCGATGCGCGTCGGAACACACAGCTGCAGGACCTCGCCGAGCAGCTCGGCGTGCCGACCGTCGCGACGGGCGACGTGCACGTCCACCACGAACGCCGATCCGAGCTGCAGGACGTGCTGGTCGCGATTCGCCATCGGGCCTCGCTCGACGGCAGCGAGCGCGAGCGGCGCGGGAACCACGAGTCGGTGCTGCTCCCACCGGCGGCGATGCTCGAGCGCCTGCCGCGCGAGGCTGCGCTGCGCACGCGCGAGGTCGCCGACCGATGCGCGTTCGACCTCACGCAGGAGCTCGGCTATCGCTACCCCGACTTCTCCGACGGTCCCGATCCCGCCGACCTGCAGCTGCGCGAGATCTGCGACCGTGCGTTCGCGGAGCGCTACGCACGTACCGGTGGGCTTGGCCGCAGGGCGCGTCGTCGGCTCGACGACGAGCTGCAGCTGATCGCCCGGCTCGGCCTGAGCGGGTTCTTCCTGCTGCACTGGGAGGTGCTCGAGCTCGCGCGGGAGTGCGCGCTCGAGGTGCGCGGGCCCGGCAGCCCGCGCCACGTGCTTCCGCCCGGACGGGGGCGGGGCTCGAGCGTGGGCTCGATCGTCTGCTACCTCACTGGGCTTTCCCACGTCGACCCGGTCGCCACCGGTCTGTCGCTCGGTCGCTTCATCAACGACGAGATGGCGGCCGTGCCCGACATCGACCTCGACTTCCCGCGCGACATCCGCGAGAAGCTGATCGTCAGGGTCACCGAGCGCTACGGCAAACGACACGCCGCGCTCGTTGCGAGCTTCGCGACGTATCGGAGCCGCGGCGCGATCCGCGACGTCGGCAAGGCGCTCGGGCTGCCCTTCGCCGAGCTCGAGCGGCTTGCGCGGGTCACGGACGGGTGGGATGCGACGCGCATCGCCGACGAGCTTGCAGGGGTACCGGGGGCGCATTCGGGGCCCCGCTGGGACGCGTTCCGCCGGCTGACACGCGAGATCTCCGGTCTCCCGCGGCACATCAGCCAGCACCCCGGCGGCATGGTCATCTCCTCACGGCCGCTGATCGACCTCGTGCCGGTGCAGCCGGCCGCGATGGCGGGCCGCCAGATCTGCCAGTGGGACAAGGACAGCTGCAGTGATGCCGGCTTCCTGAAGATCGACCTGCTCGGGCTGGGGATGCTCTCGGCGGTGGAGGAGTGCATCGACCGGATCGCCCGGCTGCACGGGGAGACGGTCGATCTGTCGCGCATCTCGTTCGAGGATCCGGACGTCTTCGCGGAGATCCAGGCGGCGGACACGGTCGGCGTGTTCCAGATCGAGAGCCGTGCCCAGATGCAGAGCCTGCTCCAGACGCGCCCCGAGAACCTCGAGGACCTGACGGTGCAGGTCGCTCTCGTCCGGCCGGGGCCGATCCAGGGAAAGGCGGTGCACCCGTACATCGAGCACCGCCGCCGGCGGCGCGTCGATCCGTCCTTCGAGCCGCCGGTCGAGCACGAGTCGCTGCGCGAGCCGCTTCGCGACACGCTCGGCGTCGTCGTCTTCCAGGATCAGGTGCTCGACGTCTCGATGGCCGCTGCGCGCTTCTCGGTCGGCGAGGCGGAAGGGCTGCGGCGTGCGATGAGCAGGAAGCGCAGCGAGGAGGCGATCGAGGCCTACCGGCCGCGCTTCGTCGAAGGCTGCCTCGGCAACGAGATCGACGAGCAGACCGCGCACGCGATCTACGACAAGCTGGTCGGCTTCTCCGGCTTCGGCTTCCCGAAGTCGCATGCGGCGGCGTTCGGGCTGCTCGCCTACCAGTCTGCCTGGCTGCGCCGCTACCACCCTGCCGAGTTCCTGTGCGCATTGCTGAACGCGCAGCCGATGGGCTTCTATCCGCCGTCGTCGCTCGTCCGCGACGCGCAGCGGCGCGGGGTGGAGGTGCTGCCTCCGCACATCAACGACTCGGAGGCGCGGTGCACGGTCGAGAGTGGTGCGGTGCGAATCGGGGTCGGGTACGTGCAGTCGGTCGGCGAGGCCGATGCGGAAGCGGTCGACACGGGCCGGCCGTATGTCGATCTCGGCGACCTGGCGCGGCGTGCGGAGGTTTCGCGGAGCGCGCTCGAGGCCCTCGTCGCCGCCGGCGCGTGCGACGCCTGGGGGCCGCGGCGGGAGCTGTTGTGGAGGCTCGGCGTCACCGCGAGGGGGGAGAGCGTCCCCGGAGGCAACCGGCAGCTCGCGCTGCCGCTCGAGCCGACCACCGAGATCCCGGAGCTGCCGGAGCAGACGAGCTGGGAGCGGATGCTCGCCGATTACCGGCACACGTCGCTGTCGGTGGGCGTGCATCCGCTCGAGCTCCTGCGGCCGCACCTTCCGGCGGGCGTCGCGACGAGCGCCGAGCTACCGGAGCTTCCGAACGGCGCGCTGATCCAGCTCGCCGGGCTCGCGATCGCGCGCCAGCGGCCGTCGACGGCGAACGGGATCGTCTTCATGCTGCTCGAGGACGAGCACGGGCAGGCGAACCTGATCGTGCCGCCGCCGGTCTACGAGCGCCACCGGGCGATCGTCCGCGGCGAGCCCTTGCTGCTCGCCCGGGGCAAGCTCGAGCGTCACGACCGCAACATCAACCTGCTCGTATCGGAGCTGGAGTCACTGGGGCCGCTCGCCCGCCGTGCGGCGAGCGAGGCCGAGGTCACGCGGGCGCTCCCGCGTGCCCATCACTTCGGGCATCGCTGACCGGCTCGCACCATGTCTCGAAGGGCGAGTCTCGTGTCCGAGGCACCGGTGCCTGCCCCCGGTAGGGCATCCCGCCCCCACGCGTCGAACGATGGAACGATGCGCTTCCACCCGGCGCTTCGCAATGGCTGTGGACGGGTTGTTGCAGTTCCTCAACGGTGCCTGGCCCCGACTGCGACCCGCGCTCACCGGTTCTCGAGCTCGAGCCGGAACGGGGCGAGCCGCTTGCCGACCGCCCGGTCGAAGTCGCGAAGGTAGTCCTCGGCAAGCGGGTCCTCGAGGGTCTGCGCGTAGTTGTCTCGAAGGTCGGCGAGGATCTCCGTCCCGGTCTCGAGCGCGTCGAGGTAGTCGCCGTAGAGCTCCTCGGCCTCGTCCCGCGCCGCGGCGTTGTACGCGTCGAGCTTCGCGCGCGCCTCGTCGATCACGTCGGCGTGCTCGCGCTCGAACCCGTCCAGCTGCCGCCGGATCACGTCGGCGAACCTGCTCCGGCGTCCGATCACGCGAGCGTCCGATAGAGGGCGAGGTGCTGCGCCGCGGCGGCGTCCCAGGTGAGCTCGGCACGAGCACGCTCGGCGCCGGCGCGTGCAGCGTCCAGCTCTCCCGGGCTGCCGAGCAGCGTCTGCACCGCTTCCGTGAGCGCGTCGACGTCGCCCGCCGGCACGACGCGCCCGGCGCCGAACTCGCGCACGGGCTCGGCGAGCCCTCCGACGTCGTAGACGACCGCCGGGACGCCCGCGCCGAGCGCCTGCAGCAGCGCTCCGGACTGGTCGAGCTCCGCCCGGTACGGGAAGACGGCGATCGTCGCCTCGCCGAGCGCCCGGTCGAGCTCGGAGGGCGCGAGGTACCCGAGCCGCCACTCGACGCGCTCGGCGTCGCGCAGGCCGTCGAGCGGCATCGCCGGGTCGCCCGCGACCAGCAGCCGCGCGTCGGCGAGGCGGCGCGTCGCCTCGACCGCGTCCGCGAGGCCCTTGTACGGCCGGATGACGCCGAGCGCCAGCAGCGTCCGGCCGTCGTCCGCCCGCTGCGCGGCGCTCGGATACACGGGATGCGGGATGACCGTGGCATCGACTCCGAGCTCGGCGAGCGCCTCGCGGCCGCGCGCCGAGTGCACCACCACACGGTCGAACCGGTGCAGCAGCCGGCGCCACAGGTCGCGCTTCGAGGCTGTCCGGCGCGGGAGGAGGTCGTGCGCGGTGAACACCGACGGCGAACGGAGCCGCATGCGCACGTCGAGCTCCGGGAACGCGAGCCACTGGACGTGCAGCACGTCCGCCTCGATGCGGCCGAGCGAGCGCACGACGCCGACATGCTCGACCCCCTTGACCGGCAGCCTCAGCCGCGACCGCTTGAACGCGCGCGAGGACAGCGGATAGAAGCTATCGCTGCGCGCGTAGCCGTCCGGATCGGGCGACTCGCCGAACCGGAACGGCGACGTCACGAGCTCGACGTCCGCGCCCGCGCGTGCGAGAGCCGCCGCCAGTTCGTGGTCGTACCACGGCGTGAAGGCGGGCGGATCCGCGACGACGACGCGCATCGAAGTAGCGTAGACCGGTGCTCGTCCGCAGCTGGAACCTCTTCCACGGGAACACCGTGCCCGCGGGCCGGCACGCGTACCTCGACGAGATGGTGAGCCTCGCAACCGCCGACGACCCCGACGTCCTCTGCTTGCAGGAGGTCCCCGCGTGGGCGCTCGACCGGTTCACCGTCGGAGACCTCGCCGCACGGCCGAGCCTAGGCCCGCTCCCGATCCCGGCCGCCGTCGGGCGGCTGCTCACGGCACCGAATCACGGGTTGTTCCGCTCGCTGTTCGCGGGCCAGGGCAACGCGATGCAGATCGGCCCGCGCCTGCGCGTCCTCCGCCACGACGTCGAGGTGCTGAACCCGCGCAGCTTTCGCAGCGCTCAGAGCGCGTCGCTCGGGCTCGACACCGTGATGCGGCTCGCGTGGGCGAAGGAGAGGCGCGTCGTCCAGGCCGCGCGCCTGCGCCACGACGACGGACGCACGATCGTCGTCGCGAACATGCATTGCACGAGCTCGCGCGACTCGCGCATTCCGACGGTCGAGATCGAGCGGGCCGCGCGCTTCGCGCTCGCGTGCGCCGAGCAGGACGACATCGTCGTGCTCGCGGGCGACTTCAACGTCGTCGCCGGGGCGGCCGTCTACCGGGAGCTGACCGAGACGTACGCCTTCTCGCACCCGGGGCCCTGGATCGACCACGTCCTCGTCCGCGGGGCCGACGTGTCCGAGCCGCGCGTCTGGGACGACGGGCGCCGTGCGCGCGGGCCGGTCCTCATGTCCGACCATGCCCCCATCGAGGTCGACGTCCGGTGAGCTGGGAAGCAGAGCGCGCGCGGTTCCCGGTCCTCCGAGATCACGCGTACCTCAACGCCGGCACCAACGGCCCGCTTGCGCGGACGACGATCGACGCCGTGGCGTCGCTCCACGCGTGGGAGGCGGCGAACGGGCGTGCCGGCAAGGCGTACTTCGACGAGATGCTCGAGCGCCGCGAGCGCGTCCGCTCGCTGATCGCGACCCAGATCGGCGTGCCGCCGCGCAACCTGGCGCTCACCGACTCGACCACGCGCGCCGTCCACGTCGTCGTCGGCGGCCTCGAGCTCCGGCCCGGCGACGAGGTCGTGACGACCGACTCGGAGCACTTCGGCCTGCTCGGACCGCTTCTGGCCTCCGACGCGACGGTCGAGATCGTCCCGATTCGCGAGCTCCCGGCCGACGCGGTGCTCGAAGCAATCGCCGCCCGCATCACACCCCGCACGCGGCTCGTGGCCGTGTCGGCCGTCGTCTGGCTCGACGGCCGCGTCATCCCCTGGGCCGAGCTCCGCGAGCAGACCGGCGTGCCCGTGCTCGTCGACGGCGCGCAATCGGCGGGCGCGATCGAAGTCGACGCACGCGGCGCCGACTACTACACGGTGAGCGCGCAGAAGTGGCTGTGCGGGCCGGACGCGACCGGCGCGCTGTACGTCCGAGACGTCGAGTCGCTGCGGCCGCTGATGCTCTCGTACCCGGCCGCCGAGTCGTACGACCTGCAGACCGGCGCCTGGGAGCCGAAGGCGGGTGCGGCGCGGTTCGACACTGGATTCTCGCCGCCGTCGTCGCTCGCCGGCCTCGAGGCAGCGCTGAGCGACCTGCCCGACGGGCGTTTCGCGCGCGCCCGCGCGCTCGCCGAGCGCTGCCGCCGGCTGCTGCTCGATGCCGGGCAGGACGTGGTGACCGAGGCCGGTCAGGCGACGCTCGTGTCGTTCCGGGCCCCGGGTGACCCGCTCGAGCTGCGGATCGCGCTGTACGAGCGCAAGGTCCTCCTCCGCGACCTCCCCGGGACCGATCTCCTGCGCGCGTCGGTCGGCTGGTGGAACGACGAGAGCGACCTCGACCGCCTCGTCGCCGGCCTGCGCGCCTGAACAGCTACGCGGCTTCGGTGCGCAAGCCGAGCTCGCCCGCGATCGGCTGCATCGCCGCGATCACGTTGGCGATGTGCTCGTCGAGCGGCAGCTCGAGCAGCTCCGCCCCCTCGTAGACGTCGTCGCGCGACACCCCTGCCGCAAACGAAGGCTGCTTCAGCTTCTTCTTCACGGATTTCGGCTCGAGACCCTCGAGCCCGGTCGGCCGGACGAGCCCGCACGCGTGCACGAACCCGGACAGTTCGTCGCACGCAAAGAGCGACTTCTTCAGCGGCGTGTCGCGCGGGACGTCGAGGTGGTTGGCGTGCGACAGGACCGCCTCGATCACCACCTCGGGATACCCCTCCTCGCGCAGGATCGGGGCGCCGTTCTGAGGGTGCTCGTCGAGCGTGGGGTGGATCTCGTAGTCGAAATCGTGGAGCAGGGCGGCGACCCTCCACAGCTCCTCGTCCTCACCGAACTTCCGCGCATAGAAGGCGGTCGAGGCCTCGACGGCCAGCGCGTGGCGGAGCAGCGCCTCGCTCTTCGTGTGGGCAGTGAGCGTCTGCCAGGCTTGATCGCGAGAAGGAGTCAGGGCCTCGCTAGCATAGTGCGCTCCCGTGTCCTCGACCGTCGTCAGACCGTTGGCGGAATCATTTGTGATCGAGGGGGGCTATCCGCTCTCCGGCCATGTACGCGCTTCCGGGAACAAGAACGGTGCGCTCCCGATCCTGGCCGCCTGCCTGCTCTCGGACGAGCCGGTGACGCTGTCGAACATCCCGCGCATCCGCGACGTCGAGACGATGTGCGGCCTGCTTGCCCATCTCGGCGCGGAGGTCGAGTGGCTGGGCCCGAACGAGGTCCGCGTGCACGCGGCCGACGTCGGCTACGACGTCGACCCGGAGCTTGCGAGCCACATTCGTGCGTCGTTCCTGCTTGCAGGCCCGCTGCTTGCCCGCCACGGGCGTGCGGTCGTGCCGCCGCCCGGCGGTGACGTGATCGGGCGCCGGCGGCTCGATCCCCACTTCCACGCGTTCCAGGAGCTCGGTGCGACCTTCGAGATGACGGATCGCTACGAGATCTCCGGCGTCCTGCGCGGTTCGCATCTCCATCTCGACGAGCCGTCGGTGACCGCGACCGAGAACACGGTGATGGCCGCTGCGCTCGCGCCCGGCAAGACGATGATCTCGAACGCCGCCAGCGAGCCGCACGTGCAGGACCTCTGCCGCTTCCTCGTCGCGCTCGGCGCGAAGATCCAGGGGATCGGCTCCAACGTCCTGCACATCGACGGCGTCGACCGCCTGTCGGGCGGTTCGTACGCGATCGGCCCCGAGCACGTCGAGGTCGGGAGCTTCATCGGCATGGCCGCCGTGACGGGCGGCGAGGTGACGATCGACGGGATCGTCGGCGACGACCTCTGGCCGGTGCTGCCGGTGCTGCGCCGCCTCGGCATCGAGGTCGACCTCGGACCCGACTTCGTCCACGTGCCGGCCGCGCAGCAGCTCGCGGTGGTCGACGACCTCGGGGGCGCGATCCCGAAGATCGAGGACGGTCCGTGGCCGCAGTTCCCGGCCGACCTCACCTCGATCGCCGTCGTCGTCGCGACGCAGGCGCGGGGCACGGTGCTCGTGTTCGAGAAGATGTTCGAGAGCCGGCTGTTCTTCGTCGACAAGCTGGTCTCGATGGGCGCGCGGATCATCCTCTGCGACCCGCACCGCGTCGTCGTCACCGGGCCCGCACGCCTCTACGGCCAGCGGATGTCGAGCCCCGATATTCGCGCGGGGATGGCGATGGTGATCGCCGCGCTCTGCGCGGACGGGATCTCGACGATCGGCGACGCCTACCAGATCGACAAGGGCTACGAGCGGATCGACGAGCGCCTCCGCGCGCTCGGCGCCCGCATCGAGCGCGTCGAGAGCTAGATGGCCGACACCCAGACCGGCGTCCGGCTGATGCGTGCCGCCCGGCCCGGCGCGGCGAACGTCGCGACGGGCGTGCCGGTGCTCGACCACCTCGTCGGCCTGCTCGCCCGCAGCGGGCGCTTCGACGTCACCCTCGAAGTCGCCCCGGAGCGCGCCGACCAGGCGGTCTCGGCTGCCGGGCGCGCGCTCGGGAGCGCGATCGCCGACCTGCTCGACGACGACAGCAGCGGGCGCGGCTGGGCTCTCGTCCCGTCGGACGAGGCTCTCGCCACCGCGGTGCTGGAGCGCTCGGACCGTCCGATGCTCGTCTCGAACGTCGACTTCTCCGACCTGCGGGTGGGCGGGCTCGAGACCGACGTCGCGTCGCAGTTCCTCCGCGAGCTCGTCGACGCCGCCCAGCTGACGATGCACGTGCGGCTGAACGAGGGAACCGATCCGCAGCACGTGCTCGCCGCGATCTTCAAAGCGGTCGGCGCCGCGCTCGGTCAGGCGTGCCGGCCCGAACCGTGAATCGACGCAAGGAGGCCTCGTGAGCAAGCAGATCGTTCGCACCGACGCGGCGCCCGGCCCGTTCCAGGGAGCCCCGTATTCGCAGGCCGTCGTGGCGGGCGGCCTCGTGTTCGTGTCGGGGCAACTCGGCCTGAAGCCCGGGGCCAAGGAGATGGTCCCCGGCGGCATCACCGAGCAGACCGAACAGGTGCTCGCGAACCTGAAGGTGATCCTCGAGGCGGCCGGATCGTCGGTGGACCGGCTCGTCAAGACGACGGTCTACCTCCAGCGCCTGGAGGACTTCGCGGCAATGAACGAGGTGTACGCGAGATACGCGGGCGACGAGCCGCCGGCACGGGCGACCATCGAGGTCGCGAAGCTGCCCTCCGGCGCCCTCGTCGAGATCGAGGCCGTCGCCTCCGTCTGAGTTGTCGTCCGAGATCGAGGAGTACGTCCGGTCGCTCGGGCTCGACGCGTACACGGTCGGCGGCGCCGTCCGCGACGAGCTCGCTGGCCGCGGGTCGAAGGATGCGGACTTCCTCGTGCCGGGCGTCGACATCGCCGGGCTGCGCGACGCCCTCGCTGCGCACGGTCGGACCGAGGAGCTGATCGTCGCCGGTCGGCCGGTCGGCGTGCGGTTCTTCCCGTCGGATCGCGGCTTGCGGCGGAAGGTGCCCGCCGGCATCGAGCTCGCTCCTCCGCGGCGCGAGGTCTCGACGGGCCCGGGGCGGCACGACTTCGACATCGTGGTCGATCCCGCCGCGACGGTCGAGCAGGACCTCGCACGGCGGGACTTCACGATCAACGCGATGGCGCGGCGGCTCGCCGACGGCGAGCTCGTCGATCCCTACGGCGGCAGAGGCGATCTCGAACGCGGGATCCTGCGGACCGTCTCGCCGACGAGCTTCGCCGAGGACCCGCTGCGGCTCGTGCGCGGCCTGCGGTTCGTCTCGCAGCTCGACGTCGACCCGGACGACGAGACGGTGCGCCAGATGCGCGAGGAGGCCGACGGCGTGCGGCTCGTCTCGGGCGAGCGGATCGGCGGCGGTCTCGCCGCCGACGGTCTCGGCGAGCTTTCGAAGCTCCTGCTCGGCGCACATCCGTGGAAGGCCCTGCGGCTGGCGCGCGACACGGGCGTGCTCGTCGCGCTGCTCCCCGAGCTCGGGCCGTCGATCGGGTTCGACCAGGAGAGCGCCTACCATGGGCTCACGGTCGACGAGCACACGTTTGCGGTCGTGCAGGCAGCCGCCGACGCGGGCATGCCGCTCCGCATCCGGCTCGCGGCGCTCCTCCACGACACCGGGAAGCCGCTCGTCGCGTGGCGCGGACGCGACGGCCGGCTCCACTACTACGCCCGGCCGGGAAGCTCGGAGCGGTCACACGAGCAGGTCGGAGCCGAGCTCGCGCGCGAGGCGCTCTCGCGGCTGCGCTATCCGACCGAGCTTCGCCGCCGCGTCGTGCAGATCGTGCGCCACCACATGCTCGCGCCACGCGGCGACGAGGCGCGTGCGCGGCGGCTGCTCGCGCGGTACGGCGACGAGCTGACGTTCGACCTGCTCGACCACAAAGAGGCCGATCTCCGCGGGAAGCTCGGTCCGGGCGAGCCGCCGCCCGCCGACCAGCTGGCAGATCTCGCCGCCTTCCGGAAGGTCGTCGAGCGCGAGCTGTCGAGCCCCCACCGTCTGCGCGACCTGGCAGTGTCAGGGACCGATCTGATCGAGCTCGGCTACACACCAGGCCCTGCCCTCGGCCAGGTGCTGCGCACCCTGCTGCACGAGGTCGTCGAACGGCCGTCGCGAAACACGCGCGAGAACCTCCTCGCGCGGGCCGAGGAGCTGCGCGCGTCGTGATCCGGTGGAGCGAGCCGGGATACGTCGTCGGGTTCACGACGCGCGTCGGCGGAGTCAGCGGCGGCCCGTTCGCGTCCCTGAACCTCGGCCGCTCGACGGGTGACGACGTTGCGTGCGTCGACGAGAACCGAAGGCGTGCATGTGCGGAGCTCGAAGCCGAGCCCTCGCTCCTCGCGCTGAACCGCCAGGTTCACTCGACGACCGTGAACGAAGCTTCGCCCGGCGTCCGGGGCCAGATCGGGGACGGCCTGTGGTGCGACCGGCCCGGCGTCCCGATGCTCGCACTCGCCGCAGACTGCGTTCCGATCGCTGTCGCCGCCCGCGGCCGCGGCCGGCTCGCCGTGGTGCACGCGGGCTGGCGCGGCCTCTCGAGCGGCGTCGTCGGCGCAGGCGTCTCGGCCGTTCGCGCCGGTGAGGAAGACGTCCAGCTCGCCGCCGCGATCGGCCCGTCCGCCGGCCCCTGCTGCTACGAGGTCGGCGCCGAGGTGTCGGATCTCTTCGACGCCGACCTGACGCGCGCGCGCAAGCTCGATCTCTGGGGTGCCACCGAGCGGCTGCTCCGGGCTGCCGGCGTCGGGCTGGTCGAGCGCGTCGACCTGTGCACGATCTGCCGGCCGGAGCTGTTCTTCTCACACCGCCGCGACGGCCGTCCACGCGGTGTGCAAGGAGTGATCGGGTACGTCGCCTGACGAGGTGCGTGCGCGGCTCGCGCGCGTTCAGGAGATCGTAGGGCCGGACGTGACCATCGTCGCGGCGACCAAGTACGTCTCGCTCGCCGAGATGCGCGTCCTCGTGGAGGCAGGCGTGCAGGTGGTGGGCGAGAACCGTGCTCAGGACCTCGAGTCGAAGCACGCCGAATACGGATCGGCGTTCCGCTGGCACTTCATCGGCCACCTGCAGTCGAACAAGGTCAGGGTCGTGAACCGCTGCTGCGAGCTCGTGCACTCGCTCGACTCGCACTCGGCCGCGCGGCGGCTCGAGATCCCCGCGCTCGTGCAGGTGAACCTGGCCGATGAGTCGTCGAAGTCCGGGATCCTGCCCGCCGAGCTCGACTCGTATCTCGGTGAAGGCGTGATCGGGCTGTCGACGATGCCGCCGGCGGCCGGCGACCCGGAGTTGTCGCGCCCGTGGTTCCGGCGCCTGCGCGGGCTCGCCGAGGAGCACGGTCTGACGCAGCTCTCGATGGGGACGACGCAGGATTTCGCGGTCGCCGCGCAGGAGGGTGCGACCTTCGTCCGCGTCGGTTCCGTTCTCTTCCGCAACTGATCTAGACTGGCCGCCGTGGCGCTCGGCGACCTCTGGAATCGCACGCTCGTGTACTTCGGCATCGCCGAGGAGGACGACGACTGGGAGGACGAGGACGGGTACGCCGCCGAGGAGAGCCTCGAGCAGACGTATCGCGAGCGGCCGAACGTCCGCCGCCTCACGCCGCGGCGGCGCGGCCAGGACTACGACGACTGGACGGAGTCGGAGGCCGACTCCGAGACCGCCCGAGTGCCGGCCGTCCGCCCGACGCGGCTGCGCGAGGCGCGCCCGCAGATCGAGGCCGTGCCGAATCCGTCCAGCGTGCGCGTCCACCTCGTACTGCCGCGCAGCTTCAACGACGCACAGCAGATCGCCGACCGCTTCAAACAGGGCATGCCGGTGATCCTGAACCTGCAGAGCGCCGATTCGGAGCTTTCGAAACGGCTGATCGATTTCACGAGCGGGCTCACGTATGCGCTCAACGGCGGCATGCAGCGCGTCGCCGACAAGGTGTTCCTCCTGACGCCGCGAAATGTGGAGGTCTCCGCCGAACAGCGGGCCCAGCTCCTCGAGCGCGGCGGCTTCTTCAACCAGGCGTAGGAAAACCGAGGGCAGGCGCGAAGGGGGCGCCTATGGTGCTCGACGCTGTCGGCGCGGTCGAGCGGTTCATCGTCATCTTCGCGACGGTGTACACGTTCGCGCTGATTCTCTACGTGCTCACGTCGTGGGTGCAGCTGCCGTACTCCCTGCGGGGCGCGCAGCGCTTCCTGTCCGACGTCTGCGAGCCGTACCTGCGCTTCTGGCGGCGGCTGCTGCCGCTCTCGTTCGGCGCCATCGATTTCTCGCCCATCGTCGCGATCGTGGCGCTCGGCGTGTTCGCCGAAATCATCGTCGCGATCCTGAACAGGATCTAGTGAGGAGCAGAGATGCGATACACCCCGGTTGAGCTCAGACACGTACGACTCGGGCGGTCGCTGTTCGGCTACAAGCGCCGTGAGGTCGACAGCCTGCTCGAGGACGTCGCCGACAGCTACGAAGAGGTCTGGCGCGAACGGGGCGAGTTGACCGACCGGGTCGAGGATCTCGACAAGCGCCTCGGCGAGTTCAAGGACCGCGAGCAGCTGCTCGCGACGACGCTCGTTTCGGCCGAGAAGGCCGCCGCCGAGGCGAAGGACGCCGCGCGGCGCGAGGCGGAGCTGATCGTCGCCGAGGCGCACGGCGAGGCGCGCTCGATCATGCGCACCGCGCAGAACGAGCGGGAGCGCCTCTTCGGCGAGGCCCGCCGGGTCGAGGCGCTGCTGAGAGCGGCGCTCGGCATGGTCGAGGAGTCGAAGGCGGAGCCGCTCGAGGACGGCAGCGCCGTCGACGACCCGGAGAAGCCCTGGCCGGTGCACGAGGACACGAGCGAGTTCGAGGCCATCCTCTCGCCCGGCGCGGCCGCTGCGGCGCGGGAGGAGCAGCTGCCGCTGCCGGCAGAGGAGCCGGAGCACGAGCCGGTGCAGCCCGAGCCCGAGGCCTACCTGGAGCCGGAGCCCGAGCCCGAGGCGGACGCCGGGGAGCCGGACGAGGAGGTCGAAGGGCGTGTCGCGTTGCCGCCGGTGAACCAGGACGACGAGGAGCCCTGGACCGCGAACTAGGGTTACCCTGAGGTCATGAGCGCGACCACGCGCATCCGCTTCCGGGTGGCTCCGGGTGCCTCCCGAAGCGACGTCGTGGGCCGCCACGGAGACGGCTGGAAGGTGCGCGTCGCGGCTGCTCCGGAACGAGGCAAGGCGAACGACGCGCTGATCGGCCTCCTCGCGGATGTCCTTCCCGTCGGACGGTCGGACGTTGTGGTCGTCTCGGGGGCCTCCTCGCGTGACAAGATCGTCGCCGTGAACGGCATCGACGCGACGCAGGCCGACGCGGCCCTGGCCCGGGCGGCGACGGAGCACAGCGCGAGATGACCACGATCGACACGAGCGAGTTCCAGCAGCTCCTCGTCGACGAGCGCGAGCGGCTCGTCAATGCGGCGCAGTTCCTCCAGCGCGAGAACCCCGGGTCGATGGAGGACGAGCTCGGCGAGATCTCCGGCGGTGGCGCCGGCGACAATCACCTCGCGGACATGGCGACGGTCACCTACGACCGCGAGCTCGACCAGGGGCTCGAGGAAGGGGTGCAGCAGACGCTCGACGAGATCGACGCTGCACTCGAGCGCATCGACGACGGGACGTACGGGTCATGCGAGATCTGCGGCGAGCCGATCGCGCCGGAGCGGCTGCGGGCGATCCCGTGGGCGACGCGGTGCATCGCCGACGCGACGCGGTGAGCGAGTCGCCTGCGCGGCAGCCTGCGGCCGATGTCCGGATCGGCTCGGCGACCGACGGCCTGACACCGGTCTCCGTGGCCGAGCGATCGCTGGCGGCCGGCCCGTGGCAGTGGGCGGGGCTCGCGGCGGTCGCGATCGCGGCAATCGTCGCCGACCAGGTCACGAAGCACGTCGTCACCTCGACGCTCTCGATCGACGAGTCGGTTCACGTGATCGGCCCGCTCTCGATCCACCACGTTCAGAACACGGGCATCGCGTTCGGGTTCTTCGCGGGCGCGACCTCGATCGTCACGATCGTGACCGCGATCGCCGTCGCGTGGATGCTGGTCTTCTTCGCCCGTTCGGGAGCCCGCCATCCGGTGCTGCCGGCGGCGCTCGGGCTGCTGGCGGGCGGCAGCATCTCGAATCTCGCCGATCGCGTGCGCCTCGGGCACGTCACGGACTTCATCGACTTCTCGTACTGGCCGGCGTTCAACCTCGCCGACAGCTTCATCGTCGTCGGCGTCGTCATCCTGCTCGCGGCGCTCGTCGCCGCGGACCGCTCGTCCAAGCCGCCGCGCCGCACACTCGACGTCGCCGCGAGATGAGGCTCGCTGTGCCGCCGGAAGCGGCGGGACAGCGGCTCGACCAGTTCCTCGCCGCGCATCTCGGTTCCCGGGCCGCCGCGGAGCGCGCCGTCGACGCGGGTGCGCTCGTGAACGGGGACCCGCGCGCCAAGAGCCACCGGCTCGCCGGCGGCGAGACCGTCGAGGTCCCCGAGCTCGAGGAGCCGGAGCTGGGCCCGCCGCCGGCGCCGCCGCGGATCGTCTGGGAGGACGAGCACTTGCTCGTCGTCGACAAGCCGGCCGGACTCGTCGTGCACACGGGCGCCGGCCACCTGGGGGACACGCTTGTCGACTCGCTGCGCGGGCGCATCGCCGGCGGCGATCCCGACCGGCCCGGAGTCGTCCACCGGCTCGACCGCGACACGTCGGGCCTGCTCGTCCTCGCACGCTCGGACGAGGCCCATCGGCGGTTGTCCGAGCTCGTCCGCGAGCGGGCGCTCGAGCGCATCTACCTCGCCGTCGTGGCGGGGCGGCCCCGCTCGCGCCGGGGCAGGATCGAGGCCGCGATCGGGCGCGATCGCCACGATCCGACACGCGTATCGCTCGACACCGACACCCCCCGTGAAGCCGTAACCGAGTTCGAGGTCGAGCAGCTATGGGACGACCGTGCACTGCTCCGCGTGCGGCTCGAGACGGGGCGGATGCACCAGATCCGCGTCCACCTCGCCGCGATCGACCTGCCGGTCGCGGGCGACCCGGTGTACGGCGTCCGCACGCCCGGCCTCGAGCGCCAGTTCCTCCACGCCGGCGAGCTCGCCTTCCAGCATCCGTTCGACGGCCGGTCGATCGAGGCGCGGTCTGCGCTTCCGGCCGATCTCGCCGCGTACCTCGCAGGGCTCGAGTAGCTACGATTCGCCGGTTCGTTCGTCCCTCCGACCCGGTGGAGCAACCGAGGCGGACGGTGGCAGGCGCGTGGGCGCCTGCTTTCCGCCGCGGCCGCCGGCCGACCGTTGTCCAAACCGCAGAAAGGGGCTTCCATGCCCGTCGTCTCCATGAAGGAGCTACTCGAGGCCGGGGTGCACTTCGGCCACCAGACCCGTCGCTGGAACCCGAAGATGAAGCGTTTCATCTTCACCGAGCGCGGCGGCATCTACATCATCGACCTCACCCAGACGCAGGAGCTGCTGGACGAGGCCTACGACTTTGCGCGCGCGATCGGCGAGCGGGGCGGCTCGATCCTCTTCGTGGGAACGAAGAAGCAGGCCCAGGACGCCGTGTCGGGCGAGGCGACCCGGGTCAACATGCCCTACGTCAACAACCGCTGGCTCGGCGGCCTGCTGACGAACTGGCGCACGATCTCGGACCGCATCCAGCGCCTGCACGAGCTGCGCAGCCTGAAGCAGGAGTCGCAGCTCGAGCTGCTGCCCGCGAAGGAGCGCATCTCGATGGAGGCCGAGCTCGAGAAGCTCGAGGCGAACCTCGGCGGCGTCGCCGACATGCGGCGTCAGCCGGACGCGGTCTTCATCGTCGACCTCCGCAAGGAGCAGCTCGCCGTGCGCGAGGCGAAGCGGCTCGGCCTGCCCGTGATCGCGCTCGTCGACACGAACTGCGACCCGGACGAGGCCGACTACGTGATCCCCGGGAACGACGACGCGATCCGCTCGTGCGCGCTGATCGTCAAGGCGATCGCCGACGGCATCGAGGCGGGGCGGCAGAAGGTGTCGGCCGCGGAGCTCCGCGCTCCGCGGAACGGCGGCGCGCAGCCCGCTCAGGCGGAGCCCGAGCCCGCCGCCGAAGAGCCCGAGGCGGCCGCAGCCGTGGAGGAGACGACCGAGGACGCCGGTGAGGAGGCCAGCGCATGACCGAGATCACCGCGACGATGGTGAAGGAGCTCCGCGACGCGACCAGCGCCGGGATGATGGACTGCAAGCGCGCGCTGCAGGAGACGGAGGGCGACTTCGACGCGGCCGTCAAGCTGCTGCGGGAGCGCGGCATGGCGTCGGCCGCAAAGCGTGCCGATCGTGCGACCAGCGAAGGCAAGGTCGGCGTGCTCGTCCAGGGGACGACCGGCGCGATCGTCGCGGTCGGCTGCGAGACCGAGCCAGTGTCGTCGAACGAGGACTTCCTCGCCTTCGCCGAGAAGGTGCTGCGCTCCGTGCACGAGCGCGGGGAGGCCGCCGTCGACGAGCTCGAGGCCGAGCGCGTCGAGCTCGCGGCCAGGCTGGGTGAGAACATCCAGGTCGTGGGCGCCAAGCGTCTCGAGGCGCATGACGGGAGCACGCTCTCGTACTACGTGCACGCGCCTGCGAACAAGGTGGGCGCGATCGTGTCGACCACGGGCGGCGACCCGCAGACCGCGCGCAGCCTCGCCCTGCACCTCACGTTCGCCCGCCCGACGTACGAGAACCGCGAGCAGGTGCCGCAGGAGCTCGTCGATGCCGAGCGCCAGATCCTGCGCAGCTCCGACGAGGTCCTGAGCAAGCCGGAGGACGTTCGCGACAAGATCGTCGACGGGATGCTGAACAAGCGCTTCTACGGCGAGTCGGTGCTCCGCGAGCAGACGTGGTACCGCGCGGACGAGTCGACGGCGACCGTCGGCAAGTTCCTCGAGGAGCAGGGGATCGAGCTGCGCGACTACGCCTGGTACGCCGTCGCGTAGTGGCCGCGTCGGTCCCGCAGCTGAAGCACCCGCGCGTCTTCAAGCGCATCCTGCTGAAGCTCTCCGGTGAGGCGCTGATGGGGCCGTCCGAGTACGGCCTCGACGCGCAGACGGTCGAGCAGCTGGCGCACGAGCTGGTCGAGGTGCGCGAGAGCGGGCTCGAGATCGCCCTCGTCATCGGCGGGGGCAACATCTACCGTGGGATGGCGGCGGCGGCCGAGGGGATGGACCGCGCGACCGGCGACTATATGGGCATGCTCGCCACGGTGCTCAACTCCCTCGCCGTGCAGGAGGCGCTCGAGCGGCACGGTGCGGACACGCGGGTGCTCTCTGCGATCACCGTCCAGGAGGTGGCCGAGCCGTACATCCGGCGCCGGGCGGTCCGGCATCTCGAGAAGGGCCGGCTCGTGATCTTCGCCGCCGGCACCGGGAACCCGTTCTTCACGACGGACACGGCGGCGGCTCTGCGGGCGCTCGAGATCGGCGCCGAGGCGATCCTGATGGCCAAGAACGGGGTGCCGGGCGTCCTCGACGGCGACCCCCGCACGTCCCCGGACGCCAAGCTGCTCCCTACGATCACCCATCTCCAGGCGATCGAGCGCGGCCTCAAGGTGATGGACACCACGGCGCTCTCCCTGTGCATGGACAATCATCTCCCGATCCACGTCTTCGAGCTGGCGCCGGGGAACATCTCGCGCGTGAGCCGGGGCGAGCCGATCGGCACAGTCGTGGCCACACCCCCCGAAGGAGAACGAGAACGGTGATCGACGATTTCGTTTCGGACGCCGAGGTGCGGATGGACAAGTCCGTCGAGGCGACGCACGAGCACTTCAACTCGGTGCGGACGGGGCGCGCGGCACCCGCGTTGCTCGATCGGATCTCGATCGACTACTACGGGACTCCGACTCCGCTCAAGAACCTCGCGACGATCAACGCGCCCGAGCCGCGGCTGCTCACAATTCAGCCCTTCGACCCGTCGTCGATCAAGCAGATCGAGAAGTCGATTCAGGAGTCCGACCTCGGGCTGACGCCGTCCAACGACGGCAAGATCGTCCGCCTGCCGATCCCCCAGCTCACCGAGGAGCGGCGCAAGGAGCTCGTCAAGCTCGTCCGCCACATGGCGGAGGAGGGCAGGGTCGCCGTCCGCAACGTCCGCCGCGATGCGATCAAGCACCTGGAGGAGCTGGTTCGGAACGGCGACGTCGGCGACGACGAGGAGCGGGCCGCCGAGCAGCGCGTGCAGAAGGTCACCGACGACCACGTGACGCGCATCGACGACCTGCTGAAGCGCAAGGAAGCCGAGATCATGGAGGTCTAGGCGGCCTCCGTGAAGCTCTTCTCCCGCATCCGAACCCTCAGCCGCGTCCGCTCGGCGCCCGAGCCGGCGCTGCCGGAGGTCGCGCAGTCGGTCGCGATCATCCTCGACGGCAACGGCCGCTGGGCCCGCAGGCGCGGACTGCCCGTCGCGGCCGGGCATCGCGCGGGCGCGCGGACTGTTCGGCGCACGGTCGAGGCGTCGATCGAGGTCGGCATCCACGACCTCGCCGTGTTTGCCTTCTCGACCGAGAACTGGTCGCGGTCGGACGAGGAGGTCGACGCGCTGATGGACATCTTCGCCGAGACGATCGAGCGCGAGCTTCCCGACCTCGCCGAGCAGGGTGTGCGCGTGCGCTTCATCGGTCGCCGCGACCGTGCTCCCGAGGCACTGCAGCTGCGCATGACGGCGATGGAGGACCGCACCGAGCTGAACACGCGGATCAACCTCTGGGTCGCGTTCGACTACGGAGGGCGGGCGGAGCTGGTCGAGGCCGCCCGGCGCCTCGTCGAGAGCGGCGTCGAGCCTGAGGACATCGACGAGAACGTCTTCGCGGCGAACCTCTATGCACCGGAGCTTCCGGACCCCGACCTTCTGATCCGGACGAGCGGCGAGCAGCGCATCTCGAACTTCCTGCTCTGGCAGATCGCATACAGCGAGCTCGTGTTCGTCGACAAGTACTGGCCCGACTTCGACGAGCGCGACCTGCGGCGCGCACTGGCGGAGTACGCATCG
>DATIXY010000046.1:0-8209 GCA_035518115.1 Gaiellaceae bacterium | reverse complement strand
GCGCTTGACGCGCTGCTCCGCCTCGCGCGCCGGGAGATCGAGCTCGGCGATCCTCGCCTCCTCGACGGCCCGCGCCGCGCCGGCGCACTCCTGCGCATTGTCGATCAGCGCCGCCGCCGCATCGCCCGGCTCGAAGGCCGGATCCCGGTATGCGCGACGAGCGTGCTCGATCAGCAGCTCCCGGCGCTCCCGCGACGCGGCGTCGAGCAGCCGGTCCGCGCGATCCATGCGACCGCCGGCGGTGCGCGCGATCGCCGCTCGCTCGTCGTCGCCGAGCTGCGGCGCACGCGCCTCGACGAGCTCGCGAATCGTGCGCTCGGACAGCCTCCGGAACGGGACGAGCTGACAGCGTGAGCGGATCGTCTCCGGGATCGAGCCCAGGTCGTCGGCGATCAGGACGATCACGGCGTACGACGGCGGCTCCTCGAGATCCTTGAGCAGCGCGTCCGCCGCGTCCTCGTTCATCAGGTGCGCGCGCTGGATCAGGTAGATGCGGCGATCCGCCTCGAACGGGCGCATGTGCAGGTCGCGGCGCAGCTCGCGGATCGCATCGATGCGGATCATCTCGCCGAGCGCGTCGAGCTCGTACAGGTCGGGGTGGAACTCGCGCTCGGTGCCGAGGAGCGAGCGGGCGAAGGCGCGCGCGACCTCGCGCTTGCCGACGCCGGGCGGACCGTGGAAGAGGTAGCCGTGCACCGGCCCCTCTCGGAGCGCGGCCCCGAGCAGCCTCGAGGCACCGGCGTGCTCAGAGAAGCGAACGAACGTGCTCACGGACCTCCTCGGCGATGACGGGCGCCGGCCGGTCGCCCTCGACGACGACGATTCTGCCCGGCTCGGCGGCGGCCAGCGCACGATAGGCGCGGTCGACGGCTTGCATGAAGTCGCCGCCCGCCCGCTCGATCCGATCGTGGTCCCTGCCCGCACGCCGGCGCGCGAGCTCGGGATCGAGCGCGACGAGGAACGTGCGGTCGGGGAGCAGCCCGCCCGTCACGAGCAGGCTCAGCTCGCGCACGCGCTCCTCGCCGAGGCCGCGGCCCGCCCCCTGGTAGGCGACCGACGAGTCGAGGTACCGGTCGCACACCACGTCGTCGCCGCGCCCGAGCGCCGGGCGGATCACCGACTCGACGTTCTCGGCGCGCGCTGCGGCGTAGAGCGCCGCCTCGGCCCACGGCGACATCTCGTCCCGGTGCAGGACGAGCTCGCGGACGGCCTCGGCGACCGGGGTGCCCCCCGGCTCGCGGGTCGTGAGGACGACCCGGCCCTGACCTTCGAGCCAGGCAGCGAGCAGCTTTGCCTGCGTGCTCTTGCCCGACCAGTCGATCCCTTCGAAGGTGACGAACATCAGCCGCCTAATCTATGCGGCCGGTGCGCGCGATCGTCACAGGTGGGGCAGGCTTCATCGGGTCGAATCTCGTCGACGCGCTCGTCGCGCGAGGCGACCATGTCCTCGTCGTCGACAACCTCGCGAGCGGACGGAGCGACTACGTCAACGAGGCGGCCGAGCTGGTCGAGCACGACATCAGGGACCCGATCCCCGTCGACGGCGACGTGTTCTTCCACCTCGCGGCCCAGGCGGACGTCCAGACGTCGATGCGGCGGCCCGAGTACGACGCCGCCGTGAACGTCGTCGGAACCGTGAACGTGCTCGCAGCCGCAGCGCGAACAGACGCGCAGGTCGTGTTCTCCTCGTCCGGGGGCGCCGGCTACGGGGAGTGCCCCGGCCCGGTCGCCGAGGACTTCCCGTTTCTCCCACTGTCGCCCTACGGCATTGCGAAGAAGTGCGGCGAGGAGTACCTCGCCGGCTGGAACCGCATCCACGGCACCTCGCACGTGTCGCTCCGCTTCGCCAACGTCTTCGGCCCGCGGCAGGACTCCGGGCTGGAGGGCGGCGTCGTCGCGATCTTCCTCGAGCGCATCGCGGCCGGCGAACCGACCGTGATCTTCGGCGACGGGACGCAGGTGCGCGACTTCGTCTACGTCGGCGACGTGGTCGACGCGCTGCTCGCGGCCGTCGGGCGAAGCGGTGGGCCCTACAACATCGGCACCGGCGCCGAGACGACGGTCGGAGAGCTGCACGCGGCGTGCGCCCGTGTCGCCGGCAGCGCAGCCGAGCCGACGCTCGCCGGAGCGCGGCTCGGCGACGTCCATCGATCGGTCCTCGACTCGTCGCTCGCCGCACGCGAGCTGGGCTGGCGGGCGCGCGTTCCGCTCGACGACGGGCTCGAGCTCACCTGGGCCTGGATGCGGCAGGAAGCCCCGTAACGGCGCCGAAACAGGCGCCCTGGACGCACCGCTCACACCCGACGCCCTCGTTCGCCCCTGGCGCACCGCAACGCTCGTCGCGAGCCTGATCGCGGCAGTCGAGCTGATCGTCCTGATCGTGCTCGCCGGAGCGCTGCTCGCCAAGCCGATCGCGCGCGCGGTCAAGCACCACGCGGAGGCCGCGGCGCTCGCGCCCGCGAAGACGAAGCCGGCGCCGGTGATCAGGCACCGCAAGGTCGTCGTCGCCGCGCCCAAGCGCTCCCGCTCGCAGCTCGGCGTCCTCGTGTTGAACGGCAACGGCCGTTCCGGCGCCGCCGGGAACGCGGCGTCGACGCTGAGCTCGCTCGGCTACCACATCCGCGGAACCGCGAACGCCAAGCGGCAGAACTATGCGACGAGCGTCGTGATGTACCGGCGCGGGTACGCGGCCGAGGGGGCGCGCCTCGCGCGCGACATGCACGTGCAGGTCGTCGGGCCGCTCGACGGCCTGAGCGCATCCGCGCTCCACGGCGGTCAGCTCGTCGTGATCCTCGGCGCGCGCTGATCGTTTAGCAGCGCGGCTTGCCCGTGTTCACGAGCGCGAGCGCGCGGCGGTAGTCGTTCGGGCCGGCGTTCGGGTTCGCATACCGGTCGAGCGCGTTGAAGCGGTAGAAGTCGACGAGCGCAGCCCGGGCGCAGCCGCTCTGCAGCTCGAACTGCGCCTTCAGCACCCACCACTGCGGATTCTCGGGCTCCATCCGCGTTGCGAGCGCATAGAGCGCCTGCTGGCGGAGGTACCCCGTGGTCGAGAGCGCCTGCGCCCACACCGCCTCCGCGTTCAGCGGATCGACGGAACGTGCGCGCTTCGCCAGCCGGACCGCCCGCGCCGCGCTGGTGCTCCCTTCCGCGTCGGCCGTCCAACGCGCTCCGAGCCACGGCAGGAACAGCGCGCCCGCCGCGAACAGCGCCGCGCCCGCAAGCGCGACGACGGCGAACCCCGACACGCGCCGGACCGGCACGGCCCGCCCGGCAATCGCGCCGGCGGCGAGAAACGCCGGGACCGACACCGCCGCGAAATCCCAGTCGACGTCGACCAGCGAGTGGAGGAGGTACGCGGGGAGCACGAGCGCCAGCGCGAGCTCTTGCCCCTTGCGCCCACGGCCGGGAAGCAGCAGCGCGACCGCGGCCGCGACGAACAGGGCGAGCCCGATCACGCCCGTCTCGGAGAGCAGCTGCAGCGGCAGATTGTGCGGCTCGATCGTCTGGTCGAGGTAGCTCGTGCGGTAGCGGAGATTCGTGAGCTGGAACGAACCCGCCCCGGTTCCGGCGAGCACGTGGTGCTCGAAGCCACGCCACGCCTGCTTCCACCAGACCCACCGGTAGTTCGATGCAGCCGACCCGAAGCGGCCGCTCCCCTGCGTCACCTGCGCGGAGCTCGTGAACGACCTCCAGGCCGACCCGGCCTTGAGCGCGCCCACGACCAGCACGGCGACGACGATCACCGCCGCGAGCGCGAGGGCGGCGCGTCGCAGGGCGCGCGTATCGCGTGGGGGCGCGATGCGCGAGAGGAGCGCAGAACCGCCGCCGCCGACCAGCAGCACCGCGCCGAAGACGAGGCCGTCGTGCCAGCGCACGTGCACGCTCTGCCCGTCGCTCGTGATGCCCGGGAGCGCGAACGCGATCCCGGCGACGACCGCTGCAGGCACGGCGGCCGCTGCGAGGGTCGTCGCCGCCGCGATTCGCTCCTCGCCGAGCACGAACCACACGGCCACGACGAGCAACGCGACGCCGGCACCGCCGCGCGAGCCGGTGAGCGCGATCACGACGAGCCAGAGGTACGCGAGCAGCGCGCCCTCCACCCGGCGGCGCCAGAGCGCGAGCGGGAGCGCGAACGCCCCGAGCAGCGCAAGCTGGTTCCAGAGGCCGACCGGGGCCCGCAGGCGCGCGACCGACGGCGCGCCGTAGTCGTACAGCGGCGGCAGGACTTTCCCCGCGAGCGCCCAGAGGGCGACCAGTCCGAGCAGGCCGCCGAAGCCGAGCGCGAACGCCCGCGTGCGCGGTGCGAGCCAGAGCCCGAGCAGCGCAAAGAGCAGATAGACGAAGGAGCGGTTCGCATAGACCCAGGAACGGTCGGGCAGCGTCGACCAGGCGGCGGAGAGCGCCAGCCAGGCCGTCAGCGCCGCGAGCGGGACGAGCGTGGGCAGCCCGGCAGGGACCCCGGCGAGGCCCAGCGACGCCAGCACCGCCAGCATCGCCCCTGCACCGAGCCACGGCAGCGACCCGTCGAGCGCGCCGCCGCCGAAGAACAGCGCAGCACCGCACAGGAGGAGTGATGCGGCGAGGGGCAGATCCCTGATCGCCCGCATCGCCCGCGAAGCTACCATCTGCCGATCCCGCTTACGAAAGCCTTACAGCGCAGCCCTACGCTCGCTTTCTCCAGCCAGGCCCCGATCCGTCTGTGACCGCCATGCTCAAGGCGCTCGTCGCCGCCACGTTCGCCGCAACCTTCTTCTTCGTGACGCAGGCAGGCCCGGCTGCCGCCGCGACGCCCTGCTGGAAGAAGCTCCTCAACGACTGGTACGACGGGCGGATCGACAACGTCTATCCGATCCACTGCTACCAGGACACGCTGAAGCACCTGCCGGAGGACATCGCCGTCTACTCGAGCGCGCGCGAGGACATCCAGCGCGCGCTGCAGAGCGCGAGGGCGCAGCTGCTGAAGAGCAAGAAGCCCGTCGGCCCGAACGCGCTGGTCCCGGCCCAGACGACGACCACCCCGGTGACCACCTCGACGCACGTCGAGACGACGGGCACGACGACCACGGAGACCGTGCCCACGAGCACCGGCCCGGGCGGCACGGATGCCGGGGGCGGGACGAGCTCGCCCGGCCGGAAGCCGCCGGCGGGCCTCCCGGGGGTCGCCCAGCAGCTGAACACGTCGAGCCCGTCGTCGGTGCCGGTGCCCCTGCTCGTGCTCGGCGGACTGGCGCTGCTGCTCGTCGCCGCGGGCGCCGTGGGCCTCGTCCTGAGACGCAACCAGGGCCGCCGCCCGGGCAGCTAGCGCGCCCGTCGCGAGTCCGACAGGTCCCTTCCCTAGAGTCCGCAGGCCCGCCCCTCGAGACCGCCTCGCCCGCGGGCGGTCAGCAGGCCTCGGAACCCTAGAATTCACGGTCGGAAAGGACTTCAGATGGCGTCGCTAGAGCAGGTAACCACCATTGAGATCGACCCCGAGAAGCTGACCAACAGCGTCGCCGACGAGGACGCCCGCCTGGCCGTCCGCCGCCGCTTCACGATCGAGGGCCGAGAGCCCTTCGACGAGGTCGAGTGGGAGATCCGCGACGCCTTCATCCCCGGCAAGACCGGCCCGGCGTTCGAGCAGAAGAACGTCGAGTTCCCGAAGTTCTGGTCGCAGACGGCGACGAACATCGTCGCGCAGAAGTACTTCCGCGGCCGGATGGCGAGCCCGGAGCGCGAGCGCTCCGTCAAGCAGATGATCGGCCGTATCGTGGGCACGGTCGGCGCGTGGGGCCGCGACGGCGGGTACTTCGCGACCGAGGACGAGGCGCAGACGTTCGAGGACGAGCTGAAGGCGATCCTCGTCAACCAGCTCGCGGCGTTCAACTCGCCGGTGTGGTTCAACGTCGGCTTCGAGGAGAAGCCGCAGTGCTCCGCGTGCTTCATCCTGTCGATCGACGACTCGATGAACTCGATCCTCGACTGGATCCGCCGCGAGGGCATCATCTTCCGCGGCGGCTCGGGCTCGGGCGTCAACCTGTCGAAGCTCCGCGCGTCGAAGGAGCAGCTGTCGAAGGGCGGCTACGCGTCGGGGCCCGTGTCGTTCATGCGCGGAGCGGACGCGTCGGCCGGGACGATCAAGTCGGGCGGCAAGACGCGGCGCGCCGCGAAGATGGTCGTCCTCGACGTCGACCACCCGGACATCGTCGAGTTCATCTGGTGCAAGGCGCACGAGGAGGAGAAGGCGCGCGTCCTCGAGGCGGCCGGCTACGACATGTCGCTCGACAGCCCCGACTGGGCCTCGATCCAGTACCAGAACGCCAACAACTCGGTTCGCGTGTCCGACGCGTTCATGGAGGCGGTCGAGGGCGACGCCGACTGGAACCTCACAGCCCGCACCGACGGCTCGGTCGTCGAGACGGTGAAGGCGCGGAAGCTGCTGCACGACATCTCGGAGGCCGCGTGGCGCTGCGCCGACCCGGGCGTGCAGTACGACACGACGATCAACGCGTGGCACACGCTGCCGAACACGGGGCGCATCAATGCCTCGAATCCGTGCAGCGAGTACATGTCGATCGACGACTCCGCCTGCAACCTCGCGTCGCTCAACCTGATGAAGTTCCGGCGCGAGGACGGCGAGCTCGACGTCGAGGCGTTCGAGCACGCGGTCGACGTGATGTTCCTCGCGCAGGAGATCCTCGTCGGCAACTCCTCGTACCCGACCGTCCAGATCGAGCGCAACGCCAAGGCCTACCGCCAGCTCGGTCTCGGCTACGCGAACCTCGGTGCGCTGCTGATGGCGCGCGGCCTTCCCTACGACTCCGACGAGGGGCGCGCCTACGCGGCGGCGATCACCGCGCTGATGACGGGGCGCGCGTACCGCAAGTCGGCAGAGATCGCGTCGCGGATGGGGCCGTTCGCCGGGTACCGGCCGAACGCCGGCGCGATGATCGGCGTGATCGCGAAGCACCGGGCCGCCGTCGGCAACATCGCCGCGTCGGAGACGGTGCCGACCGACCTGCTGAGCGCGGCGCGCAAGGCGTGGGACGAGGCGCTCGACCTCGGCGAGATCCACGGCTACCGCAACGCGCAGGCGACCGTGCTCGCGCCCACCGGGACGATCAGCTTCATGATGGATTGCGACACGACCGGCGTCGAGCCGGACTTCTCGCTGGTCAAGTCGAAGAAGCTGGTCGGCGGCGGCGAGATCACGATCGTCAACAAGACGGTCTCGGCCGGGCTCGAGAAGCTCGGCTACGCTCCGAACGAGGTCGACGAGATCGTCGCATTCGTCGACGAGCGCAACACCGTGGTCGGCGCCCCGTACGTCAAGAGCGAGCACTTCCCCGTGTTCGACTGCGCCGTCGGCGACCGGGCGATCCACTACCGCGGCCACGTGCGGATGATGGGCGCCGTCCAGCCGTTCATCTCGGGAGCGATCTCGAAGACGGTGAACCTGCCGGAGTCGGCGACGATCGGCGACATCTCGCAGCTCTACGTCGAGTCGTGGAAGCTCGGGATCAAGGCTGTCGCGATCTACCGCGACAACTGCAAGGTCGCGCAGCCGCTGTCCGGGAAGAGCGAGAACGGCGCGCAGCAGACCCTCGCGCCTGCCGGGCCGGCGTCCGCGCCGAGGCGCCGCCGGCTCCCCGAGGACCGCACCGAGATCGGCCGCAAGTTCCGGGTCGGCGAGCACGAGGGCTACATCCACGTCGGCGTGTTCGACGACGGGACGCCCGGCGACATCTTCGTCGACATCGCCAAGGACGGCACCACGATGGCCGGCCTGATGAACTCGCTGATGATCGCCGTCTCGATGGGGCTGCAGTACGGCGTGCCGCCCGAGGTCTACGTCTCCAAGCTCTCACACCTGCGCTTCGAGCCGTCGGGGCCGACCAACGACGCGGACATCCGCAACGCGAAGTCGATCGTCGACTACATCTTCCGCTGGTTCGGCAAGAAGTTCCTCGACGTCGACCAGCAGGAGGAGGCGGGGATCCTGTCGCCCGAGGTCCGGGCGAACCTGGCGGCGCGGTATGCGAACGGCGGCGCCGCCCCGGCCGAGGCGCCGGCGCCCGGCCAGACCGCGCTCTTCAACTCCTTCGAGGACGCGATCGAGTGCAACCGCTGCGGCGGCCGGATGGTGCGCGCCGGCACCTGTTACACGTGCCGCGACTGCGGCACGTCGACCGGCTGCGGCTAAACCTCTATCCCTCGAGGCTTCCGAGCATCG
>DATIXY010000045.1:0-46336 GCA_035518115.1 Gaiellaceae bacterium | reverse complement strand
GTCGCTGCAGCCTCCGAGGACGGGCTCGTCATCGCCGATGTCTGGCGGTCGGAGGAGGATCTCGAGCGCTTCTTCGAGGACGCCGACCCGGCGATCAAGGAGGCAGGCATGCCGGACGCGACCCCGCGGATCGCGCCCGTGCACAACCACATCCCGAGTCGCGACGCCGAGCCGGGGGTGCTGGCGATCATCGAGCTCGAGAACTTCACTCCCGACGACTACGACAAGATGACCGCGCAGATGGACAGTCACGGGTCGCTCGACGATCACCCGGCAGTCGCGCACATCGCCGCGGTCACGGAGGACGGCGGCTTCCTCGTCGTCGACGTCTGGGAGTCGCCCGAGGCGTTTGCGGCGTTCGCCGAGTCGCAGATCGCGCCGGCCGGGGAGCAGGTCGGTCTCGGCCCGGTCGAGCCGCGGTTCGCGACCGTCCACAACACGATCACCGGAGCGGACGCGCCGACCCGGTAGCCGGGAGAAGGAGCCGGCGGCCCGAGGGGGGACTTCGGGCGCGCCGGCTCGCACGTCCAAGGTGCCAGCGGCGCGGGGGCTGCCGCAGGGCTGGGGTGGGGAGCGCCAGGTGACTGCGGATATCACTTCGACGCTCCCCACCGTCTACTTCGGGTCGAGCCGGAGCGCCGGCAACCCTCGCACGGGCGAGCGGCCGTCGAGGTTCACCCCATCGAGTGAGCACCGCGCGGGTCCAGCGCAAAGCCGGGGGGACTGCGGCGGCTCCTACCCCGGCTTCGCTGCTGCGCTGGATCGACCCACTGCCCCAACCAACCCAGGATTGAGAACCGGGCGCGCCTGCGTCGAGAGGCGTGTTCCCGGATTCGCGAAGTTGGAAACCTCCTGCACGTTGCAGGCTTCTCGCGCCGCCGGAGCCCATGCCAGCATGCGGGTGCGATGGATCTCCCCGGCGTCGTTCGCGAGAAGGCGCTCGCCGTCGGGGCGGGCCGCTGGCTGGAGGAGCTTCCGCAGCTCGTCCGCGCGCTCGAGGCAGACTGGCAGCTCCGGATGGGGCGTGTGTACACGGACTCGACGGAGGCGCTCGTCGCGGAGGCGGTCTTGGACGACGGAACGGAGGCGGTGCTCAAGCTGATCGTGCCGCGCGACGGCGACGCTGCGCAGCACGAGGCGGCCGTGCTGCGCCTCGCCGGCGGTGACGGGTGCCCGCGACTGCTTCGTGCAGACGTCGCGCGAGGGGCGCTGTTGATGGAGCGGCTCGGGCGCTCGCTCTACGAGCTCGGGCTGCCGATCGACCGCCGCCACGAGATTCTCGTGTCGGCAGCGCAACGGATCTGGCGTCCTGCTTTCGATTCCGGCCTGCCGACCGGCGCCGCCAAGGCCGACTTGCTCGCGACGTTCATCGCCGAGATGTGGGAGCAGCTCGACCGGCCGTGCGGCGAGCGCACGATCGAGGACGCGCTCGCGTGTGCGCGCCGGCGTGGCGCCGCTCACCGAGACGAGACGGCCGTCCTCGTCCACGGTGACGTCCATCAATGGAACGCGCTCGAGGCCGGCGCCGGGTTCAAGCTGGTCGACCCCGACGGCCTGCTCGCCGAGCCCGAGTACGACCTCGGGATCATCATGCGCGAAGACCCGCTCGAGGACGACTTGCCGGCCCGCGCCCGGTGGCTGGCACGGCACACCGGCCTGGACGAGGCCGCGATCTGGGAGTGGGGGGTCGTCGAGCGTGTGTCGACCGGCCTGCTCGGGACGCGTGTCGGCCTGCAGCCGGTGGCGAGCCAGATGCTCGCCGCTGCAGACCGACTCGCGAGCCCGTAGTCAGGCCGCGATCTGCTCCTGCGGGTCCCAGTCCGCGACGCCGATGTGCTCGACGGACCCGGACGGCGCCGGCCGGCGCACGATCAGCGCGAGCACGACGACGAGGGCGAGCGCCAGCATTGCCGCGCCGACCGTGAGCGACGTCGATACCGCATCTGCGAGCCCGTGCGCCGGAAGCGCAGATGCGAAGACGGTGACGAGCACGCCGAGGCCGAGCGACCCGCCGAGCTGGTGGGCGACGTTGACGAGACCCGATGCTGCACCTGCGTCCTCGGCCGCGACGCCGGCGACGCCGGAGGCGGTCAGCGGTGTGAACGCGGCGCCCGCACCGACGCCGAGCACGACCATCGGCAGCGCGATCCCGGTGAGGTACGGCGTGTGCGCGGCGATCTGGCTGAGCCACGCCATGCCGGCGAGCGCGACCAGGACGCCGCCCGCGAGCAGCCGCGCGCTTCCGAGCCGCGCGACGAGTCTCGGCACGACGAACACCATCGAGAACATGACCAGGGTGAGCGGTAGGAACGCGAGGCCGGCCTCGAGCGGGCCGTACCCGCGCACGCCCTGCAGGTACTGCGTGAGGAAGAAGAACTGCCCGAACATCGCACCCACGAAGAGCAGGCGCGCGAGGTACGCGCCGGCCCGCTCGCGGCTCGCGAAGAGCCGAAGCGGCGTGATCGGCTGCTCCGCGCGGCGCTCGTTGACGACGAACAGCGCGAGCAGCGCGAGCCCGGTCGCCAGCGAGGTAAGCGTGACGACGTCGCTCCAGCCCGCCGTCGCCGCGTGCACGATGCCGTACACGACCGCGAACATCCCGAGCGTCGACGTCGCGGCTCCCGCGAGGTCGAAGTGACCCGACCGTCGCTCCGTCTCCGGCAGGAAGCGCAGCGCGGCAGCGACCAGCGCGATGCCGACCGGCACGTTGATGAACAGGCCGTAGCGCCACGAGAGCCAGCCGGTGAGCATGCCCCCGAGCACGAGCCCGACGCTGCCGCCCCCGCCCGCGACGGCGCCGTAGTACGCGACCGCGCGCGTGCGCTCGGGCCCTTCCGGGAAGCTCGTCGTCAGGAGCGCGAGCGTCGAGGGGGCGGCGATCGCAGCGCCGACGCCCTGGACCGACCGCGCGACGAGCAGCCAGGCCGCCGTCTGTGCGAGGCCGGCCGCCAGCGAGGCGATCGTGAAGAGGGCGATGCCGGCGACGAACATCCGGCGGCGGCCGAGCAGGTCCCCGGCGCGGGCGCCGAGCAGGAGCAGGCCGCCGAACGTGAGCGTGTAGGCGTTCTGCACCCACGACAGGCCCGTCGGCGAGAGGCCGAGCGTGCGGCGGATATGGGGGAGTGCGGTGACGACGATCGAGACGTCGAGCACGATCATCAGATAGGCCGCGAGGATGATTGCGAGCAGGGCGCGGCGAGACGCTGGCATGCGGAACGGGCCTCCTTGTGGTCCGGGTGATGCGATAAAGTGGAGGTCGCCTCCAGAAGATCCGGAGGCGACCTCCGGTAATATACGGAGGAACCCTCCGCTTGTCAAATCGCATGACCGAGACCGACACTCACCTCACGCGGCCGCTCCGCGCCGACGCGCAGCGGAACCGGCAGAAGCTCGTGACCGCCGCGCGCGACACGTTCGCCGCGGACGGCACGTCGGCGCCGCTCGAGGAGATCGCCGGGCGGGCGGGCGTCGGCATCGGGACGCTCTACCGGCACTTTCCGACGCGGCAGGCGCTCTACGAGGCCGTCTACCTCGACGAGGTCGAGGCGATGGCGGAGGCCGCGGACGGGCTGATCGACGTCGAGCCGGGCGAGGCGCTCCGTCGTTGGCTGCGCCAGTACCTGGGCTTCGCGGCGACCAAGCGGGCGCTGACCGAGGCGCTGCTCGAGGCAGCGCCCGACTCGGACGTGCTCGCGAGCTGCCGCACGCTCCTGATGGGCGCGGGCAACGGCCTCGTCGAGCGCGCGCAGGCCGCGGGCGCCGTGCGCTCGGACACCGACTTCGCCGACATCGGCCGGATCGTCAGCGGCATCGCCGTGTCACCGGCGGCCGGCCAGGAGCAGAAGGAGCGCATGCTCGGAATCGTGCTCGACGGGCTGCGCCCGGTCGCCTGACCCGGGCCTGTGGAGGAACGGGAAGGGCCGCCCCTCTCACGGCCCTTCGTCCGTCCTTTGCCCCCGGCCCGTAGTGCGCCCAAGACCGCCTACGGTGCCGACAGATACGACTCCGCCCGCGCGAGAAACTCATCGGCGTCGCGTCCGGTGCGAACCGCGACCACCGGCGTGCCGGGAACCGCGCGCGCGATCTCGGCCGCGAGATGCGGGTGACGGCGATGCCAGTCCCAGATCCACTTCAGGAACGATGGGCTGAACCGCTCGGGGCAGCCGGGCGGCATGTCTGGGCGCGTCCGTCCGTGGAGGAGCACCGACCGCCGCGCGACGCGCCACAGGCACACGTGTCGCGACGCCTCGAGGACGACGATCGTGTCCGCCCGCTCGAGGCGCGCCTGCTTGTCTCCCTGCGTGTAGTTGCCCTCGATCACCCAGGCGTCGCCGCTGATCGCGGCCGCGTGACGCTCGCGGAACTCGTCCCAGCCCGACTCCACCCAGCCGGGGCTCCAGTACAGCTGGTCGAGGTGGATCACCGGCAGCCCGGTGCGCCGCCCGAGCTCCCGGGCGAACGTCGACTTGCCGGAGCCGGGGCTGCCGAGGACGGCGATGCGATGCGGGCTCATCTGTGGTGCGTGATTAGAAGGTTCGCGATGCGGGAACACGTACATCCTCGCGGCACGCGCGCTCTCTCCAAACGAGGGGGTTGGGAGATCGAGCAAGCGCATTCAGGGAGCCGGGGCGGCCAGCCCCGGCTGTGCGTGGCCGTTCCTTACTTGACGGGAACCCAGTTGCCGTCGTCGCCCGGTATGTACACGTTCGAGGCGGCCAACGGCACTCCGCTGCCGTTGCGTCGCACGGCGACTGCGTCGAGGTGGTAGTTCCTCTGCGGCGTCAGCGGCCCAAGCTTGGCCGAGGACCCGCACCAGACCGTCTTCGTTCCGCCCGCGACCGAAAACCTGATCGCCACGATTCCGCCGTCGCAGGACGTCGGTTGCACCATCAGGTAGTACGTCCAGCCGCCCGTGCTCCCGTAGCGATACGGCGTGACGTCGTAGAAGGCGCCGCTCGTCGGCGCGGGCGGCGGCGTGGGTGCGGCCGCCGGCATCTCGGACGCCCATGAGCCGTGCATGGCGCACTTCTGGACATGGCCGCGAATGTCCTCGCCGCGGCTCGCGGAGATCGCGCCACGAGCCCCTCGACCCTTGATCGTGCCGGTCATCGAGATGTGCATCACGACCCCGTAGTCGTCAAGCACGTCGGCGGCAAGCCTGAAGCGATCACGGTTGACCTGAATCGGATCGAGCGAATAGGAGACCGAGTCGAGCTCGGCGGTGAAGTCCGACGTGTCAGGGCAGATGACGGGAGCAACCACGACGAGGTGTGTGATCACGCCGTGCCGGTAGTCGAACCTCACCTGCGCGGCAGACGGCTCGCGTGTCTGGTACATCGACGTCCTCGGCGACTCCGCCGCGCGTGGTGCCACCACGGCCTCGAACGGGAACGTGCCCTTGCAGATCTCGCCGGTTGGAAGCTGCGCGGTTGCGCTGACGGTTCCGGAGATCGTCCGGTGAATGGAGACCGATCCGGTCAGGTCCCAGCTCGTCGGGGTCTTCCAGCCCTCTGTCTTGCCGACGCCCGACGCCTGGAACCGCCCCTGATGAATCGATACCGGGCGGGCGAGGGCCATCTCGACCGGGCCGACGCTCGTCCCGCTTGCGCACGTGAGGGCGCCCGTGTGCCCGGTGATCGACGTCACGCGGTTTCCGGCGACGTTCACGAGGATCGGCCCCCAGTAGGCGACGGCGCCCTTGAACTGGGTCGCACCGGCGATTACCGGCGTCAACAGCCCGAGCGAGAGCGCGGCGACGACCAGGAAAGCCGCGCGTCTCACACGGGGGCGTCGTCGGTCTTCGCCGGGAGGAGCGCGATGACCAGCGCTGCGAGCAGGTGGAAGAACAGACCCGCGACAGCCCACCCGATGAAGCTGCGGTTCTTGCGCTCGGCGATGTAGCCGCAAAGCGCGGCGATGCCGACGAGAAGGAGGAGTACGAGGACTACAGCCATGCCGCCTGCCTTTCGGACGTTGCCTCGATGTCGTCGATGGTTGTCGGCAGTGGCCGGGGTACCGCAGTCCCCCGATCGAGGGAAGATCGTGCGTGATGTAGCAATGAGTGGGCCGCCTCGCGGCGGCCCACTCATCCCCCCTTACCGCAGCCCCTGAACGGAAGAGCCGGGCCGCGGCGTCCTGATACGCCCTCTTCGGGTCACAGGGCGACGATCCCCTCGCCGCCCACCGCGCCCGGAACGGTGACCGAGCCGATCGCGGCGAGCGAGCCGTCCGCGTTCACGCGGAACGCGTCGACGTTGCCCTGCGCGCCGGTCTGGACGTAGAGGAACGAGCCGTCGGGCGTCGCTGCTGCGTCGACGGTGCCGGCATCGGTCGAAGTCGTCCCGAGCAGCGAGAGCGCTCCGCCGGGGCCGGATGCGATGTCGCTCAGCGAGCCGCTCCCGGCATTCGACGCGTAGAAGTACGGCCCCGCGGCCGCGACCCAGCAGGTCGCCGCCTGGCCCGTGGCGACCGAGTGGAGCGGCGTCACGGTGCCGTCGGCGGCGAGGCCGAACGTGGCGAGCGCGTTCGTGCCCGCCTCGGCGACGACGAGATTGCCCGAGCCGTCGAAGCTGACGGCGAACGGAACCGTGCCCGGCTCGACGTTGACGACCGGCGAGAAGGAGAGGTACCCGAGGCGGCCGACGAAGAAGACGTCGATCGCGTTCGTGTTCGCCTTCGTGGTCACGATCAGCTTCGAGCCGTCGGGCGAGAATGCGACCTGCCCGGGCGTGGTCGTGAACTGCGGCGTCGCCGACGGGTTCAACCCGAGCGGCCGGTTCGAGCCCGGCAACGGCAGCAGGAAGTCGCCGAACGCGAGGTAACCCTGCACCGAGCCGCCGTTCAGCGCGTTGAGGACGTACACGAGCCCGTTGCGGACCGCGACGCTCACCGGGAACGTGCCGCCCGACGAGACGACCTGCGTCAGCGTGAGGCGATCGCCGTGCACGCGAAACACGGACAGAGTCGAGCTGCCCGCGTTGACGGCGAACAGCAGCCCGCGCGATGCGTCGTAGGCGAGCGCGCCCTGCGACGCGGTGTGATCGACGACCGAGCCGGCGAGCACGCCTCCCTTGCCGCCGGTCGAATAGACCCCTGCCTGGCTCAGCGCTCCGTTCGCTGCACGGTCGTACGCGACGACCTGATTTGCAGACGTGTTGTCGGTCAGCACGAACACGACGTGCGACGAGTCGTGTCCGTTCGCCACTGCAGCGAACGACGTGCCCGCGAACGCCGCCGCCGCGACGAGTGTCGCGACGAGCGCAAGACCCAACCTGATCGATCCCATCGACGTTTCTCCTTTCGGATGGCTGTCGGTGCACAGGTCCACCGGCGCGAGGCGTCGTTACGCGCGTTAAGGGGCGTTAACAGGCGAAACGTTTGCGGCGTTCGCGAGTCGCGCTCAGTCGATCAGCGAGCGGCGGATCGCCGTGGCGACGGCCTCGGTCCGCGTCTCGGCGCCGAGCTTCCCCATCGCGTTGCGCACGTGCGACTGCACCGTTTCGGTCGAGATGCCGAGTGTCTGGGCGACCTTCTCGTTCGTTCCGCCCTCCGCGACCAGCGTCAGCACCTCGCGCTCACGGCGCGTGAGCGTCGCTCTGACCTCCCCGGGAGCCGAGGCACCGGCGTCGCCCTGCGCGCGGGTCGCCGCGCGCACCGTCGACACGAGGGTCTCGGCCGAGAACGGCTTCTGCAGGAAGGTGGGCGCACCACCCTCCGGGTCGCCGGCCGGCGCCTCGTCCGTGTAGCCGGACATGTAGACGATCGGGGTCTCCGGCCGCCGCTCGAGGACGCGCGCCGCGAGCTCCTTGCCGCCGATCTCGGGCATCACCATGTCGGTGACGACGACGTCGATCGCCTCGGCATGCCGCTCGAAGAGCTCGAGCGCATCCTGCCCGTTCGCTGCGGAGCGCACCGCGAAGCCGCCGCCCTCGAGCACGCTGACCGCGAGATCGCGCACGAGCGGCTCGTCCTCGGCGACGAGGACGCCGAGCGTCCGCCGGGACGGCGCGTTCGCCTCGGCGGCGGTCGGCAGGAAGATGTCGAAGCGCGCGCCCTTGCCGAGCTGGCTCTCGACGCGGACGAAGCCGCCGCTCTGGTTGACCGTCCCGTAGACGCTCGCCAGTCCGAGCCCCGACCCGAGGCCGCTCGGCTTGGTCGTGAAGAACGGCTCGAAGATCTGTCCGATCGTCTCCGGGCCGATGCCTTGGCCCGTGTCCTCGACGCGGACGACCGAGTACGGACCGGCGGCGACGTCGTGCTCTGCGGCGAGCACCTCGTCGACATCCTCGGCCGCGATCGAGATCGTCACGCGTCCTCCGTCGGGCATCGCGTCGCGGGCGTTGACTACGAGATTGATCAGGGCCTGTTCGAGCTTGTCGGCGTCGACGTATGCAAACGCCGGCTCTGTCGTGATCGTCTCGAGGCGGACACGCGCGCTGACGATGCTCCTCAGGAGCTCGTCGATGTTGCGAACCACCTCACGGAGGTCGACGACCCTCGGCTCCAGCGTCTGCCGTCGGCCGAACGCGAGCAACTGGCGTGGAAGGGTCGCCGCCTGCTCTGCCGCGCGCTTGATCTGCGCTGCGTGCGCGTGCTCGGGAGCATGCGGGTCGAGCTTCGCGAGCAGGAGCTCGCTGTAACCCTCGATCGCCGTCAGCATGTTGTTGAAGTCGTGAGCGACGCCTGCCGCGAGGCGTCCGATCGCCTCGAGCTTCTGGGAGTGGTGGAGCTCGCCGCGCAGGCGGTCACGGTCCGCGTCGGACTCCTTCAGCGCCGTCACGTCCTGGATCTGCCGGATGAAGTACCCCGGGCGGCCGTCGGCGTCGCGAACGAGCGAGACGCTCAAGAGCCCCCAGATCACACGACCCGCTCGGTCGAGATAGCGCTTCTCCATCTGGTAGCTGCGAATTTCGCCGGCCACCAGCCGCTGCACGTGCGAGAGGTCGGATCCGACGTCGTCGGGGTGCGTCACATCCTGGAATGTCTTCCGCAGCAGCTCTTCGCGCGACCAGCCGAGAAGGCGGCAGAGCGACTCGTTGACCTGGAGCCACCGGCCGTCGAGGCCGACGAGCGCCATCCCGATCCCGGCGTGGTCGAACGCGCTCCGGAAGCGCTCCTCGCTCATCAGCAGCGCGCTCGCGGCGGCGCGCCGTTCGCTGATGTCGCGAACCAGGCCGAGGACCCCCGCGGGAGCGCCTGCGTCGTCGGTGAAGATCGTCGAGGTGATCTCGATCGGCACGCGCCTGCCGTCGCGCGTGACCAGGATCGACTCGTCGGCGGTATCGACGCCTGCGGCCGTGAGCCTGCGCTGGAACTGGCGCACGGCCTCGTCGCGCGCCTCTTCGGCAATCAGGTCGATTGCCAGCGTCCCGATCAGCTCGTGCTCCCGGTAGCCGGCGAGGCGCTCGCCGGCCGGGTTCACCGCAGTGAACGCTCCGCGCAGGTCGAGGGTGCAGGCCATCTCGCCGGCGTGCTCGAACAGCAGCCGGTAGGGGTCGTTCGTCGCGGTGTGACCCACGTTCGGAGGTATCGGCGTCATCCGGACCTGCTTGAGGAGCCTCTCCCGTATTTGCGGTAGCCGGGATGCGCGTGAAGCGGCGAGGAAACCGGTTCGGCCCACCGAATCACGGCAGCAGATCCCCCGAATGCGGGAGTAGAACGGAAGCTGCGGAACCGATGCGATACGCGAAAGAGGGAGTGGCTCTCCCTCGAGAGCGGCAGGCCAACCCCGCCCACGTGTAATCGCAGAAGAAGGAGATTTGATGAATTCGCAACGGACCTGGCGTCGGCTACGTTGTGTGTGTTCCGGCCGCACCCTAGGGCGCGGCTCGGCTGGTAAGCGGATCGCGCTCGGCGTCCTCGTGCTGTCCCTCGTCGCGGCCCCCGCTGCCATTGCGGCAACCGGTACGGCGACCATCTCCGCCGGTTCCCTCAGCTTCGTCTCGGCTCCGCCGAACGTCAGCTTCGCGGGCACGCTCAACGGGCTCGACCAGACGTTGAGCTCGACCCAGGCGATCGACGTCGGTGACGCGTCGGGCTCGGGCGCCGGCTGGAACGTCAGCGCGACGTCGACGACGTTCACGACCGGCGGCGGCACGCCGCATCTGCTCGCGACGACGGCGACGTCGCTGTCGGCCGCGCCGACCGCCGCCTGCGACAGCGGTGCGACCTGCTCGCTCGCGACGAACAGCGTCACGTACCCGTACGTGCTGCCGGCTGCGAGCACCGCTCCGACGGCGACGAAGCTGTTCAACGCCGCCGTCAACTCCGGCCTCGGCAACCAGACCGTGACGCCGACCTGGAAGCTCGCCGTTCCCGCGAGCACGTTCCAGGGCACGTACACCTCTACATGGACGTTCACGCTCTCCAGCGGGCCCTAATGCCAGAACGCGGCGCGAGAACCACGCGCGCCCGCCTCTGCGGGGTCATCGCGCTTCTCTCGCTCGTCGCAGCCTCCGCCGCCTCCGCGGCGGGGGCTGCGACGTTCAGCGTCCGGCCGGGGCACTACAGCGCGGCCGATCCCGCGACCAAGGCCTACTTCAAGCGGCAGGTCGGGCGTGGCGGCTCGTTCTCCGACGACGTCGTCGTCTCGAACGGGGCCGCCGCTCCGCTGACGCTGTACGTCTACCCGGTCGACGGCCTGACCGGCCAGACTTCCGGCTCCGTCTATGCGAACCGCGGCCGGCCGCGCCGCAAAGCGGGAGCGTGGATCCACACGAGCGTCTCGCGGATCACGATCCCGGCTCACGCGACCGCGGCCGTGCACTTCACGGCCGTCGTCCCGGCGAAGGCAGTACCGGGCGACCATCTCGCCGGGATCGCCTTCCAGGACGCGCACGTGATCACGTCGAAGGGCAAGTTCCGGGTGCGACAGATCCTGCGAGAGGTCGTCGGAGTACTGATCCGCGTCCCGGGCCCGGCGCGCGCCCGGCTTCGGCTCGGGCCGATGGGCCTGCGCACCATCCCCGGCACACCCTACGGCTCCGTCGTCGTCGGCATCGCCAACGTCGGGCGGCTCCTCTGCAAGCCCTCGCTGTCGATCACGCTCACCTCGTCCGGCCGGCGAATGCACCTCACGCGCCGGCTCGACACGGTCCTCCCCGGCGACCGGATCGCCTACCCGCTGATCCTCCGCCATGCGCTCGAGCCGTCCACGTACGTGATCCACGGCGCAGCCTCGTGCGCGGCGTCGAAGACCACGAAGAGCACGCGCGTCGTCCTCGGTGCGCGGCTCGTCGGTACCGCCGACAAGCAGCCGCCGACCGCGGTTGCGGCACCGGTCACGGGCCACTCGAGCTCGACGCCGTGGGGCGCGATCGGGCTGGTCGGTCTCGGGGCGCTCGGAGCCGGCATCGGGTTGGGCTGGTTCCTGCGGCCCCGCCGTCCGGCGTCGTGACCTCTCGGCTGTTCGGGCCCCCCGCGCGCGCGACCGTGGCCGCGGCGGCGGTGCTCGCGCTGGTGGCGATCACGGCCGGTGCGGGCACTGCGGGGACGGGCGGCTGGGCGACGCAGACCTCCGGCGTGAGCACCAGTCTGAATGCCGTCGACTGCCCGAGCATCACCACCTGCTTGACGGTCGGCAACAACGGAGTCATCCGGGCGACCACGAGCGGCGGGACGACGTGGAGCGGCCAGACCTCCGGGGTCACCTCGACACTCAACGGCGTCTCGTGCGCAAGCACGAGCGCATGCTGGGTGGTCGGCAACGGCGGCGTGATCCTCGCGACGACCAACGGCGGCACGACATGGACGGCGCAGACCTCGGGAGTCACGACCGTGCTCAACGAGGTCTCCTGCCCCGATACCAGCCACTGCTTCACCGTCGGCAACGGTGGGGTGATCCGCGCCACCGCGAACGGCGGTTCGACCTGGACCGGCCAGACCTCGGGGGTGACCGGGACCCTCGCCTCGGTCAGTTGCGTCAGCGCGACCGCGTGCTGGGCGACCGGGAACACCGGCGTCATCCTCGCGACGGCGAACGGCTCGACCTGGGCCACGCAGACGTCCGGCGTGACCACGAACTTCAACGCCGTCAGCTGCTCCGACTCAACGCACTGCTGGGTCTCCGGCGCAAACGGTGCCATCCGCGCGACGACCAACGGGTCGACGTGGGCGGCGCAGACGTCGGGGACGACCCAGGCACTCGACGGCATCGTCTGCTCCGGGACGAGCGTCTGCTGGGCCGCGGGCGCGGGCGCCACGATCGTCGCGACGACGAACGGGGGCACGACCTGGGCGAGCCAGACGTCCAACACGACGGGCACGTTCGACGACCTCGACTGCCCCGACCTGAACCACTGCTGGGCGGTGACGAACGGAGGCACGATCGACGCCTACAAGGTGACGTGCACCGGCGGCGCGCTCGGCTTGACTCCGCCGTCGACGATCACGTTCCCGGCCGCGACGCTCAACGGCCTCGACCAGACGGTGACCACGACCGGCACCTTCACGCCCGACGACGAGCGCACCTCGGCGCTCGGCTGGAGCATCAGCGCCTCGGCGACTGCCTGGTCGGACGGCCACGGCAACGCACTGCCGGCACCGAGAGTCTCTGCCGCGAGCGCAGTCATCGTCAGCGGCACCTGCACGCTGCCCTCGTCGTCCGTCACGTATCCGACGGCGGCCCTCGGAACGACGGCGACGAAGGTCTACAACGCTGCGGCCGCAAGCGGCACCGGCCCGGCGAACCTCACCCTCACCTTCTCGCAGCCGGTCCCGGCGAGCCAGAAGATCGCAGCAGGCCCGGACAGCTTCACGTCCACCTGGACGTTCACGATCGCGTCCGGCCCTTAACGTGGAATGCGCGCGATCGCGCGCCGCAGCACGACCGCGAACCAGCGGTCGTGGTCCGGGAGCTCCTCTGCCGGGAGGTGCTCGCGCTGCCGCAGCCACGCAAAGGTGTGCGCGAAGGCGCCGACCCGCAGCGCGAGGGCGAACGCCTCTGTCAGTCCGGGCCCCCACGGCTCGAGATACGCATTGCGTAGTCGCGCGTACCAGGGATCGTCCGGCGGGAGCCCGTTCTGCTCGTCGAGCAAGCGGAACGTCACGACGAGCGAGAAGAACGGGCACGCGATCGACGAGTCGCCCCAGTCGAGAACGCGGAGATCGTCGCCCGAGAGATAGAGGTTGGCGTGGTGGAGGTCGTCGTGCTGGACGGTCGGCGGCAGTCCCAGCGACGCAAGCTGCTCGCACAGGTCGCTGAACCCGAGCGAGAAGCGACGGAGCGCCTCGACCTCGGCCGGGGAGAGCGGAAGGTCGCTTCGCAGCAGCTCGTCGTAGCGCCCAGGCAGCGTCAGCTCGCGCAGGTCGGGGACGCCGTGGGCGAGGTGCCCGCCCGCGTGGACGGCCTCGCCGTGCTGCAGCTCGGCGTACCGCGGGAGCGCCGCCAGCCAGACCTCGGGCGGGTTGCCGATCTCGACCAGCGCCCTGCCGGCGTCGGCGAGCAGAAGCCAGCCCCGCTCCTCGTCGTGAGCGAGCACCTCGCCGACTCGGCCGCTCCAGCGCGCCGACAGCTCTGTGCTCAGCCGCGGTTCGAAGGCCTGGACGGGCGCGCACGCCTTGAACCAGGCGGCGCCGCCGTCGACCGGCACGCGCAGCACCGTCGACCACGGCCGTTCCCGGCCGAGCGTGATCTCGCCGACCGGGTCGACATGGCGGCAAATCCAGGCTTCGGCATCCACCGGCTTCATGCCGTTTGGACTATGCAGGCACTCGAGCGAAGCGTTAGCGTAAGCGCCGATGGCTGCGACCAACGCCCCCGCGACGCGGCAGCAGCCGTCGGCCTGGCACTCGTGGGTGCCGTGGGTGCTCGTGGTGCTTGCGGCGGTGATCGCCCTCGTCTCCGCCCTCAACATCTGGGTCAAGCGGCAGGCGCTGGACACGAACAACTTCACCAACGCGAGCGTCCGGCTGCTCGAGGACCCCCAGGTTCGGTCGGCGATCTCGGTCTACCTCGTCGACCAGCTCTACCAGAACGTCAACGTGACCGCCGAGCTCCAGAAGGAGCTGCCCCCGCAGATCCAGGGAATCGCTGCGCCGCTCGCCGGCGCGCTCCGCCAGTTGCTCGTCCGCGCCGCCGACACGCTGCTCAGCCGGCCCCGCGTCCAGGAACTGTGGAAGCAGGCGGTCATGAACGCGCACAAGTTGTTCATCGCCGTTCTGGACGGGAAGCGGCAGATCCTCCAGAACACCAACGGGAACGTGGTGTTGAACTTACGACCGATCGTGCAGGAGCTCGAGCAGCAAGGCGGCCTCGTCAGCAAGATCGCCTCGCAGCTGCCGGCCGATGCCGGCCAGATCACGATCATGAAGGGCAACCAGCTGCACGCCGCCCGGACGGCGGTCAAGGCGGTGCGCTTCCTCAGCTACTTCCTGTTCTTCCTCGTGATCGCGATCTACGCGCTCGCCGTCTACCTCGCGACCGGCCGCCGCCGCACCGTGCTGATGGGCGTGGGGGTGAGCGGGATCGTCATCGGGCTGATCGTCCTCGTCATCCGCCGCTTCGCCGGCAACTATCTGATCGACGCGCTCACCTCGAACCCGATCCAGAAGCCGGCGGTCTCGGTCGTCTGGGCGGTCGAGACGGAGCTGCTGCGCAACGTCGGGATCAACATCCTCATCTACGGCTTCTTCGTGATCCTCGCCGCCTGGATCGCAGGCCCGTCGCGGCCGGCACGGTGGGTCAGGCGGGTCCTCACGCCGACCGCCCGCGATCATCCCTGGATCATCTACGGCGCGGTCGCGCTCGTCCTGCTGCTGATCCTGTTCACCGGCCCGACCGACGGTCAGCGCGTCTATCCGCTCCTCGTCGTGTTCGCGCTCGCGTTCGTCGGCGTCGAGGTGCTCCGGCGGCAGATGCTCCGTGAGTTTCCCGCGGCGCAGCCGGGGACCTGATTCCGGAGTCCCGCCTGCCGCCCGCGGCGGCGCTGCTCGTCTTCCTGGCACTGAACATCGGCGCCCGCGTCTGGCTGCCGCACCAGGGCGCCGTCCGCCTGCCGTGGGTGCTACCGGCGGTCGAGGGCGTGCTGCTCGTCATGCTGCTCGGCCACCCGAGCGAGCACACGCGCCGCACGCTCTGGTGGCGGCGCGCGTCGGTCACGCTCGTCACCGTGCTCGTACTCGCCGCGCTCTGGGCGACCGGGCTTCTGATCTACGACCTGATCCACGGCTCGGGCGTCACCAACTCGCCGACCGAGCTGCTCGCGTCGGGCGCGCTCGTCTGGCTCGGCAACAACCTCGCCTTCGGGTTTCTGTACTGGCTCGTCGACGGCGGCGGCCCGCTCGCCCGGCTGCGACTCTCGGAGCCGGTCGACTTCGCGTTCACCCAGCAGCTGAGCCCGGAGCTGGCGCCGCACGGCTGGCGCCCCGTCTTCCTCGACTATCTGCACCTCGGCTTCACGAATGCCACCGCGTTCAGCCCGACCGACGTGATGCCGCTCACGCTGCGCGCGAAGTACACGATGCTCGTGCAGTCGACCGTTGCCCTCGCGCTCTTCGGGCTGGTCGTGGCGCGGGCGGTGAACGCCTTCTGACCGCTTGATCTTCTCCTAACCAGCCTCTGGAACCATCCGCCTCGAGGATCCTGTTGAAGCGCTTGGTTCTTGCTGCGGTGGTGGTTGCGATCGCGTCGTCGAGTGGCGCGGTCGTGCACGCGGGCGCCGACACGGCGCCGTCGATCGAGCAGATGGCCGGCCAGATGGTGCTGGCGCGCATGCAGGGGCAGGTGCCGAGCGCGGCGTTCCTCGACCGGATCCGGACGGGTCAGATCGGCGGCGTCGTGCTGTTCAACACCAACTTCGGGGCCGTGGGGCCCTCCAGCCTGATCGCGACGCTGCAGGCGGCCGCCCGTGCGGGGCAGCAGCCGCCGCTCCTGATCGCGGTCGACCAGGAGGGCGGCATCGTCAAGCGGCTGCCGGGGGCCCCGACGCTGGCGCCGTCGGAGATGCGGACCGCGCCCGTCGCCGAGGCGCAGGGCCTGGCCACGGCCCGCTACCTCGCTGCGAACGGCATCAACACCGATCTCGCCCCCGTCCTCGACGTGGGGCACGGTGGCTTCATCACCCCCCGCACGTTCGGCTCGACGCCGTCGACCGTCGCGAACCGGGGAGCCTCCTTCGCCGACGGGCTTGCGCGCGGCCACGTCCTCGGCACCGCCAAGCACTTCCCCGGCCTCGGGTACGCGACGCTCAACACCGACCAGTCCGTCGCCAAGGTGACCGCCACCGTCCGCCAGCTCAAGACCGACTGGGCGCCGTTCACTGCGGCGATCGAGGACGGGATCCCGCTGGTCATGATGTCGACCGCCGTCTATCCCGCGCTCGGCTCGAGCCTTCCGGCGGCGCTCTCCCCGAAGATCGTGAACGACCTGCGCCGCCTCGGCTTCACCGGCGCGATCGTCACCGACGCTCTGCAGACACCGGCTGTGAACGGGTTCATGAGCACGTCGAAGGCGGCCGTGCAGGCCGTGGCCGCTGGTGACGACCTCGTGCTCGCGGCCGGGGGGACCGATACCTACCGCGATACGGACGGCGCGTCGATCGGCGCCTACAACGCGCTCGTGGCCGCCGGCCGCTCGGGCACGCTGAAGGCGCGGACGCTGAAGGCCGCCTACGCCACCGTGATCGCCCTCAAGAAGTCGCTCTAGGGTCTCCCGCCGCCCTGCCGCCCGACCTTCTCCGCGAAGGCGGACGCGATCACCCAGTAGCCGAGCGCCCGCGCGTGGATGTTCGGCCCGACGGGCGCCGGAGCGCACATCCAGGTGAGCGTGCAGATCGCCGCGACGTTGACCGGGATCTGCAGGATCGGGATCGTGCTCGTCACGGTCGTCTGGAACGCCGACTGAACGTCCGCGACGGGCACGGACGCACCGGCGTAGATCGCGCCGAGCACGCCGTTGTAGGCGAGGGTCACCGCCAGCGACTGGGCCGCGAGCGCCTGGCCGGCGGCGCCCTGCAGCCACTCGGCGAGGAACGGGTCGTAGTAGTTCATCCCGACGATGGGGACGCCGGGCGCGGCGGCACGCAGCGCGCCGAGGATCTTGGGCAGGTCGGACTCGGCGGCGGCGAAGCCCGCGCCGATGCACTGAAGGCTGATCCCCGTCGGCGTCAAGCAGTCGTCGACGTTGTTCGCGCCGATGTCGATCGTGATCAGCGCGACGCGGTGGGTCGCGAGAAACGCGACCGCGGCAGCGAGCTGATTCGCGAACGGCGCGTAGGCGCCGTCGCAGACCGTCGTCGTGATCATCGTCGTGGTGGACTCGCCGGGACAGCCCAGCTTCTCGAGCTTGAGCCCGGGCACCTGCAGGCGCTCGACCGAGTAGAGGTCGTCGGCATAGCCCTGGTCGGTGATCACGCTCTGCCCGCTCGAGGTGGGCTGCACGCCCTGCGCGAGGGAGTCGCCGAGCGACAGGTAGTACGGCGGGCCGGGGCTCCCGGTTGCGCCGGCCGCCTCCGGGACGACGAGCGCGAGCACGCCGAACGCGGCGGCGACGAGCAACGAGAGGGTGAGACGCTTCCGCACGACACGACCTCCTCAGCCGGGAATCCGTGCCGCGATCGTAACTCCGGCGGCGCAGAAACGGCGAGTTGGCGGGCGGCTCGAGGACAGAGGGGGACAGCCTTCCACGGGCCGCCCGCCCTGCCGTTCGCGTAGCGTCAGGAACCGCGCCGGCAGGAAATTAGACGCGAACTCTGGCCAATGGTTTGGAGTCGTGGTTGAATCGGGAACGATCAGGGCCCGTGTCGGCTACCGCACATCACTCGACCACACACCGCGTCAGGTTCGTCCGCCGCGTCGTGAACCAGACGACGTACGACGTGGCGATGACGCAGGGCCTCGACGTGGAGCTGCCGCTCGAGTTCATGTGCGAGTGCGGCCGCCCCGAGTGCACCGAGCAGATCGTGCTGCTGCTTCGCCAGTTCGACCGCTCGGCTCCCGTCGGCTCGATCGTCGCGCATTAGCCGGGGCGGGAGGTGGGCGGCCGAAGCCGCCCACCCGTGTGCCCGTTCAGAAGTGGCCGACGCAGGTCTGGTGGTCTGCGTCCGAGTTCGTGCCGTCGGGGCAGATCGTGTCCGACCACACGGTTCCGTAGAGGCCTGCGCCCTGGAGCTGGGCGCCCTTCAGGTTTGCGTGCCGGAAGACCGCTCCGGAGAGGTTCGTCCCGAACAGGGTCGCACCCTGGAGATTTGCACCGGTGAAGTCGGCGCGGATGGCGCTCCCGTTGCGAAGGTCGGCTCCGCTCAGGTTGGCGTTCTCGAGGAACGCGTCGAAGAGCTGCGAGCTCGACACGTTGGCGTTCGTCAGCTCGGCGCCCGAGAGGTCGGCCCGCGCGAGGTTGCGATTCGCGAGATTCGCGCCGCGCAGATCGATCTGCCCGGTCGCCGGGTCGAGCGTCACTGTGGGTGCGTTGCAGTTGCCGAAGTCGAACAGGCCCGCCAGGTCGAACGGGATGTGCTCGGTCTGATCGACGCTCTTCAGGGCCTGGTCGAACGATCCCGGGATTGCGGGAAGGTGCCAGTTGTACTCGATGAAGTTCAGGATCGAGGACTGATCGCTGAGGTTGCTGTCGACCGCGTTCTGCTTCGCGCAGGGCGAGATCACGAGCAGCGGCAGCCGGGGCCCGAGCCCGCAGCGGCCTTCCTCGCCGGCCAGCGGCACCGACGTCTGCGGCTTGGCACCGCATTGCTGCGACGTCGGGTTGGTCGTGCTGATCGTTCCCTTGACCGTGTTCGTCAAGTTGTCGGCCGGCGACAGCGACCCGTTGAGGACACCGCTGTACACGTGGTCGTACCAGCCGTCCGAGTCGTCGTAGCTGATGATCACCGCCGTGCTCGACCAGTCGGGCGTCTTCTCGAGCGCGTTGATCTCGCGCACGACGAACTGCTGCTCGTCGGCCGGGTCGGAGTACGCCGCGTGGCCGTCCTCGAACCCGGGCGCCTTCAGGTACGTCACCGCCGGCAGTGCCGACGCGGGCAGCGTTCCCGCCGTGATCCCCGCGACGAGCTTGTCGAAGTCGCTCGTGTCGTAGTTGTGGTTCGCCGTGTCGAACTGCGGCACGCCGCCCACGAAGTGCTGCGTGTCGGTGCCGATGCTCGAGAGGCTCGCCGGCGGCAGATGGTGCGGGTTGGCCGTGCTGGCGTAGTACTGGAACGGCTCGTGGTGGGCGATGTAGTCGTCCTTGAAGCCGAACTGGTGCGTCGCCGCCGTCTCCCCGAGTGCCTGACCGACCGGTGTCACCGCGTCGCAGAGCGCCTGGTTGGAAGCGCCCGTCGGCACGACCTTCCCGGTGAACGCGCCCGAGAACTCGTCGGGGATGAAGGTCGCGGTCGACTGGTTGGCATGGCCCGTCGCGGCCGAGGCGACGGCGAAGGTCGTCGTCGGCGTGAAGCCGCCCTGGAACCAGCCCCAAGAGAGCCCGGCGGCGTTCAGCTCGTCGCCGATGTTCGTGCCCTTGAGCGCGAGGGCATCACGCGTCGAGCAGTCGTCCCAGTACGGCTGCGCGTCGCTGGTCAGCGAATAGCCGCCGAGCCCGTCGGGCGTGATGTCGGCATCGGGCGCAGTGGCCGTTGCAACCGACGGATTGTTCGCCTCGTGCGCCGTGTCGACGCCGCCCGTGTTCCCCGAGCTGACGTTGATCGCGCCCGGCGCCGACGGCCCGAACGTCGTGCCGAACGAATCGTCGCTCATCGCGAAGTGCTGGGCGTAGTTCCACAGCGCCGTGACCGTGTTGCCGTCGTAGTAGTCCATGACGACCTTCGGATCGCACAGTGCCCCGCCGGAGGTCGTCCCGCCTCCCGGAGCGTGCGTGCCGCCGTCGGTGCCGACGCTCTGCACGAACTGGTCCATCGCGCCGCCGTCGAATGACTGCTGTTCGTCGCTGTAGTTGTGGTCCTGGTCGCAGGTGATCTGGCCGCCCGGATCGCCGGTCAGTCCCGCCGGGCTCGAGTCGAGCCGCTTCGGGGGCGAGAGGTTCGGGTTGTGGGCGAGCAGCGCCGGGTCGAGCCCGTTCACCGCAGGCGTGCCCGGAACCGCGGCGAACGGCTGCCCGTCCGTGTCCGCGGCGTTCGGATAGGTGCCGAAGTAGTGGTCGAACGAGACGTTCTCCTGGAAGACCACGACGAGGTGCTGGATCGGCGTCGCGGTTTTGACGCCGCCGCTCCGGCCCGTCGAGGCCGAGGCGCCGATCACGCCGGCGATTGCCGCCAGCGCGACGAACGCGAGCACGACGCGACGTACGCGAGTGCGCAACATGGTTCCCCTTTTCTCTTCGATGTGAAGACCGCGCGCGAGTCTCCCAACGGCCGCCGGCGCCGTGGGTTACCGGGTGGGGACGGACCGGCTACAACCGCGTTGCCGTCAGCGTTCGGCCGGTGCGATCGCTGCGATCCGCGCGACGAACTCGTCGATCTCGGCACGCGTGTAGGGCGAGTGCACGCGTCGCGTGCTCGCGGGATCGCTCCCGAGCCCGGCTCCCGGGCGCCACGCCGTTGCGGGGCGCACCGGGCGCGGCTCGAGCCCGCCCCCGCAGTTCGGGCAGACGCCGCGGAGGACGTCCTCGACGCAGGCCGCGCAGAACGTGCACTCGTAGGTGCAGATCCGCGCGTCCGCGGAGTCGGGCGGCAGGTCGCGGTCGCAGAGCTCGCAATTCGGCCGTAGCTCCAACATTCCCGCAGGTTAGAGGCTCGGCTCCGGAAGGGGCTCGACGCCCGACCGGCCCTTCGGCAATCATGGGCGGGCTTGACCGCCGAGCCCACCTCGCCCGCCCCGCAGCCGCTCACCCGCCGCCCGGAGTTCCGCGTGGGCGCAGTCGTCGCGGTCGCACTGCTCATCGCGCTCGTGGTCTGGCTGGTCGTGCAGGCCGGAGACAACTCGACGCCGGCCACGTCGACCGAGGCGCGCGCCGGGGCGGTGCCGGTCAGCCCGGCCGTTCTCGGCGCCCTCGCTCGCTCGTCCTCGGCGCCGATCTACTGGGCGGGGGCGCGTCCCGGCTTCACCTACGAGCTGACGAGGACGGCCGACGGGCGCACCTTCATCCGCTACCTGCCGCACGGCGTGCCGGTCGGGACGGTTCTGCCCTACCTCACGGTCGGGACGTATCCCGTCGCCGGCGCCTACGCGATCACCAACACGCTTGCTCACCGCGCCGGCGCCGTTCGCATCGCGGTGCCGGGAGGAGGCGTCGGCTTCTACGACGCGAGCTCGCCGAAGAACGTGTACCTCGCATTCCCGGGATCGGCCGAGCAGATCGAGGTCTACGACCCGGCGCCGGGCGAGGCGTACCGCCTCGTGCTCTCGGGCGGGATCGCGCCCGTCTCGACCACGGCCGGGTCGACGGCGACCGTCGCTTCGGCCGCGAGCGTGCACCAGCTGAGGGCGCTCTCCGCGCAGCTCGGCCACCCGGTCTACTGGGCGGGGCCCAGGTCGCGGGTCACGTACGAGCTCACCCGCGCGTCCGGCGGTCACGTGTTCGTCCGGTATCTGCCCCCGGGCGCCCAGGTCGGCACCGACAAGCCGTACCTGACCGTCGGGACGTACCCGGTTCGCGGCGCGTTCGCGCTCACGAAGAAGCTGTCGACGAGCTCGACCTCCGTACGCGTCGCCGTCGGGCACGGAGGCGTTGCCTTCTTCACGCGGACGCGCCCGACGAACGTCTACGTCGCCTATCCGGGAACGGGCATCCAGATCGAGGTGTACGACCCGACGGCCGGTGCCGCGAAGCGGCTCGTCCGCTCGAATCGCATCGTGCCCGTGGGCTAGCCGCCCGGATCGCGCGGCTCGATGACGATCTGGATCGCCTGGCTCGTCTTCCCGCTCGTGCTCGGCGCGCTCTCGCTCGGCTGCGGCCTGCTCGCGGAGCGCGTTGCCCGCGTCGAGATTCCGTCGCCGCTGCTGCTGCCGCTCGGCTTCGCCGTCCAGATCGCCGCCGCCGAGTTCGCGATCATCGGCGGCCGGGCGGCCCCGCTCGCGACGCCGTTGGTGGTGGCGCTCGCGGTCGCCGGAGCCGGGCTGTCGCTTCCCTGGACGCGGCGCCTCGGCGGCTGGTGGCTCGCGCCGGTGGTGGCCGTCTTCGCCGTTTTCGCCGCGCCCTTCGTGCTCTCGGGGCTCGCCACGTTCGGCGGTTACATCAAGCTCGACGACACCGCGACGTACCTCGCGATGCTCGATCGCGCGATGCAGCACGGCTACGACACGTCGCGGCTCGCGCCGTCGACGTACGAGGCCACGCTCTCGACGAGCCTCGCCTACGGCTACCCGCTCGGGTCCCTGCTGCCGCTCGGGGTCGGCCGGGAGCTCGTCGCGCAGGATGCGGCATGGCTGTGGCAGCCCTACCTCGCGTTCATGGCGGCGCTGCTCGCCGGAGGGCTTTACCAGCTCGCGTCGGGGCTCGTGGTGTCGCGGAAGCTCCGTGCGCTCGTGGCGTTCGGCGGCGCGCAGGCGGCGCTGATCTACGGGTACTCGCTCTGGGGAGGCGTCAAGGAGCTCGCGACCGCCGTGCTCGTCGTGCTCGCCGCCGCGCTGGTGCCGATCGTCCTCGCCAACGACCGCGACATCCGCCGCCCGCTTCCGCTCGCGGTCGGCCTCGCTGCCCTGCTGGCCGTGCTCAGCCTGGGTGGAGCCGTGTGGATCGCGGTGCCGGTCGCCGTCCTGCTGGGAGTGCTCTGGAGGACACGCGGTACGCGCAGCGCCGTGCGGACGGCGCTCGTGCTCGGCGTGTCGACCGTCGTGCTGTCGATCCCGACGCTGTGGATCGCCGACCGCTGGCTCGGAAGGTCCGGCGCCTTCACGAGCGGCGACGAGCTCGGCAACCTGCTGCACCGGCTGAGCTGGCTGCAGGTGTTCGGCATCTGGCCGAGCGGCGACTTCCGCGTCTCGCCGCACGAGCTCACCGTCACGCGCGTCCTGGTCGTGCTCGTCGCCGCCGGCGCGGTCCTTGCGGTCGTGACCGCCTTCCGGCGCCACGCGCTCGAGGTGCCGGTGGCGGTCGGCACCGCCGCGCTCGCGTGTGCCGTCTACGTCGGCTTCGGGTCGCCGTGGATCGGCGGGAAGGCGCTCGCCTCTGCCTCTCCCATCGTGCTCACCGTCGCGTTTGCGGGCGCGGCCGTCCTCTTCGAGGGCGGCCGCCGGGTCGAGGCGATCGCGGCGGGCGTGGTTCTGCTCGGCGCGGTTCTCTGGTCGAACGCGTTGCAGTACCGCGATGTCGATCTCGCGCCGGCAGCGAGGCTGGCCGACCTCGCGACGATCGGTCAGCGCTTCGCGGGGCAGGGGCCGACACTGCTCGGCGAGTACGAGCCGTACGGCGCACGCCACTTCCTGCGCGGTATGGCGACGGAGGCGGCATCGGAGCTGCGCCGGCGGCCGGTCTATCTGCGCACGGGGGGGACGGCGGCGACGGGGAGCTCGCCGGACCTCGACGAGCTGAAGCTGTCGTCGATCCTGCCGTACCGCACGCTCGTCCTCCGCCGCTCGGGCGCGGCCAGCCGCCCCCCGTCCGTCTACGTCCCGGTCTGGACGGGCCGCTACTACCAGGTCTGGCAGCGGCCTGCGTACACCGGCTCGATCCTCGCGCACCTGCCGCTCGGAAGCCGGGTGCAGCCGGCTGCGGTGCCCCCGTGCAGCCGCGTGCTCGCGCTCGCGCGTCTCGCCGCAGCCGATCACGGGGAGCTCGCGGCCGTCGAACGATCGCCCGCGGTCGTGATCGCTGCGACCGGCAGGCTCGGGCTCCCGTCGTCGTTCGGCGCATACGGCGAGTCGCCCGACGTGCTGTATCTGACGAATCCATACTCGTTCACCACCACCTTCGACGCGCCGGCCGCCGCACGCTACGGCGTGTGGGTCGGCGGGTCGTTCAAGGCGGGCGTCGCGGTCGACGTCGACGGCCGCAGGGTCGGCGGCGCGCGCGACTCGCTCAACTGGCCGGACACCTTCACGTCGCTCGGGTCCGTGCAGCTGACACCGGGCCGGCACACGCTCGGCTTCAACTACAGCGGCGCCGGCCTGCGGCCCGGGAGCGGCGGGACGCCGCCGTTCGGCACCGGGCCGATCGTGCTCAGCCCGGCGACTCAGGACGGCGCGATCACCTACGTGCAGCCGGCCGATGCGCGGACGCTCTGCGGGAAGACGCTGGACTGGGTGGAGGCGCTGCGCGGCTGAGCTACTGGCTCAGTCGCAAAGCGCGAACGCCTGGACCGAGATCGTCTGTCCGCCGCCGAGGGTGCTCGTGACGATGCCGACCGCCGTCCAGACCGTCGTGCTGCTCGGATACGACTGCTGGAGCGCCACCCGGCCGTTGGTGGCGGACGTGGTGACCTGACCACCGCCCCCGACGAGGACCTTGCCTGCCGGGCACGTCGCCGTTGCGGGCTGGGGCGAGCCCTGGGTCGGGTTAGTCGCCGTCACCTTGGTTCCCGAAACCAGGGTGGGGCTAACCGTCCCGGCCGCCCCAGTCGGGCCCTTCGCGCCCGTCGGTCCCTTGGGGCCGGTCGAGCCCGTGGTGCCGGTCGTTCCCTTCGCGCCGGTTGCGCCCTTGGCGCCCGCCGAGCCGGCTGCGCCCGTCGCGCCGGTCACACCCTTCGGGCCCTGGATTCCCTGCGGGCCTTGCGACCCCGTTGCGCCCGTCGTGCCTTTGGCGCCGGCGGGCCCCTGGGCTCCGGTCGCCCCGGTCGTTCCCTTGGCGCCTGCGGGCCCCTGAGCGCCGGTCGCTCCGGTGGTGCCCTTCGCACCGGCAGGCCCCTGGGCTCCCGTCGCGCCTGTCGTGCCCTTGGCACCCGCGGGTCCCTGCCCACCGGTTGCGCCGGTGGTGCCCTTGGCGCCGGCCGGGCCTTGCGCGCCGGTCGTTCCGGTGGTGCCCTTCGCGCCCGCAGGTCCCTGCGCACCCGTCGCGCCGGTGGTGCCCTTCGGGCCCTGGACGCCCTGGGGGCCCTGCGTCCCGGTCGGCCCCTTGGCGCCGGCCGGCCCGGTGGCGCCGGTCGCGCCCTGCGGTCCTTGCGCCCCGGTCGGGCCCGTCGGGCCGGTCGCGCCTTTCGCGCCCTGGATCCCCTGTGGCCCCTGGATTCCCTGGGGCCCCTGAGCGCCGGTGGCTCCGGTCGTGCCCTTGGCGCCGGCGGGCCCCTGGGCTCCGGTTGCGCCGGTGGCGCCCTTCACGCCCTGAATCCCCTGCGGGCCTTGCGCGCCGGTCGCCCCGGTCGCTCCGGTCGAGCCCTTGGCGCCGGCGGGCCCCTGGGCTCCGGTCGCGCCGGTGGCGCCCTTCACGCCCTGAGTCCCCTGCGGGCCCTGGATTCCCTGGAGGCCCTGCGCGCCCGTCGGGCCGGTGGCGCCCGTCGAACCGGTGGCACCCGTCGCGCCCTTGGCGCCGCCGGGCCCCTGTGCGCCCGTCGCGCCGGTGGCGCCCTTCACGCCCTGCGCTCCCTGCGGGCCCTGGGCGCCGGTTGGCCCGGCGGCGCCCGTCGAGCCGGTGGCTCCCTTGGCGCCTGCGGCACCCGCAGGCCCCTGCGCCCCTGCCGGCCCCTGCGGGCCTGCTGCGCCCTGAGGCCCGGCCGCGCCGGTCGCGCCCTTCGGGCCGGCGGGACCGGTCGGGCCGTTCCCGGAGCCGGTCGGGCCGCGTGCACCTTGCGGGCCCTGCGCGCCCGCGGCACCGGTCGCGCCCTTCTCTCCCTGTGCACCGGCCGCGCCGGTCGGCCCCTGCGGCCCGGGCGGGGCCGAACCGGTGGTGAGCGGGATCTTGTAGATGTGGCCCTTGCCGGCCTTGCACCAGCCGAGCCGGATGTTGAGGTCGCCGACGTTCTCGTTCGAGCCGTAGCTCTGGATGCAGACCGTCAGGAAGGGGGGCGTCGCTGCCTTCTTCGGCGTCGAGCGCGCGTCGGCGCTCGCGGCGAACGCGAGACAGGCGACGACGCCGACGAGTGTTGCCGCGCACGTGCGCACGCCGAGACGGTCCGTGGAACTGGACCGTGCCGCGCCGTTCAGGGTATTTCGAGCTTCGCCAGGACCCATGTCTTCGTGCTGGTGGAACTTCGCCGCGGGGGATACTACGAGACCGATCGGAAGTCGTGCGCCGCTTACGGTGGGCGAACGAGTCGTGCCATGCCGATCGCCACCGGTGTGAGGACGGACGCCGCTGCCGCGACCCACGGCCCGCCCACGAGCAGGCCGGTGGCGCACGCCGAGATGACGACGATCGCCCTGATTCGCCTGTGTTCGGTGCGACGAGGCACTTTCCTGGACGAAAACCCGCAACGTGCGAGATCGGCGGTCGCACTCGCGGACGCCTCGGCGTAGAGTCGCGCCGCGGCGGAGATGAAGGAACACCTCGAGCGCTGGCGCCGTCGGTGGCGCGACGACGTCACTTTCGAGCAGAAAGCGGCGATTGCAGTGCTGTTCTTCGGCGCCGTGCTGGTCGCCGGGTGGCTCGCCGCCGACCAGCTCTCGTCCGCGAGCGCGGGCGTTCAGCAGACGACGACGGCCGTCGCGGGGAAGCTCTCGACGAAACGGGTCGAGACGATCGACAAGGTCGTCACCGTCCGCCAGGCGGGAAAGCCCGTCACCACGCGCGTCCCGGTCGTGAAACGCGTCTATGTGACGCGAGACGCGACCACCCCGGCCCAGACGGTGGTGCAGACCCAGACTGCCTATGACACGCAGACCGTCTACGACACGCGAACCGTGACCGTCCCGACGTATCTCAACCACTCGATCACCACGCCGGGACAGACCGTGACGCAGTTCGTGACGACGGTCGAGTGGCGCGTGATCACCGTCGTCGAGAAGAGCCCGCCCGTGACCGTGACGGTCACGACTCCCGCGCCGTAACACGAAACACGCGGTTCGCCGCGTAACGTGAGACGAGGCCCGCGTGTCGGAAGCACGAGGTGACTCGGTGAGCGACCAGCCCGATTCAGCCCGCCCGTACGGGCGGCGAGCGTTTCTGGCGCTGCTGGCAGGCGGCGTCTCGTCGCTGTGGTGGGCCGGTGCCGCGTCAGGGCCGGTTGCGCCGTTCACCTCGGCGTTCTCGCAGCTGGTCGGGAATCTCTTCCCGATCGGCGGCTGGCGGATCTACACGATCTCGGGCTCGATGCCGATCTTCGACGAGAGCGCATGGCGCCTCGAGATCGGCGGGCTCGTCCGCCGGCCGGTGAGCCTCACCTATCAGGAGCTGCGCGCTCTGCCGCGGGCCGAGCAGGTCTCGACCTTCCACTGCGTCACCGGTTGGACGGTCTCGAACGTCCGCTGGGCCGGCGTGCGCTTCGCCGACCTGCTCGCGGTCGCCGAGCCGCTCCCGCAGGCGACGGCGATCAGGTTCGTCTCGATGGAGGTGCCCTACGACGACTCGCTGACGCTCGACCAGGCGCGGCTGCCCGACGTGATGCTCGCGCTCGACATGGACGGCCAACCGCTCTCGCGCCCCCACGGCTCGCCGGCGCGAGTCGTGATCCCCGAGATGTACGGCTACAAGGGTGTCAAGTGGCTCACGCGCATGGAGCTCGTCGCGACGCAGCCGGAAGGGTTCTGGGAACAGCACGGCTACGACCAGAACGCGTGGGTGGGGCGGTCGAACGGGTATGGCAGCTGACACGCGGCGCATCCCGCGGTTCTCGCTGACCCTCCGCGTCGTCCACTGGGTGCACGCGACGGCGTTCCTGATCCTGCTCGGGTCGGGCCTGTGCCTCTACCTGCCGACGCTGTCGGAGGCGGTGAACCGGCGGCCGCTCCTGAAGGCGATCCATCTCTACACCGCGCTTGCGTGGATCGTCGCGCTCGCGCTCGTCGTGCTGTTCGGCAACCGGCGCGATCTCGCTCGCGCCGCACGCGAGATCGATCGCTTCGACGCCGACGATCGAGCGTGGCTTCGTGGACGCAGGGTGCCGCAGGGCTGGCTGAACGCTGGTCAGAAGCTGAACGCGATCGTCACCGCGGCATTCGCGATCCTGTTCGCAGTCTCAGGCTTCTTCCTCTGGTACGGCGAGCGCGATACGCGGTTCCGGCTCGCAAACGCGCTGCTCGTGCACGACTGGCTGATGTACGTGTCGTTCTTCCTCTTCATCGGGCACCTCTATCTCTCGCTGGTGTACCCGAAGACGCGTCACGCCCTCTCCGGCATGACCCGCGGCTGGGTGAACGAGGACTGGGCGCTCCAGCACCACCGCAAATGGGTCGACCAGGTCGCCGAGACCGACGGCGACTCGCCCGTGATTCCCGTCACCACTCCTTAACCAGTTCTCCGACGCACGGTTGCCGGGTGGGTTGCTACGGTCCCGACCGAGGACATGAGGTGGTCACTCGTGATCGTCCTCGCGTTGGGTGGGTTGCTGGTTGCGGCGCCAGTTGCGAAGGCCGAACCGGGGATGTTCGTCGGTGTTTCCGACGACGCGTTCGAGTGGAACACGGCCCCAATGGTCGCGACCGCTCAGGACCTCGGGCTGCGCGCGGTTCGGGTCGCGCTGACGTGGACGCCCGGCGAGCGCACGCTGTCGTCGAGCGACCGCGCCGCGCTCGCCCAGGTCGTCGCCGACGCGCATGGGATGCGGGTCGTGCTCGCCGCATTCAACGAGGGCTATCCGCCGACCGACGACGGCTCGCGCGATGCGTACTGCTCCTACCTCGCCGATGCGATCACGCGGTTCCCGTCGATCAACGACGTCGTGATCTGGAACGAGCCGAACCTGAGCGGCTTCTGGCGACCGCAGTTCGGGCCGCCGGGGCAGGGCGCGCCGGAGCAGTACGAGGCGCTGGTCGCCGACTGCTACGACATGCTCCACGCGCTACGGCCGTCGATCAACGTGATCGGCCCCGCGACGTCGGTGTGGGGGAACGACAATCCGAACGCGTTCTCGAACATCTCGCACTCGCCGACGACCTTCATCGAGGACATGGGCGCCGCCTACCGCGCCAGCGGCCGTACGGCGCCGCTGTTCGACACGCTCGGGCACCACCCGTATCCGACCGCCTCGAACGAACGGCCCTGGGTGGTGCACGCCGATCCGACGACGATCTCGCTGGGCGATCTCTCCCGTCTCCTCTCGGTGATGCAGCAGGCCTTCGGCGGGACCGGACAGAAGCTGCCCCAGGACGGGCTCCCGATCTGGTACCTCGAGACCGGCTACCAGACGACCATTCCCGCCTCGAAGAGCTCGGAGTACTTCGGCGTCGAGGACTGGCCCGGCGCGGTGCCCGACGCCGTCTCGCCGGAGCCGCCTCCCGCCTTCCCGCCGGATACGAGCCCGGAGCCGGACCAGGCGACGGCGCTGACCGAGGAGCTCGAGATGACCTACTGCCAGCCCTACGTCGCCGCGGACTTCAACTTCCTGCTCCAGGACCAGCCTTCCCTCGGCGGCTGGCAGTCCGGCCTGCTCTGGGTGGACGGGTCGCGCAAGGGCTCCTACGACGCCTTCAAGGCGGCCGTCGCCGAGGTGAACGCCGGGACGGTCGACTGCAGCGACGTGAGCGGTGCGCCGCTTGTGACCGCGCCGCCGCTCGCGACGACCGCGACGGCGCAGGCGACGGGGACGACGACCGTGCAGCCGCCGCCAAAGCGGAGCATCACGAAGGTGATCTACGTCGGCGCGAGGCGGGCGCCGTACGGCTACTTGGGGCTCCGCGCCCGGCTGAGCCGCGGGGTGAAGGCGAGCAAGAACGTGCTCGCCGGCCGGCGCATGTTCTTCATCGTCGGGAAGAAGACCTACCAGGCGTACACGAACCGAAAGGGGATCGCCCACGTGGCGCTGAGCCCGCCGCTTTCGCTCGGGACGCACCGGATCGGGGTGCGGTACCGCGGTGACGCGCACAACCTCGGCTCGGGGCTCCACGTCGACCTCTCGGTCTTCAATTCGCGCGGGCAGGTCGCCTCGAAGGGCGTGCTGCGGCTGCCCGACCGGCGCACCCTGCAGATCTCCGCCGCCTCCGACGGCGACTCTGCGAGCGGGAAGCTCCTGCTGCGTTCGGCCGGTCGCGACCGGTCGGTCTCGATCGGCGCGCTCGGCGTGCGCAACGACGGCGGGACCGCCTGGCTCCGCGGCACCGATGCCGACGGGCGCGGCTACCTCGTCTACCTGGAGCGCGTGCCGAAGGCGCAGGGCGTCCGCATCCGCATCGCGGGCGCTGCCAGGGTGAGCGCGACCGTGCCGGCGCACCGGCTCTCGTTCGCGCGGCGCTAGGCGGTTACGCTCGCGGGATGTCGCCGGGCCTGCTGCTGAGCGCCGCCGGGACGCTCGTCCTCGCGGGCTGGCTCGCCGGCGTCGCCGGTTGGCTCGGCACGAGCCCGGCCGAGAACTGGACGCTGTTCGTGGGCGGGAGCCTGCTGGTGGCGGCGTCAGGCGCCGTGGCCGTTCTTCCGCGCCGCCAGTAGCTCGGCCATGATCTCGAGCGCGATCTCGGCCGGCGTCTCGCCGCCGAGGTCCATCCCCACGGGGCCGCGCACAGCGTCGGCGACGTCCCCGAGCTTCTCGCGCCGCTTCTCCTGCGCGCGCTTCGACCCGAGCGCGCCGACGTAGAAGGCGCCGCCCTCGACGCCGCGGCGGAGCGCCGGCAGGTCGAGGCGCTCCTCGTGCACGAGCGAGACGACCGCGGTGTCCTCGTCGACGTCCATCGCGTCCGGCCACTCGACGACGAGCTCGTCGGCGCTCGGGACGCGGTCGCGCGTGGCGAGGCCCGCGCGCGGGTCGACGACGACCGTGTGCCACCCGAGCGGACGCGCAAGCGCGCACATCGCCTCGGCGATGTCGCCTGCACCGACCGCGACGAGACGGGGCGGCGGTGCGACCGACTCGACGAACACGCTGCGCGAATCCTCCTCGCGCAGATGCGTGGACGAGCGGCTGTCGTCGTGCCAACGCTCGCCGACGTTCTCGCCGGAGACGACGACGTAACTGGTGCCGCGTTCGATCGGGGGTGCGCCGGTGAACCGCTCGACGAAGACGTCGATCTCTCCGCCGCACGGCAGGCCGACGGTCCATGCCTCGTCGTCGGCGATCCCGTACGAGATGACGTGAGGAGGCGCGCCGTCGAGGACGGGCTTCGCGCGCTCGGCGACGTCGGCCTCGACGCAGCCGCCGGACACCGAGCCGAACAGGTGGCCCGTCGCGGTGATCGCGAGCTTCGAGCCGAGCGGCCTCGGGGCGCTGCGCCGCGTACCGATGACGGTCGCGAGCGCGACGTCCTCGCCCTCGGCCCGCCACTGTTCGGCCCGCTCGAGAACCTCGTCCATAGCATCATCGTAGTCCGATGGACTCCGTCGACGACCTGCTCCGCCGCGTCGACGCCGGCGAGCTCGGCGATCCGCTGCCCGTGCTCGCCTACCTGGCCGGCGACCGCGTGACGCTGGACGACGACGAGCTGAACGCGGCGCGGCGGCGCGCGCTGCTGCTCGTCGCGGCCGGCGGCGACCCGCACCGGGAGCTCGGGATCGACGACCGGGCGGTCAAGGCGCTCGCGGCCGACCTGTACGACGATGAGCGCCTCGCCGAGCTCCGCGGCGGCATCGACGCGCTCGTCGCCCGCGTGCACGACCTGCCGCGCGCCCGCGACGGCGCGCTGTTCCTGGCCGCGGAGACCGAGCTGGCCTGGCGCCTCTTCGCGCTCGCGCTTCTCGCCGAGGAGCTCGGCGAATGACGCCGGCGGTCGAGGAGGCGAAGCGCGCCGGCATCGACCATCGCCTCCACGAGTACGAGGGCGTCGAGGTGGGGGACGGCGACTATGCGGTCGCCGTCGCGGCCGCGCTCGGGCTTCCCCCCGGCCAGCTCTTCAAGACGCTGATCGTCGACGTCGACGGCTCGTTGCGTGCGTACGTGCTGCCGGCCGATCGCCAGCTCGACCTACGCTCCGTGGGCAAGCGAGCCGCGCTCGCCGACAGGACGAAGGCCGAGCGCGCGACGGGCTACGTCGTCGGCGGCATCAGTCCGCTCGGCCAGCGCCGCCGCCTTCCGACGACGGTCGACTCCTCGGCGCTCGAGTGGGAGACGGTCCTCGTCAGCGCCGGCCGGCGCGGGCTCCAGATCGAGCTCGCGCCGCAGGATCTGATCCGGCTGACCGACGCGACCGTCACAGAACTGTGACCTAGTAACAGTCTGTTACTAGCGGGGCTAGGCGCCCCACCAGAAGCTCGTCGCGACGACCGTGTAGAAGCCGACGAGGACGACGCCCTCCTGCCACGTCGACTCGCCGTCGTTGACGACGAGCGCGCCGAGGATCGCGCTGATCAAAAGCACCAGCGCCAGCAGCGGCTGGAAGACGAGCGTGAGGTGCGTCGAGAACAAGAGCGAGATGAACACCAGCGCGGGCGTCAGCGCGAGCGCGACCTGGAGCGACGAGCTGATGATCACCGAGATCGCGAAGTCGGGCTTGTTCTGCGCCGCGAGCTGAACGCCGACGACGTTCTCGACCGCGTTGCCGGCGATCGCGACGACCACGAGCCCAGCGAAGACCTCGCTCATGTGCAGCGTATGGATCGCCGGCGTGAGCGCGTCGACGAACCAGTCCGACGTGAACGCCGCCGCGATCCCCGCGCTCGCGAGCACCGCGGTCGTCGTGGCCGCGCTCCAGTGCGGCGGCTCGTGCTCCTCTCCCTCGGCGGGGCGCAGGAACATCGGCAGCGTCGCGAAGAAGACGACGAGCAGCACGCCCGCGCAGATCAGCGAGAGGGTCTGCTCGTGCGCGCGGGCGGACGTGTGCAACGCGTGAGTCAGCGACGGCATCGCCATCGTCGCGGCCGCGAGCAGTGCCAGCGTCGAGATCGTCCGCGCGCGGTCGGAGCTGAACCGCTGGACGCCGTGCCGCCGGCCACCGACGATGAACGCGATCCCGAGCACGAGCACGCTGTTCGCGAGGATCGAGCCGACGAGCGCCGCCTGGACGACCTCGATCAGCCCCTGGTGGAGCGCGAACAGCGAGATGAAGAGCTCGGGCAGGTTGCCGAGCGCCGACTGCACGACCCCGGCGCTGCCCGAGCCCAGCCGCGCGCCGAGCTGCTCGGTCGCCTGGGCGACGAGGCGGGCCAGCGCCGCGAGGGCGACGGCGCTCAGCACGAACGTCGCCACCTCGCCGACGCCCCCGTAGTGGCAGATCGCGGCAATTGCCACGAGGGCGGCGGTGATCCCGAGCCAGGTCGCTTCGCGGCGGGTCATGGGTCGCGGGAGTGTAAATCCGCGAAACGGGGTACCACGTTCGAGGGCCTGCCGGCCCAAGGGTCAACCACTCTCTGTCGATACCCCAGCCAGGTGCGTCGTTCACTCGTCCTCCTGTTCTCGCTCGTCGTTGCGTGCGCGGCAGCTTCGGCTGCCCAGGCGTCGCAGCTGATCGACCGGAACGCGAGCGCCGTGTCGTTGTCGGTGAACGACAAGGGCGAGGCGCTGATCACCTACACGGCGGACGGCAAGGTGAAGCACGTGCTGGCGTGGGGTGCGGTGAACGCGATCGCGCCGGCGCCGGGGCGGCAGCAGGTGGCGTTCCACCTCGACTACGCGGGCGGCTGGGGCAAGTACCACCGCGACTACTGGAAGACGTTCGGCCACGACTGCGGGACGTACGACGGGCCGGCGCTGGCCTGGCTGGTGGTCGCGTGCGAGGCGCCGGACGGCTCGTACTGGGCGCTGCAGGCGTGGCAGCGCGGACTGCCGAACTACGGCGTCACCCCGACCGGCATGCAGGGCGAGTGGGAGCTCCGGCTCTCGCACTTCACCGGGGCGCTGCCGGTGCTGAACATCGAGATGGACTGGTCGTGGCACCGGTTCGATCACCTGTTCGGCACCCTGACCTACGGCGGCACCGGTGTGTACGGGTTCCGCTCGACGTCGAGCGGCGTGCCGCTCGACACCTTCGGCCGGAACGTCTACGTCGACACGTTCGACTCGCGCTACGGCACGGGCTGGCATCGCGAGAACAGCTTCCTGACGCATACCGGCACCGGGGCGTTCTGTTACAGCTTCAACCCGCACGGCTCGCATCCGGCCGGCACCGGCACCAAGTACCGGGCGACGGTCGAAGGGCCCGGCGTGACGCCGGACGTGATGTGGGAAGGCACCGCCCCCGGGCCCTACAACAGGGCGGCCGACGCCCAGGCGAACGCCGCGATCACGCGCCTGGACGACAGGCAGTGCAAGCCCAACTAGGAAGCCGTCCGACCGCATATCCCTCTTTCGGGGGTTGTTGGCCGCTGCCCACCCTCGACACTTCGAACGACTCGACCATGCGGCGAAGGAGTACGGCAATGCTTCATTGGAATCGGCGGCTGGTGCTTGCAACGACGCTCGTGCTGTGCGCGGGCGCGCTGGCAGCCCTCGGGGCCGGCATCCACTGGGCGCTGGTCGTCGTCCTCAGTTAGGGGGTTCGACATGGCCGGATCCCCTCCCCGGCTCCGCGTCTATCTCTTGGTCGTCAGCGCGGGCGCGTTCGCCCTGGTGGGCCTTGCGCTGCTCACGCTCGCGACCGCCGGCCACTCCGGGAAGACGTGGGCCGGCCTCGCGCTCCTGCTCGCTGCGTCGCTGTTCGTCGAGGCCTTCCCGGTTCCGATCCGTGGTGTGCGCGCGGGCGGCATCTCGCTCGCCGCCGTGTTCATCGTCGCGACCGGCTGTCTCTACGGCTGGGCGGCCGCCGCCGTGCTCGGCGCGATCACGCGGGGGGGCATCGAGCTCTGGCAGCGCCGTCCCTGGCTGAAGGTCGTCTACAACACTGCGGTCTACGCGATCTCGGGCGCCGGGGCCGGCGTGATCGCCGCGCACATCTCGAACACGAGCCACGTCGGCTGGTTCGTCCTGCAGGTGACCGCGGCGGCCGCGACCTTCTACGCGCTCAACGTCGTCCTCGTGGCACTCGCGGTCAGCATCTCGACCGGCGAAGGCCTCGGGAGCGTCGCCGAGCACACGGTGCAGGCGACGGTCGTCGGCTTCGCGGCGATGACGTCTGCGACGATCATGCTCTGCGTCCTGTGGCAGCGCTCGCCCGTGCTCGCGGCGACGCTCGTCGGGCCGTTCCTCGCGATCTCGCTGTACCAACGGTCGGTAGTGCGCGCATTCGAGGCGATGGAGCTCGCCCTCACCGACCCGCTCAGCGGGCTCGGCAACCACCGCCACTTCCAGCAGGAGCTGAAGCGGCTGCTGGCGGACGCGGACGAGAACGGGACGCCGGTGACGTTGTGCCTGCTCGACGTCGACGAGTTCAAGTCGATCAACGACCAGCACGGCCATCCGGTCGGCGACCGGATCCTCGGGCTCGTCGGCCAGTGCCTGCGAGACGTCGGCTCCGCGTTCCGGCTCGGGGGCGACGAGTTCGCCGTCCTGATGCGAACCGAGACCGAGCAGGAGGCGCTCGAGGAGGCTGCGCGCACCGTCGCGCGGATCGGCCGCCTGAAGAGCGAGCGCGGACTGGCGATCACGATCTCCGCCGGCCTTGCGACCTACCCCTCAGAGGACCTGGCGCGCGCCGACCTCGTCCGCGCCGCCGACAGCGCGCTCTACGAGGCGAAGTCGGAAGGGAAGGCCGCAGTGCGGCTCTACCGGCACGGCGTGGTCGATTTGACCGCGCGGCGCGAGAACGACGCCGACCGGCGCGCGCGGCTGCGGGCCGCAGTGTCGCTCGCCGGAGCGATCGACGTCCGCGACGCGTACACGGGCACGCACTCGCAGGCGGTGGGCGAGCTCGCAGCGCGCATCGGCGACTGCCTCGGCCTCACCGCCGAGGAGGTCGAGCTCCTGCGGATCGCCGGGCTGCTCCACGACCTCGGCAAGGTCGCGGTTCCGGAGCACATCCTCTCCAAGCCCGGCCCGCTCACCGAGGTCGAGCACGAGGCGATCGCGCTCCATCCGCTGGTCGGCTATCGCATGCTCGCGTCGCTGCGCATCGAGCCCGTCGCCACCTGGGTGCTGCACCACCACGAGCGCTACGACGGTAACGGGTACCCCGATGGGCTCGCCGGCGAGGGCATCCCGATCGGCTCGCGCATCCTTCTCGTCGCCGACGCGTACGAGGCGATGACCACCGACCGGCTGTACCGGACGACGCGGTCGACGGTTGACGCGCTCGAGGAGATCCGGCGGTGCAGCGGCACGCAGTTCGATCCACTCGTCGTCGATGCGCTCGCGCTCGTCGTCGCGGGCGACGAGGAGCGCCGCGGCGCGAGGCCGTCAGGGGTCGCCAGCCTCTAGGCTCGTCCGCGTGGACGAGGAGCGCGGAGCCGAGCAGCGTGCGTTGTTCCGGCGCTGGCCGGCCGGTGTGTCGGTCGTCGTCGCCGAGGCCGACGGCCGTCGAGCGGGCCTGACCGTGTCGACGCTCCTCTCGCTCTCGCTCGAGCCGCGGCTGATCGGGATCTCGATCGCACTCGAGGCATCGCTGCACGAGGTGCTGCGCGGCGCCGACGAGTGGGCGGTCTCGATCCTCGGCGGCGACCAGGAGCACCTGGCCCAGCACTTCGCCCGCAGCGTCCCGCCGATCGCGCTGTGGGACGGGATCGAGGTCCGTGACGACGACCCTCGGCTGCTCGCCGGCGCGGTCGGGTGGATCATCGCGCGCACGGTCGACGTGACCCCCACGGGCGACCACAGCTTCTTCGTCGGCGAGATCGTCCACCTGGAGCAGGGGCGTGCGCCCGAGTCGCTCGTGTGGGTCCACCGGGGGTACCGCGGGCTGTGATCGATGCGGTCGTGTTCGACCTCGACGGCGTGATCGTCGACTCCGAGCAGGTCTGGGACGACGTGCGCGTCCAGCTCGTGCGGGACGCCGGGCTGCCGTTCCCGCCCGAGGCGACGCGCGCGATGATGGGGATGAGCTCGCCGGAGTGGTCGCGGTACCTCGTCGAGCAGCTCGGCCTGCCCGGGACGCCGGAGCAGGCCAACGATGCGGTCGTCGGGCGCATGATCGAGCGGTATGCGGAAGGGCCGCCGTTCATCCCCGGTGCGCTCGACGCCGTGCGGCGGATCGGCGAGCGCTGGCCGCTGGCGATCGCGTCGTCGTCGAACCGCGAGCTGATCGACCTCGTGCTCGACGCGGCGAAGCTCCATTCGCTCGTCCGGGTCGCCGTGTCGTCGGAGGAGGTCGGCCGCGGCAAGCCGGCGCCCGACGTGTACCTCGAGACGACACGGCGCCTCGCGGTCGAGCCCGCCCGCGTCGCCGCCGTCGAGGACTCGCACAACGGCATCCGCTCCGCGAAGGCGGCCGGCCTACGTGTGATCGCAATCCCGAACACGCACTTCCCGCCGGATGCGGAGTCGCTCGCGCTTGCCGACGTCGAACTCGACACGATCGACGAGCTGACGCCGGAGGTCGTCGAGGATTAGACGTCGATCGTCTCGCCGTCGTCCGGCACGACGACGCCGTCGATCGCGCGGTAGACATCCCGCCGCTCGACGCAGTGGTTGATCGACTCGAGGTGGATCACGACCACGGCGGCGTCGGTCGCCTCGCGCAGCGTTCGCACGTCGCGTGCGTCCATGACGATCGGGTCGCCCTCCACGAACCGGGCGCCGCTGCCGTTGGCGACGACGGCGCGAGGCCGATGGCGCGCGAGCGCCTCGACGACCTCGTCGCACCAGATCGTGTCGCCGGCGATGTAGACGCCCTCGACGACGAATCCGGAGACCGGGCCGAGCGCCCGCCCGAGCTCGCCGGTCCCGTGCCGGCCGGACGTGCGGGCGATGTCGAGGCCGAGCCAGCCGTCGCTGTCGGCGGTCGCGGCCGCGAAGCCGCGGCTGCGCAGCTCGTCGACGCTCTCCGGCTGGGTGAGCAGCGGAACGCCGGATGGCAGCAGGCGCGCAGCCGTGGCGTCGAAGTGGTCCTGGTGGAGGTGCGTGACGATGACGCCGTCGACTCCGTCGACGATCGAGGCTGCGTCCGCGGGCAGGCCGACCAGCGGGTTGCGCAGCTGGTTCGGCGTGTTTTCGATCGGCGGGCGCTCGCCGGCGCCGTCGAGCATCGGGTCGACGAGCACGCGGCCTCCGGACGTCTCGAGCAGAAGCGTCGCGTGACGAACGAGCGTGAGCCTCATGCGCGTCCGAGGAGGACGCAGCCGTTGTGCCCGCCGAGGCCCATCGCGTTCGACAGCGCGACGTCGACCTGCGCCGGCCGGGCTTCGTTCGGGACGTAGTCGAGGTCGCACTCCGGGTCGGGCTCGCGGTAGTTGATCGTCGGCGGCAGCACGCCGTCGTGGAGCGCGAGCGCAGACAGGATCGCCTCGATTGCGCCGGCCGCCCCGAACGTGTGCCCCATCATCGACTTGGTCGACGAGACGGCGAGCCGGTAGGCGTGGTCGCCGAACACCTGCTTGATCGCGCGCGTCTCGGCCGCGTCGCCCTGCGGGGTCGACGTCCCGTGTGCGTTGATGTAGCCGACGCGCTCCGGCTCGACGCCGGCGCGCTCGAGCGCGGCGCTCATCATCGCGGCGACCCCGGTCGCCTCCGGCTCCGGCTGCGCCATGTGGTGCGCGTCGTTGGAGGCGCCGTAGCCGAGCACTTCGGCATAGATGCGTGCGCCGCGCTTCTCGGCGGTCTCGAAGCGCTCGACCAGCACGGCGCCGGCGCCCTCGCCCATCACGAAACCGGCGCGGGTCGCGTCGAACGGGCGTGAAGCACGCGGCGGGTACTCGTCCTCGGCGGCGAGCCCGCGCATCGCGGTGAAGCCGGCGAGGATCAGCGGGATCATGCACGACTCCGTTCCGCCCGCGAGGACGGCGTCGGCTGCGCCGCGGCGGATCATCTCCGCCGCCTCGCCGATCGCGTGCGAACCGGTCGCACACGCGGAGACGACTGCGTAGTTCGGGCCCTTCAGCCCGAGCGAGATCGCGAGCTGGCCCGAGACGGAGTCGACGAGCACGTTCGGCAGGAAGTTCGGCGAGACGCGGTCGGGGCCGCGCTCGCGCAGCGTGTCCGCCTGCTCGATTATCCCCGGCACGCCGCCGATCGCGGAGCCGAAGATGACGCCGACGCGCGCGGGGTCGAAGCCGTTCATGCCGGCGTCGGTGAGCGCCTCGCGGCCTGCGGCGACGCCGAGGAGGACGTTGCGCTCGAGTTTGCGGGCCTCCTTGGCCGACACGACCTCCGTCGGGTCGAAGCCCTTCACCTCGGCGGCGACGCGTACCGGGAGCCCGTCGGTGTCGAACGCCTGGATCCAGTCGATCCCGCTCTCGCCCGCCAGCGCGGCCTTCCAGGTGCTGGGAGCGTCGAGCCCGAGCGGCGTGACGCAGCCGATTCCGGTTATCGCAACGCGGGTCATCGCCGGAACCCTACGCTTCGCCTCGGTGCCGGCCGCAGCGATCCCGTTCCCACCGATGGAGGCGCAGCTCGTGCGCGAGCTGCCGGCCGGCGACGGATGGCAGTTCGAGCCGAAGTGGGACGGCTTTCGCGGTGTGCTCGAGAACGTCGACGGCGAGCTCAACCTCTGGTCGCGCAACGAGCGTCCGCTGCTCCGGTACTTCCCGGAGCTGCGTCCGCTGGGCGAGCGGCTCGCGCCGCGCTCGGCGCTCGACGGCGAGATCGTGATCGTGCGCGACCGTGCGGTCGACTTCGACGCGATGCAGATGCGGCTGCACCCGGCCGAGTCGCGGATCAAGCGGCTGTCGGCCGAGATCCCCGCAGAGTTCGTCGTGTTCGACGTGCTGCTGTGGGACGGGGAGGAGGTCTGGCGCGAGCCGCTCGCCGACCGGCGGAAGCGCGTCGAGCGGCTCGAAGGGTTCCGGCGCTCGCCGGCGACGCGGGATGTCGCGGACGCGCGCGGGTGGCTCGAGCGGTTCGAGGCGCTCGGGCTCGACGGGGTCGTCGCGAAGCGGCTCGATGCGCCGTACCTGCCGGGCTCGCGCGACGGGATGGTCAAGGTCAAGGAGCACAAGACGGCCGACTGCGTCGTCGTCGGCCTGCGCTGGAAGGCCGACGCGCGCGAGATCGCGACGCTGCTGCTCGGGCTCTATGGCGACGACGGTGAGATCGACTACGTCGGCTCGTGCGCGGTCGCGGCGAAGACGCGCGAGGACGTCGCGCGGCGCGTGACGCCGCTGCTCGTCGATGCGCCCGACCGTCGCTTCTCGGAGCCGAACCGGTGGGGGACCGGCGACCTCGAGGAGGCGGCGCTCCGCCCGGAGCTGGTCGTCGAGGTGCGCTACGACAAGGTGCAGGGGCATCGCTTCCGCCACGGGTCGAAGCTGATCCGGTGGCGCGACGACAAGGCGCCGCGCGACTGCACGTGGCGCGAGCTGCGCGCGCCGGTCGATCCGAACGCGGTCGGCGTCGAGGCGCTGTTCGGCTAAGCCCCGGTGCCTGGCACCGTGGTGCGGCCCCCTCGTCGGTGGCCGCGGCGAGCATCCCACCCGCCGCCCTGCGGCCGCGTGACTCCACGCGGGTCGAGCCCTTCCCGCGACCGGTGTCCTCCCGACGTCGTCCCGGCGCGTCGTACGGCCCGACCATCGCAGCGCGCCGCCCTCGTGGCAATGCCCGTGGACGACTCGTCACACATTTGTCACGGTTCACGGGTGCGTCGAACCCTGGGGCCAGGCACCAGCCTTACGCCGGAGGCTCGAGGCCGAGGCGCTCGAAGCGCGATCGCAGGGACGGCGGGCTGCGCCACATGCCGCGCATCGGGTCGCCGGCGGACTCGATTCGCGCCGGCATCGTCTCCACCGTGAACGCCTCCGGCTCGACGCCCGCCACCTCCTCCCACCGGAGCGGCGCCGAGACACGCGCGTCGGCCGTCGGCCGCACCGAGTAGGCGGACGCGATCGTTCGGTCGCGCGCGTTCTGGCCGAAGTCGACGAACACCCCGACGCGATCGGCGACCCGCCACGTCGTCGTCGCGACGCGCTGGTCGGAGATCCGCCGCTCGACCTCCTCCGCGACCGCTTTCGCGAAGCGGCGCACGTGCGGGAACTCGAGCTCCGGCCGGATCGGCGCCAGCACGTGCAGCCCGGTGGCGCCCGACGTCTTGGGGTACGACCTGAGCCCGAGGCCGTCCAGCACGTCGCGGACGACGAGCGCGATCTCGCGGACGAACGGCCACTGCCCGTCGCTGGTCGGGTCGAGATCGATCAGCAGGTAGTCGGGACGCTCGATCTCCTCGACCCGCGAGTGCCAGGTATGCAGCTCGATGCACCCGAGGTTGGCGACCCACGCGAGCGCGGCTGCGTTGTCGACGATCGCGAACACCGTCGAGTGCCCGCTCGGGAACTGCACGAACACCTCGTCGACGTAGTCGGGATGGTTCGCGGGCACGCGCTTCTGGTGGAAGAAGTCTGCGTCGACGCCGTTCGGGAACCGCTTCATGTGGAACGGCCGCCGCCGCAGGTGCGGCAGCGCGAGCTCGGCGACTCCGAGGTAGTACGAGACGAGGTCGAGCTTCACCAGCCCGCGGGCCGGAAAGAAGATCTTCTCCGGGTTCGACACCGGGACGTCGTGGCGACCGACGCGCACCGAGCGAGTATCGTGAAGACGTGTTGGAACGTGGCCCGTTGACCGACGTGACGCTCGAGCCGCTCGATGACTACCTCGTCGTGCAGCCGCTCGAGGACGGCGAGACGGCGAGCGGGCTGATCGTCCCGGTCAACGAGGCGACGCAGATCCGGACGGGGATCGTCGCTGCCGTCGGCCCCGACGTCGCCACGATCGAGCCGGGCGACAAGGTGCTCTATCCGCGCGACGCCGGCTACGAGGTCCGGCTCGCGCGCTCGTCGCATCGCGTGCGCGTTCTGAAGCGCGAGGACGTGATCGCCCGGGTCCACGACTGACGGGCCCGGAGCGACTCCGTCCGGGCCCGCCGGCGAGAGCGGAGAGGGAGGGATTTGAACCCTCGACGCACCTTTCAGCACGTACGCGATTTCCAATCGCGCTCCTTAGACCGCTCGGACACCTCTCCGAGCGTCGGGCAGCCTATCCGACGCAACGTCAATTTACTTGACGGTCAAGTAGATTGACGGCATACTGCGGCCGTGACCGCTGGGCCGGCGTGGGTGGAGGACCTCGTCCTGCCGGTGCTGCTCGCCGAGGCGCGCCGAACGTACGGGTCGGCGATCCGGCGCGCGCTCGCAGCCGCCGGCTTCGACGACATGCCGCGCGCGGGCGCCCGCGTGATCGGCGGGATCGCGCGCGGCGGCGGCACTCCGCTGCGCGAGGTCGCCGTCGCGCAGGCCGTCTCGAAGCAGGCTGCGAGCCAGCTCGTCGACACGCTCGTCACGCGCGGCTACGTCGTGCGCGTGCCCGACGCGGAGGACCGGCGCCGGCTCTCGATCGCGCTGACCGACCGCGGCGCGGCCGCCGCGGCGGAGATCAGAGGCGCGGTCGACGCCGTCGACGCCGCATTCGCGGAGGCGGTCGGCCCCGACGAGGTGACGCGGCTGCGTGCGTCGCTCGGGGCGCTGATCGCACTCGGTTCCCCGGAGGACGAATAGTGCGCGACGCGCGCGCCCTCGCCCGTGTTGCGATCGCCGGGATCGTCGCGTACGTCGTGATCGACGTCCTCCTCGTCTTCCTGCGCCCTCATTTCAGCGTCCTGCACAACGCCGAGAGCGACTACGGGAGCAAGGGCGCCTACGCGTGGCTGATGGACGTGAATTTCCTCCTGCGTTGCGCGCTCAGCCTGGCCGCCGTGCTGGCGATCTGGCGGTTCCAGCGGCAGGCCGGCGCGGTGCGCAGCGGGCTCGTCCTGCTCGCGGTGTGGGCTGTCGGGTCGGGGCTGCTCGCGTTCTTCCCCGACGATCCCGTCGGGACGACGACGCAGGGGCTCGCGAAGCTGCACCTCCTGTTCGCCGGGATCGCGTTCATCGCCGTGATCGTCGGCACGAGGATGACGACGCGCGCGTTGCGCGCCGATCCTCGCTGGACGGCTGTGATCGTCACGCTCGGCGTGCTCTCGTGGGGCGCACTCGTCCCCGTCGTCCTGCTCGCGCACGCGCACCTGCGCCCGCGCTCGCTCGGTGGTCTCTGGGAGAAGCTGTTCCTTGCGATCGAGCTCGGATGGTTCCTCGTCGCATCGGTCTGGATCGCGAGGTCGGCCGGCCGCGCATCAGGCAGTCCGCCGGCGTAGCGTCACCGCGCCGAGCGCGAGCGCGGCGAGCGTGCAGCCGATGACGACGAGCACGTCGATCGCAATCCGCGCCCCGAGCGGCTCGATCGACGTGGCACGCGCGAGCGCGTCGTATGCATACGTGAGCGGCAGCACCCAGGAGATCGCGTACAGCACGGACGCCATGTCGTCGCGCGCGACGAAGAGGCCGCAGAGCAGGAGCTGCGGGAAGATGAGCGCCGGCATGAACTGCACCGCCTGGAACTCGGTTTCCGCAAACGCGCTCACGAACAGGCCGAGTGCCATCCCGAGGAGCGCATTGAGGATTGCGAGCACCGCGACGAGCCACGCGCCGTGCGGCGCGTCGAGGCCGAGAAAGACGAACCCGACGACGCACACGACGACGGCCTGTGCCGCCGCGAGCAGGCCGAACGCGATCGCATAGCCGCCGAGCAGGTCGAGCTTCGCGAGCGGCAATGTCATCAGCCGCTCCAGCGTCCCTGTCGTGCGCTCTCGCAGCATGGTGATCGACGTGACCAGGAACATGACGATGAACGGGAACAGCCCGCACAGCGGAGCGCCGATCGTCTGGAACACCGACTCGCGGCCGTCGAAGACGTAGCGGAGCAGTACGAGCAAGAGGGCGGGCACGACGAGCAGGAGCGCGATCGTCCGCGGGTCGTGCCGGATCTGCTCGAGCACCCGCCGTGCCGTTGCGAAGGTGACGCGGGCGCTCACCGGTCGTGCTCCGACGCCTCGATGACGGCCAGGAACGCCTTCGACAGGTCGTCCTGGCCGGTGCTCCGCCGCAGCTCGTCGGGCGTCGAGTGCCGGAGGAGCGCGCCGTCGCGCATCAGCAGCAGCTGGTCGCACTCGCCCGCCTCGTCCATCACGTGGCTCGACACGAGCAGCGTTGCGCCGTCGCCCGCGAGCTCGTGGAACAGCCCCCAGAGCTCGGTACGCAGAACGGGGTCGAGCCCGACCGTCGGCTCGTCGAGCACGAGCAGCTCCGGGCTCCCGAGCAGCGCGCTGGCGAGCGAAACGCGCGCCCGCTCGCCGCCCGAAAGCGACGACGTGAGCCGCGATGCGAAACGGGAGAGCGCGACCGATTCGAGCACCTCGGCGACGCGGTCGCGCCCGACGTCGACGACGCGCGCGAAGTAGCGCAGGTTCTCGAGGACGGTCAGGTCGCCGTACACCGAGGGCGCCTGCGTCACGTAGCCGATCCGCCGGCGCAACGCGGCCGAGCCGGCCGGCAGGCCGAGCACCGTCACCGTTCCGCCCGCAACGATCTGCACGCCGACGATCGAGCGCATGAGCGTGCTCTTGCCGCAGCCGCTCGGCCCGAGCAGCCCGGTCACCGAGCCGTTGGCAACCTCGAGCGACACGCCATGCAGCACCTCGTTGCCGCCGCGAACGACGCGGAGGTCTTCGACCTGGATCGCCATCGTGCGCTACGACGAGGCGAGTGGGCGGGTGCTCACGTGGCCGGCGTCGTCGACGCTCACGAGCATCAGTTCCTCGCCGCGCCGGAGCACGGCCGAGTCGGCGCTCTGGCTCTCGAGCGCCCAGCCCTGTGCCGCCCACGTCGCGACTGCGCCGTCGAGCCGGCGTCGCCGCTCCTCCGCGGGCACCTTTCCACCCCGTCCGCGCGTCGCGAGCAACGCGATCACGACGATCAGCCCGGCCGCGAGGATCCCGATCAGCACCCAAACCCACGCCGCGGTTCCGCTGCTCGAGCTCGACGAGGCGGTCGTCGTCGGGGTGGTCGTGCCCGGCCGCGTGATCGTCACCGACGGCCGCGTGGTCGTGATCTGCACCGTCGTCGTGACCGGGACCGTCACCTCGGTCGTCGTGTCCCCCGAGGTGGTCGTCTCGACCGTCGACGTCGTCTCCGTCGTCGTCGTGTCGGCCGCGTTGCCGGTCGCCGCGACGACCGCCGCGAGCAGCAGGCCGGCGGAGAACAGCATCGCGAGCGCCGAGAGCGTGATCGAGCGCGGCACGCGCGCATTCTCCCCGACCGCCCGGCCGGGCGTCGCAGTTCCCGGGTTAGCGATCGATCATCTCGTTCCAGCGCTCCTCGATCCGGCCTTTCTTCCAGACCAGCACGGAGATCGACCAGGTGAGGACGAAGGCGACGACGATGCCGTAGCCGATCCGGCCGAAGTCGAGGGTCGCGAGCCACCCCCAGAGGCCGGTTTGCAGCTCGAGCCGCGTGGCGAGCACCTGGTACAGCTCGATCGTCCCGATCACGAGCGCGACCGCTACCGAGAGGGTCGTGACGGTGATGTTGTAGTAGACCTTGCGAATCGGGTTCGAGAAGGCCCAGCCGTAGGCCTGGCTCATGAACGCGCCGTCGGCCGTGTCCATCAGCGACATCCCGGCCGCGAAGAGGATGGGTAGCGACAGCACGGCGAGGAACGGGAGGTGGTTCGTCGCGACGCCCGCTGCAATCGCGAGCAGCCCGACCTCCGTCGCCGTGTCGAACCCGAGCCCGAAGAGGACGCCGAGCGGGTACATCTGCCAGCTCGCGCGAATCCGGTGCGAGATCCGCCCCAGGAAGAAGCGGTTCATCAGCCCGCGCTCGAGCAGCCGCTGCTCGAGGCGCTCCTGGTCGTACGCGCCGGTGCGCATCTCGCGGAAGATGCGGATCACGTCGAGCAGCACGATCAGGTTGAGCGCTCCGATGATCCAGAGGAACGTCCCGGAGACGCCCGCGCCGACGTAGCCGCCCCAGTCCTGGAACGACGGGATGTTGGAGCCGACGGTCTTCGCCGCGACGGCAAGCCCGGCGACGAGCGACAGCACGATCGTGGAGTGGCCGAGCGAGAAGAAGAAGCCGACGCCGAGCGAGCGCTTGCCGTCCTGCAGGAACTTGCGCGTCGTGTTGTCGATCGCCGCGATGTGATCGGCATCGAACGCGTGGCGGAGCCCGAACGTGTACGCAAGCGTCCCGAGACCGGCGAGCGCCGGGTTCGAGCGCGAGTAGTAGACGAAGAGCCCCCATCCGAGCAGGTGCAGAAGCGCCACGGCGGCTCCGAAGCCCGACAGTCGCAGCCACTCGGCCGGGGTGAGCGCTCGGATCCACGCGGCACGGCGCCGGCCGCTCACGTCCGGCCCACCGTCGCCGCGGCGATGAAGGCGCAGCGGGCGCACAGGCCGCCGATCGGAAAGTGTGTGAACGATGCGTGGAATGCGAACTCCTCCTCGATCAGGCGCCGCACGTCGTCGAGGAGGCCGGGCTCGGCCTCGCTCACCTTCCCGCAGCGCTCGCACGCCAGATACTCGCACGGCTCGCCGCGCACGAGCGCGTACCGGCCGGGCGCGTGACCGAGGTGCACGTGGCGCAGGAGGCCGAGCTGCTCGAGCGTCTCGAGGTTGCGGT
>DATIXY010000044.1:0-32965 GCA_035518115.1 Gaiellaceae bacterium | reverse complement strand
CACGCGCTTTCCGGCGAGCGTGCCAGGCGCGAGCAGCTGCTCGATGCGCGCCGCAATCTCGTCCGGCTCGGCCAGGCGGCCGACTCCCCACTCGCCCTCCGCCATCTCCCCCTCGTCGGGGCCGACGAGCTCGACTCCCCGGCGGACGAGCGTGTCCACGTTCGCGCGCGTCGCCGGATGCGCCCACATCCGCGGGTTCATCGCGGGCGCGACGAGCACCGGCCCGCGATGCGCGAGCGCCGCCTCGGCGAGAACGTTGTCGGCCAGGCCCTGAGCGAGCTTGGCGAGCGTGTTCGCGGTGCACGGCGCGACGACGAGCAGGTCGGCGCGTTCGAGGTGCCGGTAGACGTCGTCCCCGGCCGGACGCCGGGCGAGCGCCCGGAACGTCTCCTCCGTGACGAACCTCTGTGCGCCCGGCGTCACCAGCGGGACGACTTCGTGCCCTGCCTTCACGAGCAGGCGCGTCAGCTCGCACGCCTTGTAGGCGGCGATGCCCCCGGTCACACCGAGCAGGATCTTCGGCACAACCTGATTGTGCCGGGAAAGGGCTGCTACTTGAGGTAGTTGTAGACGATCTTGCCCTCGGAGATCTCCTCGAGCGACATCGTCAGGTAGTTCTTCGACCGCGACTCGATCAGCGGCGGGGCGAACTCGTCGAAGGTGCCCTCACCAAGCTGGTGGTGATAGTTGTTGATCTGCCGGGCCCGCTTGGCCGCGACGATCACCAGCGCGTAGCGCGAGTCGACCTCGTTCATCAATTCGTCGATGCGTGGATGGATCATGGTCGCGACATCGTAGCGGCATCCGCGAGCAGCGGCTCGATCACCGCCGCCAGCTCGCCCGCCGCCTGATCGCGGTCGACATTCGTGACGACGTGGTCGAAGAGCTCGCGCAGGTCGAGCTGCCTGCGCGCGGTCGCGATGCGCTCGCCGATCTCGCCGGAGCTCTCCGTCGCCCGCTCGCGCAGCCGCCGCTCCAGCTCGTCGACCGGCGCGGTCACGAAGATCGTCACCGCGCGCGGGTCGCGTTCGGCGACCCGGAGCGCGCCGTGGGTCTCGAGCTCCAGCATCGGGGCCTTGCCGGCCCCACGCAGCCGGTCGATCTCCGACTGGAGCGTCCCGTAGCGGTTTCCGACGTAGTCCACCCATTCGAGGAACTCCCCGTCCGCGACCCGGCGGTCGAACTCCGCCCGGTCGAGGAACCAGTAGTCGACCCCGTCCTCCTCGCCCGGCCGGCGCGCGCGCGTCGTGGCTGAAACAGCCAGCGCCAGAGCCGGGAAGCGGGCCAGCACGAGCTTGATCAGCGTTCCCTTTCCGGCCCCTGACGGGCCGGTCACGACGAAAACGGGCTGGCCCGCGCTAGCGGCCGTTGAAGAGGGCAATCAGCTCGTGACGCTGGCGGTCGGAGAGCCCGCCGACCGTCTTCGACTGGCTGATGCGGCACTGGTTGAGCAGGCGCGCCGCTTTCACCCGGCCGAACTTCGGCACCGCGACGAGCATGTCGAACACTTTCGCCGTCGACACGTACTCGGGCGGGTTGCTGAGGATCTGTTCGATCGACACCGCCCCCGACTTCAAGTCCTTCTTCAACTGTGCGCGCTTCACACGAATATCGTTTGCGCGCTTGAGAGCCTCCATGCGCTGGTCGAGCGACCGGACGGGGGCTTGTACCTGTGCCTGGGGGGGCGTCATGGAAGGTCAGCATCCTACCAACCTGTCACGCGCGTGCAACATCTGACCGTCGATCTCAGTTGACGGAACTGACAACAGCCGCGTGTGCGGCACAAAATGCATCGTCGACCGTCTCGTATCCGGCCGCGCGCACGGCGTCGTCGAGCTCTCGACGCACGCGCTGCGGGGCATCGGGATCGGCGAACAGCACCGTGCCGAGCGCGACGTGCGACGCTCCGCACGCAACGATCTCGAGAACGTCGCGTCCGCTTGCGATGCCACCCATGCCCACGATCGGCAACGATGTTGCGCTCCGCGCAGCGTGCACCGCGGCGAGCGCGACGGGACGAAGGGCGGGGCCCGAGTAGCCACCCGCGCCGCGCGCGAGCGTCGGTGCGAGCTGCGCGTCGAGCGTGAGGCCGCGGAGCGTGTTGACGAGGCTGATGCCGTCCGCGCCCGCCGCTTCGACCGCGCGTACCACGTCGCCGATGCTCCACGCGTGGGGCGAGAGCTTCGCGTACAGCGGGAGCCTCGTCGAGGCACGGCACGCCCTCACGATCTCCGCCGCCGTTTCGGGCGCCTCGTCCACGTTCGGGCACGAGAGGTTCAGCTCGATGGCCGCGACTTCGGCGCGGCCATCGAGAGCCGAGCACGTCTCGGCGTAGTCGGAGGCCGAGAAGCCGCCGACGGAGACCCAGATCGGCACGCCGAGGCCGGCCCCGAGCCGCGGAAGCACCCGCTCGACGAAGGCTTTGCGGCCCGGATTGGCCAACCCGATCGAGTTGAGCATCCCGGCGTCGGTCTCGGCGATCCGCGGCGGGGGGTTGCCCTCCCGCGGCTCCGGGGTGACCGTCTTGGTGACGAACACGTCGAAGCCGGCTGCGACCTCCGGGGCGACCAGCGCGTCGAGGCAGCCGCTCGCGTTCAGGAGGAGCATGCCGCCAGCACCGGTCCCTCGACGCAGAGCCGCTTCAGCTCGCCGTCGATCTCGACCACGCATCCGTAGCAGGCGCCGTATCCGCAGGCCATCGGCGCCTCCCACGCGAGCTGCGCAGCCGGCGCGAGCTCGCGGACGGCCTCGAGCATCGGCTCCGGGCCGCACGCGAGCACGTCGCGGCCCGGCTCGATCAGCTCGGTGACGAGGACGGGATCGATCACCACCTCCGCGCTCGGCAGCAGCGCCGCCGCCTCCGCGTGATGCTCGGTGCGAAAGCCGAGCACGGCAGGCGGACGGTCGAGCGCCTCGGCGAGGTACGGGAGCGGCGCGATCCCGATGCCGCCGCCGACGAGCAGCGGACGTTCGACGTCGAGCCGGAAGCCGTTGCCGAGCGGCCCGAAGACGTGCAGCTCCGCGCCGGGCTCGAGCTGCGCGAGCGCTTGCGTGCCCGGGCCGATCGGATCGAGCAGGAACCAGAGCTCGCCCTTCGGCGCCAGGCACAACGACATCGGCCGCGGCAGGACCCTGCCCGGCGCCTCGAGCATGAAGAACTGACCCGGACCGCCCGGATCGGCGCCGCCGCGCTCGAGGCGGAGCAGCGCGTACGGGCCGACCGGCTCGACCGCGACGACCCTACGCGGCGCGCGCGTCGGCCTCGACATCGATTCGCTCCTGCAGCGACAGCGTCACGTCGACACGCGCGTCGGCGATCGCGCGCGTCGCCGCGGTCGCGGCCGCGATCGTCGTGATGCACGGGACGCGCGCGACCAGCGCCGCCTCCCGGATCAGGTAGCCGTCGGAGCGCGGCTCGGCGCCGCCGCCCGGTGTGTTGACGACGAGATCGATCCGTCCGCGCCGGATCAGGTCGACGACGGTCGGAGCATCGCCGGCCTCGCTCACCTTGCGCACGTCCGCCACCTCGAGCCCGGCCGCGCGCAGCGCCTCGGCCGTTCCCGCCGTCGCGTGGAGCCTGAACCCGAGCGCCGCGAACGCGCGCGCGACGTCCGGAAGCACGGCCTTGTCGTCGTCACGGACGGAGAGGAAGACCGACCCGCTCGACGGCAGCGGGCGGCCGGCCGCACGTTCTGCCTTTGCGAGCGCGGTCGCGAGGTCGGAGGCGCTGACCATGATCTCGCCGGTCGAGCGCATCTCGGGGCCGAGCACCGGATCGGCGCCGGGGAAGCGCGCGAAGGGAAGGACGGCCGCCTTGACGCTCACCTGGCGCGGCGCCTGCTCGGGCGGCAGCCCCAGCTCGGCGAGCAGCTCGCCGGCCGCGAGCCGGCAGGCGGCGGCGACGAGATTCACTCCGGTCGCCTTCGACGCGAATGGAACCGTTCGCGAGGCGCGCGGGTTGACCTCGAGGACGTAGACGTCGGAGCCGACGACGGCCAGCTGCACGTTCAGGAGACCGACCACCCCGAGCGCCGGCCCCAGCCGGCGGACGACGTCTCCGATCTCGGTGAGCGTTGCCGGGTCGATCGACTGCGGAGGGAGCACGCAGGCGGAGTCGCCCGAGTGGACGCCCGCCTCCTCCACGTGCTGCATCACGGCGGCGACGTAGACCTCGGCGCCGTCGCAGAGCGCGTCGACGTCGAGCTCGATCGCGTGATCGAGGAAGCGGTCGACGAGGGTCGGCCCATGGACGCCGCGGAACGCCTCGGCGACCGCCTCCGGCCCGCTGCAGACGCGCATCGCGCGCCCTCCGAGGACGTACGAAGGGCGGACGAGCACCGGGTAGCCGATCCGCTCCGCCGTCGCGACCGCTTCGTCCGGCGTCCGCGCGATCCCCCACTCCGGGCACGCGATCCCGAGCGCGTCGAGCAGCCGGCCGAACCGCTCGCGGTCCTCCGCCAGGTCGACGGCGTCGAAGGGCGTGCCGAGGATGCGGTGGCCGGCGGACTCGATCGCCCGCGCGAGCTTGAGCGGCGTCTGCCCGCCGAACTGGATGACGACGCCCTCCGGCTGCTCACGCTCGCAGACCGCGAGCACCGCTTCGGTGTCGAGCGGCTCGAAGTACAGGCGGTCGGACGTGTCGTAGTCGGTCGAGACCGTCTCCGGGTTGCAGTTCACCATCACGGCCTCGTAGCCGAGCTCCCGGAAGGTCTGCACCGCGTGGACGCAGCAGTAGTCGAACTCGATCCCCTGGCCGATGCGATTCGGCCCCGAACCGAGGATGACCACGCGCTTCGTGGTCCCGAGCGGCGGCGCCTCGTCGCGCTCGCCCCAGGTCGAGTAGTAGTAGTTCGACGCGGCCTCGACCTCGCCCGCGCAGGAGTCGATGCGCCGGTAGACCGGCGTCTCGGTGCGTTGCCGGACCTCCTCGATCTCGGCCTGCTCGAGCTCGCGCTCGAACCACGGATGGAGATTGTCCGGCGACCAGTCGAGCGTGCCTTCCAGCCCGCGCTTCGCCTTGACGAACGCCTCGATGAACGTCCGCCCGATGCCCATCGTCTCCCCGACCGCCTTCATCTGCGTGCCGAGCGTGCGGTCGGCGCCCGGGAACTTCTCGAACGCGAACCGCGGGATCTTGACGACGACGTAGTCGAGTGCCGGCTCGAAGCTCGCAGGCGTCGTGCCCGTCAGGTCGTTGGGGATCTCGTCGAGCGTGTAGCCGACGGCGAGCTTTGCCGCGACCTTCGCAATCGGGTAACCGGTCGCCTTCGACGCGAGTGCCGACGAGCGGGAGACGCGCGGGTTCATCTCGATCACCCGCATCTCGCCGGTGACGCGGTCGCGCGCGAACTGGATGTTCGAGCCGCCCGTGTCGACGCCGACGGTGCGGACGATGGCGATCGCCGCATCGCGCAGCTGCTGGTAGGCCTCGTCGGGCAGCGTCATCTGCGGTGCGACGGTGATCGAGTCGCCGGTGTGCACGCCCATCGGGTCGAGGTTCTCGATCGAGCAGACGATGACGACGTTGTCCGCGCGGTCGCGCACGACCTCGAGCTCGAACTCGTCCCAGCCCCGCACCGACTCCTCGACCAGCACCTGCGAGATCGGCGACTCGGAGAGCCCTCGCTCGACCTGCCGGCGAAGCTGGTCGCGGTTCTCGGCGAATCCGCTGCCGTGACCGCCGAGCGTGAACGCAGGACGCACGACCGCGGGCGTCTGCAGGCCGCCGAGCTCGTCGAGGGAGGTGACGATGCGCGAGCGCGGAACGCGGAGCCCCGCGCGCTCGACGCACGCCTTGAACAGCTCGCGGTCCTCGGCGCGCGAGATCACGTCGACGTCGGCGCCGATCAGCTCGATCCCGAGCTCGTCGAGGACGCCTTCCTCGTGCAGCGCCCGGGCGAGGTTGAGCGCGATCTGGCCCCCCATCGTCGGCAGCAGCGCGTCGGGGCGCTCGCGTTCGAGCACGGCCGTGACGCCCTGGACGTCCAGCGGCTCCAGGTACGTGCGGTCGGCGAATCCCGGGTCGGTCATGATCGTCGCGGGGTTCGAGTTGACGACGATCGTGCGGAAGCCCTCCTCGCGGAGCACCTTGAGCGCCTGGCAGCCGGCGTAGTCGAACTCGGCCGCCTGGCCGATCACGATCGGGCCCGAGCCGATCAGGCAGATCGAGTCGAGGTCGGTTCTACGCGGCAAGGCCGGCCACCCACCCTTCGAGCACGAGTTGTGCGTCGTGCGGACCTGGTGACGCCTCCGGATGGAACTGCGTCGAGCGTGCGTGCAGCTGCGGGAGTGCAAGCCCCTCGACCGTGCCGTCGTACAGCGAGGCGTGCGTCACGCCGTCGTCCTCGGCGGCGGCGACGGCGAACCCGTGGTTCTGCGCCGTCACGAGCACGCGGCGCGAGCGGTGCTCGAGCACCGGGTGGTTCGCCCCGCGGTGCCCGAAGGGGAGCTTGAAGGTCGTGCGGCCGATCGCGCGCGCGATCAGCTGGTGGCCGAGGCACACGCCGAGGACGTCGGTGCGCCCGAGGAGCTGCCCGACCATGGCGACCTCGTCCTCGAGCGGCGCCGGGTCGCCGGGCCCGGGCGAAAGCAGGACGCCGTCGTACTTCGCGACCGTGTCGGCGTCGACGTCGTGCGGGAAGACGTCGATGGCCGCTCCTGCAGCGGCGAGCCGGCGGATGATCGAGCGCTTGCAGCCGTAGTCGACGACGGCGACGCGTGCACGCCCGCGCTGCGTGTAGGTGTATGGCTCGCGCGTCGACACGTCGCGCACGAGTGCAGTGCCCGACATCTCCGGCTGCGCGCGGACCTCCGCGAGCACGCGCTGCTCGTCGTACGGGCCGGTTGCGACGGCCGCCCCCATCACACCGCGGTCGCGGAGGTGCAGCACGAGCGACCGCGTGTCGATGCCGGTCAGGGCGACGACGCCGTTCTCGCGCAGCCACTCGAGCCAGCCGGGCCCGCGCGCCTCGCGCATCACGACGGCGCGCGCGTGAGGCCGGCGCGACTCGCAGCGACCGGGATCGGTGCCGTAGTTGCCGACCATCGGCGCCGTGAAGCAGACGATCTGGGCCTCGAAGCTCGGATCGGTCGCGATCTCCTGGTAGCCGCTCATGGAGGTCGTGAACACCGCCTCGCCGAACGCGGAACCGGCGGCGCCGACCGACTCGCCGGCGTACACGGTCCCGTCCTCGAGCAGCAGGGCCCCGCTCATGAGTCGTACGCCACGCGACCGGCGGCGATCGTCATCCGCACGCGGCCCGTCAGGCGCTGGTCGAGGAGCCAGGAGTTGGTCGAGCGCGACCGCAGCTTGCCTGCGTGAACGCGCCAGCTCGCGTGGAGGTCGAGCAGCACGACGTTCGCGCGCGCGCCGACGGCGATGCGCGGGCGCTCGATCCCGAAGATCGCGGCCGGTCCGGCCGACATGCGCTCGAGCACCGTCTCCAGCGTCAGCAGGCCCGGCTCGACGAGGTGCGTGTGCAGCGCGCCGAAGGCCGTTTCGAGTCCGATCACGCCGAAGGGCGCGGCCTCGAACGGAACCTCCTTCTCGGAGGAGGCGTGCGGGGCGTGGTCGGTCGCGATTGCGGCGATCGACCCGTCGCGAAGGGCGTCGATCAGCGCGCTGCGGTGGTCGTCGCTCCGCAGCGGCGGATTCATCTTGAAGTTCGGGTCCAGCGTCCTGATCGCATCGTCGGTCAGGCAGAGATGGTGCGGCGTCACCTCGGCCGTGACCTGGACGCCCGCCTCCTGCCCCCGCCTGAGGTGCTCGACCGACTCGCGCGCCGACAGGTGCATCAGATGAACGGGCCGGCCCGTCTCGCGGGCCAGCTCGACATCCCGGCCGACCATCAGGCTCTCGCCGAGGGCCGGCCAGCCCTCGATGCCGAGCTCGCCGGCGACGTCGCCTGCGTGCGCATGGCCGCCCCGCGTCAGCGTCGCCTCCTCGCAGTGGACGGCGATCGGCAGGCCCGTGACGGCGTTGTACTGGAGCGCGCGGCGCATGACGCCTGCGGCGGCGACCGGGCGCCCGTCGTCGGTGAAGCCGACAGCGCCGGCCTCCGCGAGCGCTCCGAGCTCTGCAAGCTCGGCGCCCGCCTGGCGCTTGGTGAGCGCGGCCATGAAACCGACCGGAACCTGCGCCTCCGTCTCCGCGCGCTCGCGCAGGCCGCGCAGGAGCGCCGGGTCGTCGACCGGCGGGTCCGTGTTGGGGATCGCGAGGATCGCGCAGTAGCCGCCGGCCGCTGCCGCGGCGGTGCCGCTCTCGATCGTCTCCTCGTCCTCGCGCCCCGGCGTCCGCAGGTGAACGTGCGGATCGACGAACGCCGGTGCGAGCACCAGGCCCTCTGCGTCGACGACTCGGTGGCCGTTGGCGTCGATCTCGGTCCCGAGCTGCGTGATCACGCCGCGGTCGATCCGGACGTCGACCACGATGTCGATCCCTTCGACCGGGTCGAGCACGCGCGCGCCGCGGACGACCAGGTCGTGTGCGCCTCCCCCTCCGCTGAGGATCGTCATGCGGTCTCCACGGTCGCCTCGACCGCGACGGGGCCTGCGGTGAGCAGGTCGTAGAGGATCGCCATCCGGACGACGAGGCCGGCGCGCACCTGCTCGAGCACGAGCGACGACTCCGAGTCGGCGACGTCGCCGGCGAGCTCGACGCCGCGGTTGATCGGCCCGGGGTGCATCACGAACTGGCCGGGCCGCACGCGGTCGGCGGTGATCCCGTAGTAGCGGCTGTACTCGGCCAGCGACGGCACGAAGTTCTCGCCCTCGAGCATCCGCTCCCGCTGCATCCGCAGCACGTAGACGACGTCGACGTCGGCGATCGCCTCGATGTCGTGCGAGATCGGCGCGATCCCTGGCGGCAGCAGCGCGGGCGGGCCGACCAGGATCGCGCTCGAGCCGACGAGATTGAGCGCCTGCACCAGCGAGCGCGCGACGCGCGAGTGGGCGACGTCGCCGACGATCGCGACCTGGAGCCCGTCGAGCCGGCCGAAGGCGTTCCGGAGCGTGTAGAGGTCGAGCAGCGCCTGGGTCGGATGCTGGTGCCTGCCGTCTCCCGCGTTCACGACGCGGGCGCTGGTCAGCCGCGCGACGAGGTCGGCGGCGCCGGCCTCGGGGTGGCGCAGGACGATCACGTCGGGGTCGTAGGCCGAGAGCGTGAGTGCGGTGTCCTTCAGCGACTCCCCTTTCTCGACCGAGGAGCCCGATGCGCGCAGCGTGATCGTGTCCGCCGACAGGCGCTTCGCCGCGAGCTCGAACGAAGACGACGTGCGCGTCGACGCCTCGTAGAAGACATTCAGGACGACGCGGCCGCGCAGCGTCGGGAGCTTCTTCGTCTCGCGCTCCTGCGAGTCGGCGAACGAGCGGGCGGCGGCCAGGATGCGCTCGACGTCGTCGCGGGTGAGGTCGGACACCGACAGGAGGTGCCGTCGCTCGCGGACTGCCGGCGGCAGGAGCTGGCCGCCGACCACGCGTAGATCGGTCATCTGTTCGTCTCCTCGGCGGGGATCAAGAGCACGCGGTCGACCTCGTCGACCTCGACCAGCTCGACCTGGATCCGCTCGTCGATCCCGGTCGGCAGGTTCTTCCCGACGTAGTCGGGGCGGATCGGCAGCTCGCGGTGGCCGCGGTCGGCGAGCACGGCGAGCTGCACTCGCTGGGGCCGCCCGAACTCGAACAGCGCGTCGATGGCCGCGCGGATCGTCCGGCCCGTGTAGAGGACGTCGTCGACGAGGACGACGGTCATCCCCTCGAGATCGAAGTCGAGCTTCGTGTCGCGGACGAGCGGCTGCGCGCGGCGCGGCGCGCGCCCGGCGCGCACGTGGACGTCGTCTCGGTGGAACGTGACGTCGAGGCGGCCGAGCGCGATCTCGACCCCGGCCCGCTCGGCGATCAACTGGCGGAGCCGCTGCGCGAGCGGCACGCCGCGCGTCTGGATCCCGACGAGCGCGACCGTCTCGAGGTCGTCGTTGCGCTCGATGATCTCGTGCGCGACCCGCGTCAGCGTCCGGCGGATCGCCTCGTCATCGAGCAGAAGGTGCGGCGCCGGTCCGACGGCAGGGTGCGACATTCGACTCCTTTCCGGCCTCGCTGGACCGGGTTAAAGGGGCGGTGCGGTACGCACGGTACCTGGTTCGGCGGACGGACGGAACCCGTACGCTCGTCGGGCCGTGGATCGCGAGCTCCTCTCACGCTACGCACGCCTGATCGTCGAGGTCGGGGCGAACGTCCAGCCGGGCCAGATCGTCTGGGTCGTCGCGGAGCCGACGGCGGCGCCGCTGGTCGAAGCGGTTGCGGCCGCCGCGTACGAGCGCGGCGCGGTCTTCGTCGACCCGTGGTACTTCGACCCCTATGTCAAGCGCGCGCGGCTCGAGCACGCCGACCCGGCCACCCTCGACGTGGTGCCGCCGTGGTACGGCGAGCGCCTGCTCGCGCTGGGCGAGGGCCACGGCTCCCGCATCTCGATCACCCCGCAGGTTCCGCCGGGCCTGCTGGACGGCATCGATCCGGGGCTCACCGGCCGCGACGCGCTCCCCGCCCACCGCGAGAACTTCCGGGTGATCAACGCGCGCACGACCAACTGGACGGTCGTACCGTGGGTTTCGCCCGAGTGGGCCCGGCGCGTCTTTCCGTCGGTGTCGGCCGGCGAAGCGGTCGGCCTCCTCTGGGAGAAGCTCCTCTACCTCCTGCGGCTCGACGAGCCGGATCCGTGCGAGGCCTGGCGCGTTCGCCTGCAGGAGCTTCACGACGCCGGCACCAGGATCGACGGACGCCGGTTCGATGCGCTCCGGTTCGAGGGCCCCGGCACGGATCTCACGGTTGGGCTGCTCCCGACGTCGCGGTTCTCCTCCGAGACGCCGGGGATGCAGACCGTCGACGGCGTCGTCCACGCGCCGAACATCCCGACCGAGGAGATCGCGTCGGCGCCCGATCCGATGCGCGTCGACGGCGTCGTCACCGCGACGAAGCCGCTCGACGTCGAGGGCACGCTCGTCGGCGAGCTGGTCGTCCGCTTCGAGGAAGGTCGCGCCGTCGCGATCGACGGCGTGAACGCCGGTGCGCTGCGGTCGCGCACCTCGGTCGAGGAGAGCGCGTCGCGTCTGGGCGAGGTCGCACTCGTCGACGGCGCCGGACGGATCGCCGAGACCGGCACCGTCTACTTCAACACGCTGCTCGACGAGAACGCCGCGAGCCACCTCGCATTCGGCAACGCGTACGCGGTCTCTGTCGGCCCCGAGGACCACGACCGCATCAACAAGAGCGAGATCCACATCGACTTCATGATCGGCGGGGACGACGTCGCCGTCACCGGGATCGGCGCCGACGGCTCGGAGACCCCCGTCCTACGCGGCGGGGCCTGGCAGCTCTGACGCGCGCCCCCGCTCCGCGCGCGGCGGCCTCGCGCCGCGCCTGACGAGCCGCGGCGGCCCGCGTTCGGGGAACGGCACCTCGATCACGTCGAAGTCGCGCGGCACGACGGTGTCGGCGAACACCGTCTGCGCCTCCTGCAGCAGCTCCGGGCCGAAGTACCGGGACGAGAGGTGCGTGAGCGCAAGCAGATGGACGCCGGCGTCGCGCGCGATCTCCGCGGCCTGCACCGCCGTCGAGTGGCCGGTCTCCGCGGCACGCGCACGTTCCTCCTCGCCGAACGTCGCCTCGTGCACGAGCACGTCGGCGCCCTCGGCGAGCAGCCGGACGGTCTCGGCCGGCGCGGTGTCGCCCGGCACGACGATCCGCCGCCCGCGCCTCGGCTCGCCGAGGACGCTGTCCGGTGTGAGAACGCGCCCGTCCTCGAGCGTGATCGACTCGCCGCGCTGCAGGGCGCCCCGCTCCGGGCCGTTCGGGATCCCGAGCGCATCGGCCGCCTCCGGGTCGAACCGGCCGGGACGCGGATCCTCGACGACGGCGTACCCGACCGCGGACACCCCGTGGTGCACGGGAAACACGAGCACCTGGTAGCCGTCGCGCTCGAGCGCCTCCCCCGCGCGCACCTCGATCGTCTCGACCGGGTACGTGAGGCGCCCGAAGACCCGCCCCAGCGAGCGGTAGAGGTCGCGCAGGCCCGGCGGCCCGTAGAGGGTCAGCGGCACCTCACGCTGGCGCAGCGCGAACGTCTTGAGCATGCCCGGCAGCCCCAGGTAGTGGTCGGCGTGGAAGTGCGTGATGAAGATCTCCTCGAGATCGGGCAGGCCGGCGACCGAGCGCATCAACTGGCGCTGCGTCCCCTCGGCGCAGTCGAAGAGCAGGCGGTCGCCCCCACGGCGAACGAGGATCGCCGTGGCCGAGCGCGCTGCCGTCGGCGCGCTGCCCGCTGTGCCCAGGAAGATGACGTCGAGGTCCACGCGGGCGGATTCTCCCGAAGGAGACGGCGCGGCGTCGCCCGTGCCTCCGGCGGCGGACGGTTACGGCAGCACGAGGCGCTGGCCCGCCCGCACGCCGGCGCCGGACAGGTGATTCGCCCGCTCGATGCGCCAGATCGCGGTCCGGACGTCGCCCCCGTAGTGCCGCTCGGCGATCGACCAGAGCGTGTCGTCCGCCCGAACGGTCACGACCTGCTTGGCGCCGTGAGCCTGCGTCGAGCGGGCGACGGCGCTCCAGACCAGTACGGCGACGCCGACGATGAGGAGGATTCGCACGAACATGTGTTCGCCACACTATCGAACACCTGTTCGGTCGTCAAGAGGTCCTTTTACGGCCCCCGGAGGATCGGCGGCGGCGGGCCGGTCGGGGTGATCCCCGCGACGAGCGCATCGAGGGCGAAGGAGCCGCCGAAGACGCCGAGCGGCGCCCAGTACGAGGGCCGGCCGGCCGGGCAGCGGCCGTCGAGGCGGGCGATCTCGCTCTGCACCGCCCCGGCCGAGAGCTTCGGCACGAAGCCCGCATAGAAGAGGCCGCTCTGCCACCCGGCGCGCGAGGTCTCGTCGACGAGCTTGAAGAGGTTGACCGAGCGGATGTCCGCGTCGCACTCCGAGAAGTCGACGAGCTTCGTGTACCACTGGGCCTGGTAGCGCTGCGTGTCGTAGGGCGGGCGGAGCCCGCCGCCTGTCCCCGAGGCGGTCTCGACGCCGGTGTACCCGGGCCGGCCGGCCGACGAGGTCTGGATCCCGACCTCGTTCAGCTGGACCGGCAGCCGCCCCACCAGCCCGACCGTCGCCTGGCCGGTCCCCGCAAACGCCCGGTAGAACGCGGCGTACACCCGCGGCAGGTTGGCGACGCTGAAGCTGCGCGGGTTCTGGTAGCCGGTCGCGAACGGCAGCGACTGCGGGATCGGGTACGGGTGGAGGTCGAGCCCGTCCATCAGCGGGCGCGTTCGGCCGCTCGCCCGATACCACTGGCCGAGGAAGCCGAGCCAGTCGATCGGGTCGGTCGAGGGGTGGTCCTTGCGGTCCGGGGCGTTCCCGCGCGGAGACAGCCCGAGCCCCCAGACGAAGATGTCCGGCGAGACACCCTTGAGCGCGTCGTAGCCGGCGGCGAGAAACGCGCCACAGCGCGCCGCCGACAGGTTCCGTCCGCCCCGCGACTGCGGATTCACGAACAGGTCCTGGTTGCACTCGTTCATGAGGACGTACTGCGTGATCTCGGGGTAGCTCCCGGCGAGCGTCTTCAGGAACGCAGCGAAGCGCGCCGGGCCGCGCGGGTCGGCGAGCTCCTTGGCGTGCCGCGGATAGACGTCGAACTCGACCGCGACGCCGGCCTTCTCGGCGGCGGCCAGAGCGGGCGCCAGGTCGGCGGCAGAGGTCGGATCGAGGCCGCCCGGAAGCGTCTCGTCCCAGCGCAGCGTGATCGTGTTCGTCGTCAGGCCGAGCCCGGCCATCGTCTGCCAGAACGGGCCGGAGCCGCGCTCGTACAGGCCGGCGTTGTCGTTGACGCCGAACGCGACGCCGTTGGCCCACGCCCGGGCAGCGCCGAGCCCGAGCACGGCGACGAGCACGATGAGGGCCGTCGCGAGTCGCTTCATCGAGATCCGCGGGAACGGTACTGCGTGATCCGCGGTAATTGCGTTATTTCGGGGCGGCCGGGCCCGGCCCTGCGGGCGCCTCGAGCACCGGCAGCAGTGCATCCACGAGCTTCGCGGCCCCGAACCGCACCGGGTCGTCCGCGGGCAGGCCGGTCTCGGCCTCCGCCTCGCGCACGGCCGCCCGCGCCGCCCCCTCGTCGAGGTCGCGCGTGTTGAGCGCGATCGCGAGCACGGCGGCCGGGCGGGCGAGCAGGCTCATCTGCTCGTGCAGCTCGACGAGGTCGGCAAGGGGCGGCATCGGGAACGCCTCGTTCTCGTCGACGACCGTCTGCCCCGCCTGGTGGCAGAGGACGTACGCGTGCGGGGCCGACCCGTGGATCAGCCCCAGCGTCACGCCCGAGTAGGCCGGGTGCAGCAACGAGCCCTGGCCCTCGACGAACAGGAGCTCGCCACCCCGTCCGACACCCTCGAGCACGAGCTGCTCGGCTGCGCCCGCGATGAAGTCGGAGACGACCGCGTCCACCGACATCCCCCACCCCGCGATCGCGATGCCGGTCTGCCCGGTCGGGACGAACTCGCTCGCGATCCCGCGCCGCCGGGCTTCGCGGTCGAGCTCGAGCGAGACGGTCATCTTCCCGATCGCGCAGTCCGAGCCGACCGTCAGGACGGTCGCGGCTCCGTGGGTCAGGTTGGCGCCCGTCGGGACGTTCAGCCCGTCGGGCGGAAGCCTCAGGTCGCGCAGCGCCACGCCGTGCTCGCGGGCGAGCGCCGCCAGTTCCTCATCGCGGGTCAGGAACTCGTGCAGCCCGTTCTCGACGTCGAGCCCGGCCGCGATCGCGTCCCTCAGAAGCTCCCGCCACGCCGGCGGGAACCGTCCGCCTGCCGTGGCGACGCCGACGAGCGCGACGGTCGGCTCGTAGCGCATCGCCTCCCCGACATCGGCGACGATCGGGAACCCGCTCTCCTCTCCGCCTGCGCGCGTGGAGTCGAGGATCGCGACCACCTGCTCGGGGCGGTAGCGCAGGACCCCGTGCGCGGTCTTGCCGTAGTGCGGGTCGCCGGAGCGGCCCTCGGCGAGGATCAGGACCCTACGCGGGCGCGACACCGAGCCCCGCTCGCATCGACGGGACCTGGATCCCGTCCTCGAACGCCACGCCCGGCCACGGATCGTCGGCGAGGAGCAGGTTGCCGTCGAGATCGACGTGGTCCATCAGGCTCGCGACGTGCGCACCGGCGGCGATGCCAAGCCCCGACTCGACCATGCAGCCGAGCATCAGGCCGAGGCCGAGCGCCCGCGCGGCGTGCACCATGCGCACCGCTTCGCGGATCCCTCCCGACTTCGCGAGCTTGATGTTGATCCCGTGCGCCCGCTCGACGCAGGCGGCGACGTCGGCGAGCGTGTGGCAGTCCTCGTCGACGTAGATGGGCACGGGCGAGCGTCGTTTCAGCTCGGGCCCGTCCGGAGCGCCGGCCATGAGCGGCTGCTCGCAGTACTCGAGGTCCATCTGCGGGAGGTACTCGAGCGCCTCGTCGAGCGACCAGTACTCGTTGACATCGCACTGGAGCGGCAGGTCGCTGGCGGCGCGCACGGCTCGAACGCGTTCGAGGTCGAGGCCGTCGCGGCCGCCGAGCTTCAGCTTCAGCCGGCGAAAGCCACGTCCCTGCGCGCGCTCGGCGCGGCGCGCCATCTCGTCCGGATCTCCGAGCCAGACCGTCCAGGAGGTCGGCGGGCCTATACGGCGCACGCCCAGGAGGCTGTAGACCGGCCTGCCGGTGAGCTTCCCCTGGAGGTCGTACAGCGCGGCGTCGACCGCCGCGCGCGCCGCCTGCTCGCCTGGCGGCAGCGCGTCGAACACCTCGTCCAGCGCGAACGGATCCTCGCCCAGCGTCACCTCGCCGAGCCACGCGAGCGCGGAGTCGGCCGACTCCTCATAGCGGTCGATCGGGGCCGCCTCGCCGAACCCGGAGACGCCCTCGTGGCGGATCTCCACCTGCACGACCTCGGCCTCGTCGTCGGCGCCGCGCGAGATCACGAACGTCTCTGCCAGCCGCAGCGTCTCCTTGCGTGCCGAGAGCTCCACCGCCGTCAGCGTAACGGCGCAGGCGATGTGTCGATTCCGTGTCGATCCGGTGTCGGTCTCGCATCCGCCCTCGCGGCCGCCGGCGGGCCGCACGTAACGTCGCGCGTCGTGACGCACCCCACCACGTTCGAGATCTTCCGCACCGTCGACGAAGTCGAGCGCGTCGCGGCCGGCGACGTGATCTTCTCGGCCGGTGAGACCGGCAACTGGATGTACGTGGTCCGCGAGGGCACGGTCACGATCCACGCCGACGGGCTGCCCGTCGAGGAGGTCGCAGCAGGCGGCATCTTCGGCGAGCTCGCGCTCATCGATTCGGCGCCCCGCAGCGCGACCGCAACTGCAACCACCGCCTGCGAGCTCGTCGTCCTCGACGAGCGGGCGTTCCTCTTCCACGTCTCGCAGACGCCGTTCTTCGCACTGAACGTGATGCGCGTGCTGTCGGAGCGGCTCCGCCGCGCGTCGGCGAGCGCTCCGATCACCGCCGGCGCTCAGGCCGCCGAGCCCGCGGTCAGCTAGCCGCTTCCGGCGGCGGCAGAGCGGCGATCACCTCGATCGCGTCCGGGAAGCGTCCCGCGCGCTGCTTCGAGAAGACGGTCTCGCCGTCGGCGACGACGTCGAACTGGCTCTTCTGGCCCTCGTGCATCTCCGCCAGGTGGCCGACGGCGTTCAGCTCGGCCACGAGACTCGCGGCCCGTTCGTCGTAGCCGCTTCAGACGGGGCAGTAGAAGATGCTGACGTTGGCCACGGCCCGACTCTAGCTTCGCGGGAGGAGCCCGCGGTCACCGCGGTGGAGGCGGTTGCCGACAGCCGGCCGGCGCGGGGTATCGAAACCGGTGAACAACGGTTGAACCTTCGGCGCCGGAGCAGCAGACTTCAGCCATGCGCTGGCATGCGGCGCTCGTGCTCGGGATCCTCGCGCTCATCGCCTGGGCGGCGGTCGCGGCTCCCGCGTCGTCTCGCCCGGCGGACTACACCTACGTCTTTCAGCAGGGCAAGGCGAAGCTGACCCTGACCTTGCCTGCGCCCGCCGCGCGCGCGCCGCGGGCGCTGGCGTGCGCGAAAGCCCTGCACGACCCGCTGGTGCTGATCAGGGCGGTCGCCGACAACCGCGCCGGGCGCGAGCGGTTCGATCTTCCCGACGTGATCGCCGTCGGCCTGCGGAGCGGACGGACCCTCGAGTTCGTCGGGCTCGACTCGAAGATCACGTCCGACCGGTGGGGCGAGCGGGCCTCGCGCCTCGGAGGAGAGCTGTACGACCGGTGCGCGGTCGACCTCTGGAACGAGCTGTCCGTCTCGAGGACGGTTCTGCCGCGGGCCCGAAACGTCTATCTGTACGCGGCGAGCGCGGACGGCATCACGCTGCCGGACGTCCGCTACATGCTCGCGGCGGATCCGATCTCGATCGGCCCGGATCCCGTCGTGCTCAAGCGCCGCTGATCGACGGAACGGCGCGCGGTGCCCGGCTAGAGGGGTTGCCGGGACCGCGGCGCCGTCTCCAAGGTGCCGGGCCGGGGACGAAGTCGCCATGACACAAACTGGCCGATTGCCGGGCCGAAACTCTCAGGCGCCCCACAGGTTGCGGGGCTATACAGGATGGAGCACGGACCGTTCATCTGGGACAGAGAGCGGGAAGTTCTCCTCGCCGGGGGGTGAGGCGGAACCAACGCACATTGCGGGGCCGGTGAGCTGAGGGGAGCTCGGCGGCCCCGCCGACCTTCATGGCCTGGCAGAGTCGGCGGATGGGGCGGGCAATCGTTGCGGCGCTCGCGGCGGCTCTGGTCTACGCGGCGCTCGCCGAGGCGGTCACCGGCGGCAAGTCACCGCGGGCGCTGTACCGGGCCCTGCTCGCCACATCGATCCCTGCGTCGCAGCTCCCGAGCGGCTACCACTCGGCCACGGTCCGCGTCTCGAGCCTGTCGCAGAACGCCAAGGCACACCGCGTTGTGGGCGAGGTCGAGGTCGACATCGACAGCGACGCGGTGATCGTCTACGAGGTGTTCCCGACGCGTGCCGACGCGATCGCGGATTGGAACGCGGCCAGGGCGGCGCTGAAGAAGAAGTCGAAATCGGAGGTCGCGGCGCCGCCGCGTTTCCCGTGGCCGGCGATCATCGCCAACTCCACGATCACCGGCAAGAACCTCCTCGGCCAGACGGTCACGAACGGGGTGACGGCCCTGAACTTCACATCGCGCAACGTGATCGTCCAGGCCGGAACGATCTCGACGACGAACGTCGACCGGGGCGACGTCCCGGGTGCGATCAGGCTCGCCGACTTCGCGCTGAAGCACCTCGACGCGATGCGCCGCTGAACTACTCGGAAGGCCGTTGAACGACCGGCCGTCAGATGCCACGGTCGTTCTTATGGGGGAGCGGACGGACGGTGACGTCAGGAAGGCGCTCGAGCGGCTCGGCGAGGGCATTCGCCGACTGCGGCTGGAGATCCCCGAGCTTCGCAAGGCGGCGGAGATGGTGTTCGACGACCACTGGGCGGACGTCGAGGCCGAGCGGCGCCGCAGCAAGTTCACGGTCATCCCGGGCTCCCCCGACGAGGCGGCCGGCCCGGGCCCCTAGGACGGCCTCTTTGCCTCCGGGTTGCGGTCTGTGAGAGGCTGGCACCTGGTGGGATGCCTCTTCGCGCTGATCGCTCTGCTGTCGCCGCGCCTGGCGGTGTTTCTGCTGTGGGCGTTCACGAACTACGTCAACCTGGCGTTCCACGGCGGCTGGTTCCTGCCGCTGCTGGGCCTGGTGTTCGCGCCGTGGACGACCCTGTTCTACGTCCTCGTCTACGCGCCGGTCGGGCCGATCCATGTGGCGGGCTGGATTCTCGTGGGGATCGGAGTCGTGATCGACATCACTTCGTGGGGACAGGCGGCGGCGAACCGAAAAGCCGTGCCCGGCTACAGCTAGCGCTCGTCGAAAACACCGCAACGCGCCTTCGGGCCACTACCGATGCAGCCGTGCGTGTTCGGGCGCACGTTGGGCTGGGAAAGGAGAGTCGACGATGCCGCTGCTGAGAGGCCGCCGCGACGACGGCGGCGGGACGAAGTACCAGATGCGCGAGAAGATGTTCGCCATCGGCGACGACTACTGGATCGAGACCGACGGCGGCGAACGCGCTTTCAAGGTGAACGGCAAGGCGCTCCGCGTCCGCGACACGCTCGTCCTCGAGACACCGGGCGGCGACGAGCTGTTCAAGATCCAGGAGAAGAAGCTGAGCGTCCGCGACAAGATGGAGATCGAGCGCGACGGCCGCACTGTCGCGACCGTCAAGAAGGCGCTCGTCACTCCGCTCCGCGAGCGTTTCTCGATCGGCGTCGACGACGGCCCGGACCTGGAGGCAAAGGGCAACATCGTCGACCACGAGTACAAGATCGAGCGCGACGGCGACAAGGTCGCCGAGGTGTCGAAGCGGTGGTTCCGCGTGCGCGACACCTACGGCATCGAGATCGACCCCGGGCAGGACGACGCGCTGATCCTCGCCGTCACCGTCTGCATCGACCAGATGTCACACGACGTCGGCTGAGGCGAATCGGCGCAGAGATGTCCATGGATCAAAAGAGAGCGCGGGCCTTCGGCGTGCTCTATCTCATCACGTTCGTCACGTCGATCCCGGCGCTCGCGCTGTACGAGCCCGCGCTCCGTCATCCGGTCGCCTTCATCGCGGGCTCGGGGAACGTCAACGAGATCTACCTCGGTGCGCTCCTGGAGCTCCTGCTGATCATCGCGAACATCGGGACAGCGGTCGTGATCGTCCCGATCATGAGGCGGCAGTTCGAAGAGCTGTCGATCGGGTACGTGGCGGCGAGGATCGTCGAATGCACGTTCATCCTCGTCGGCATCGTCGCGATGCTCGGGATCACGACGCTCCAACAGGAGAATGCCGGCGCGGCCGAAGGGACGGTCGCCTACACGCTCGCGGCGATCAAGGACTGGACGTTCCTGCTCGGGCCCGGGTGGGTCGTCGGCTGGGGCAACGGCTTGATCCTCGGGTACATGATGTACCGCACACGGCTCGTCCCCCGGCCGTGGCCGTGGCTCGGGCTCATCGGCGGACCGCTGATCATCATCTCGGGGACGATCGTGATGTTCGGGGGGAATCCCGCGGCCGCCGCACTCAAAGGCCCGGCATCGATTCCCGAAGCCGTGTGGGAGCTCTTCCTCGGCGTCTACTGCACCATCTGGGGCTTCAAGCGCGATGCCCCGATCCTCGAGCCGGCCTGAGCCGCTCGTGAAAATGCGCCCGGCAGGAATCGAACCTGCGACCTTTCGCTCCGGAGGCGAACGCTCTATCCCCTGAGCTACGGGCGCCCGGAGCCGTCAGTGTAGTTGCTCGCTAGCGCCCTCTCCCCCGCTGCGTGGCCTGCCACTCGTCCCGGGTCGGAAGCCGCCCGGCCCGCCGCGCCTCGAGCACGCACTCCATGTGCGCGTGGCGCCGCCGCGACAGATCGCCCTCGGGCGCGATCAGGGCGTGCTCGCTGGTCGCGTGCAGCATCCCGTCGCAGAGCGGGCAGACGTAGCTCGCAGGCTTGAGGTTCTGCGCCGGGCGCATCTCCCACCAGCGCGCTTGGTCCACGGCGCCGACGATACCCTCGGCCGGTGATCCGCCGGCTCGCCCGCACGCTCGATCCGAAGCTGCCGGGGCAGGTGTGGCTGCTCCAGGTCGGAGGCGTGATGAACTCGTTCGGCAACGGCGTCGTCCTGCCGTTCCTCGTCATCTACCTGCACAACGTCCGCGGCTTCGGGCTCGGCATCTCCGGGCTCGTCGTCGCAACCTCGGCCGCCGCGCAGTTGACGGCCGGGATCGCAGCCGGTCCGCTCGTCGACCGGCTGGGCGCCAGGCCGGTCCTGGGAGGCGGCCTCGTCATGCAGGCCGTCGGCATGGGCCTGTTCCCACTCGTGCGCAGCCCGTGGGAGGCCTTCCTTCTGATCGCGATCGAGGGTGCGGGCAGCGCCGGGTTCTGGCCGAGCCAGTCGACGCTGATCGCGCACCTGACGCCGCCCGAGCGGCGGCACGCGGCCTATGCCCAGCAACGAGTCACGATGAACCTCGGCATCGGGCTCGGCGGGCTGATCGGCGGTCTGATCGCGTCGGGCACGAGTGCGGCATCGTTCACCGTTCTGTTCGTGGTCGACGCGGCGACGTTCCTCGCATATGCCGTCGTGCTCCTCTTCATCCACGACGATGCGCCGCACGAGCACCACGCCGAGGCGGGGAGCTCCAACTACCGGGCAGTCCTCCGGGATCGCGTCTTCATCGGGCTCTGGACGCTCAACTTCCTGTTCGTCGCCGCCGGCTACTCGCTGTTCAACCTCGTGCCGCCGTTCGCCCGCGATCAGGCCGGTATGACCGAGCACCAGATCGGCGCGCTCTTCTTCGTCAACACGATCGTGATCGTGATCGCCCAGCTGCCGATCTCGCGTGCGATCGAGGGCCGGCGGCGCATGCGGGCGCTCGCGCTGATGCCCGCGCTGTGGATCGTGTGCTGGCTGCTGGTCGACCTCGCCGGCTGGCGCCTCGACGGCACGGCTGCGTTCGCGCTGATGGCGTTCGCGCTCGCGATCTTCGGAATCGGCGAGTGCTTCCACGGCCCCGCCCATCAGGCGCTGGTCGCCGAGATCGGCCCGTCGTACCTGCGCGGGCGCTACTTCGCGGTGCACTCGCTCTCCTGGGGGCTCGCGGGAACCGTCGGCCCGGCGATCGGCGGTTTCATCCTCGCCGCGGCGCCGTTCGCGCTCTGGCCGCTGGCCGCCTGCGTCTGCGCGGTCGCGGCCGTCGGCGCGCTCCGGCTCGAGCCGCGCATCCCCGTCGACCTCGCGCGCATCCCCCACGCCGAGCCCGAGCCGCCCGTGCTCGCGCTCGCTGGACCGGGTTGAACCGGTGAAACCAGACTAGAATCACGAACGTGCCGACGTTGCCGGTGATCGAGGACCCACTCAGTACCGATGCCGAGCCTGCCTCGCATCCGGCGGTCGCGTGCCCGCGAAACGGTCGTCACCCTTCCGGTGGCGCCGTCGCCGCCCGCTGAGCTCACCGCAGCCGACCTCACCTGGATCCACCTCGACGCGCCGACCGTCGGCCAGGCGCAGGAGCTCGCCGAGCGCTTCGGCTGGCATCCGCTCGACGTCGAGGACGTGCTGTCCAAGCGCCAGCGCCCGAAGGTCGACGACTACGCGGAGGAGGGCTACCTCTTCGGCGTCCTCCACTTCCCGGTCTACGACCGTACGATCCAGCGTCTGAACGCGGCCGAGCTCGACGTGTTCGTCGGGCCCGACTACCTCGTCACGCTGCCGACGGTCGAGCTGCTGCCCGTGACGCGGCTCTTCCGCCGCTGCGAGGAGGACGAGGACTTCCGCATCCAGCTCTTCTCGAAGGGCTCGGGCCGGCTGCTCTACGAGGTACTCGACGACCTGCTCGACTACTGCTTCCCGATCCTCGACAAGATCGGCCACAAGCTCGACGCGCTCGAGGACGACGTCTTCGAGGGGCGGTCGGAGGAGGTCGTGCGCGACATCTCCAACGTCAAGCAGGAGATCATCAGCTACCGAAAGATCATCAAGCCGGAGCGATCGACACTCAGGCTGCTCGAGCGGCACATCGAGCGGTTCCTGCCCGAGGAGCTCGAGCTCTACTTCGACGACATCGTCGACAGCACCGAGCGCATCTGGGACATCCTCGACAACTACAAGGAGGTCGTCGAGGCGCTCGAGGCGACGAACGAGTCGGTGATCTCGCACCGCCAGAACGACGTCCTGCGCATCCTGACCGTCTTCTCCGTCGTCCTTCTGCCGCTGTCGCTGATCACAGGGTTCTTCGGGATGAACGTCCACTTCCCGGGCGAAGGCACGGTGTGGGCGTTCTGGACGATCGTGGTGGTGATGATCCTCTCTCTCGGCGCGCTGCTCGGTTTTTTCCGCTTCAAGCGCTGGATCTGAGCGCCGGAAGGGTCAAGGTGGCCGCGAGGGCTGCCGACAACCAGCCTGAGCGCCGCGGGTCGGTGTTCTCTCGGCCCTCTGCCGCAAGAGGGAAAGAGTCCACCCGTGGCCTGCGGCGCTCATTCGCCGTACTGACTACGCTCGCGCCATGACCGCGAAGCCGCTCTGGGCACCGTGGCGCCTCGAGTACGTCCAGCACGCCGACGAGCTCGACCGCTGCGTCTTCTGCGAGCCCGAGCCCGAGCTGCTGCTCCATTCCGGGCCGCTCGCGCTCGTCGTGCTCAACCGCTTCCCGTATGCCTCCGGGCACCTGCTCGTCGCGCCGCACCGTCACATCGGCGACCTGACCCAGCTGTCGGACGAGGAGGCGCTCGAGATCCACCAGCTCGCCGTGCGCAGCGTCGCGGCGCTCCGCACCGCCTACGGGCCGCACGGCTTCAACCTCGGCTGGAACCTCGGCCTCGTCGCCGGCGCGGGAATCGAGGACCACGTCCACCTCCATGTGGTGCCGCGCTGGGGCGGCGACACGAGCTTCATGCCCGTGCTCGGGGACGTGAAGGTGATTCCCGATGCGCTCGAGGCGACGCACCGGAAGCTCGCCGGCGTCTTCTAGTCGATCAGCCGCGACGTGCCCGAGAGGATGTCGTCGGCGATCTTGCTGAAGATCGGAGCCATGTCGGCCGGCGTGGGCTGCGAGTAGTAGTCGCCGCTCGTCGCGATCCCCTGCAGCGCCTGCTCGGCCGTGATCGCCGGCTGCTCGGCACCCTGCACGTATTTTCCCTGTGCGTTCTTGTTCAGCCCCTCACAGGCTGCGTGGCCGACGTCGTAGCCGATCGAGTAGACGATCGTTCCAGCCGCCTGGATCGCCTGCGACGAGGCGATGCCCTGGTGGCACGGCGTCGCGCGGTACGGCGACGACTGTGGGTACGACGTCGGGCCAGTGTTTGCGGCACCGTCCGACATGAAGACGATCACCTTCTGGACGCCCGGCCGCCCGTCCTTGACGAGCTCCGCCTGTGCGGACTCGAGCGCATTCGCGTAGGAGGTCGTGCCGGCGGGCTGGACGCAATTGATAGCCGTCGTCAGCGAGGCATAGTTGCTCGTCAACGGCACGAGCACGTAGTTGTCGTTCGGCGAGGTGTACGGACCGGCGGTGTACGGGCAAGCGTCGGTCTGGCTCGCGGCCGGCGGCAGGACGGCGAAGCCGATGTGATCGAGGGACGGATCCATGATCCCCAGGAACGCCTCCAACCCGTCGCGCGCGTTCGCCATGTCCGTGCACTGTGGATGGTCGTCGGCGCCGGTGTCGGTGGTGCACATCGAGCCGGTGCGGTCGAGCACGAGCATGATGTCGAGCGGTCTCGATGCGCACGGCGAGCATGCGGTCGCCGACGCATGCACGGTGAACGAGTTGATCCCGAGCACCTTCGCGAAGATCGTCGGCACGCTCGCCGACTCGGTCACCGAGACTGCGTTGACGGGCGCGCAGCCGGGCGCGGTCGTGATGCACGAGGTCGAGACCGACATCTGAACGCCGTCGACGCCGATCGGCGCGTTGCTGCCGCCGGCGCCGTACTGGTTGGCGAGCGCCGTCGCCGCCGCCACGGTCGGCAGGCCGTCCGCTCCCGCCAGCGCCGCCGCGTCCGTCGACGCCTGCAGGCGCCGCTGCACCAGGTACGCGTGGCCGACGTCGAGCACCAGCGCCGAGATGCCGAGCAGCACGACGAGGAAGAGGACGACGAGCACGAGCGACTGCCCGCGATCGTCGCGTAGCTTGAGGCGCCCGCGGATCACAGGAACCGCGAGAGCTCGAGCACCGCGGGGCCGAGGATAACGATGAACAGCGTCGGGAAGATGAACAGCGCCGCCGGGAAGAGCATCTTCACGGGCGCCTTCGCGGCGCGCTCCTCCGCCAGCGCGCGGCGGCGCTTGCGCGCGTCGTCCGCGAGATTCCGGAGCGTCCGCCCGAGCGAGAGCCCGAGCTGCTCGCCCTGGATGATCGCCCGCACGAACGAGGCGACCTCCGTCGAGTGGACGCGCTTCGCCATGCGCTTGAGCGCACGCTCGCTGCTCTCCCCGACCCGGAGCTCAGTCAGGACGAGCGCGAACTCGTCGGCGAGCGGCCCCTCGTTCGACTCGACCAGCCGCTGGATCGCGCCGAACAGGCCGAGGCCCGCCTCGACGCAGACGGCGAGCAGGTCGAGCGCCTCGGGCAGATCGTGGCTGATCGACTCGCGCCGCGACCGTGCCCGGCGATCGAGGTAGTAGCCGGGGAACACCCAGCCGAGTACCGCGCCGACCGCGACGAGCAGGAAGATCGCCGTGCCGCTCAGGCCGGCGACCGTCCCGAACGCGACCACCGAAAGGGCGGCGAGCCCCACGAGCCCGAGCCGCAGCGCCGCGAACGACTCCGGCGTCACCTTCCCCGCGAGCCCTGCGGCCGCGATCCGGTTCGGCAGGTGCTCGCGCATGCTCGCCGTCGTGAACCGGCGGCCGACGTCCTCGAGCACGTCCGTCGAGGCCACCGAACGGCCGCGGCGGCGCGAGACCGTCGCGCCCGAGAAGCGGCGCACCATCGCGACCGAAGCAGTCCGGCGGCGTCCCTGCGGCGTGAGCGAGTCGGCGACGACGAACACGGCGCCTGCGAACGACAGGCCGGCGAGCAAGAGCAGCAGCATGGTTACCCCTTTACCGTCCCGATCCGCCGCAGCGTGATCGTCCCGAAGGTCATCATCACGAGCCCGACAGCGACCAGCATGTGGCCGTCGGTCGTCGTCCAGAGCGGGTGCATGTACGTCGGGTTGATCAGCGTCAGCCCGATCGCGGCGACGAACGGGAGAAACGTCAGCACGTTCGCCGAGGCCCGCACCATGCCGGTGAGCGCCTGCACCTTGCGCCGGAACTGCTCGCGCGAACGGACCGTCTCCGACACGAGCTCGAACAGCTCGGCGAGGCTGCCGCCGACCTGGCGCTGGATCGTGATCGCGTCGAGAACGAACTGCAGGTCATGCGAGCGAATCCGTTTCCCGAGGTCGGTGAGCGAGTCCTCGAGCGAGCGCCCGAGGTGAACCTCGGTCAGCACGCGGCGGAACTCGCGCGCGGCGGGCTCGGCAAGGTCGTTGGCAACCGTCTGCAGCGCTGCGTCGAAACCGTGGCCGGCGCGAAGCGAGGCCGACAGCGTGTCCAGTACCTCCGGCAGCTGGTTCTCGAACGCGCGCGACCGGTGGACGCCCTTGACGTGCAGGACGACCCACGGCAGCACGCCCACGCCGACTCCGGCGAGGAACGCCTTGAGCGTGCTCGTGTGCATCGCCATCAACGCGAAGGCGACGACGGCCGCGACCACGTCGAGGATCACGACCGCGCCGGGTGTGACGTCGACGCCCGCCCGGTCGATGACGGCGGCGACGCGCCGATGCAGTCCGAGCCGCTCGAGCCGCCTCTCGACCGCGGCCACGAACGCGCCCCGGTCGATGCTCGTACGAACGGTCCGCTTCGGCGTCGGCGCGTAGGCGTTCATCCGGCGGCGCATCGCCGCCCGGCGAAGCGCCGTCAGTGTGAGGTAGGCCGCAGCGAAGATCAGGATGCCGACGGCGACGACGACGATCGCGCTCACGCAGGCCGCCCCCCTCCGACGGTCGCGAGCCGGTACGCGCCGGGTGCCGGGTCGAACGCCTCCGGCGGGATCGTCACGCCGGCGTCGGCGAGCTTGCCCGTGAACTGCGGGCGGATGCCCGTCGCCACCGGGCGGTCGTACATCGCGCCTGATGCACCGCCGAGCGGCTTGCACGAGAAGATCTCCTGCAGCGTCACCATGTCGGACTCCATCCGGAGCACCTCGGTCACGTGCGTGACGCGGCGGGAGCCGTCGACGAGCCGCGAGATCTGGATCACGACGTCGAAGGCGCTTGCGATCTGCTCGCGGATCGCTCGCAGCGGAAGCTCGACGCCGGCCGTGAGCACCAGCGTTTCCAGGCGCGAGAGCGCATCACGGGGCGAGTTCGCGTGGATCGTGGTCAGCGAGCCCTCGTGGCCCGTGTTCATCGCCTGGAGCATGTCGACCGTCTCCGCGCCGCGAACCTCGCCGACGATGATCCGGTCCGGGCGCATGCGCAGCGCGTTCCGCACGAGCTCGCGGATCCGCACTTCACCCTGCCCCTCGATGTTCGCCGGGCGCGACTCGAGCGAGACGACGTGGCGCTGCTGCAGCTGCAGCTCGGCCGCGTCCTCGATCGTGATGATGCGCTCGCTGTCCGGGATGAAGCTCGAAAGGATGTTCAGCAGCGTCGTCTTGCCGACGCCGGTGCCGCCCGAGATCAGCACGTTCAGCTTGCCGCGCACGCACGCGCTGAGCACGTCGACGAGCTCGGGCGTGAGCGAGCCGAGGTCGATCAAGTTGTCCGCAGTCAGCGCGTCCGCCGAGAACTTGCGGATCGTCAGCACCGGGCCCTGCAGCGCGATCGGCGGGATGATCACGTTCACGCGCGAGCCGTCGGGAAGGCGCGCGTCGACCATCGGCGACGCTTCGTCGACCCTCCGGCCGACGCCGGTGACGATGCGATCGATGACCCGGAGCAGGTGGTCTTCGCTCGCGAAGCGGACGTCCGTCTCGGAGACGAGCCCGGCCCGCTCGACGAACACCTGGTCGTGGCCGTTGACCATGATCTCGGTGATCGACGGGTCGCGCAGGAACGGGTCGATCGGCCCGTAGCCGAGGACGTCGTCGACGACCGCCTCGACGAGGCGCGCCCGCTCCTCGGTGGTCAGCCGTTCCGAGCGCCGCGCCAGCTCGCCCTCGACGATCGACTGCACGCGCCGGCGCAGCTCCTCCGGGGCGTCGTCGAACGACCCGAGCTCCGGCCCGATCTTGGTCACGCACACGGAGTGCAGCGAGGTGCGAAGGTCGGCGAAGCGGTCGAGCAGGCGCTCGGGCGACGGGGTCCCGATCCGCGCCTGCAGAGCGGCGTCGTCTTCGTGCCCGTCGTTGCCGTGAATCCGCTGCTGGAGCGACATGTCAGTTCCTCCCGAAGCTGAGAATGCGCGCCGCACGCGGCGCCTGGCGGGCGGCCGGCCAGCGGTCGCCGCCCACGATCGACCGGGCGAGCTCGAGCATCGCGGCCGAGAACTGCGTCTCCGGGTCCGCGAGCACGGCCGGTGAGGCCTGGTTGACCGCCTGCGGCACGGTGGGATCGAGCGGAAGCACGTAGTCGACCTTGCGGTCGAGCGCCGCCTCGACGTCGCCGCGGTCCATGATCGCCGCGTTCGCCCGGTTGAGCACGATCCTCAGCCGGTCCTCGCCGAACGACAGCAGCTCGAGCGTCTTCAACGTGAGGCGGACGTTCTTCAGCGTCGGCACGTCCGGGTTGCAGAGCAGGAGCAGCTGGTCGGTCGTGTCGAGTGTCGCCAGCATCGGGCCGTAGAAGAACGGCGCGGTGTCGACGACCACGAGGTCGTACGCCGAGCGGGCGACCGTGAGCAGCGAGCGGATCGCCTCCTCGCGGACGAGCTCGGCCTCCTCCGGGTTCATCGGCGCCGGCAGAACCGACACGCCCGACGAATGCCGCTCGGTGTAGACGCTCAGCTTCTCCGCGTCGAGCTCCGTCGGCGTGCCGATCAGCTCGCGGACGGTGCTGTTCGGTGAGACGCCGAGCATGATCGCCGCGTCGCCGAACTGCAGGTCGAGGTCGACGAGCAGCGTGCGCTTCTTCGCGAGCGCCGAAGCTGCGACGGCCAGGTTGGTGGCGACGACCGACTTGCCGGAGCCGCCCTTCGGCGAAAAGACGGTCACCACGCGCCCGCCGGCGTTTGCCTCCTCGCTCCGCCGGGCGGCGTGAACGGCCTTCTCGATCGAGAAGATCGCGCTCTCACGGCTCGTGGGCAGCGGCAGGACGTCGGCGATGCCGGCGTCGAGCGCCCAGCGGACGAGATCCGTGGTCGGCCGCTCGGCCGCGAAGACGACGGGCGCGGACGTGTGCTCACGGACCGCCGCGAGCTGGGCGCGCGGCTTCATCGCCGGGTCGTGCACGAGCACGATCACGTCGGCCCGGCAGTCCGCGCTGCGCGCGCCGGCCGGGAGGAGCTCGAAGGTCTCGATCCCTGCGAGCTCCGCCTCGAGCGCTGCGGCCGTCGCGCCGCCGACGACCGCGACCTTCAGTGTGTCGTCAGCGTGCACTCGAGCCCTCGATGATCGACACGGAGCCCTGCGGGCCGGAGGCGACGTTCGACGGCTTCACCGACGGGCGCAGGAGCAGCGACCAGTCGCCGTTCTTCTGGAGCCAGAAGAGCTTCTGCGCCTGGGCCGACGTCAGCTGCAGGTCGACCGAGTTGCCGCTGCTCGACGAGCTCGACGGCGCTTTCACGACGAGCACGTTGCGCACGGCGATCACCGTGTAGTGGGTCTGGCTGCCCTCGGGCCGGGTCAGCGAGCCGACGACGTCCACGCGGTTGCCGGCGCGAACGATCCCGATCAGCAGCTGGTTCGCGTCCCCCGGCAGCTGGTAGATCCGCAGCTGGCCGTGGATGGTCGACACGAGCCCTTCCTGCTGGCTCGTCCCGAAGCGCTTGGCGACGATCTGCTCGCCGTGGTAGGTCGGCTGGATCGCGACCAGCGTCGCGAGCTCCGCCCGGTTCGGCACGACGCCCGACGCAACGGCGTCGGCGGGGACGCGCCTCGTCGTCAGCCAACCGGCGTGCGCGAGCTGCGCGCCCGTGGTGCCGACGGGGATGTCACGGGCCGCAACGAGCACGGTCCGGTACGCGCCGGCGCCCGTCGCCGAGTGCTTCGAGTTCGAGTTCGAGACGTAGATCAGCGTCAGCGCGACCGCCGCGATTGCGAGCACGGCCGCGATGAGGATGTTCTTGAGATTGGTCGTCAGTTCAGGCATTGGTTGTTCTCCCCTCAGGTGTGCCGCTTACTCCACGCGCTCGGTCGTCGAGCTGTGCAAGTTGCCCGAGGCGACGACGACGCCGAGGAGGTTGATCGAATACGGATAGGTCGCCTGGACGGTGACGTTGGAGCCCGACTGCCAGGTCGACGTGACGGTTATTCCCTGCGAAAGCTTGCTTGCGTCGAGATCGTTCGCCGCGCCGAGCACGGCGGTCTTCGTCGCCTGCGTCGGATCGGCGGCCGTCCGGCTGACGGCGGCCTTGCGCGCTCCGGCGCGGACCGCGTCGGTCAACGCGATCGAGTTCATGAACGCGATCCCGAACTGGACGATCCCGAACAGGATCAGGAAGAGGAGTGGCGCGACGAGCGCGAACTCGACGAGCGCCTGCCCTTCCTCTGACCGCTTGATACGCCGCATGTGTCTCACCGCTCGTGGAGAAGGAGGGCGGCAGGCGCTCCCCGGCGCCTGCCGCCGAACCACGGGGCTCGCTTAGAAAGCGCCCTCGATCGACTTCAGCGCGTCCTCGAGCTTCCCCTCGAAGCCCGTCAGCGCAGCAGCCAGAACGACAGCAACGAGCACGCCGATGAGCGAGTACTCGACGAACGTCTGCCCTTCCTCGCTCTTCAGTGCCGTGTACAGGCGCAGGATCGCGCCGTTGATCGCGTCCGCAATCACGATTGGTGCCCTCCCTTTGATTCGTTGGCAGAAGCGAATTCGCTCTGCTCCACCCCGCGACTTCCGGGTGGAGGCCGCTTGGGTCACCGTAGGAGGCGTCTTTCGGGGGGAATCCCCCCTCCGGTTTAGCCGTGGTCAGCCGGAGGTCCAGCTTGCCCCGTTCGAGTCACTCGATCGAGTGACCCACGACTAAAGTCGGTGCGTGCGCACGGCACCCGTCCTGCGCGGCGGGCCGCTGCTCACGGCTGTCTGGCTCGTCGGCGGCCTCTTTCTCTTTGCGTGCGGCATCGTCTGCTTCCTGCAGTCGCGCCTCGGTCTGCCGCCCTGGGACGTGCTGCACCAGGGGATCGCGAAGCACACGCCGCTGTCGTTCGGGCTCGCCAACGTCGTCGTCGGGATCGTCGTCCTCTGCGTCGCCTGGGCGCTCGGCTCCAAGCCGGGAATCGGGACCATCGCCAACGCGGCACTGGTCGGCGGCTTCGTGATCGCGCTCGAGCCGCTGCACGTCGTGCACCTGCTCGGCGACACGCCCTTGCCGGGGCGCGTCGCCGTGCTCGCGGCCGGGCTCGTCCTGTTCGGCGTCGGTTCGGCCCTCTACATCGGTGCCGGGGTCGGCGCCGGCCCGCGCGACTCGCTGATGCTCGTCGGCTCGAAGCGCACCGGCCACCGGGTCGGAGCCGTTCGGGCGATCATCGAAGCGTCGGTGCTGCTGATCGGGTTTGCGCTCGGCGGCAAGGTCGGCGTCGGCACGGTGCTCTTCGCACTGCTGATCGGGCCGAGCGTCGAGGGCGCGTTCGCGATTGCCTCGCGCTCCCGGCTCGCGCGGCGCTGATCAGTCGACCCAGGCCAGGCCGTTCCAGTAGGCGCGCACCGAGCGCCGCGCAAGGCCGCCGACGTCGACCTCCAGCGTTTCGGGCAGGCTGCGCAGGTCGACGTACAGCTCGATGCCGTCGGCCTGCACACGTCGGAACGACCGCCGCTCGCCGGGCTGGGTCGACGTCTCGAGCGTGCACACCGCTCCGCGACAGCACCGGCTCGTCTTCGACCAGACGAACAGCCGGCCGCCTCGCTCGGCGACCAGCTCGGCAGCCCTTGGTGAGATGCTGACCTCGATCCGTAGACGATAGCTCCGATGTGTGAAGCTCTCCGTCCACGTGGATGGGCACCGACCCCGAGAGCGACCAGGCCGCGCGCGTCGCGCGGCGCGACGCCAAGCGCAGGCGACGAATTCGCCGGCGCTTCCTCGTGCTCGCAGGCGTCGCGTGCGCCGCTGCCGCCGGGATCGCGGTCGGCATCCGCTCGTCGCACACGGCCCGGAAGGCGGCGGTCGCGAAGCCGGTGGTGGTCGCGGTGCCGGCGCCGCGGCATCTCCCGACGCGCACGCCGGCGCGCGTGAAGCGCACCGTCGCGAAGCCGCTCCCCGTGACGGAAGCGAGCCGCACGGCGGCCGTCCCGATCCTGATGTACCACGTGATCGCGCCCGCTCCGGCGGATGCGCCGTACCCCGGCCTGTACGTCAAGCCGGACGCCTTCGCCGCTCAGGTCCACGCGCTCGTGCGCGCGGGCTTCCATGCCGTGACGCTCGACCAGGTGCGGGCAGCCTGGCGGGGCACAGCGGGACTGCCGCCGCGTCCGATCGTCCTCACCTTCGACAACGGCTACCGCTCGCAGTACACCGAGGCGCTGCCGATCCTTCGCCGCGCCGGGTGGGTTGCCGACGAGAATCTCCAGCTGACCGGCCTGCCGCCGCGCCAGGGCGGGCTGACGACGACGCAGATCCGCGCGCTGGTCGCAGCCGGCTGGGAGCTCGACACCCAAGGGTACGACCACGCCGACCTGACCGTGCTCGACTCCGAGCAGCTCCGCTTCCAGGTTGCCGTGACGCGGGCGCGGCTGCGGAAGCTCTACGGCGTGGCGGTGTCGTGGTTCTGCTACCCGTCGGGGCGCTACGACCAGGCGGTCGTCGACGCGGTTCGCGCCGCCGGGTTCGTCGGCGCGACGACCGTCGTGCCCGGGTGGGCGCAGCCCGGGGGCGACCCGTACACGCTTCCGCGGCTGCGCGTGCTCGGCGGCACGACGCCGGGCGAGCTGCTTACGCAGATCGCGAACGCGCGCGGCGTCCCGCCGCCGGTCGCGTAGGCCGATTCGGCGCCGGCTCGTCACCGGGAGCTCGAAGCGGGCGATGGGGCTCGAACCCACGACCCTCAGCTTGGGAAGCTGATGCTCTACCAACTGAGCTACGCCCGCGAAGAGGGCCATTCTACAACGACACGGCTCGTGCCAGAGACGTTAGTGTCTGCGGTGAGGACAGCGCCGCTCCGCTCAATCCAGCATTTCTCCCCCGGCGGCGCGGCGCCGTCCTTCCTAGATGTTCGGGGCGGGTCGCCGATTGCCTTCCTCTGTCAGGCTGGTGCGGCCGCCCCCTCGTA
>DATIXY010000043.1:0-62356 GCA_035518115.1 Gaiellaceae bacterium | reverse complement strand
CCGAGCAGGATCGACCCCGCGATGCCGCCGTCGGTCGCGACCGCGAACGAAACGAGCTCCGGGTCGCCGGGCACCGGCTCGTCGAAGCCGACCGACCCGGCGACACCGGCCACCTGCGCGATCTCCTGTCCGGTCAGGAAGCGGAGCTGGTCGAGCTCGTGCACGCCCATGTCGACGACGATGCCGCCGCTCGACACCGGATCGCGGAACGCGGCAGGCGGCGGCGTCTCGTCGAGCTGCGCGCACGAGACGAGCACGAGCTCGCCAAGAGCGTCCGCGGCTATACGCTCGCGCAGCGCGCGGAGCGCCGGCACGAACCGCCTCCAGTACGCGACCTGCACGCGCACGCCCTGCGCGGCGATCGTCCGCGTCTCCTCCGTCGACAGCCCGCACGGCTTCTCGCAGAGGATCGGCAGGCCGTGCTCCGCGAGCGCCCGCGTCACCTCGACATGGAACCGCGTCGGCACCGCGACGAGGAACCCGTCGACCTCGGGCAGCGACCCGAGCGTCGCCCGCGGCGCGCGCACGCTCGCCGCGGCCGCGTCGGAGGGATCGACCACACACGTGATCTCGACCTCGTCGGACGACTCGAGTGCGCGCGCATGGGCCGCGCCCATGCGACCCGCACCGATCAGCGCCAGCCGGAAGATCGCGCTGCCCCGCTCAGGCGAGCCATTGCTCGACGAGCGCGCGGTTGCGTTCGTCCGACGCCCGCACTTCCGGCATGTCGCCGACCGTGACGGCGACGCGGTCCTGCTCGATCACGCCGTAGCCGTCGAGGGCACGGACCTCGGCGAGTGCGAGGAACTCGCGGATCGGGACGACGCCGGCGCCGAACTCGCAGAAGATCCCGAGCGGCCACGCCTCGTCCATGTCGACCTCGCCGCGCGACAGGCGGCCGAGGACCGCGCCGTCGACGTCCTTGAGGTGGACGTGGCGAAGGCGTCCCGAATGGCGCCGGGCGAGCGCGACGGGATCGCCGCCGCCGACGACGGTGTGCCCCGTGTCGACGCAGAGCGCGATGTCGGTGCGCTCGAGGATGCGGTCGGTCTCGCTCTCCGACTCGATGTGCGTCGCCGCATGGGGGTGCAGGGCGGCCTCGAGGCCGCGGCCGCGGACGATGTCTGTCGCCCGCTGGAGCCGCTCGGCCGCACGGTCGACCGTCTCGTCGTCCCACGCTGTCTCGCGCCGCCGCTCCTCGCTCCCCGCGGCGCGCGCGCGGTCGGGAGTCTCCATGTCGGCGAGCAGGACGACGCCGCCGCCGGACGCCTCGAGCACCTCGACGGTGCGGTCGAGCGCCCCGAGATCCTCCTCGAAGCCCTCGGGATCGCCGAGGCGAAGCGGCAGGAACGTCGCGACGAGCTCGACACCCGCAGCGCGCGCCCGATCGGCGGCCTCGGCGGCACTCGGCGCGAAGTAGCCGGGAGGGCCCGTCTCCGTCGCCGTGTAGCCCATGTCGACGATCGTGTCGAGGTACGTCTGCGGTGGGATCAGATCGGGACGGTCGATCGTCATCTCCCAGATCCCCCAGGAGACCGGCGCGGTCGCGACCTTCACGACGCCGCCCTCAGACGCGCGCCCGCACGGCGGGCCTTCCTGAACAGCTGCGGCAGCACGAATGCGAGTGCCAGCAGGAGCAGCGAACCGGCGAGGAGCATCGTCGCCACGGCATTCACCTCCGGAGTGATCCCGAACTTGATCTGGGTGTAGATGTAGATCGGCAGCGTGTTGTGACCGCCGATCAGGAAGAACGTGATGATGAACTCGTCGAGCGAGAGCGTGAACGCGAACAGCCCTCCGGCGAGGATCGCGGGAAAGATCAAGGGCAGCACGACACGGCGAAGCCGCTGGAACGAGTTCGCGCCCAGATCCGCCGCAGCGCGCTCGAGCGCAGCGTCGAACCCCTGCAGCCTCGCAGCGACGAGCAGGATCACGAACGGCGTCGTGTAGACCGCCTGGCCGATCACCGCCGTCTCCGGCGAGAGCGTCCAGTGGAACGTGCTCGTGAACAGCACGAGCAGCGACACGCCGATCAGCAGCCCGGGGATCATGATCGGCAGGATCAGGATGATCCGGATCCCCTCGCGGCCGGGCAGTCGCGAGCGCACGAGCGGGAAAGCCGCCGCCGTGCCGACGACCATCGAGATCAGCGTGACCTGGAGCGCGACCTTGATCGTCGTCGAGACGGCATCGTGCACCTGGTAGTCGCTCAACGCTGCGCGGTACCACTTGAACGTCCAGCCGGTTATCGGAAACGTGCCGTAGCGGTTCGCGTTGAAGCTGAACAGCACGAGCAGGAAGATCGGTGCGAACAGAAAGACGTAGATCAGGACCGCGTAGCCCGAGAGCAGCGCGCGCACGAAGCGCGCGCGCCCGGACAGGACCTCGACGTCATGCGCCATAGGCTTCCTTCGCCGAGAGGGACTTCCGGAAGATCAGCAGCAGCACGACGATGAAGCCGGCGATCAGGAGCGAGACGGCCGCGCCGCGTGTGTACTCCGCCTCCTGGAAGAAGTTCACGATCAGGTTCCCGATCATCACGCCGCCGGTGCCGCCGACGATCTGCGGTGTGAGGTACTCGCCGAGAATCGGGATGAACACGAAGATGATCGCCGTGATGATCCCCGGCTTGATCTGGGGCACGAGGATCCGGAAGATCGCCTGCGCCGGTGACGCCCCCAGGTCCATCGCCGCGCGGAGCTGGTTCCAGTCGAAGCGGTCGATCGAGGAGTAGAGCGTCAGCGCGCCGAACGGGAAGTACAGGTAGACGAGCACGAGGATCACGGCCGGACGGTCGTAGAGGAAGACCCCCAGCGGGTGGTTGGTGATCCCCGCCCACTGCAGGAACCGGTTCAGCACGCCCTGGTCGCCCAGGATCGTCAGCCACGAGTAGACGCGAAGCAGGTAGCTCGTCCAGAACGGGACGATCACGAGCACGAGCAGCGGAACGCGCAGCCGCTGCGGGACGTAGCGCGACAGCCAGTACGCGAACGGGAACGCGAGCCCGATCGCGAGCGCCGTCGCCACGACGGCGACCCAGAGCGTCGCCCACATCGTCGACACGTACGCGCTGACGCTGAAGAAGTACGTGTAGTTCGAGAACGTCCAGTGGTGGACGACCTCGTAGTCGATCGTCTCCCAGAACGAGTAACAGACGATGATCCCGAGCGGAACGAGGAAGCAGAGGCCGAGCAGCACGATCGCCGGCACGAAGCCGGCGTACGAGGCGAGCCCGGAGCCGATGCGCGCGCCGCGCCGCCGCCCCGACCGCCGAGCGGCGGCGGTGTCCGCCTGTGCGCTCACCCGGGCGGCTCCAGCACGATCCCGTCGCCGGGAGACCAGGAGAGCGAGACCTCGTCCCCGACCGCCGGCACGTTCGCGAGCTCCCGGAGCGCCGCCACCACCGGCGCCTCGGCGGCGGGCGTCTCCACCGCGACGCGCACGTAGCTGCCGAGGAACGACGTCTGCAGCACCCGCCCGGCGATCGAGCCGGGCCCGGTGGCGAGCGTGATCGCCTCCGGCCGCACCATCAGCGTCGAAGGCCCGCTGCGGCCGCCGGCGCACCCGACGCGGCTCCCGTCGGTGAGCTCGGCGACGTCCCCGGTCACCGTCGCGTCGAAGAAGTTGGAGTCGCCGATGAAGTCGGCGACGAATCGCGATGCCGGGCGGCGGTAGACCTCCTCGGGCGAGCCGAGGTGCTCGATGCGGCCGTCGTTCATCACGGCGATGCGGTCGGCCATCGACATCGCCTCTTCCTGGTCGTGCGTCACGTAGACGAACGTCGTCCCGACGTCCCGGTGGATCTGCGTCAGCTCGATCTGCAGCCGCTGCCGCAACTTGAGGTCGAGCGCGCCGAGCGGCTCGTCGAGCAGCAGCACCGCGGGCCGTTTGACGAGAGCGCGCGCGACGGCGACGCGCTGCTGCTGGCCGCCGGAGAGCTGGCTCGGCATGCGCTCGCCGAACTCCTCGAGGCCGACGAGGCGCAGCGACTCGCGAACGCGCCCGACCGACTCGTCGCGCGGGACGTGATCCATCTTCAGGCCGAAGCGCACGTTCTCGAACACGGTCATATGCGGGAACAGGGCATACGACTGGAACACCGTGTTGACCGGGCGCTTGTGCGGCGGCAGCGTGTCGATGCGCCTCCCCCGGATCCAGATCTCGCCCTCTGTCGGCCCGACGAACCCGCCGATCAGGTTGAGGGTCGTGGTCTTGCCGCACCCCGACGGGCCGAGCAGGCAGAAGAACTCGCCGTCCCGGATCTCGAGATCGAGGCCGCGCAGAGCGGTCTGCGTCCCGTACCGCTTGACCACCGAGCGCAACTCGATGCCCGCGGCGGTGGGCGGGGAAGCCTGCTCGGCGAGAGTCGGAACCGTCGTCACTCGAGAAACGTCGTTAGCGCCGCCGCCTCGGCGAACGTACCATCATGTGGACAGCCTGTCTAGGATGCGGAATAGGAGGTGGACAGCCTGGCAACCAGGGAACGGAAGGAACAGCTTCGCGAGAACCCTATCCGTGCGCTTGCCAAGGCCGTTTACCTGCTCGAGCAGCTCGCGGACGAGCGCGAGGCGACGCCGCGCCGGCTCGCCGAGCTGATCGACGAGCCGCGGACGACCACCTACCGCCTGCTCCGCAGCCTGGAGGCGCTCGACCTCGTCGAGCCCGGGTCGCAGCCGCGCACCTACCGGCTCGGGTGGAAGTTGATGCGGCTCGGCGCGGCCGTGGTCGAGCGGCTCGACGAGCGGCAGGCGGCGCTGCCGGTGATGGAGCGCATCCACGAGCGCGTCGGCGAGACCGTCTTCCTGCTCGTCCGCCGCGGCAACAACGCGGTGTGCATCGAGCGGCTCGAGGGCCTGCGGGTGCAGTCACTGGCGCTGCGGCTCGGCGGGTCGCTGCCGCTCTACGCCGGTGCGGGCCCACGCGCACTGCTCGCCTGGGAGCCCGAGACCGAGTGGGAGGAGTACGCCGCCGAAGGGCTCGAGCAGGTCGGCGATCTCGTCCCCCCGTCACCCGACGACCTGTTCGAGGAGCTACACGTGACCCGCCGGCGCGGCTATGCGGTCAGTGACGAGGACGTCACAGCGGGGATCGCGTCGCTCGGCGCGCCGATCCTCGATTACACGGGCGCCGTCCGCGCCGCGCTCTCGATCGGCGGCATGAAGTCGCTCGTGCTCGGCAAGGATCGCGACGAGTTCGTGCGACTGCTCGTCGACGGCGCGCGCGACGTCTCCCACGCGCTCGGTTACGACCGCGCGGACTAGCAGAGATCTAAACGGCGACTTGGTAGACAACGGCTGTCCCGTCGAGCACGACGACGCTGTCTTGATTCGAGATGGTGGTCCGCAGCTTCGAGATCGGCTTGTCCTCGCGCACCTCGAGCACCTCTACCTCGGCGGTGATCACGTCACCCGGGCGAACCGGCGCCCGAAAGTCCCAGTCGACGTGAAGAAACACACTGCCGGGGCCAGGCAGATCTTCGGCGACCACCGCGTTCAGCAATCCTGAGGTGACGCCGCCCTGGACGATGATTCCACCGAAGCGGCTCCGCGCAGCGGCTTCCGGGTCGTAATGGAGCGGGTTGCGGTCGCCGGTTAGTTCAGTGAAGAGCTCGATGTCGCGATCGCTGACCTCGCGTGACCGCCGCGCTATATCGCCGACCTGCATCGCACTGATCGTCTCACGAACTAACGCTACAGCTGCGGGTCGAGCACGACCTTCATCGCGCCGTCGCGCTGCGAGATCTCGAGCGCGTCGGCCGCCCGTTCGAGCGGCAGCCGGTGTGTCACGATCCGGTCGACCGCAAGCGCTTCCCGGTTGGCCGCGAGCAGCTCGAGCGACGGCCCGTAGGCGGTCGCGCGCTCCCCGCCGACGCCGATCACGGTCACGCTCCGCGTGCAGATGTCGCGGTTCGGGTTGATCTCGACCGGGCCGAGATCGACGAAGTCGCCCGATTCGACGACGACACCGCCCGGACGGGCCATCCGCAGCGCTGTCCCGAACGTGTCGGGAACGCCGGAGCAGTCGTGAACGACGTCCGCACCCCGCGCGGTGTGCTCGTGCACCCGCGCGACCAGCTCGTCCTGGTCGAGCTCCGACGCGTTCAGCGTCAGCGTCGCACCGAGCGCCGCAGCGGACTCGAGGCGCGAGGCGAACCGGTCGATCGCGATCAGCTCGCCGCAGCCGGTCAGCCGCGACTTGAGCAGATGGCACAGACCGAGCGGCCCGACTCCGAGCACGACGACGCTCTCGCCCGCCGTGACGCCGAGGACGAGGCGCGCCGTCTCGACGCCGTGCGTCACGGCCATCGGCTCGGTGAGCACTGCGAGCTCGTCCTCGAGCCCGTCCGGCACGCGAAAGAGCGGCGTGCCGGGAAGCAGGTACATCGACTCCGCCCAGCCGCCGAAGAGCGACGGCGGCCGCGACACGTTGAGCGAGTTCCCGTAGTCCTCCAGGTGCTCGCAGAGGTAGTACGGCTCGTCGTTCGCGCAGTACCAGCACGTCCCGCACGGGACGTTGGCGCCCGGGACGATCCTGTCGCCGACTGCGAGCAGCGTGCCGTCGAACGCTCGGACCTCGCCGCCGATCGCCTCGATCACCCCGACGTTCTCGTGCCCGCAGATCAGCGGGTACGCGAGTCGGCGCTCGTGCGGCGTCCCGGCGTACTGCGCCGTCTCGCCGCGGAACGTGTGCTTGTCGGTCCCACAGACTCCCGAGAGGCCGACGCGCAGCACGACCGCTCCGGGCTCGGGATCGGGCACGGCGAACCGCTCCACCCCGATCTCGCCCGGCGCAGTCATCACGGCAGCGCGGATCTGTCCCCGCTCGACGGCTCCGTCGAGCCTACGCCGACGCATGTCCGGCGATTATCTCGTCGACGCGCACCCAGCGGCGCTCGGCCGCCGCGCGCTCCATCGCCTCGCACACCGCCTGCACCCGGGCGCCGTGCTCGAGACCGGGCTCCCACGGGCCGTCCGGCCAGCGCTCGAGGAGATCGGCCGCCTGGCTGACGAAGCTGACGCCGTAGCCGACGCCCTGCCCGACGGGCCAGCCGTCCGACGTATACGGATGCAACGGGTGCTCGGCGCGGATCCGGCGCAGCCCGTAGAGGCGGCCGTCGTCCTCCTGCTCGCCGAACCAGAGCTCGTTGAGCCGCGCGTAGTCGAAGCGAAGCGTCCCCTTCGTCCCGTTCACCTCGACGACGAAGTCGCACGGGCGGTGCGCGCAGACCCGGGCCACCTCGAGCGTCCCGCGCGCTCCACCCGAGAAGCGGAGGAGCGCCGACGACGCCTCGTCGACGTCGACCTCGCGTCCGCTGCGCTCGCGCGTGAACGTCGCCGACTGCGCCGCGACCTCCTCGACCTCTCCGACCGTCCACAGGGCGAGGTCGACGAGATGCGCACCGAGATCGGCGAAGGTCGAGGCACCGAGACGCCGCTCGAACCGCCAGTCGAACGGGATGTCCGGGTCGAGGAACTCGTCCGACAGCCAACTGCCCCGCCAGAGCAGCACCTCGCCCACCTCTCCCTCACCGACGAGCTGCCGGAGCAGCGAGACGGCCGGTAGCCGCCGGTAGTTGAACCCGATCGCGGCGGGAACGCCGGCCGCTGCGACCGCGTCCGCCGCCGCCTGCGCGGACGCGTAGTCGGCGGCGAGCGGCTTCTCGCAGACGACCGCCTTGCCGGCGGCAGCGGCCGCCTGGACGACCTCGGCGTGGGTGCCGGGCGGCGTGCAGACATCGACGATGTCGACGTCGTCCCGGCTGACGAGCTCCCGCCAGTCGGTCGTCCACTCCGCGACGCCGTAGCGCCCGGCCGCCGCCGCGACCGCCGCCTCGTCGCGGCCGCTGATCGCGCGTAGCCGCGGGACCACGGGAAGGTCGCGAACGTGCGGCGCGACGGTGTAGCCGTGCGCGTGCGCGCGCCCCATCAACCCGTACCCGACGATGCCGATCCCGACCTCGTCCACTTCACGAGCCCCGCACGTCGATCACCATCTCCACGACGAAGACGAGGATGACGATCGCGCCGATCGCCGGTGCGAGCCAGTCCGCCCCTGTCGCCGCACTCAAGGTCAGCGCGACGCCGACGAGCAGCGAGAGAACGACCGCCGCGGCGATCTTCCAGTCGTCGCCCACGACGAAGTCCAGCCAGAACCGGCCGAAGCCCCGCAGCGCGGACGAGAGGCTCACGACGCAGCCACCGCGGCGACGCCGCGGTCCGCGATCGAGGGCAGCACGCGAACGAGCACGCGAGAGACGACGATCCACACGACGAGGAGCGCGAGGAGCGACCAGTCGCCGCCCGGCCACTCGAGGTCGGCGCTGCCGGGCCGGAAAACCCCCAGCCCCTCGACCGACCAGAAGGTCCCGAACGTCGCGAGCAGGATGCCGACGGTGTACTTGAGCGTGTTCTCCGGGACACGCGCGAGCGGCCGGTGCGCGATCGCGCCGATCGCGACGACGACCGCGAACGCCGCGGTGGCTCCAGCGGCGGCAAGCGGAACGTCGTGCGCGTTGACGCCGAAGGTGATCACGATGAACACGACCTCCGCCCCCTCGAGGAACACGCCCTTGCACGAGACGACGAACGAGAACCAGTCGAGGCCGAGACGCTGCTCCTCCCCTGCTGCGCGCGCCGCAGCGACCTCGGCGCGGTAGATCTCGTTCTCGTCGTGGAGGGCCTTGAGCCCGGCCGAGCGCAGGATCGCCTTGCGCAGCCATTGCAGGCCGAGGATCAGCAGGAGCGCGCCGACGACGAGCTCGAGCGCAGACCGCGGCAGCCAGCTCACCAGCGCGTAGCCGGCCACCGCGGTGAGGATCGCGAGCGCGGCAAGCGCGACCGCTGAGCCGGCAAGCGCCGAGCGCCAGCTCCGGGTCGCGCCCATCGCCACGACGATCGTCAAAGCCTCGACGAACTCGACGAACGACGCCGTGAACGTCGCCGCGAGCAGGCCCCAGGTGGCGCCCGAGCCCATCCCTACCCGCGGCGTGTCGTCAGCGAGGCTGCGGAACGATCCGGATGTATGGCTTCGGCGACTCCCACTCGCCGAACAGCTCCTTCGCCTCGTCGTCCGAGACCGAGCCCGCGATGATCACGTCGTCGCCGTCCTGCCAGTTGACGGGCGTCGAGACCTTCTTGGTCGCGGTCAGCTGCAGCGAGTCGATCACGCGCAGAACCTCGTCGAAGTTCCGCCCGGTCGTCATCGGGTAGACGAGCACGAGCTTCACCTTCTTGTCCGGCCCGACCACGAACACGTTGCGCACGGTCTGGTTGTCGGCCGCCGTCCGGTCGCCGGGGTCGCCGCTCACGTCCGCGCCGAGCATCCCGTACGCCTTCGAGATCTCGAAGTCGCTGTCGGCGATGATCGGGTAGTTGGGCGCATGGCCCTGCGTCTCCTCGATGTCCTTCGCCCACGTCTCGTGCCTGTCGAGGGGGTCGACCGAGAGGCCGATGATCTTGACGCCGCGCCGGTCGAACTCCGGCTTGATCTTCGCCATGTACCCGAGCTCCGTCGTGCAGACCGGCGTGAAATCCTTCGGATGCGAGAACAGCACGACCCAGGAGTCGCCGACCCAATCGTGGAACCGGATCGGCCCCTCGGTCGTGTCGGCCTCGAAGTCCGGTGCAGTCTCACCAAGCTGTAGCGCCATCGTCTCCTCCTCGAATGCGAACTCTCCCGAAAGCGGAAATTACCTATCGGAAGCGCGCTGCCGCTCGATCGCAATCAGCCGCTCGGAGTGGGAGTGGTCGACCTGGAGCGTCGTGTGCTCGATCCCGAAGCGCTCGACCAGCATTCGCTCGAGGCCACGGCGAGCCCCGTGGCAGTCGTCGTCCGGGCGCACGAGCACGTGGGCCGAGAGCGCCGGAAACCCCGACGAGACCTCCCAGACGTGCAGGTCGTGGACGCTCTCGACGTGCGGGAAGGCAGCGATCGCGTCGCCGATCTCGGTGACGCTCATCCCCTCGGGGGCCGCCTCGAGGAGCACTCGGCCGGAGTCGCGCAAAAGCCCGTACGCCGCCCAGAGCATGATCGCCGCGACCAGGAGCGAGGCGATCGGGTCGGCGCGGTCGAAGCCCGTCGTGAGGATGATGAGCCCGGCGATCGCGGTCGCGATGAACGCGAACAGGTCGGTCACGAGGTGCAGGTACGAGCCGCGGATGTTCAGCGACCGGCGGTTTGCCCGCGCGAGCTGCCCGGCTGCGAGCAGGTTGACGCCGATCCCGACCACGGCGACGACGAGGACGACGACGCCGACCGTCGGCGGAGGATCGATCAGGCGCCGGATCGCCTCGTAGACGATCAACCCGCCAAGCACGAGAAGCGTCACGCCGTTGGCCTGCGCCGAGAGGATCTCGGCACGCCTGAGGCCGAAGGTCAGGTTCCCGCCCGCGGGCCGGCGCACGAGCCTGATCACGACCAGCGAGAGGACGAGCGCGGCCGCGTCGGTGAGCATGTGCGCGGCGTCGGAGACGAGCGCCAGACTGCTCGCGAGCACCCCGGCGACGACCTCGACCAGCATCAAGCCGACGATCAGCGCCAGCGCGATCGCGAGCCGGCGCGAATCGGTGTCGGCTTCGACGTGGACGTGCGAGTGACCGTGGTGGTCGGAAGCGGTCAAGAAGTCCTCACAGAATGACAGTCACTCATGCCGCTTCGGCGGACGCGGAAGCGGGCGGGGCGGCGGATGCGGAGGGCGCGGCGGACGCCGCGGCGGGGCCGTGCCCGCGAGGGCCGCCTCGACGTGAGCGAGCAGCCGGACGAGCGCGTCGACCTCGGGGCCGGGCAGGCCTTCGAGGAGGCCCCCGAGCCGGTCCTGCAGCAGCACCCGGCCGGACGCGAGCGCCGAGCGGCCGGCCTCGGTGAGCTGGAGCGGCTGGCGGCGGCGGTCGTCGGGCAGCCGCTGCCGCTCGAGCAACCCGGCCGCTTCGAGCCCGCCGGCGAGCTGTGACACCGCGGCCGGCGAGACGGCCGCGCGGCGCGCCAGGTCGGCGCCGGCCACCTCCCCGGTGCCGACCGCCTCGAGAACGAGGTACTGAGCCACGGTGAGCGGCGGCGTGTGCGAGGCGAGCAGCCGCTCCACCCAGCGGCTCACGAGCGGCGCGGTGCGGGCGAGCGAGGCCGCCGCCTCGCGGCCCGACGAGTGGTGCCGGGGGCGGGGCATAAGTTAAGTCTGCTTAACTGTTAAGCGTGCTATGGCATGAGATCGTAGCCGCCGCCGCGCAATCCTGGCCGCCGTTCGCACTCGTCGCCGGGCTGCTGATGATCGGAGCGCTCGCCGGCGCCGACGGGCTGTTCGAGGCGGCGGGCGCGGCCGTCGCACGGGCGGGCCTCCCGCCGCGCGCGCTCCTGGTGGCGCTGCTCGCGCTCGTCGCCGGCGTGACCGCCGTCCTGAACCTCGACACCGCCGTCGTGTTCATGACGCCCGTGCTCGTGCACGCCGCTCGCAGGTGCGGCACGAACGAGCTGCCCTTCCTCTACGGCTCCGTCTTCATGGCCAACTCGGCCTCGCTCCTGCTCCCGGGATCGAACCTGACCAACCTGCTCGTGCTCGGCCAGGGGCAGGGCGGGCCGGCGATGTTCCGCGCGTGGGTCGCCGCGTGCGCGCTCACGACCGTCTTCGTCGTGGTCGCGTTTCGGCCGCGGCCGCGCAAGCCGCAGCCGGGAGCCGCGCCGACGCTCCACCTCGGTGTCGGCCTCGTCGCCGTCGCGATCGCGACCGTTCTGGTCCTCGTCGTCCGCGCGCCCGCGCTGCCGGTGCTCGCCGTCGGCCTCGGCGCGACCGCGGTGCGCCGGCAGCGGCCGCGGATCGGCGCCGGAATGCTCGCCGCACTGTTCGTATTCGCGGTCTGCCTCGGGACGCTCGGCCGCGCCTGGCACGGGCCCGCGGAGGCGGTCGCCGCGAGCGGGACCTGGACGACCGCGGCGGTCTCCGCCGCGGCCTCCGTGCTGCTGAACAACCTCCCGGCGGCGGTGCTCCTGTCGGCGCAGCCGCCGGCCCATCCCGCGGCGCTGCTGGTCGGGCTCGATCTCGGCCCGAACCTCGCCGTCACTGGCTCGCTGTCGGCGTTCCTGTGGCTTCGCGCCGCGCGCGCGGTCGGTGCGGAGGCGTCGATCGCGACCTACTCGCTCCTCGGCCTCCTGCTCGTCCCGCTGACGATCGCGGGTGCGCTCGGCGCGGGTTGAAGCGACGGCCTCGAGCGCGTACCGTGACGGCGTCATTCGAGATTTCCGGCTCTGCGGCACCGGAGGAGGGAGAGCTGCATGTCCCGTCCCACGGCACCGACCAACGGCCACGGGTCGCTCCGCGGCAACACGCCGGACACGCACGTCTCGATCGACGTCCCGCTGCTGCAGCGAGTGAGCAGCGCGCGGATCGCCGAGCTCGCGTCCGAGCTCGCGCACGAGGAGATCCCGTCGACGGGGCCGGCGCTGCTCGAGCTGACCGCGCGCCGCCCACACGACCCGCTCGGGAACATCGACGTCTACATGCCGGGCCGGTGGGACACGACCTCCGACCTGATCTTCATGGACACGATCGTGCACACGGGCCGCGGCGGCGAATGGGTCGGAAGCGCCGCCTACATCGAGTTCAGACCGCCTGCGCCGGCGACGTTCCTCGTCGTGGGCCACTTCACCGGCCACGAGATCACGATGCACCTCACCGGCCCGTGGGGCGAGAACACCGCCTACACGGCGACCACCTCGGAGGCAGGCGCGGTGGTGGCGATGTGGACAGGCGGCGAGGCCCGCTTCGGGATGCACTGCACCGACAACAACGAGTACTCGATCGGGTACATCGAGTCGGTGCAGATCTTCAAGCTCAGCTAGACAGCCTTTTACAGAGCGCTTACGTCGGGGAGACGCCGGACTGACACCCGGCGCACACGCTTCGTCGGCACCTCCCTCCCACCGAGATCACCCCCAGGAGCTGACGAACACCATGCGCAAGATCCTCTCCCTGACGGCAGTTGTGATCGCCGTCGTTGCAATCGCACCGGTCGCCGCCATGGCGGACGACCCGGTCGCGACCGTGCAGGCCGACATCGCAAAGCTCGTGTCGGACGTCCAGACGAAGCACGACACCGTCGTCGCGGACGCCAACGCGCTCGAGGCCGATGCGAACTCGCTGGTCGGGACGACCGACCCGAAGGCGGCCCGCCTCAAGATCCGGCTCGACATCCTCAAGCTGACGGGCGACTGGAAGTCGCTGCTCGGCGTCTGCCTCGGCGATCGGGCCAAGCTCCGCGCCGACGTGAAGGCGGCGCGGCTCCAGGGCGTCCCCCGCAGCCAGCTTCGGCCCCTCGTCCGCGAGGCGAACCTGCAGATCCGGGCGACGAACCTCGAGATGCGGGCAGCCGTCCTCAAGGCCCGGGCCGCGGTGCTGCAGCTCCGGGCGAGCTTCCACGCCGCCGGCCAGCAGCCGCCCTCGGCGGAGACGCCGCCGACGCCGCCCGCCACGGCGCCCTCCCTGTAACGCACGCCCAGACGACGGGTGGGCCCGGCCGAGCCGGGCCCACCCGCATTCGTGCGGCGGGCCGTTCTATGCTCGTCGAAGCGTGCTGCTCGACCTGGCGCCACATCCGGACGAGCTCGAGCCGATCGAGCGCGCCTCGAGGGACGAGCTCGCTGCGCTCCAGCTCGAGCGCCTGCGCTCGACCGTCCGGCACGCGTACGAGAACGTGCCGTTCTACCGGTCGCGCTTCGATGCCGCGGGCGTCGATCCCGACGACTGCCGCTCGCTCGACGACCTCGCGGCGCTTCCGTTCACGACGAAGGAGGACCTCCGTGCGTCGTACCCGTTCGAGATGTTCGCGGTGCCGCGCGAGCGGATCGCGCGCATCCACGCCTCGAGCGGGACGACGGGCCGCGCAACCGTCATCGGTTACACGAAGGGCGACCTCGACACGTGGGCCGATGTCGTCGCCCGGTCGATCCGCGCCGGGGGCGGCCGCGCTGGTGACCGCGTCCACATCGCATACGGCTACGGGCTCTTCACGGGCGGGCTCGGCGCGCACGCGGGCGCGGAACGCCTCGGCTGCACGGTCATCCCGGTCTCGGGCGGGTTCACCGAGCGCCAGGTGCAGCTGATCACGGATTTCGAGCCCGAGGTGATCATGGTGACGCCCTCGTACATGCTCGCGATCCTCGACGAGTTCGAGCGGCAGGGGCGCGACCCGCGCGGGACGTCGCTGAAGGTCGGCATCTTCGGAGCGGAGCCGTGGACCGAGGAGATGCGCCGCGAGATCGAGCGCCGCTTCGACATGCACGCCGTCGACATCTACGGGTTGTCCGAGGTGATCGGGCCCGGTGTCGCGAGCGAGTGCGTGGAGACGAAGGACGGGCTCCACGTGTGGGAGGACCACTTCTATCCGGAGATCATCGACCCGGAGTCGGGCGCCGTTCTGCCGGACGGCGAGCGGGGCGAGCTCGTCTTCACGTCGCTGACGAAGGAGGCGATGCCGGTGATCCGCTACCGCACGCGCGACCTGACGCGGCTGCTTCCCGGGACCGCCCGGTCGATGCGTCGGATCGAGAAGATCACGGGACGGAGCGACGACATGATCATTCTTCGGGGCGTCAATCTCTTTCCGTCCCGCGTGGAGGAGCTGATCCTCCGCGTGCCGGGGCTCTCGCCGCACTTCCAGCTCGTGCTGACGCGGCCGGGGCGTCTCGACGAGCTGACGGTCCGCGTCGAGGCGCGTGCGAATGCAGCCGACCAGGAGTCGCGCGCCGCGAACGGTGCCGCGCTCTCCGCGCTCGTGAAGGACAACGCGGGCGTCAGCGTCGGAGTCGACGTGGTCGAGCCGGGCCTCCTCGAGCGCTCGACCGGCAAGGCCCAGCGCGTGCTCGATCTTCGCTAGCGGCTCACTCTCCGAGGAACGGCACCCACACGCTCAGGTCGACGTCGGCCTCGGTCGGTACCTGGTCGCGCGCGCAGACAGCGGACGCGAGCAGCGTGTTCTCCCGTCCCTGCAGCCACGACTGGAAGACGTCGTCGCGCGCGAAGCGGTCGAGAACGGACTTTGCGACGCCGACCGCCTGCGCGCGCGGGAGCGCGAGCACCGGCAGCGGCGCGGCGAGCGTTCGCACGACGAAGCGCCCGTCGATCGTGTCGAGCGTCGCAGTGCGGTTCGTCCCGAGCCGGAAGACCTGGATGGGCGCAAGCGTCTCGACCGCCAGCCCGCGGTCGAGGTCGCCGAGCCACGGCGCGCGCGGCGAAACCTGGACGAGGCGGACGAGCGTCCCGGCGTACGTCGACAGGAAGGCCGCGATATTCGCCGCGGACGGCGGTCGCGGCTGGAAGCGCTCTTCGACGCGCTCGCGGCCGAGCCGGTCGGCGATGATCGCGCGCGCGTCGGCGAGGGTGACGTGCGCGGCCAGGAGCGCCGCTCGATACGCGGGGACGCTGCCGCCGAAGCGGTCGCGCACGATCGCCCGCTCGGCGGAGAGCACGGTGGCGGGATCGATCGGCTCCGCCGCACGAAGGACGGCGCGCTCGAGCATCGCGCTCGCCGCGGAATCGAGGTCGCCGGTCAGCGCCGCGGCGCGGCCGACGTCCGCCTTGCGGATCGTCTGCGTTCCCAGAGAGCAGCGGACGCCGGCCGGGAGGATGATCTGCCCCTCGGTGAGCGACGTGTCGAAACCGGGACCGGCGAGCGCCGGGCCGTCGCAGAGCGACTGGTCGCGCGTCCAGAGGTAGACGCATGCGGCCGCCGGCTTGTCGGGATCCGCCCCGGCCGCCGAGAAGGCCGGCCAGCCCCACGACCAGATCCCTTCGATGTGCGTCTCGGCGGCGACCTGCCGCGCCGCCAGCGCTTCGAGCTTGACGATCTCCAGCCAGGCGTTCTTCGGCTCGAGGCCCTGCCGGCCCCCCTGCCCCGGCGCCGACTGGAACTGGAGCTCGAGGGCGACGCGCGAGGCCGGAATCCCGATCTGGGCGAAGTGCGCGACCAGTCCCCTCATGCCCCGCCGCATCGCCCGGCTCGCGAGCACCGGGCCCATCGCGTAGAGGCCCTTCGGGCCCGGCGCGGTGAAGTAGACCTGGCGGATCAGAATCGCCGCCTGCGCCGCCTGCCGCCACCACTCGGCCGCGTCGCCGCCGGTGTACGGGGGGTTCGCGATCGTGATGCCGACCGTAGCGCCGAGCGCATCGAGCGCCTGGACGAGGGAGAGCACGTTCGCGCGGTACTGCGCGTTCGTTGCGCTCCACGGCGTCGGCGTCTGGGCGCCGAACAGCTCGTTCTCCGCGATCAGCGGCGTCGCGCAACCCGTGACCTGCTGTGCAAACGCGAACTCCTTGGCGGCCTTCGACTTGATCGTCGACGGGTCCGCGGGCGCGGACGGCGTGCCGACGCGATCGTTCAGGTGGAGGTCGAAGAAGATCGTCGCGGCGCCGGCCTGGCGCATCTGCTCGGGAACGGTCGTGCCCGACGACACCGCGAGCACCATGCCGGGCCTGGGCGTGATCGGCGCGTCGTGGCCCGCGTAGTCGACCCAGAGCGGGGACGTCGCGGGCAGACCGCAGCCGGCGGCGTCGGGCCGGCCGCTCGGAACGGCGACGCACGCGAGGACCCAGGCGAGCAGCACGGCGGCTCCGGCTCTCACCCGCCCCAGGGTATCGCCGCTGCCTTACGGCACCCGCGGCGCGATGTGCTCGGGCCGGACGTCCGCAGGCGAGGAACAGCCGAGCAGCTGCAGTGCGTTCTGGATCTCGGCGTGCAGCAGCTCGAGCACGGATCGCACGCCGTTCTCGCCGTCGACGGCGAGCCCCCAGATCACTGCGCGTCCCGCCAGCACCGCGCGCGCTCCGAGCGCAAGCGCCTTCACGACGTCGGCGCCGCGCCGGACGCCCCCGTCGACGAGCACCTCGATCCTCCCGTCGACCGCCTCGGCGATGCCGGGCAGCAGGTCGAGCGTCGCTGCCACACCGTCGAGCTGCCGGCCGCCGTGGTTCGAGACGACGATCGCGGCGGCGCCGTGCTCGCACGCGAGCCGCGCGTCCTCCGGGGTCTGGATGCCCTTCAGGAGGACGGGCAGGCCCGACTCCGAGGCGAGCCGCTCGACGTCGGTCCACGTCAGCGACGGCGAGACCTGGCCGAGCACCTCGGCTGGGCTGAGATCGCCGCGTCCGAGCGCCGCGACCGTCAGATGTGGAGGGATCATGAACCCGCTCCGCCGGTCGCGCTCGCGCGCTCCCGGCACCGGCGCATCGACGGTCAGCACGAGCGCCGCGAAGCCGTTGTCGCGCGCCCGGGCGACCAACTCGCGCGTGACGCCCTCGTCGCGCAGCACGTAGAGCTGGAACCAGCGCGGCGCGCCGGTCGCTGCGACCTCTTCGGGCGTCGACGTCGCGATCGTCGAGAGGCACATGATCGTCCCCGCGTCACGCGCCGCCCGCGCGGTCGCGGGCTCGCCGTCCGGATGCGCGAGCCGCTGGAACGCGACGGGCGCGACGAGCAGCGGCATCGAGACCGGCTGCCCGAGCACCGTCGTCTGCGTCGTGCAGCCTGCGACGTCGACCAGCACGCGCGGCCGGAGCAGATGACGCCGGTACGCCTCGACGTTGTCGCGCAGCGTCCGCTCGTCACCGGCGCCGCCCGAGAAATAGCCGAACGGCCCGGCGTCGAGCCGCTCTGCCGCCGCGGCCTCGTAGTCGAGCACGTTGAGGAGCTGCGTCACCGCCGCCGGCCGAACCAGGAGCTGCGCTCGCCACGCGGATCCTGTGGCCCTTCCCCGAGCGCCCGGGCGCCTGCGAGCAGATCGGCGGCGGACAGGCCCATCAGCTCGCCGGGAGAGAGCGCCTCGACGTCGCCCGAGCCGAGCCGGAGCGCCTGCGCATTCAGCGACTGCTCGAACAGCGTGCGCGCGAAGCGTGCGTTCCCGAAGCCCTCGTGCCGCTCGGCGCCCTCGAAGATCGAGCGGAGCGCCTCCGGCGCATCGTCGCCCAGCGTGTACTCCGCATCGGCGACGAAGCGCTCGAAGATCTCGACCAGCTCCTCGGTCGAGTAGTCGGGGAACGTGATCTCCCGCGAGAAGCGCGAGCGCAGCCCCGGGTTCGACTCGAGGAAGCGGTGCATGAGGCGCGGATAGCCCGCAACGATCACGACCAGGCGGTGACGGTTGTCCTCCATCCGCTTGAGCAGCGTCTCGATCGCCTCGTCGCCGAAGTCGAGCCGCTCCTCGCCGCGCGCGAGCGAGTACGCCTCGTCGACGAACAGCACCCCGTCGAGCGCACGCCGGACGACGCGCTCGGTCTTGATCGCCGTCAGCCCGACGTACTGCCCCACCAGCCCGGCCCGGTCGACCTCGACGAGCTGCCCGCGGCGCAGAAGCCCCATCGAGCGGTACATCTGCGCCAGCAGCCGCGCGACGGTCGTCTTGCCGGTGCCCGGATTGCCGAGGAAGACGAGGTGCTGCGTCGTCGCCACCTCCGGCAGCCCCGACTCCTTCCGTCGCGCCTGCACGCGGAGGAACGCCACGAGCGCGCGCACCTGCTCCTTGACCGACTCGAGGCCTGGCAGGGCGTCGAGCTCGGAGAGCAGCTCCTCGAGCGGCCGGGCCGGCTCGGTCCGCCTGAGCGGCTCGAAATCGAGCTCCTCGCCGATCTGGGCGCGGAGCTGCTCACCCAGCGCCTTGAGCGACTCGAGTGGGTTCGCCACGGCGCCACCGTACCCGTTACCCTCCGCGTCGACTGCTGCGCGCGCTTGCTATAGTTAAGTAAGTTAATGGTTCAGGACCCGGCGGACACTGTGGCGATCGCGAACCGGTTGCGTCCGGCGCTGCTCCGGCTTGCACGCGAGCTCCGCCGCGAGGTTCATTCGCTCGGCGTCACCGGCGGGCAGGTGTCACTGCTCGCGCAGATCTCGCTGAGCCCCGACATCACGGCGTCGGAGCTTGCCGAGCGCGAGCGCATCTCGGCCCCCGGGATGTCCGGCCACCTCGGCCGGCTCGAGGCGGCGAACCTGATCGAACGCGCGCGCGCAGCCGACCGGCGACGGATCGGCCTGCGGATCACCGACGAGGGCGAGCGCGTCCTCCGCTCGGTGCGCAAACGGCGCACTGCGTGGCTCGTGGAGCACCTGAACAGCCTTGCCGACGAAGACCGGGACCGGATCGAAGCCGCGATCGAGCCGCTCGAACGGCTGCTCGAATCGCAGGCTCGATGACGGCAGTCGCACTCGCCTCACGCCGGACGTTCGCCAGCCTCCGCCGCCACCGCAACTACCGCCTCTTCTTCACCGGCCAGCTTGCGTCCGTCTGCGGAACGTGGATGCAGAACGTCGCGCTCTACTGGCTGGCGATCCAGCTCGCCCCGGCCGGCTCGCGCGGGCTGGCGGTCGGGCTCGTCTCGATCTGCCGCTTCGGCCCGTTCACCGTGCTCGGGCTGCTGGCGGGCGTCGTCACCGACCGCTTCGACAACCGGCGCACGGTCATCGCCACGCAGGCCGCGCAGATGGTCCTGTCCGCGGTGCTGGCGGCCGTGACGCTGCTCGGCCAGGCAGAGCTCTGGCAGCTGTATCTGATCGCCGCGCTCACCGGGACCGCGCTCGTCTTCGACGCGCCCTCGCGCCAGAACCTGACCTTCCGCATGGTCGGCCGCGAGGAGCTGCCGAACGCGATCGCTCTCAACTCGAGCCTCGTCAACACCGCGCGCATCTTCGGCCCCGCGCTCGCGGGAGTCGTGATCGCGTCGTTCGGCGCCGGCTGGGCCTTCACGATCAACGCCGTCAGCTTTCTCGCGGTTCTCGCCGCACTGCTGGCGATGCGGACCGACGAGCTCTACCCCCTCCAGAACCGGGCCAGGCCGACCGTCTGGCGCGGGACCCGCGAGGGAATCCGGTTCGCGTTCCGGTCGACGAGCGTGAAGGTCGTGCTCGTGATGATGGTCGTGTTCGCGTCCGTCTGCTTCAACTTCAACATCCTCCTGCCGCTGCTCGCCAAGCAGACGCTCGACGCGGGCCCGCGCTCGCTCGGGATCCTCTCGGCGAGCTTCGGCCTCGGCGCGCTGATCGGCGCCCTGGCGAGCGCCGCGTTCGCCCGGGCCCGCTGGCGGGTGCTGCTCGTCGCGGCGGGCAGCTTCGGGCTGGCCGAGCTGCTGATCGCGCCGCTGCACAGCCTCTCGCTCGCTGCGGTGCTCCTCTTCCTCTGCGGGCTCTCGTTCGCCGCCTACACCGCCGCCGCGAACACGAAGATCCAGCTCTCGACGCCCGACCACCTGCGTGGGCGGGTGCTCGGCCTCTACTTCTACGCGTGGAACGGCCTCTCGCCGTTCGGGGCGCTGCTGATCGGCTGGCTCTGCGACCGCGGCGGGACGCCGCTCGCGTTCACGGTCGCGGGCCTCTGCGCGCTGGCGGCGACCACCTGCGGGTTCTACGTGCTCTGGCGACGGCAGCCGGTCGCGCGACCTACACTCGCGGCCTGACAGGCTCGTTCCAGCTCGTCGCCCGTACCGGGCACCCCAGCTTCCTCGACCTCCCCTGGGACACGCCGCTCGAGGAGTGGACGTCGGCCCGGCTCGTCACGCTCGTGCGCGGGATCAGCCGTCACGTCGTTCGGTTCGTCGAGTACGACGGCGCGCTGTACGCGATCAAGGAGCTGCCGGAGCGGCCCGCCCGGCGCGAGTGGACGCTGCTGCGCCGGCTCCAGGGACAGGGGCTTCCCGTCGTCGAGCCCGTCGGCATCCTCACCGCGCGCGGCGACGGCCTCGACGCCGTTCTGATCACCCGCCATCTCGACTACTCGCTGCCCTATCGCGTGCTCTTCTCGAGCGGCGGCATCCCCGACCTGCGCACCCACCTGCTCAACGGCCTCGTCGAGCTCGTGGCGCGGCTCCACCTGCGTGGCTTCTTCTGGGGCGACTGCTCGCTGTCGAACGCCCTGTTCCGCCGCGACGCCGGCGCGCTCTCCGCCTACCTCGTCGACGCGGAGACCGGCGAGCTGCACGGGGCGCTCTCGGACGGGCAGCGCACGTACGACATCGAGATCGCGCAGCAGAACATCGTCGGCGAACTGCTCGACGTCGACGCCGAGGTCGGCCTGCCGCCGGACATCGATCCCGACGAGACGGGTGACGAGATCGTGGCGCGCTACAACGCGCTCTGGGACGAGCTGACCCGCGACGAGACGTTCCGCGCCGACGAGCGGTACAAGCTCGACGAGCGTCTGCGCCGGCTGAACGAGCTCGGCTTCGACGTCGAGGAGATCGCGCTCGAGGCGGCGGACGGCGGCTACCGCGTCTCCCTCGACCCGCACGTCGTCGAGCCGGGCCACCACCGCCACCGGCTGCTCAGCCTCACCGGCCTCGACGCGCAGGAGAACCAGGCCCGCCGCATGCTCAACGACATCGCGCGCTACCGCGAGGCGCGCGAGCGCGAAGCGGGCCGCCCGCTCGCGGAGTCGGCAGTGGCGGCGGAGTGGCGCCAGAGGGTGTTCGAGCCGACGGTCGCGGCGGTGCCCGAGCCGCTCGAGGGACGCCTTCCGGCCGCCGAGGTGTTCCACCAGGTGCTCGAGCACCGCTGGTTCCTCTCCGAGCAGGCGAAGAGCGACATCGGCATCGACGAGGCCGTGCGCTCGTACGTCGCCTCGGAACTGCCGCGCCGCCCGGCGGAGCGAGTGATCCTCGATCCTGCAGAGGACGAGCCGGACGAATGAACGCCTACCGCACACCGGACGAGCGCTTCGCCGGCCTCCCCGGCTTCGGATTCGCGCCGAACTACCTCGACCAGGACGGGCTCCGCATGCACTACCTCGACGAAGGAGACGGCCCGCCGGTCCTCCTGCTCCACGGCGAGCCGACGTGGTCCTTCCTGTACCGCAAGCTGATCCCGCCGCTCACTGCGGTCCGGCGGTGCATCGCTCCCGACTACTTCGGGTTCGGCCGTTCCGACAAGCCGACCGAGCGCGACTGGTACTCGTACGACCGCCACTACGCGTCGATCGAGCGACTCGTCGAGACGCTCGACCTGCGCGAGCTGACGGTGGTCGTCCAGGACTGGGGCGGCCCGATCGGCTTCCGTCTGTGCGTCTCGCAGCCGGGGCGGATCGCGCGCCTCGTCGTCCTGAACACCGGCATCGGAGCGCGCGCGCCGAACGACGAGTGGCTGCGCTTTCAGGCGTTCATGCGCCGCGTGGGTACCGACATCGTCGCCGGGCGGCTCGTGCAGCTGTCGCTCGTCCAGCCGGTGACCGGCGACGTCATCGCCGGCTACGACGCCCCGTTCCCGGAGCCGGAGGCGCGCGTCGGCATCGCGATGTTCCCCGAGCTCGTCCCGACGGACGCGAGGCACGCATCGGCTCGCGCGATGCTCGAGGTGCGCGAAGCGCTGCGTTCCTTCGACCGGCCGGCGCTCGTGTTGTTCTCCGACGGCGACCCGATCTTCGGCCGCGCTGCCGCCGAGGAGATGGCGGGGCTACTCCCGAACCGGGAGCTCGATCCTCCGCTCGCGGGCGCAGGCCACTTCCTGCAGGAGGACCGCGGCGAGCAGATCGCCGCGCGGATCCTCGAGTGGTCGACGTCGTCTAGATGAAGCCCTGCCGCGCCGCATGAGCGGCGGCGGCGGTCCGCGTCGACTGCATCAGCTTGCGGAGGATGTTCGCCACGTGCCGGTGGATGGTGTGCTCCGACAGGATGAGAGTCGAGGCGATCTCGCGGTTGCTCATCCCGGTGGCGACGAACCGCAGGATCTCGATCTCGCGTGTGGTGAGCGGTGAATCGCCCACGGTGTCGACGACTGCCTCGGCGTGCAGGAAGCCGGCGAGCGCCCGGTGCAGCTCCCGCTGGTCGTCCAGCCACGGCAGGTGCGAGTCCCCGGTGAGCGGGACGAAGCGCGCGTTCGACAGCAGTGCAGCGACCTCGCGACCCCTGCCGATCGGAACGGTGCGGTCGCCGCGCCGGTGCAGGACGAGCACGGGCGTCTCGACGCGCGGCAGCACGGAGCGAACGTCGGCGCCGAGATCGAGCTCGAGGAACACCGACGCCGCCTCGGCCGATGCTGCGAGCCGCTGCAGGCGCGTGTAGTAGGCGATCTCGTCGCCGCTCGCATGCGGGTCGAAGAGCCCGGCGAGCATCTGTGCGCCGAGCTTCCAGTTCGTGCGCACGAACTCGATCAGCGACCGGCGCGTCACGTCCGGGATGTCGTCGCGCGCCGCGTAGCCGCCGAAGTACACGAGCCGGGTGACGAGCTCGGGCCGGCGCACGGCAAGCATCGACGTCGACGCACAGCAGCAGGAGGACGCGAAGACGACGGCCGGCTCGGCGAGCGCCTCGATCACCGCCTCGAGCTGCTGTGACTCGTACTCGACGGTCGGCCGCGGCTCGAGCTCGCGCGAGGAGAGCCCGCACCCGATCCGGTCGAACCGGACGACGCGGTGCGTCTGGGCGATCTCCGTGTAGAAGGCCCGCTGCCGCGGGTCGGCCCACTCCTCCTCCAGGTGGCTGACCCACCTGGGACCGAAGACGATCGGCGGCCCCTGGCCGAGCGTGGCGTAGGCGATGTGCCGCCCGCCGAGGTCGAGGTGCCCGATCTCCTGGTCCATGCACGGCCAGCCTAGTGGCCCGTTCGGGCCAGGCCGGAAAGATGGCCCGTCTCGCCGACGCGGGCGGGCCATGCCGCCCGGAAGATCGTCCTGATGGACGACGCAGATTTCGCCACCGCGGCCGACGCCGGGCGCACGGCCCGGCCGTAGCCTCGAAGGGATGCAGGGAGGCACCGCATGCAGTCCGAGCTGATCGATGGCGTCACGATCCGCCCGCTCCGAAACGGCGAGACGGAGGCCGTGCGGGCCGTGTTCGACCGGCTCGGCCCGGGGTCGCGCACCGCCCGGTTCGGCGGCGCCAAGAACGTGCTCACACAGTCCGAACTCGGCCAGCTCGCGCGCGTCGACCGCGACCACCACGTGCTCGTCGCGCTCGTCGACTGCGCTCCGATCGGGATCGCGCGGCTCGTGCGCGACGGCCGGCGCGCCGAGGTGGCGGTCGAGGTCGCCGACGAGTGGCAGGGCCGGCGCGTCGGCACGCTGCTCATGAGCCGTCTGGCGGAGGATGCGCGCGCCGCCGGGATCGAGCACCTGCATGCCTATGTCGACTACGACAACGTCAGGTCGCGTGCGCTGATGCGCCGCGTATCGGTACAGGTCTCCGCCGCTTAGAAGACGGCCGTCTCCCACGGGCCGAGGCGCCGGCCCTCGTGCCGCGCCTCGCGATCGCTCATGTTGACGACGCACGTCGCCGCGCCGCGCGCGTACGCCCAGACGCCGGGCTCGCTCGGAAGCGTCGTGTACGGCGCGTCGGCGAGCTCGCGCCGCTGCCGGATCAGCGACCGCACGAAGGCGAGCGTGCTCCCGTCGTCGGCCGCCTGCGACTCGACATTGCGGCTCGTATCGACCAGCGGCAGCCATGGATCGCGCCACTCACCGCCGCCGGCCGTCCAGGGCATCGGCGTGCGCTCGGGGTCGCGCGGCGGGTCGGCGACGTCGGTGATGCACGCCGACGGAACCACCCCGTCGGTCAGCGCGATCTCGTCGCCCTGGTACAGGAGCGCCGTCCCGCGCAGCGTGAGGAGGAGGAACAGCGCCGCGCGCGCCTTCCGCTCGTCGCCGCCGGCCCAGCGCGTCGCGAGTCGCGAGTGATCGTGGTTCGATCCGAACCAGAGCGGCGAGCGGCGGCCCGGCAGATTCGCCTCGACCTGCTCGACGATCGGCCTGAGCGCCTCGACGCGGAGCGGCGCGCGGACGAAGTCGAAGCTCTGGACGAGGTCGAGCGGAACGGCATAGCGCCAGAGCCGCTGCAGCGGGACGTACGTCTCCCCCATCAACGTCGGCTTCGGGTCGTACTCCGCCGCGATCTCCTGCCAGCGCGCGTAGATGTCGAGCACCTCGGGCCGGTCGCGCATGTGCTCCGCGCCGTCGCGGAGCTCGCGGTCCTTGATCAGCGCGTGTGCGACGTCGATGCGAAGGCCCGCGACGCCGCGGTCGAACCAGAACCGGATGATCCGCTCGAACTCGCGCCGGACCGCGGCGCTCCACCAGTCGAGGTCGGGCTGGCCGGGCGCGAACTGGTGGAGGTAGTAGCGACGCCGGTTCTCGTCGTAGGTCCAGGCGGACGTGCGGGTGAACACCGACGTCCAGTCGTTCGGAACGCGGTCGGCCCAGACGTAGTACTCCGGGTGCTCGCGGAACCAGGAGTGGCGGATCGACGTGTGGTTGGGGACGAGGTCCAGCCAGAGCGCGATCCCCCGCTTGCGCGCGCCGGCGATCAGCGCGTCGAGATCGTCGAGCGTGCCGTAGTCCGGATTGACGTCGAGGTAGTCCGCAACGTCGTAGCCCCAGTCGACGTTCGGGCTCGGAAACGTCGGGCTCAGCCAGATCGCGTCGACGCCGAGCCACTGCAGGTAGTCGAGCTTCGACCGGACTCCGCCGAGATCGCCGACACCGTCGCCGTCCGAGTCGCAGAACGACCGGACGTACACCTGGTAGAGGACGGTCAGCCGATCGACCAGGTGTCGCCGGAGCCGACCAGCGCCTGCAGATCGCCCGCACCGGCCTTCGCGGCGCGGTCGAGCTGGCTCTGCGCGAGCTCGTCGTAGCTCGGACGCTGCACGTCCCGGAAGACGCCGAGCGGGACGACGCCGTGCGACTCGACGGTGACGCGCGACAACGCGAATGCGGTCGCGAAGTCCTGCTCGTCATGGGTGATGCCGGTGTCCCCAGCAGGCGCACCGTGCTCGAGGTACAGCCGGTTCTCCTTCTGGTCGCGGACGACGTCGAACGCGCCGTCGTTGTAGATGTTGCAGTTCTGGAGGATCTCGACGAACGCCGTCCCCTGGTGGGATGCGGCGCGGCGAAGGACGCCCGTCAGGCCGGGCTTGTCGGTGTCGATCGCACGCGCGACGAACGTCGCCTCCGCGCCGAGCGCCACCGAGAGCGGGTTGAACGGATAGTCGACCGAGCCGAACGGCGTCGAGCCGGTGACCTTGCCCTGCTCCGACGTCGGCGAGTACTGGCCCTTCGTCAGGCCGTAGATCTGGTTGTTGAACATCAGGATCTTGATGTTCACGTTGCGGCGCAGCGCGTGGATCAGATGGTTGCCGCCGATCGAGAGCGCGTCGCCGTCACCGCTCACCACCCACACCGACAGATCGGGGCGCGACACGGCAAGCCCGGTCGCGATCGCAGGAGCGCGGCCGTGGATCGAGTGCATCCCGTAGGTCTGCATGTAGTACGGGAAGCGCGCCGCACAGCCGATGCCGGAGACGAACACGATCCGCTCGCGCTCGAGGCCGAGCTCCGGCATGAAGCTCTGTACGGCTGCCAGGATCGCGTAGTCGCCGCAGCCCGGGCACCAACGCACCTCCTGGTCGGACTTGAACTCCTTCGCCGTGAGCTTCAACTCTGTCGTCACAGGATCGCCTCCACGGCCGAAGCGATCTCGCCGGCCTTGAACGGCTGGCCGCTGACGCGGTTGTACCCGACCGCGTCGACGAGATACTCGGCGCGCACGAGCTTGAGCAACTGGCCGAGGTTGAGCTCGGGAACGAGGACGCGGTCGTAGCTCCGGAGCACGTGCCCGGTGTTGGCCGGAAACGGGTTGAGCCAGCGGAGATGCGCGTGTGCGACCTTGCCGCCGCCGGCGCGCACGCGCCGCACGCCTGCGTGCACCGGGCCGTAGGTCCCGCCCCAGGAGAGGACGAGCACGTCGGCTCCCTCCTGATGGTCGACCTCGAGGTCGGGCACCTTGACACCGGCGACCTTCTGCGCACGTAGGCGGGTCATCAGATCGTGGTTGTCGGGGTCGTAGGAGACGTTGCCCGTCTCGTTCTGCTTCTCGAGCCCGCCGATGCGGTGCTCGAGCCCCGGCGTCCCGGGGATCGCCCACGGGCGGGCGAGTGTCGCGGGGTCGCGCCGGTACGGCCGGAACGGCTGCCCATTCGCCTCGGCGAACGCGACGTCGATCGACTCGAGTGACGCGACGTCGGGGACCTTCCACGGCTCGGCTCCGTTCGCGAGGTAGGCATCGGAGAGCAGGTACACGGGCGTGCGGTACGTGAGTGCGACGCGCGCCGCCTCGATCGCGGCGTGAAAGCAGTCGCCCGGTGTCGCGGGCGCGAGCACCGGCACCGGTGACTCGGAGTTGCGCCCGAACAGCACGAGCAGGAGGTCGCCCTGCTCCGGCTTCGTCGGCATGCCCGTCGATGGGCCGGCGCGCTGCACGTCGATGATCACGAGCGGAAGCTCGAGCGCGACCGCGAGCCCGATCGTCTCCGACTTGAGCACCACGCCCGGGCCTGCAGAGGTGGTGACCCCGAGCGCGCCGCCGAACGACGCGCCGAGCGCGGCACCGACCGCGGCGATCTCGTCCTCCGCCTGGAACGTGCGCACGCCGAACGACTTGTGCCGCGCAAGCTCCTCGAGAATCGACGAGGCAGGCGTGATCGGGTACGCGCCGAGGAAGAGCGGAAGACCCGACAGCTTCGACGCGGCGATCAGCCCGTACGAGAGCGCAGTGTTGCCGGTGATCTGGCGGTAGAGGCCGGGCTCGAGCTTCGCCGGCTTGACCTCGTACTGCACGGCAAACGTCTCCGACGTCTCTCCGAAGTGATAGCCGGTGTTGAACGCCTTCACATTCGCCTCGGCGATCGCCGGACGCTTCGCGAACTTCGTCTGCAGGAAGTCGATCGTCGACTCGATCGGGCGGCCGTACAGCCACGACATCAACCCGAGCGCGAACATGTTCTTCGCACGCTCGGCCTCGCGCGGCGTCACGCCGTCGATCTCCTTCAGCGCGCCCACCGTCATCGTCGTGAGCGGGACCGCGTGCACCTGCCAGCCTTCGAGCGACGAGTCCTCGAGTGGGTTGGTCTCGTAGCCGGCCTTCTGCAGGTTCCGGCTCGTGAACGCGTCGAGGTCGACGATCAGCGTCGCACCCTTCGGCAGGTCGGCCAGGTTCGTCTTGAGCGCAGCCGGGTTCATCGCCACGAGCACGTCCGGCTGGTCGCCCGGCGTGAGGATGTCGTGGTCGGCGAAGTGGAGCTGGAAGCCCGACACTCCCGGGAGCGAGCCGGCCGGTGCGCGGATCTCCGCCGGGAAGTCGGGGAACGTCGCGAGGTCGTTGCCGGTGAGGGCGGTCTCCGTGGTGAACCGGCCGCCCGTCAGCTGCATGCCGTCCCCGGAGTCGCCGGCGAACCGGATCACGACCGATTCGAGCTGCTCGACCGGCTTGGTCATTCGATTCCGACAGTAGCAGCGCGGGCCGAGGTCGAAATCCCCCGGTCGAGCCGCCCTACGCCGCTTCGGTGGCGGGCGTCTCGGCGCCCTGCACGGGTGCCGCGTCAGCCGTCCGCGTCGCTTGGCGGAGCGGGACGTCGGGGAGCAGCCAGGCGACGATGAAGGCGAGCAGCGACACCCCGGTCGCAACGAGGAAGACGGGATGCAGCGCCGCCGCGACCGCGTCGGCGAAGGCCCGGTGGAGCTCGGCCGGCAGGCCCCTGATCACGGCCGGCGTCGCGACCCGCGGGACATGGACGCCCGCCGGAAGCCGGGAGTCGAGCTGCGCGCGGAACTGGCTTGTGAAGATCGTCCCGAACAGCGCGACGCCGATCGAGCCGCCCACCTGCCGGAACAGCGTCGAGCCGCTCGTCGCCACCCCGAGGACGTTGTACGGGACGGAGTTCTGAACGGCCAGCACGAGCACCTGCATCACCATCCCGAGCCCAAGCCCGAGCACGAACGAGTAGAAGGCGGCGACCCAGAGACTCGTCCCCACCTCGAGCCGCGACAGGAGGAACATGGCAACGGTCATCACGGCGGTGCCCATGATCGGGAACATCCGGTAGCGGCCCAGCCGCGTGATCAGCTGCCCGCTGACGATCGAGGTGATCAGGAGGCCGAGCATCAGCGGCGTGAGCTGGAGGCCCGATCGCGTCGGCGACGCGCCCTTCGTCACCTGGAGATACAGCGGCAGGTACGTGATCGCACCGAAGAGCGCGAAGCCGACGATGAACCCGACGACGCTCGTCGTGCTGAACACGCGGTTGCGGAAGAGCTCGAGCGGGAGGATCGGCTCGGCTGCACGCGACTCGACGAACACGAACGCCGGGATCAGCACCACCGACGCGACGATCAGCGCGATGATCCGCCACGAGTCCCACGCCCAGGTCGTGCCGCCGAGGCTCGTGAACAGGACGACGGAGGCGAGCGCACCGGCGAGCGTCGCCGCTCCGAGGTAGTCGATGTCGTGGCGCTGCCGGCTCGTCCGTGCGTGGAAGGCCGTCGCGATCACGATCAGCGCGACGAGGCCGACCGGCAGGTTGACGTAGAAGATCCACCGCCACGAAAAGTTGTCGACGAAGAAGCCGCCGAGCAGCGGGCCGATCACGGTCGAGACGCCGAAGACGGCGCCGAAGTAGCCCTGGTAGCGGCCGCGCTCGCGCGGCGGGATGATGTCGCCGACGACGGCGAGGGTGACGACGATCAGGCCGCCGGCGCCGAGGCCCTGCAGGGCGCGAAAGCCGATCAGCTCTCCCATGCTCTGCGAGAGCCCGCAGAGCGCCGAGCCGATCAGGAAGATCACGATCGCCGTCTGCAGGACGATCTTGCGGCCGTAGAGGTCGCCGAGCTTGCCGTAGAGCGGGCCCGCGATCGTGGCCGTGAGCAGATATGCGGTGACGACCCACGACAGGTGCGAGAGGCCGCCCAGGTCGCCGACGATCGTCGGAAGCGCCGTCGAGACGATCGTCTGGTCGAGCGACGCCAGCAGGAGCACCAGCATCAGCGCGACGAAGATCAGGCGGACGTTCTGGCTCGGCTGCTCGGGCGGGTTGGTCACCCGGGGAGAATAGCAACACGGAGCAACTATTGCGCTGTGCAATAATTCTGCCCGATGGCTGCAGCCAACGACTGCGAGAGCCAGCTGCTCGACGTCCTCGGGCGGATCGTCCGGCGGCTGACGCGCCTGAGCGGCGGGCTCGACGAGGGGCCGGCCCTGACCGCCACCCAGCGTGTGGCGCTGATCGAGACCTTAGAGGCGGCGGAGCCGATCCGGCTCCACGACCTCGCCGAGCGCCTCGGCGTGACGGCCCCCACCGCGAGCCGCGCGGTCGACGGACTGGTCGAGCACGGCGTGCTCGAGCGCCGACCGGACCCCGACGACCGCCGGGCGGTCCGGATCAGCCTCACGAGCGAGGGACGCTCGCTCGTCGAGGAGCGCAAGTCGCGCGTGCTCGCGGCGTTCCTGCCCGCGGCGGCGGCGATGGCACCGACCGATCAGGAACGGCTGATCGAGCTGCTGGCCGAGCTCGACCGCGCCCTCACGGCACTGCAGTAGCGGCGTTCAGACGGCCGCGACGACGCCGACCAGCCGGCCGTCGCGCATCGACAACCGCCGCGGCGCCCGCTCGGCGAGCGTTACATCGTGCGTCGCGACGATCACGGTCGAGCCGTGCTCGGCGGCGAGCCCGGCGAGCAAGTCGATGATCTCGCCGCCGGTCTTCGTGTCGAGGTTCCCGGTCGGCTCGTCGGCGAGCACGACCCGCGGCTCGACGGACAACGCGCGCGCGATCGCGACGCGCTGCTGCTCGCCGCCCGACATGTGCATCGGCAGGTGATTCGCACGCTCGGCGAGCCCGACTTCCTCGAGCATCCGCAGCGCCCGCCCCTCGATGTCGTCGACACCCGTCGGCGCGAGCTTCGCCTCGACGTTCTCGACGGCCGTCAGCGTCGGGATCAGGTTGAACTGCTGGAAGACGAAGCCGAAGGATCGGAGCCGCAGCGAGGCGAGCTCGTGATCGGGCAGCTTGACCAGGTCGCGCCCTTCGAAGATCACGTCGCCGGAGCTGGGCCGGTCGAGCGCGCCGAGCAGCTGGAGCAACGTCGTCTTGCCGGAGCCGCTCGGGCCCTCGAGCGCCACGAGCTCACCGGCCGCGATCTCGAGGTCGACGCCGTCGAGCGCGCGCACCGTGGTCGGGCCCCGCTGGAAGAACTTCGCCAGCGCGGTCACCCTGTACTGCGGCTCGGTCATTCGACCTGCCTCAGTGCGTCGGCGGGGCGGAGCCGCGCGGCGCGCATGGCTCCCGCCGTCCCCGCGATCAGCCCGCCGAGGAGGGCAAGAGCGAAGCCGATCACGAGGACGGAGACGGCCACTGGGGCGGTCAGCGAAACGGTGCTCGACGCCGTGCGCTGGGTGGCGGATGCGAGCTGGCCGATCAGGCCGGACGCTCCGCCCGAGGTCGACGACGCCGTGAGCTTCTCGCCCCAGGCATCGACGATCAGGATGCCGATCAGGCCGAGCGCGACGCCGACGATTCCACCGAGGACGCCGGTGGTCAGCGACTCGCCCGCGATCTGCCGCACGACCTTGCCCTGCGTCCAGCCGAGCGCCTTCAGCGTGCCGAGCTCACGCACGCGCTTGCCGACGGACGACAGGGCGAGGAGGGCGGCGAGCAGGAAGGCTGCGAGCGCCGCGACCGCCGAGACCGCGAAGCCGAGGTCGTGCGACAGGTTGGACGCGTTCACCAGCGAGCCGCTGATCGTGTCCGCCACCTGCTTCGAGCTTGCGACCTGCGCGTTCGGAAGTGCGGTCTGGATCGCCTTCTGCACCGAGCCGACCTGCGAGCTCTGGTCGGCCCGCACGAGCGCGACGTTCACGAGATTCTTCTGGCCCGCGAGGGCCTGCAGCTGCTTGAGCGGCAGGTAGACGTCGGCGGTCTGCCCGCCGAGCGGCGGCGACACGATGCCGACGACGACGAACGTCGTGCCGTTGAGGTCGATCTTCGAGCCGACCTTGAGCGAGTGCTTCGCGGCATACGAGTCGGAAACCAGCGCCTCGTGGCCGCCGGCCGGCGAGAGGAAGCGGCCCTTCGTGACCTGCGCCGTCGTGACGAGCCCCTGCGTCGGATGGGTCTGGTCGACGCCGCCGATCGTGTACGGCGTCGTCTGGATGTTGGTCTGCGGCGGGTTCAGCACCTGGCGCAGCGTCTGCTGCGGCGTCGTGAACTGGGTGCGCAGCCTGCGCAGGCTCGCGGGCAGGCACTTCGCGAACGCCGCGCGGTTCGCACCGCCGCCGAAGCCGCCGCCGCCGCCGAACCCACCGCCGCCGCCTCCGCCATTGCCGCCGCCCAAGCCGCTCCCGCCGCTCGACCCGTTGCCGTTACTGCCGTTCGAGCCGTTGCCCGAGCTCGAGCCGCGGAGCTTGGCGAAGCACGCCTGCATCGCGGCGAACTGGGCCGCCGTCGGGCGCGGGATGTTGCGCTGGATCTGGAAGGTCTTGCGCTGGGTCTTCAGCGTCGCGACGATCTTCGGGACGATTCCCTGCTGATGCTCGGCCAGCAGCGTGAGCCCGGTCGTGACCGAGGCGACGCCCGGGATCGACGAGATCTGCGAGGCCGCGCTCTGCTGGAACGTGAGCTGCGAGCCGGGCAGGAAGAAGTCGTGCACGAAGTGCTGCCCCGGCTTCCCGAGCTTGGAGAGATCGGTGAGCACCGACTGGTTGGCGGCGATCAGGTCGCGGTCCTGCCCGCCGCCGCCGCCGCCGCCGGGGCCGCCGAAGCTCGACGTCTGCTGCTGCGGCGACAGCGTGACCGTGAGATCGGTCCCGATCCCGGCGAGGGGGTCGAGCGTCTTCTTCTGGGCGTTGTCGAGCCCCTTCGACAGGCTCGCGATCACGATCACCAGCCCGACGCCGACGCCGAGCCCGAGCAGGGTCAGGATCGTCCGCGCGCGTCGCCGGAGCAGCTCGTTACGGATGTAGCGCAAGTAGAACGTGGTCTGATCTCACCACCTTCCCCTCAGAGATCCCTAAGAGCTTCTGCTGAGTTCCCGTGAAGCCACTCCGGCTCACCCGTCGCGGTGCTTGAGCGCCGACTCGGTGCGCTGCGCCTCGTCGAGCGTGATCGCGCCGGAGCAGAGGCGAGCGTTGAGCTCGTTCTCGATCCGGTCGACCTCGGACGCGCGCGGATACGGCTCCGGCCAGAGGTTGCGCGGGTCGGTCGGGTTGCCCCCGAGCTCGAGGCTGAGCAGATGGTCCTCCTGGTAGGCCGAGGGCGGGCCGCGCAGGCCGCGCGCGCGCATCTGCTGCAGCTTCAGCGCGTTCGTGTACGAGGTCGGCGGCCGCACCGTGCGGGTCCAGCCCTTGCGGCAAACGGTCGCGCGCAGCGTCGCCTGCGTGACGTTCGGATTGACGACCCCGGGCGTGAGCGCCCAGCTCGCGCGAAGGACAGTACGCGCCTGCGGCCGGGAGTGGTGCACGAAGAGCACCAGCACGGCGACCGCCCCCACTGCCAGCAGCACCGCCTCGACGATCGTGATTCGCATCGTCCCGTCAACGGTACGGACGGCCGCGCAAGCCGCAAGGGCATGAGCCGAGAAATGGCAGAGTTGTCACATCTGGCGACGCCAAGCGTCTGGCGGTGTCGTAGGTTGCTGGGAGTCCGTCAGGTGAGGAACGGCGAGCTCGCCGCCGTTCGGAGGCGGCCTGTGTCGCGGTACGCGGCCGACCCGGCGAGCGCCCAGACGACCACCGCGAGCCAGGGGATGCCGATCACGTCGGTCTGCAGCCCGAGGAACAACGTCGCCGCGAAGGCCGCCGCCAGCGGAGGCGAGCCGAGCAGCCGCCACAGGAGCACGAGCGACCACACCCCGAACAACAGGCCCCCGATAATGCCGGTCTCGGCGCCGAGCTCGGTGTAGGTCGACTCGCCCGCCTTCAGCTTCGCCCCGGTCCGCTCCGCCGTCACGCCGGCATTGCCGAGCCCGAACCCCCACGGATGGTGGATGACGGTCCGCAGGCCCTCGCGCAGGCTCTGCAGGTGCTCGCGCGTCGACGCCTCGTTGGCGCTGGTCGCGTCGTGCGATACCTGCGGCGCGGTCTGCGCGTGGTGCTCCTGGTAGCGCAGCTCCGACGCCGTGAAGTGCGTCCGCGGCCCGAAGTGCGGATAGCCCTTCACGAACGCGACGCCGACCACGGCGACCAGCACCGCCAGCAGCGCGGGAGCGAGTGCGCGGCGCAGAAGCGCGAGCAGCAGGAGCCCGACGATGAGAGCGGCGAGCGCGGCACGCGTGTGCGTCCACAGCAGCGCGGCGAAGAGGAGCAGCGCGAGCAGCACCGATGCTCGCCTGCGCAGCGTCATCAGCAGGAGCGCGATCACGAGCAGGTACGCGGTCGCGAGCGGCGAAAGGAACGTGGACGTCAGCCGCCGGAAGACGACGTTGTTGCCCTGGTTGTAGACGAAGTTCTCGGGGAGAAAGCTGAGCCCGCGGTAGACGAGCCCGAGCTGGTGCTCGTACCAGCCCCCGACCTTCCTCCAGAACGACAGCGGCACGAGATAGACGTCGACGAGGCCGAACGCCGCGACGATGCCCGCCGTCCAGAGCAGCGTGCGCACGAGCGACCGCTCCTCCTTGACGGTGAGCGCGAGCCCGCGGCCGAGCAGGTACGCCTCGACGGGCAAGAGATCGTGACGCGCGGCGTAGACGACGCCCGAGTGCGTCGCGGTCCCGCCGAGCACCGACTGCGGGATCAATCCGTAGAGAACGACTACCCCGGCGAATGCGAGCGCGAGCCAGTCGCACACGGTCGGCCGGAACGGCCGGTGGCGCAGGCCGGCGTACACGGCGACGAGCGCGGCCGCGAGCAGCACGTCCTTCCACGCCGACAGCGCGGACAGCGTCGCCCCGCGAACCCCGGCCCGCCACAGCTGTGCCGCAACGAGGTTGTGCAGCGCCAGGCCGACGATCAGGACATGCAGGACCCAGACCGGGCGGCGGATGCTCACCGAGGGCCGACCGCGATCAGCGTCATCCCGCGGTTGAGTACACGGACGCTGTAAGGAAACAGCGAAGCGAGGTCGCGCGGGCCGAGCAGGTCGAGCGTCGCGTCGAACCCCCGCGCCCGCACCGCCTGGTCGCGCAGCGGCTGCGGCAGCCAGTGCGCGAACGGCAGGAGCGTGTGCACCTCGATCGGGAAGAAGCGGTTCGGAGTGGTCACGAACACGTGCCGCGCGACGCGGGCGAGCTCGTGCACGAAGCGCCGCTGTGCGTCCCGGCCTCCGTCGACGTGCTCGACGACCGCGTTCGAGAAGGCGATGTCGAACGTGTGATCCGCGAACGGCAGCGCGCGCCCGTCGGCACGGACCGCGCGAACTGCCGGGAACGCCGCCTCGAACCGGTCGAGCTCGGTGTCGCCGACCGCGGTGATCTGCCACGGCCACGGGTACCGCGCCTCGAAGAAGTTGTCGGTCGAGCCGCCGCCGAATGGCGCGTTCGTAACGCCGACGTCCAGGATCGTCGTCTCCGGGCCGGGCCGGAGCAGCTCGAAGAAGAGGTGCAGCTTCTGCTCGCGGCTGCGCAGCGACGTCCTCGAGGCGAGGCGCTGGACCATCCGCGCGAGGGTACTCGGGTCCGGTGCGTACGATCGCCCCGTGGCTGTCGAGACCGAGCTCCGGCCGCGGGGCCCCTACTCGCTGCGGCTCTCCGGCAGGCTTGCGAGCGACCCGACTCGGGTCGTACGCGGCGGCGTCTACGACGCCACGATCGCCGTCGATGACCGCCTCGAGCGCGTCCTCGCGACCCAGCGGCCGGACGGCGCGATCGCCGTTCGCGCGCAGAGCGACGCCGGAGTCGATCACGTGCGCTTCGTGCTGGGGGTCGACGACGACCACTCAGAGCTCCTCCGCAGATTCGCGCACGACCCGCTGATCGGCGAGGCGACCCACCGCCTGCGCGGCCTGCGCCCGCTCCGGACCGCAACCGTCGCGCACTCCCTCCTGCGCGCGGTCTCCGGACAGCTGATCCAGGCCCGGCGCGCCCGTCAGATCGAGGCGAACGTGATCCGCTCGGCGGCCCGCCGGCACGACCGCCTCTATGCAGCGCCGTCGGCCCAGGAGCTGGCACGCCGGTCGCCCGCCGAGCTCACGCGGCTCGGGCTTGGCGGACGGCGGGCATCGACGCTCGTGCGGCTCTGCCGCACCCTCGACCTCGAGGCGCTCAAGCGTCAGCCCACCGAGCAGGTCGCGCGACGGCTCGAGCGCGAACCGGGGCTCGGCCCCTGGTCGGTGGGCGTCATCTGCCTGCAGGGTCTCGGCCGCTACGAACGTGGGCTCGCGCGCGACCTCGGCCTCGTGAAGCTCGTTTCGCTCCTGCGCGGGCGCCGCGCCGAGCCCGAGGAGACCGACGAGCTGCTGGCTCCGTACGGCGAGTGGGCCGGGCTGGCGAGCGTGTACATGCTCGCCGCGTTCCATGCGGGTTACATACGCTTCGCAGATCGCGGCCTCGAACGTTGACCTGCACGTAACCGAAGACCACGTTGAGAAGGTCGGAGACCTGATCGCAGAGCAGGCGCGCGCCGGAGGGTCGATCGTGCTCGCGGGCGGCACGACGCCGGGGCCCGCCTACCGCCGTGCTGCGGCGACGGCGCCCGACTGGGGCCGCGTCACCGTCTGGTGGGGCGACGAGCGCTGCGTGCGGCCCGACGACGAGCGCTCGAACTACCTGGTCGCGAAGCAGAACCTCCTCGACCTGCTCGAGCGTCCACCGCACGCCGTGCACCGGATCCGCGGCGAGCTCCAGCCGGCCGACGCCGCCGGCGAGCTCGACCACGCGCTCGACGGCGCCGAGCTCGACCTGCTGCTGCTCGGGTTGGGCTCAGACGGGCACGTCGCGTCGCTGTTCCCGGGCTCACCGCAGCTGGCCGTCGAGAACCACCGTGCCACCAGCGGCCCCGCCGGGCTCGAGCCGTGGGTCGACCGGGTGACGATGACCCTGCCGACGCTCCTGTCGGCGCACCGGATCGTCGTGCACGTGGCCGGCGCGGGCAAGGCGGACGCCGTGGCCAAGGCGTTCGGCGGTGAGATCTCGCGCGAGGTGCCCGCGAGCCTCCTCCGGGTCGCCCCCGTGCCGGTGGAGGTCTGGTCAGATGCGGCGGCGGCGGCGAAGATAGACGGATGAAGCAGTCGGTCGAGCCCGAAGCCGGGCCCAGGGACGTCCTCGACATCGACCGCCCCGAGCAGCTGAAGGCGCTCGGGCACCCGCTGCGGCTGAAGGTGCTCCAGGTGCTGGGCGACTCGGACCGCCCGCTCACGAACCGCGATCTCGCGGAGCGGCTCTCCGTCGACCCGGGCCATCTGCACTTCCACGTCCGGATGCTTCACCGCGCAGGCCTGATCGAGCGGGCGCCCGCAGGCGGGCGCGAGAAGCCCTACCGGCCCGTCGCCAAGCACCTGAAGGTCGGCCCAGAGATCCGCGCCGCCGGGCTGGCGAGCGAGCTCCAGTCCGCCCAGCTCCACGAGGTCCAGCGCGGTTTCGACCTGTACGCCGCGAAGGGCGAGTTCCGGAGCGCCCAGGTGCACACGAAGCTCGATGCCGAGACCGTGCGCGGCCTGCTCGACGAGCTGATCGAGAAGCTCACCGACCTCGAGGACGACTCGCAGCCGCTGCAGTCGATCACGATCGCGTTCCACCCTGCGATCGAGCGGGCCGAGACCGACTAGCAAGGGGTAGCACGGGCGAAGCGGGCAGCTCGCACGCGAGCCCGTGGCGGCGCGCAAGCTCGCCGAGCACGAGGGCGGTGTCCGCGACCGCGACATCCTCGAGGTAGTCCTGCCGCTCCTCGAACGAGCGCACGACCGAGTCGACGGCACGGCTCGCGCCGCGCTCGTCGCGGACGGCGATCGCGGCGAGCGCGTCGCCGACGTCACGCGGGAAGTCGCCGCGCTCGCGGAGGGTGTCGGCCAGCTTCGCCGCCTCGCCGTCGCGCCGCGACGCGAGCAGCGCCAGCACGGCGGCGTAGCGGCCGACCGGGGACGGACTGTCGGCCGCTCCGAGCGCAAGCGTCCACCCGGCAAGCTCGTCGACGATCGCGTCGTCGCCCGCGAGGAGAGCGGCCTTGACCGCGCCGGCCGGCCGGCCCCACGCGTCGATGCCTGCCCCGAGATCCCAGCTCGCACGCCAGCGCTGCGCCGCGCGGAGCAGCCACTCGGACGCCGCAGGCGAGCCGTCCATCAGCAGCGCGAGACCGGCCGCGTAGGCGGCGTTCCCGAGCCGCACGACCGCGCGCTCGTCGAGCTCGCCGTGAGAGATCTCGTACCGCGCCTGCTTCTCGCGCGCAATCTCCGCCCAGTCGGTCATCGACGGCGCCCGAGCAGCGCGGAGACGCGGAGGCGCTCGCGGTAGTGCGGCCGGAGGCGGCTGCGCATCGTCGACTCGAACTCCTCGCGGCGATCGCCGACGCGAAGCGGCGAGGCGAATGACGTCGAGTACGCGAAGCCGATCAGCTGGTCGACAGTCCACGTCCGGTCGACCATCGACCAGAGCTCCTCGACGGCCGAGAACGGGGAGTCGGCGAGCGCCTGCTCGTACCGGATCCCGGGCGCGAGCATCGGCGGGCGGTCGCCGAGCAGCTCGCGTGCAATGTCGAGGACGGCGCACAGCGCTTCGCTCTCGTCGAGCGAGTCGCCGAGCAGGGCGACCGACGGCGTGACGACCGCGAGCCGTTCGAGCACGCGCTCGCCGTCGAACCAGTGGAGCGCTCGGCCGATCGTCGCGAGCCGGAACCTCCCCCACGCCGGATCGACCTCCTCCGCATTCGCCTCGAGCGCGACGACGTTCGGCGGGGCGCGGCGGCGGAGCTCGTCGAGCATCTCCGGCTCGCTGTCGACTGCGAGCACCTCCGCGACCCGCGCCGCCAGCGGAACCGCGATCGTCCCCGGCCCGCAGCCGAGGTCGAGCAGCCGGCCCGACCCGTCGAGGCCGACGGCCGCGCAAAGCTGCTCGAGCAGCTCGTCGGGGTAGGCGGGCCGGTATCGCGCGTAATACGGGGCTGTCCCGCGGAACATCGACGGCGCATGATCTCGCCTGGGCGCGCGATCCGCCGACGGATCGGCTATTGTGAGCTCTGCGCAACGCGGGAAGTCCGATCGTCGCGGGCGCGATCCTTTGAGGAGGCGGCACAGGAGGTGTGCCGCAGGCATTGCACCAGACCACCACGCATTCTCCGACAGAGTCGGACGGCGTAGCCGCAAAGCGAGCTGACGCCCTCCGCGCAGAGTCCTGGGCAGGCGAGCCCTTCCTGCGGCCCGACGAGGACCCCGAAGTCGTCCTCGCGGCCGGCACCGCCCGTCGACGGGCGTTGGACGACGCCATGGCCGAGATGGACGCCGGCGCCCCCGCACCGTCGACCGAGTGGAAGGTGCGCTACGCACTGCTGCTCGGCCTCGAGCGGGTGCTCTCCGAGCGCCCGCCACAGCTCAGCTCCGGGACCGAGCTGCGCCGCCATCAGGTGGACGCGCTCGCCGGCATGCTCACCGAGCTGATCGCCGCGACGCAGAAGGCCGAAGCGAACGGCAACGGCAACGGCAACGGAAACGGGCACGCGCTGGAGGAGGCCTCGGTCGACGAGGACGACGAGCCCGAGGACGAGCTCCAGCTTGCGACGGACGAGCTCGATGACGAGCCCGAGCCGGTCACCGACCCGGGCGCCGTCCGCCGCTACCGGTTCCGCCATCCGACCGCGTCGGGCAAGACGATCGCTGCAGCCGGCTTCGTCGAGGCGGCTCGCACCGAGGGCGTCCTGATCCTCACCCACCGCCGCCTGCTCGTCGACCAGTTCAGGCGCGAGCTCAAGGAGCACGGCTACGGAGAGCGCCTGACCGAGGCGGTGCTGACTGGGCAGACGGCGCCGCGCGTCCCGAACCCGATCACGATCCAGACGTACGCGTGGTTCGCGCGCCACGTCGACGAGATCGACCGTTCCGCGTACCAGCTCGTGATCTGCGACGAGGCGCACACCGCGCTCGGCGAGAAGACGTCGGCCGCGATCCGGAGCCTCGACGGCCCGATCTACGTCGGCATGACGGCGACCGAGGAGCTGATCGCGAAGCAGGTGTCCGACGTCTTCCCGGCGTCCGTCGACGACCTGCCGCTCGCGGACGCCGCGCGTCGAGGCCTGATCGCGCCGCTGCGCTGCCTGCGCGTCCCCCCGGTCGCGGCGATCAATCAGGTGCCGATCGTCGGCGGCGACTTCGAGGAGCGCGCGCTGGCGCAGGCGCTCGACCACGAGGCGCTCAACATGGCGGCCGCGACGCTGTACCGCGAGCGCTTCGACGACACGCCGGGCATCGTCTACGCGGCGGGCGTCGACCACGCTTACAACCTCGCGACCGCGTTCCGTGCCGCCGGCATCAAGGCCGAAGCCGTCTCCGGGCGCACGCCGCCGGTGAAGCTGGCCGAGATCCTCGCCGCGTACGAGCGCGCGGAGATCGACGTCCTGATCAACGCGATGCTGCTGGCCGAGGGCTGGAACTCACCGCGCGCGACCGTCGTGATGCACCTCGCGCCGACCGCGTCGAAGCGCGTCTACCAGCAGCGCATCGGCCGCATCATGCGAATCCACCCGCGCAAGGAGGCGGGCATCGTCGTGGACTTCACGCCGAAGGCGGCGACGCACAACGACCGCGTCGTGTCCCTGCACTCGCTGCTCGGCGCAGACTTCTACCGCGAGGGCGCACGGGTGACGCCGGCGCCGCGCCGGCGCGTGCAGCGCCGCGCACGCCGCAAGCTCACACCGGCCGCCTGGCTCGTTCCGGTCACGCCCGACGTGCTGCGGCGCCGCATGGTGATCGCACGCGAATGGCAGCGCGTCGACCCGAAGTTCCTGGACGAGGACGAGCAGGAGTTCTGGGGTGAGATCGCAGGGCGCCAGCTGCGCTTCGACGAGCGCGCGGCGTTCGTCGAGAAGCTCACCCAGCGCGGCGCGTCGAAGCGCGCGATGGAGACGTTCCTCTCGACCGCAGCCGCGCAGAACCCGAACCGGCGCCTGCGCCTGATCGCACTCGCCGACCGCGTCTCGATGCGCGTCGAGCGCGCCGACTTCGACGATCTCGTCACGCTCGTCACGCTGGCGCCGCCCTGGGAGAAGGACCGCGCCGCCGGAGTGCGCACCCTGCTGCGCGCGGTCGCGGAGGACAAGCCGGATGCGCCGGACCAGATCCTTGCGCGCTGGACGTGGCGCCTCTCGAAAGCCGTGCGCAAGCAGCTCGACCGCAAGGCGTCGCAGGAGTACCCGGATGCCAAGCGGCTTCTCGGCGCGCTGGCCAACTCGCGCGGCCACCGGCACGAGGAGAACGCCGCGAAGCTCGTCAACGCGGCGCTCGAGATGCCGAAGGAGGTTGCCGCGGCGCTGCTCGCATCCGCGGAGGGCTACACGCCGCGCGCGACGCAGCTCCTCGAGGCCGCTCGTGAGCGGCTCGGCACGATCCAGGAAGTGGCGGGCTGGATCGCGGAAAGCCTGCCCCAGCCGAAGACCGGCCCGACGAGGACACGCCGCCGGAGACGCCGCAAGAAGAAGCCCACGGACGCCGCCGAGACGCAGGCCGCGACCGCCGAGCCGAACGCCGCCGAGAGCGAGCAGCAACCGGCGGCACCGGCCGACGCGAACGGCGACCAGCCGGCCCCGCGCAAGCGCCGCCGTCGGCGAGGGCGGAAGCCGGCCGACGCCGAGGCGACGTCACCGCCGCTCGACGCGGTGCCCCCGGCAGAGCCGGCGACGGTCGCCACCGAGGACGCCGCGTAGCGTCCTACCGGCGGGCTGCGAGAGCCGCCGCCGACACCGCCGGTTCCGCCTCCGGGAGCCCGCGCAGCACGATCCCCACCAGCCCGGCGCCGAGCCCGAGGGCGACCGCGACGGCGAGCTTCGCGAGCGGCGTCGGCAGCACGCTGAGCGCGATCGAGTGCGTCAGCACCCTGAACATCACGAGCCCTTCGAAGAGCGCGGCGAGCCCGGCGAACAGGGCCGCGAACACGCGGATGTCGCGGTTCCCCTGGAGCAGGGCCCAGAGCAGCAGAATGCCGAGCGCCGTCGTCACCCCGATCCCGGCGTAGGCGGCGCCGGCCACCGTGGGACGGCCGTAGAGCTCCCGCCCGATCCGCAGCGTGCAGGCGACGACCGTCACCGCGAGCGCCGCGCCGATCGTCGCGCCGTGCGCCGGCGACCGCGCCAGGGCGAGACCGAGCCACACCGCCGCGGCGAGCACTACCGCGATGAGAACCCAGGGCCACACCGGGCCGGCGGGCTCGTAGACGAGATCGCCCCGCACCGCGCTCTGCCGGCCGTCGATCCGGATCGGGATCCCCCAGCGGCCGACGACCCCGGCGCCGCGTCCCTGCGCGAGCGGCTCGAGCGCGTGGAGGCGGTGGTCGTGCCAGAGGAAGGCATGCCCGGCGGTGAGGCGGAGCCACGACGGCGGTGCGCCGGGATCGAGCGCCACCCGCCGGTGGACGCTGCCGACGCGGTCGGCGACGGCGGTCAGCGACCGCACGTTCACGAACACGCCGCGGCGGTCGAACCGGAGCAGCGGCTCCCCCTCGGCTCCTGCGACCGACACGGTCGCGCCGCGGTCGGCCCGCAGCCACAGCTGCCGGTCGCCGTCGACGACCTTGGCCCGAACCGCACCGTCGCCGGTCCCCGCAAGGCGCGCCCGGAAGTCGGACGCGATCGGCGGGAGCCTGACGACATCCGCGCGCGCGGAGCCCGACCACGCCAGCCCGGCGATCGCAACGGCGGTCCAGGCGGATGCTCGACGAGCGCTCATTGCGGTAGAAACGACGAGCGCCGGGCCCGTCGTCCCGGGAGGACACGGGCAGGCCGTAACAAACCGTTCGCGCAGCGGGTAACGAACTCCCGCTAGAAGAGTCGGTAAACCCGGAATGGTCGTCCTCCTCGGCATCGGCTTCGTCGCGGGCATCGTCACCGCGATCTCGCCCTGCGTGCTGCCGGTGCTTCCGATCCTCCTCGCCGGAGGGGCGTCGGGACGGCACCCCCTTCGGATCGTGGCCGGGCTGGTCGCCAGCTTCACCGTCTTCACGCTCTTCGCGTCGTGGATCCTCTCGCGGCTCGGGCTGCCGCAGGACTTTCTCCGCAACCTCGCGATCGTGCTGCTCTTCGTCACCGCTGCGACCCTCTTCGTGCCGCGCGTCGCGGTGCTCGTCGAGCGTCCGCTCAGCGCCTTCTCACGGCTCCGTCCACGCAACGTCGGCGGCGGGTTCGTGTTCGGCGCGACGCTCGGGCTCGTCTTCGTCCCGTGCGCCGGCCCGGTCCTGGCGACGATCAGCGTCGTCGCCGCCAAGAACGAGGTCGGTGTCCGCGCGATCGTTCTGACCCTCGCCTACGCGCTCGGAGCGGCCGTGCCCATGCTTGCGATCGCGTTCGGCGGCCGCGAGGCCGCTGCGTCGCTGCGCCGGCACGCTGCGTCGGTCCGCATGGTGTCGGGCGCGCTGATCGCGGCCGTCGCGCTCGGGCTCGTCTTCCACCTCGACGACCACCTCGCACAGCTGACCCCGGGCTACACGAGCTTCTTCCAGGGCAAGATCGAGAACAACTCGACCGCGAAGCACGAGCTGGCGAAGATCCGCGGCGGCGGTACGGCTCTTGCGGCGGCGAAGACCACGTCCGGCCTCCCCGACTACGGCGTCGCACCCCCACTGCAAGCGGGCGGCGCGTGGATCAACAGCCCTCCGCTCACGCTCTCGCAGCTCCACGGCAAGGTCGTCCTGATCGACTTCTGGACGTACTCCTGCATCAACTGCCTGCGGACGCTGCCGCACCTGAAGGCGTGGTATTCGGCGTACCACTCGAAGGGCCTCGTGATCATCGGCGTCCACACGCCGGAGTTCGCGTTCGAGCACGTCACGTCGAACGTCCGCGCGGCCGTCAAGCGCCTCGGGATCACGTATCCCGTGATGCAGGACAACGACTACAAGACGTGGGACAACTACGACAACCAGTACTGGCCGGCGGAGTACCTGATCGATCGCACCGGGCACGTGCGGCACACGCACTTCGGCGAGGGCGAGTACTCGACCACCGAGGATCTGATCCGGCGGCTGCTCGGCGACGGCGGCGCGACCGCCCACCTGGTTCCGGACCTCACGCCGACGGAGCTCGCGACACCCGAGACCTACCTCGGGTCGGCGCGCATCGAGAACTACGTCGGCTCGCAGCTGCAGCCCGGGCGGATGGCCGTCTATCGGGCCTCGCTCGCACTTCCACAGGACGAGCTGACGTACGGCGGCTCATGGAACATCGGCCCGCAGCAGGTCGTCGCCGGGCCGGGCGCGTTCCTGCGGCTGCACTTCCACGCCAAGGACGTGTACGTCGTCCTCGGCGGACGCGGGACGGTCACCGCGCTGGTCGACGGCAAGCCGCTCGAGACGATCCACGTGAACGCCTACCGCCTCTACACCGTGCGCTCGGCGCAGAGCGTGCAGGACGCAACGCTCGAGCTCCGCTTCTCGCCGGGCGTGAAGGGCTACTCCTTCACGTTCGGGTAGGCGGCTTACTTACTGGTCGCGGGCGACGTCGTCGCCGCCGATGCCGTTCTCGCGCTCGCGCAGGAAGCGTGCGAGCTCGGCCGCGAGCGCGTCACCCGACGGGAGGTCGTCCTCGGCCGCCAGCTCGTCGACGCGCCGCTCGAGCCCTTCGACGTACGACGCCGTCTCGTCGTCGGCCGCGACCGCCTCGCTGACCTGCTGGGCATAGGCATCCGCCGCCTCGTCGAGCTCCCCGGTCTCGATGTCGGCATGCAGGAGGTCGACCAGCCGCTCGACCAGCGCCTTGGCGGCGCGCGGCGACGGAGTGAGTGAGACGTAGTGCGGGACGGCCGCCCACAGACTGGCGGAAGGCAGACCGGCGCGGGCGCACGCGTCGTGGAGCACGCCGACGATCCCGGTCGGCCCTTCGTAGCGCGACGCCTGCAGGCCGAGCTGCTCGATCAGCGCCGGGTCGGTCGCGCTCCCCGTCACCGGAGACGGGCGCGTGTGCGGCACGTCGGCGAGGAGCGAGCCGAGCGTGATCACGAGCTCGACGTCGAACTGCTGCGCGACATCGGTGACGAGCCCGGTGAACGCGCGCCAGCGGACGTTCGGCTCGACACCGAGCAGGATGATCGCGTCGCGGCCGGCTCCGGGCAGCGGCGCGAACAGGAACTGGTTCTCGGGCCACTCGATGCGACGCGTCTCGCCGTTCGTCAGCGACACGGTCGGCCGTGTGACCTGGAAGTCGTAGAAGCCCTCGGGATCGATCTCCGCAAAGCGGCGGGCGGCCCACGCGCGCGCGAGGAACGCACCGGCGAGCGACGCGCCCTGCCCGCCGTCGTTCCAGCCGCGGAACGCCGCTACGAGGACCGGGTGGTCCAGCCGCGGCCGCTCTTCGATCCGGAGCTCCTCCGTCATCGACCCATCCTACGTGCGTCGCACGGGACGCCACAGCGAGTACACGAATGCGGTCGCCACCGCCCAGAGCGTCGTCGCGACAGTCACGTGGACGAGCACGAGCCACCACGGAAGCTGCGTGCGGTACTGGATCTCGCCGATCGTCATCTGCACGGCGAGCAGGCCGAGAACGAAGAGCGCGCCGCGCACGTGACGGCTGTGCGCGCGCACGAGCCAGGTGAGCAGCACGGCGAACGACACACCGAAGACCGCGGTCGCGCGAACGTGCCAGTAGACGGCGGGGTAGAACGACCACAGACGGCGGACGACGGTGCTGCCGGGGTGCGGACCCGCAGCCGTCGCGAGCGTGCCGCTGACGATGAGCATGCACAACGAGCCCCAGACGAGTAGAGCGCCGGCACGGACCCACTGCGGCACCACGTCCAGGGAGCGCGGCCACACCTCGACCGCGACCGAGACCGCGAGCGTCAGCACGACGATCGAGAGCAGGAAGTGCGAGATCACGAGCCACGGATTCAGGTGGTAGTGGATCGTGATCGCGCCGAGCGGCGCCTGGGCGAGAGTGCCGAGGAAGATCACCACCGCCACCCAGCGCACAGCGCGCGAGACGCTCGCGAGCCAGGCGCCGATCGCGGTGGCGAGCGTGACCAGGATCGTGAAGAACGCCACCACACGGTTCCCGAACTCGATGTAGCTGTGGAAGCTCTTCGGCTCGAAGTGATGCGGCTCGCAGCCCGGCCAGTGCTCGCAGCCGAGCCCGGACCCGGTAAGGCGGACCGTTGCGCCCGTGGCGACGATCACCACGAGCATCAGGACGTTCGCGAGTGCCAATCGGCGGAACGCGGTGTCCGAGAGGGCGAAGCTGCGCGCACGACGAAGCGACTCCGCGCCGACGCTCATGCCGTCACTGTATCTCGGCGTCGTTCCGGGTCAGACGAGAGTCACTCCGGCACCCGGCTCGATCGCGCCGATACGCGCGAGGAAGAGACCGGCCCGGGCGAACTCGGCCTCGAGCGAGAGGCCGCGATCGGCCGGCAGCGCAACGAGCAGGCCGCCCGCAGTCTGCGGGTCGTAGGCGAGCTCGACGGCCTCGGCCGGGACGTCGCCGAGCTCGACCGGCGCGAACTCGCGATTCGCGCGCGTCCCTGCGGTCGACACCCCGGCGCGCGCCGACTCCAGCGCGCCAGGAAGCGCGGGCAGACGTGCCGCGTCGAGCCGGACGCGGACGCCGCTCCGCTCGGCGAGCTCCCTCGCGTGACCGGCGAGGCCGAACCCGGTCACGTCGGTGACGGCATTCGGCTCGAGGCGGCGAACGACATCGGCGGCTGCGGCATTGAGCGTCCGCATCCACCCGATCACCTCGTCGAGGGCCGCGAGGCCGCGCCGCGCACCGCCCAGGACGAGCGCAGTGCCGAGCGGCTTCGTCAGGTAGAGGGCGTCCCCGGGCTGCGCGCCGGCTTTCGTCCAGATGCCCGTCGGGCTGACCGTGCCGACGACGGCGAGCCCGTACTTCGGCTCGGCGTCGCGGATCGTGTGACCCCCGGCGAGGATCGCACCGGCGGCGCGCACCTGCTCGTCGGCGCCGTCGAGGATCGCCCGCACCGTTTCGAGCGGAAGCTCCTCCGGCAGCGCCGCGACCGAGAGGGCGAGCAGCGGCGTCCCGCCCATCGCGAAGACGTCGTTGAGCGCGTTGGTCGCTGCGATCGCGCCGAAGTCGCCCGGGTTGTCGACGATCGGCGGGAAGAAGTCGATGGTGAAGACGAGCGCCCGCTCGTCGTCCAGCCGGTAGACCGCCGCGTCGTCGCTCGGATCGAGCCCGACGAGCAGGTTCTCCGCCTCGGCCGGGACGAAGCCGCGGAGGAGCTCCTCGAGCCGCGCCGCCGAGTACTTCGCCGCACAGCCGCCGGCGGTCGCCAGGTCCGTGAGCTTCATCGCCCCTGGACTGTAGAGCCGGAGGAACGAGCGGCGGCGGCCGGGGGAGGCCGCCGCCGCGAGGGGGAGAGGAACGACGTACGTCTGCTGTTTCGCACCGCCGGCGCCTTTTCCTTTAGGGTCGGCGGCCGGTGCGGAGCGCACTCGTCACCGGCGGCTCGTCGGGCATCGGCCTCGCGATCGCGCGCATGCTCCGCGACGAGGGGTTCGAGCTGACGGTCGCGTCGCGCACGCTCGAGAAGGTCGAGGCGGCCGCGGCGGAGCTCGGTGCGCTCGGCATCCAGGCCAACCTGGCGGACGAGGACGACTGCATGCGCATCGTCGCCGAGCACCGCGAGCGGTTCGGTGGGCTCGACGTGCTCGTCAACTCCGGTGGGATCGGGATCGGCGGCCGCGTCGACTCACTCGTGACCAAGCACGTCGACCTCCAGCTCGGCGTGAACCTGCGCGGCCTGCTGCTCGTGACGCGCGAGGCGATCCCGCTGCTGAAGGAGAGCCAGGGCTGGATCGTCAATCTCGCCTCGATCGCCGGGACGACCGCGACGCCCGGGCTCACCGTCTACGGGGCGACGAAGGCGGCGGTGATCGCACTGACGCGGTCGCTGAACGCCGAGCTCGACGGCGACGGCGTACGGGCGATCGCGCTGTGCCCGGGGTTCGTGGACACCCCGATGGCCGAGTGGTCGGGCCTCGAGGCGGACGAGATGATCCGCCCGGAGGACTGCGCCGAGGTCGTCCGGATGTGCCTGCGGCTGTCGCCACGCGCGCGGATCCCCGCTGTCGTGATCGAGCGCGTCGGCTCGCTCGAGCGCGGCTACTGACGGCGCGCACCGCCTGTCACCACTCGAGAAGAAGGAGCATCGCCCTGCTTGCGGCGCGCCACTGGCGCGGGTCCGGCGGGCGGCTGCCCTGGCTGATGTCGTTTGCCGGCTCCCCACTGGCACGACATCGGGATGGGAGGGCCTCAACTTCTACGCTGGCCCGTCCCAGAAGCCGAGGCCACCGGGATGGATGCCCGTCGCATGGACGGCTCCAACCACAGCGGCGACCACCGTCAGCGCGAGCACGATCGTGCTACGACGGCGGAGCAGCAAGGCCAGCTTGGTTGCCACAGAAAACACCTCCTTCCTCAGAACCGGAAGTCCTGGAGCGCCTCGGCGGCGCGGCGATAGAGCACTGCCGCCCTCCGTTCGTCGCCCCTCTTCGTCGCCAGGTCGCCCTGTGCGATCCATGCCGCGGCCCGGTGGGACGCGGACGAGAGCTGGGAGAGAAGATCCTCGGCGCGGTCGAGCGCCGACTGCGCCTCGTCGAGCCGGCCCTGGTCGAGCAGCGCACGCCCGAGGACGAGCTGGACGTTGCCGGCCTCGTCGAGCATGTCCTCGCGCTCGCCGATGATCTGCAGCGCGTGCCGGGCCTGCTCCTCGGCGCGCACGGCGTCGCCGGTGCGCAGGTGGACCTGCGCGAGCGAGGAGACCGCCTTGGCGGCGTCCTCGTCGTGACCGACTTCGAGCGCGACCGAGAACGCGTTCTTCAGGTGCTCGACCGCCTTCTCCGGCTTACCGAGCAGGAAGTCGAGCCCGCCGAGGTTGTTCAGGAGGCGGCCGACGTTCTGGCGGTCGGCCAGGTCCTCGTACTGCGCCTTCGCCTTCTCGGCGTACGTACGGGCGAGCACCCAGTGGCCGTCGCGCTCCGCGAGGACCGAGGCCTGGAAGTAGGCCTGCCCGAGCGCGCGGCTGTCCTGCATGGCGTCGGCGAGCTCGAGCGCGCGCTCGACGTCCTCGCGCGCCGCCTCGAAGTCGCGCTGCCGCCGGTAGCACCGCGAGCGCCACGCGAAGATCCCGAGGCGAAGCTGGTCGCACGGCATGCCCGAGCGCTCGGCGAGCGCGAGCGCCTCGTCGAAGAGGGCGACAGCCGTTGCGATGCTCTGGAGCAGGCACCGGCAGACGCCGATCCGGTAGAGCACCTCGGCGCGGTCGACATCGGAGAACTCGGGGCGCTCGACGATCGTGCGCGCTTCGGCGAGCCGCTCGAGGCCCGCCTTCACGTCGCCGGTCTGCGCGAGCGCGATGCCCTCGCCGTTCAGCGCGCGGACGTGCAGCTCGACCGCGCCCGTGCCGAGCACGGCGGGCAGCGCCTTGCCGTACTCGGCCAGCGCCTCGTCGGCGCGGCGCTCGTCGAGCAGCGCGTCGGCGCGGGCGAGGATCGTCTCGGCGCGCGCACGCTCGTCCGCGGACACGCCGCTCTCGAGGAAGGTCTGGTCGACGCCGAGACGGAGCGCGAGCCACGCGATCGTCTCGGAGGTCGGGCGCGTCTTGCCGCGCTCGATCTGCGAGATGTACTCCTTGGAGAACCGGTCGCCGGCGAGCTGGCCCTGCGTCAACCCTGCGCCGATCCGGAGCTGGCGCAGCCGCTCGCCGAGCCGCGGGACGCGGGGCGAGCCTGTACGAGCGGTGACGGTCGGCTTAGTTGTCATGGGCGAAGGCCGTTGTATCCGGAGAACCCACTCTCACCGATACTTGACTCGGCTGCAATCCCCCCTTTTGGCCATCCCTCAAAAGGGGCATAAACACGAAGGACACCAGTCAACTAGCCGAGTGTTATATCACTTGACCGAGGCACTTGACAGATGCTCTCAGACCTCGTACAGTGAGCCCACCTTGCACCGAAGCCGACGCCAGGTCGACGTGCAGGGGGAGCGCCAGTAGGGCGCGCCAACCGGATCGGACGTCTGGGCCGCAGAGCCGTTTGACCGGAGGCGCCCGAAGCAGGCGCACCGCCTGACCAGGAAGGGCCCCGGGTGCCGCAGCCGGGGCTCTTCCTTTTGGACCGGCTCTGTCTAGGCGAGCATCCAGCGGCGGCGCTCGCGCCGGACCGCCTCGAAATCGCTTCCGAGCAGGCCCCCCAGCCGCTGGTCGATCGTCGCGAGCAGGCCGCCCGCGACGAAGATCCAGGCCTCGGCGCGCGGGTCCCGGTCGGCCGCGATCGCACCGCGGGCCTGGCCGCCGACGATCATCGCGGTGAAGAAGTCGTGCACCTCGCGGATCTGGCGCCGCAGCGCCTTGGCGATCACGGGGTCGTCGCCCGCCTCGTTCAGCCCCTGGATCCAGAGGTCGATCAGGCGGATCTTCGCCCGCTTCGCCATGAAGGCGTCCGCGACCGCGCCGAGGCAGGTCTCCGGGCTCGCGGCGACCGCCGACTCGGCGAGCTCGCGCAGGTCCGCCCAAGCCTCCTCGAGGCACGCGACGTAGAGATCCCGCTTCGAGCCGAAGTGCCGGTACAGGATCGGCTCCGAGATGCCCGCCTCGCGGGCGATCTCGGCCGTCGTCGCGCCCCGGTAGCTCGAAACGGCGAACACCCGGCAGGCGGTGTCGAGCACCGCCTGCCGGCGTTCGCCGGCGGTCAATCGCTGGCGCGTCTGGGTCACGCGGCCTCGATCACGGGCGCGACCTCAGGCTCGGCCTCCGTCGCATGCTTGTGCTCGACCTTGCGGATCGCGACCGTCGCGACGACGGCGCCGGCGAGGGCGAGCAGGGCGGCCACGCGCAGCGCGTCGTGGAACCCGTTCAGGAACGCCTCCTGCGGCGTGCTCCCCGAGGCGAGCGCCGAGCTCACGCCCGAGGCGACGATCGCGCCCATCACCGCGATCCCGAGCGACCCGCCGACCTGGCGCATCGAGTTGAGGACGGCCGACCCGACGCCGGCCTTGTCCACCGGAACGCCGCTCATGGCGGCCGCCGTCGTCGGGGTCATCGTCGTGCCCATCCCGATGCCGCCGATGAGCAGCCCGGGCAGGATCGCCCAGAACGTCGCGCCGGCGCCGAGCGTCGAGTAGTAGAGCAGCATGATCGCGAGCAGCGTCATCCCGCCTCCGACGAGCCAGCGCGAGCCGAAACGGTCGGAAAGGCGCCCCGCGAGCGGTGCGATCAGGATGATCAGGATCGTCATCGGCAGGAACGACGCTCCGGTCTGCACCGGCGAGAAGCCGAGCACGTTCTGCATGTACAGGGAGACGTAGAAGAACGTCCCGAACATCGCGAGGCCGACGAACAGCATCGCCACGTTGGCGCCGCTGAACGTGCGGTTCCGGAAAAGGCGGAGCTCCAGCATCGGGAGCCGCTGGCGCAGCTCGAGCACGACGAACGCGCCGAGCGAGACCGCCGCGATGGCGAACGCTCCGAGGATCTGCCACGACGTCCAGCCGTAGCTGTTGGCCTCGATGAAGGCGAACGTCAGTGCGAAGAGACCGATGGCCGATGTCGCCAGGCCGGGCACGTCCGGACGCTGTTCCTTGGAGGTGTCGCGTGTCTCGTCGATCAGCAGCGGGGCGCTGAGCAGGCCGACGATCCCGATCGGGATGTTGATGAAGAAGATCCAGTTCCAGTTGACGTGCTCGGTCAGGAGACCGCCGACGAGCGGCCCGATCGCGAGCGCCATTGCCGACACGCCGGCCCAGATGCCGATCGCCGTCCCGCGCTGCCGCGCCGGGAACGTGGCGGTGATGATCGACAGCGTGGCCGGGTTCATCATCGCGCCGCCGAGGCCCTGGACGACGCGCGCGCCGATCAGGAACCCGCCGTTCGGAGCGAGGCCGCAGGCCAGCGATGCGCCGGTGAACACGACGAGGCCGGCCATGAAGATGAGCCGGCGGCCCATCAGGTCGGCGAGCTTCCCGCCGGTCAGCATGAACGCCGCAAACGTCAGCGCATAGCCGGCGACCACCCACTCGAGCTCGGACAGCGACATGCCGAGCGAGCTCCTGATCGACGGCAGCGCGACGTTCACCACCGTGTTGTCGAGCATGATCATGAACAGCCCGACCGACACGGCCGCGAGCGTCCACCACTGCTTGTTCTCCGCGGTCACGAGCCGCTGCCTCATCGCGTTCCCCTCCGATCGCTCAAGTTAGCGAGCACTAAGTTAGCAGACGCTAACCAGCTGCGCTCGACGTACGCTTCGGCCGTGAGCGCTCCGATCGTCTGGCGGCCCGACGCGGAGACCCTGGAGCACGCGAACGTGACGCGCCTGATCCGCCGGGCCGGCGTCCCCGACTACGGGACGCTCGTCGAGCGCTCGTGGCAGGAGCCGGACTGGTTCTGGCCGCTCGTCGTCGAGGATCTCGGGCTCGAGTTCGCGCACCCCTGGGACCGCGTGGTCGACACCTCCCGCGGCCCGGAGTGGGCGACGTGGTTCACGGGCGGCCGGGTCTCGATCGCGCACAACTGCGTGCACCGCTGGGCGTCCCGTCGACCGGACGCGGTGGCAGCGGTCGGGCTCGGCGAGGACGGGAGCCGGCGCGAGCTCTCGTTCGCGGGGCTCTCGCAGGCGGTGACACGGCTCGCCGAGGAGCTCGCGGGGCTGGGCGTCGAGCCGGGCGACCGGGTCGCGATCTTCCTGCCGATGTCGCCCGAGGTGGCGGTCGCCTCGCACGCGGTGGCGCATCTCGGCGCGATTCAGGTGCCCGTGTTCTCGGGCTTCGCCGCGCCGGCCGTCGCCCAGCGCTTGCAGGCGAGCGAGGCGAAGGTCGTGATCACCCAGCGCGAGTCGCTGCGCCGCGGCCGGGCGGTGCCGATGCTCGAGATCGTCGAACAGGCCCTCGAGCAGGCGCCGGGCGTCGAGCACGTCGTGCTCGCGCCGTTCGAGCTCGACCACCGGCCGGGCACGCTCGCGCCCGCTCAGGTCGACTCGGAGACGCCGTACCTGCTGACGTACACGTCGGGCACGACGGGAGCGCCGAAAGGCGTCGTCCACGTGCAGGGCGGCTTCCTCGTCTCGATCGCGCGCGAGGCCGCCTACCAGGCCGACGTGCACGCGGGCGACGTCATGCACTTCGCCACCGACATGGGGTGGATCATGGGCCCGTGGACGCTCGTCGGCGCAGGCGCCCTCGGCGCGACCGTCGTCTTCGCCGAGGGTGCTCCCGACTGGCCGGCGCCGGACCGCCTCTGGTGCACGGTCGAAGCGGAGCGGGTCACATCGCTCGGCCTCTCACCCACCCTGGCGCGCGCGCTGCTTCCGCACGGGGCGCCCGCTGCGGACCTCTCGAGCCTCCGCACGTTCGTCACCACCGGCGAGCCGTGGAACCCCGAGCCCTACCGCTGGCTCTTCGAAGAGATCGGGGGGTCGCGCGTCCCTGTGATCAACTGCTCCGGAGGAACCGAGGTCGGCGCCTGCTTCCTCTCGCCGACCGTCACCGGGCCGATCAAGGCCTGCTCGCTCGGCGGCCCGGCGCTCGGGATGGCGATGGACATCGTCGACGACCGGGGCGCCTCGCTGGTCGGCACCGGCGAGGTCGGTGAGTTGGTCTGCCGCCGTCCGTTTCCCGGGATGACGCGCGGCTTCTGGCGCGACCCGGACAAGTACCTCGACACCTACTGGGCGCGCATGCCCGGTGTCTGGGTGCACGGCGACTGGGCGTCGGCCGATGCGGACGGTTTCTGGTTCCTGCACGGCCGCTCGGACGACACGCTCAACATCGCCGGCAAGCGGATCGGGCCGGCGGAGCTGGAGTCGGCGGCGATCGACCACCCGGCGGTGCGGGAGGCCGCAGCGATCGGCGTGCCGCACGACGTGAAGGGTGAGACGTCATGGATCTTCTGCTGCCTGCTGCCCGGCACCGCTCCGAGCCCCGAGCTGGAACGGGAGATCTCCGGGACGGTGGCCGCCCGCCTCGGCAAGGCCTTCGCGCCCGGCCGCATCATCTTCGTCGAGTCGCTGCCGCGGACGCGCTCCGCGAAGATCGTGCGCCGGGCAGTGCGCGCGACGGCGCTCGGCGCCGACCCGGGCGACCTCTCGTCGCTCGAGAACCCCGAGTCGCTCGAGGCGATCGCGGCGGCGGTCGGCTGATGCGTCCGAACACGCTCCGCTGGCTGCTGATCGCGCTCGTTGCCGTTTCAGCAGTGCTCAGCGTCGTCGGGAACAAGGCATCGTCGCCGATCATCGGCTGGCTCGCGTTCGCGGTCTTCTTCGTCGCCGTCGTCCTGTACTTCAAGTGGCGCCGCGCCCTGCACAATGTGCGCAAGGCAGCAAATGAGGCTCGCTCTCGCTCAGATCAATAGCGTCGTCGGCGACATCGACGGCAACGCGGCGCGCATCGCCGAGTGGCTCGAGCGCGCGCGGTCGGATCACGCCGACGTCGTCCTCTTCCCGGAGCTGGCCGTCACCGGGTACCCGGCCGAGGACCTGCTGCTGCGGCCGGGGTTCGTGCGCGCGGCGAGGACCGCGGTCGACGACATCGCGCGGCAGGTTCACGGGATCACGGTGCTCGTCGGCGCCCCCCATCTCGACGCCGACCTGTTCAACGCCTGCTTCGTCCTCGCGCACGGCGAGGTGCGCGGCGTCTACCGCAAGCACTACCTGCCGAACTACGGCGTCTTCGACGAGGACCGCTACTTCGCGCCCGGCCGGGACCTGCTGCTCCTGCGCTTCGGCGACGTTCTCGTCGGGCCGACCGTCTGCGAGGACCTCTGGCAGCCGGGGCCGCCGGCGACCGACCTCGCGCTTGCGGGCGCGCAGCTGGTCGCCAACATCTCGGCCTCGCCGTTCCACGTCGGCAAGGACCGCGAGCGCGAGGAGATGCTGCAGGTGCGCGCCCGCGACAACACGTGCTTCGTGGCGCTGTGCAATGCGGTCGGAGGGCAGGACGAGCTGATCTTCGACGGCCACTCGGTCGTCATCGACGACGACGGCCAGGTCGTCGCACGCGCGGCCGGGTTCGAGGAGGAGCTTCTCGTCGTCGACGTCGACCCCGTCTCGGCGATCGCACGGCGGCTCCGCGACGTGCGGCGGCGAGCGCTCGCCCGCGGGCGGCGGCCGCGCGAGGTGCACGTGGTCGAGCTCGCACCGCCGGCGGACAAGGACGACGTCCGCCACCCCGCGCCGAAGCCGCAGGTCGACGACCTCGAGCAGATGCGGCTCGCGCTCGAGTTGGGCCTCCACGACTACGTGACGAAGAACGGCTTCGGCGACGTCGTGATCGGCGTCTCGGGCGGGATCGACTCGGCGCTGACCGCGGCCCTGTGCGTGGAGGCGCTCGGCCCGGCGCGCGTGCACTGCGTCTCGATGCCGTCCCGCTATTCGTCCGACGGGACCCGAGGCGACGCCCGGCGGCTCGCCGAGCAGCTCGGCACGGACTTCCGCGAGCTCCAGATCGAGCCGATGGTGACGGCATACGACGCGGCGCTCGCCGAGCACTTCGCGGGACGCGAGGCCGACCTGACGGAGGAGAACCTGCAGGCGCGCATTCGCGGGACGCTGCTGATGGCGCTCTCGAACAAGTTCGGGTGGCTCGTGATCGCCACGGGCAACAAATCCGAGCTGTCGGTCGGCTACTCGACCCTGTACGGCGATCTCGCAGGCGGCTTCGCGCTGATCAAGGACGTGTACAAGACCGACGTCTTCCGGCTGTCGAAGCGCCTCAACGAGCGCATCGGCCGGGAGCTGATCCCGCAGTCGATCATCGACCGCGCGCCGAGCGCCGAACTGCGGGCCGACCAGCTCGACGAGGATTCCCTGCCGCCCTACCCGAAGCTCGACCGCGTGCTCGAGGCGTACGTCGAGCTCGACCGCTCACGCGAGGAGCTGTCGGAGGACGGCTTCGACCGCGACGTCGTCGAGCGCGCGCTGGCACTGGTCGACCGGGCCGAGTACAAGCGCCGCCAGGCGCCGCCGGGCGTGAAGCTGCGCCCGAAGGCGTTCGGCCGCGACCGGCGGACGCCGATCACGAACCGCTGGACGAACTAGGTCAGCTCACGATCTGCTGCAGGACGACCCCGAGCACGGGGACGGTCAGCGTGAGCGCGTAGCTCGTCCAGCCGACGATGACGAGCGCGCGCCGCGACCGCTCGCCGCCGCCCGCCCGGATCTCCGCCTGCAGCCGCGGACCGAGCACGAAGTTGTGCAGATAGGAGACGATCAGCAGGCAGACCGCGAGCGACACCTTGACCCACAGGACGATCTGGAAGGCCGGAGTCGTCTCCCAGTCGCGCGCCGCGAGCGCGACGCCCGTCACGCCGGCCACCAGCAGCGACCCGTAGCCGAGCGGGCGCCAGCGCTGTCCGAGCTCGCGCATCGCGCGTCCGCGTTCCGGCCCCTCGAGCGTCCGGACGACCGGAACGCCGACGAAGATCAGCGCGGTCGATCCGCCGACCCAGACGGCAGCGGCCAGCAGGTGCACGGCGACGAGGACACCCTCCACGCGGCCTCAGGCTAGTTGCATCACGGGCGACGGCCGGGGGCCCGTGGGCGCCTCCCTCCGCTCCGCGCGTCGACCGTCAGCTGACAATCGAGCGCCGGGCGGCGAGGCGGCCCACGCCCCTGCCGTTCTCGCCGCATCCGCCGAGGCGGGCCTCGGGCAGCCACCCCATAGCTGCCTGTGCCTTCTCGAGGCGAACTGCGACCGCTCCGAACCTCGCCCCACCGAGGCCGAAGTTGCCGATCAACACGTGGTTGAGCGTCACGGGCCCAATCCTGCAGGCAGGGCTGTTGCTGGGCATCGGCCGGACGGGCGATCTCACCGTCCTCCTCAGGGAGGACATCAGGTGAGCTTGCGCACCAGCTCGGCGACCGAGGGCGGCACGATCCGGTCCGGCGTCGCTTCCAGCTCGGCGAGCGTCCACCAGCGGAGCTCGGTCACGCCCTCCGCCCGCAGGTCGACCGTCGGGGCCGCCTCGCGTCCGGGAGCCCTGACCAGGTAGAAGCGCTCGCGCTGCCGGATGATCCTGCCGCCCCACGGGAAGGTGTGCTCGCGCTCGAAGACGACCGGGCCGGGGTCCTCGGGGCCCTCGAGCCCGGCCTCCTCGCGCAACTCGCGGCGCAGCGCGTCGACGTCGGACTCGCCGTCGTCGACGCCGCCCCCGGTCGTCGCCCACCAGTGCTCGCGGCTGACCGGATGCTCGAACCGCACGAGCAGGACGCGCCGGCGACCGTCGACGACCAAACCGCGCACGGCCTGCCGCTCGACCGGAACGATCCAGTCCCGCAGCTCGGCGAACCACCGCAAGCGCTCGTCGTACGGTACGGCCGCGTTCGCCGGCGACGTCGACGGGAGCACGAACAGCGCGGTCGAGCCGATCGTCCGGAGCTGCGGCCCGAGCTCGGCACGCTCGCGGAAGAGACCGCGGTAGGCCTCCTTTCCGACGAACGCGACCGCGCGCGGCTCGAGCTCGCGTGCGATCCCCTCGAGCCGGGCCCGGTCGAAATCGCCCTGGCGGAGATCGCCCGACCCGGGTGTCGTCCGGTAGGCGGCGTTGGTGATCCCGAGGCCCAGCGGCAGCAGCGAGAACTGATCGGCCGGGTCGACGAGCTCCGGGGTGAAGCCCGCGTCGTGCAGGAGCCGCCAGAAGTCGTTGCGGGGATTGGCGAAGTGGGCCGCGGCTGCCGCGGAGACGCGGCCCGGGTTGATCCCGCAGAACACGCACCGGAGGCCGGGCGCGAGGACGTCGGGGACGGCGCTAGGAGGGCTTGCGGCCACGCGGCCGACAGCGTGGCATGCGCTGCGTCCACGTCGCGGTGCAGACCCACGAGCTCGGGAGCGGAGGGGCCGGCTTGCGGCCCGAGACGATCGAGCCGCGCCTCCGCGTCCACGTCCGGCAGACGCGCGTCACGCAGCCTCCCGCTCGGGCCCGCGCGCATCGAGGCGGAGCTCGAAGTGGCGCCGTACCTGTTCACCGGCGAGCGGCGGGCGGCGCGGCACCGCTCGGAGGACGCTGACCTGGTCGCTGCGGTGCGCGCCGTAACAACGGGCGTAGCACTCGGCCTCTGACAGCGGCCTGAGCCTCATCGCCGACAATCTAGGTCCGGGGTCGGACGGACCCGTGCGCACGCATGCAGGTAGCGTTGGCGCCCGTGGCGCAGGTAATGACGACCGTCGATGCGGTCCGCGAGCGCTTCTCTGCGCTTCGGCAGCCGCTCGCGTTCTTCGACGGTCCGGGCGGAACGCAGGTCCCGGACTCCGTGATCGACGCGATCGCGGACTACCTGCGCACGTCGAACGCGAATATCGGCGCGCCGTACGGGACGTCACGGCGAACGGACGCGCTCGTCGCGCGTTCGCGCGAGGCAGCGGCCGAGCTCCTCAATGCCACGACGGAAGAGGTGGCGTTCGGGCCGAACATGACGACGCTCAACTTCGCGCTCACGCGAACGGCAGGGCGCGAGTGGACCGCGGGCGACGAGATCGTGCTGACCAAGCTCGACCACGACGGGAACGTCGCGCCGTGGCTCGAGCTCGCGCGCGACCGTGACCTCGTCGTGAAACTCGCGGAGATCGACGACGAGTGCCGGCTCGACGTGGAGCACCTCCGGTCGCTGCTGTCGGAGCGAACGCGAGTCGTCGCGTTCCCGTACGCGTCCAATGCCGTCGGCACGGTCACGCCCGTCGCCGAGATCGCGGCGCTTGCCCACGAAGCCGGAGCGCTCGCCTGGGTGGACGCCGTGCACTACGGGCCGCACGGGCCCATCGACGTGCAGGAGATCGGAGCCGACGTGCTCGTCTGCTCGCCGTACAAGTTCTTCGGGCCGCACATGGGGCTCGCCTATCTGAAGGCGGAGGTCGCGGAGGCGTGGCGGCCGTACAAGGTCCGCCCTTCTGCGAACAGCCCGATCGGCGCCAGGTTCGAGACGGGGACCTCGCAACACGAGCTGCTCGCTGGCTTCGTCGCCTGCGTCGAGCACCTCCAGTGGATGGGCTGGGACTACGTCCTCGAGCACGAGCGCACGCTCGGCCAGCGCTTCCTCGACGGCCTGCCGGGCAGCTGCGGGCTGTACGGCATCACGACGATGGAGTCGCGCGTTCCGACCTTCGCGTTCAACGTCGCGGGCCGCACGCCGGAGGAGGTCGCCGTCCAGCTCGGCGACGCCGGCTATGCCGTGTGGCACGGGAATTACTACGCCGTCGAGATCTTCGACCGCCTCGGACGCCCGGACGGCGCGGTCCGCGTCGGGATCTGCTCGTACAACACCGCCGACGAGGTCGACGGCCTGCTGGCCGCGCTCGGCGACCTCGGCTAGGACTCCGCGCCTCACGCCGCAGTCACCAAGCCGGGATACCGTCCGGCACCCTGGAGTCGACCGCGCCCCCAGTCGCCTCGGCACGAATGGAGCGTCGCCGCAGGATGCGGCGGCGCCGGCGCATTCGCCGCCTCAACCCCGCGCTCAACGACAGCACGCAGTGGGGCTACACGATCTTCGCCGTCTACCGGCGCCTGCCCGGCCCGGTCACCGCCCCCTTCAGGTGACCTCCGCTCGCTAAGGCAGAACGCCGAGCTCGTCGAGCGACGTCCGGAGCTCCTCCGCGTCACGGTAGACGCGGAAGGCACCGGAAGCGGTGAGCTCTGCCTCGCCGTAGCCGCCGCTCATCAGCCCGACCGACAGCATCCCGGCGCGCCTCGCCGCCAGGAGGTCCCACACCGCGTCGCCAACGACGTAGCACTCGGCCGCCTCGACGCCGAGGCGCTCGGCGCACGCGAGAAACAGGTCGGGCTCGGGCTTCGCACGGAGGACGTCGCCGCGTTCGACGACGACCGTCTCCGGCGGGACGCCGAGCGCGTTCAGCGACTCGTCGATCTCCGGGCGCCGGCCTGACGTCGCGATGCCGTGCACGACGCCGCGCTCGCGCAGCTGGCGGAGGAGGTCGACCGCGCCCGGCAGCGGCCGCCGCGTCGGCAGCAGCTCGCGAAAGAGCTCGCCGTGCCGCTGCTGCAGCTCCTCGGCCTCCTGCGGCGACAGCTCGCGCCCGACCTCGCGCCCGGCCGCACGGGCGAACAGGCCGCCGCTCATGCCGATGCGGCGGTGGATGCGCCAGCCGTCGATCGGGAACCCGGCGTCGTCGAAGACGCGCTGCCACGCGAAGACGTGCGCGTAGACGGTGTCGATGAGCGTCCCGTCGAGGTCGAAGATGAGCGCCGCGCGCATCAGCCCGGGTACGCCGATCCGGCGGCATTCGCCCACGGCGAGCCGGGCGTGCGGCGGATCGGATCGGGATCGATGCCGCGCGCCGCTGCGATCGCGAGCGTCAGGAGGTGGAACCGCACGATGTCGACGACCGGATGCCGCGTCGGGACAAGCGTCGTCTCGCAGCCCAGCGTCTCGAGGGCGCGCACCGCATCGTGGGCGCGCTCGGCAGCCCGGCCCTCCCCTTCGAGCACGAACGCACGGACGCTGTCGTCGATCGCGGCGAGGTGACCGTGCAGGAGCTGCTCGGTCTGGTGCGCCCCGGCCGACACCCACGCGCCTTCCCGCAGCTTCAGCACCGCCTCCTGGGCGGTCGGCCAGTCCCGGCCCGCCCCGGCGACGAGGATCTTCTCCTGCGCCACCGGCGCGACCGTCTGCTCGAGCGCGGCCTCCACGGCGCCGGCGAGCCAGGCCGGATCGCGACCGTGGATCGCATCGAGCGCGGCGACGGCGCAGGTGTAGCTCGCGGTGTGGCACCACGAACGCTCGATCTCCGGCGTGCACACGATCACCTCGTCGGCCAGTGCCGCCAGCGGCGAGGACGGCGTCCCCGTGACCAGCCACACGTCCCCCTGGAACGCGCGCGCCGCCTCCAGCGTCAGCTCGGTCTCGCCCTCGTGGGAGACGCAGACGAGGACGTCGGCGTGCGGCGGGGCCAGCACCGCCTCGAGCGCCTGAACGGCCGGGCCTCCGGTCTGCGCCGCGTGGAACGACGTGCCGCACCCCGTGTGGACGACGCGCGCGTCCGCGGGAAGCCGCCGGTCGGTCGGGACCTGGCGCAGCCACTCCGGCTGGGCCAGCACTGCGCGCTGCATCTCGCTCATCAGGACGGTCTATAGCATCGCCGCGATGGACGAGTTCCCCTGGACGCACCGCGAGCGGGTCCGATTCAACGACTGCGACGCGATGGGCCACGTGAACAACGCCGCGTACTCGACCTATCTCGAGCAGGCGCGGATCGCCGTCCTCGGCGGTCTCGAGCCCTTCATCCTCGCCCGGGTCGAGATCGACTTTCGCGCCGAGCTGCGCTCGGGCGACGAGGTCGAGGTGCGCACCCGCTGCCCGCGGATCGGCAACCGCAGCTTCGACCTCGAGCACCAGCTCTGGGTCGGCGGGAAGCTGGCAGCCGAGGCGAAGAGCGTGATCGTCGGCTACGACTACGGTACGAGTTCATCGGTCCCGCTCTCGGACGATCTCAGGAGGAAGCTCGCCGCATGACGGTCTACCAGCGCAACGCACTCTCGAACGGCCTCCGCGTGCTCACGGCGCCGCTCGACCACGCCCAGTCGGTCACCTGCTACATCATGCTCGCAGCCGGCTCGCGCTACGAGAACGCCGGCAACCGCGGGATCGCGCACTTCGCCGAGCACATGTTCTTCAAGGGCACGGAGCGGCGTCCGACGGCGAAGGACATCGCGCTCGAAGTCGACCGCTTCGGCGGCGAGTTCAACGCATTCACCTCGAAGGAGTACACCGGCTACTTCATCCGTTGCGCCGGCGAGCAGCGCGACCAGGCGCTCGACGTCCTCGTCGACATGATCCGCAACTCGAAGTTCGAATCCGAGGAGCTCGAGCGCGAGAAGGGCGTGATCGTCGAGGAGATGAACATGTACTTCGACACGCCGCGCGACTACGTGTCGTCGGTATACGACGAGCTCCTGTTCGGCGACAACCCGCTCGGCTGGGAGACGCTCGGGACGAAGGAGACCGTGACCGGCGCGACACGCGACACCTTCCTCGACTACATCTCGGAGTGGTACAAGCCCGAGCGCATGGTCGTCGGCGTCGCCGGCATGACGGGCGACGACCTCCTGCCGCGCCTCGAGGACCTGCTCGGCGATATCGAGACGGCCGACACCGGCAAGCCGGCACCGTCCGCCGTCGAGCGGTCGCCAGAGCCGCGCGTGCGCATCCATTCGAAGGACTCCGACCAGGCGAACGTCTGCCTCGGGCTGCCGAGCTACCCGCTCGACCACCCCGATCGCTACGCGCTGCAGCTCCTCGGCACCGTCCTCGGCACGGGCATGTCGTCTCGCCTGTTCCTCGAGGTACGCGAGCGGCGCGGTCTCGCGTACTACGTCTACGCGCTCAACAGCTCGTTCACCGACGCGGGCACGCTCGTCTCGCAGGCGGGTGTCGACCTCAAGCGCGCCGACGAGGCGGTCGGCGTGATCGCGAACGAGTTCAAGCGGCTGGCGCAGGAGCGAGTCCCGGAGGACGAGCTCGAGAAGGCTCGCGCGCTCTCCAAGGGGCGTTTCGTGCTGCA
>DATIXY010000042.1:0-26508 GCA_035518115.1 Gaiellaceae bacterium | reverse complement strand
CGACGAAATAGCCGCGCCGGCACAGCCCGAGAGTCTCGAGCGCGCGCAGCTCCGCGTAGACGGCGCCGTACCCGCCGGGAATCCCTTCGGCGCGGACGCCGTCGCGCGTCACGATCCCCTGGCGCTCGAGCAGCAGCTCGGCGAGAGCGCGCCGGTCGGGAGGGCGGGCGAACAGCCGCTCGGTCAGCGACCAGCGGCCCTGGGTCGCCGACGTGACGCCGGCGCGGCGCCTGGAGAAGCGGCGCGGTCTGCGCCCGGCGTTCGGGAGGCCGTTCCGCCGGGTCGCGCGCAACGGCGCCCAGGCGTCGTTCGTCGCCTCACCCGCCCAGACGAGGTCCCACAGCGCAGGCAGCGCCTCGGCCTCGTCGAGGCCGCACTCGGCGACGAGCTCGTCCCAGTGGAGCGCGTGGCGCAGCGCCGCGCGTAGCGCGTCGTGCGCGGGGCCGGCCGGCGCCGGAGCACCGGGCACGCGCCCGAGGGCGGCTGCGTCCTCGCGGAAGTACAACGCGACGCGATCCGCGCCCGCGCCGAGCCAGACCACCTCGCCGCTCGCGCAGAGCGCGTCGAGGTGCTCCGGCCGGTAGCCGGGGACGCGGCGCGGCAGGAGCTGCGACTCCCAGAGCGCGACCGGGAGCGGAAGCGCCTGCAGCGGCACGAGCGCCTCGCGGAGCGTCGCGCGCCGGCCCACGCCGTGCCAGGCCGGCAGGAACCGCGCGAGCGCCTCCTGCTCGACGGGCTCGACCTCCCTGCGCAGCGCCGCGAGCGAGGCTCGCCGGAGGCGGCGCAGCACATCGGGGTCGCACCACTCCCGCTCGGTCCCGCCGGGACGCAGCTCGCCCCGCACGAGCAGCTCGTCGCGCTCGAGCGCCTGCAGCTCGCCCGTCACGTCGCGGCCGAACCGCCCGTTCACCTCCACCGTCGTGAACGGGCCGCGGCCCTTCGCGTAGCGGAGCACCAGCTGCCGCAGTGCGTCGGGGCCGCCTTCGAGGAATGCGTCGGGCAGCCCGGACGGCGGCATCGCCCCGAGTGCGTCGCGATAGCGGCCCGCGTCCTCCGCCGCGATCAGCCGCTCCTCGCCGGCGATCCGGACGACGACGGCGCGTCGCTCCGCGATCAGCGGCTCGGCCAGCGCAGCGTCGTACTCCCCGGCACGCCGGTCACCGCGGATCCGAAGCTGGTCGTGCAGCTGATCGGGAGTCGCCGGGTCGCCGCGAAGTTGGCGCTCCACCTCCTCGACGGCATCGCGGTCGAGGAGGTCTCTGAGCTCCTCCTGCCCGAGCAGCTCGCGCAGGAGGTCGCGGTCGAGGCTGAGCGCCTGGGCACGTCGCTCGGCGGGCGGCGTGTCATCCTCGTACATGTAGGTGGCGATGTAGTCGAAGAGCAGTGACGCCGAGTACGGTGACGCCGACTGCGTCTCGACCTCGACGAGGTCGATCTCGCGCGTCTGGAGCGCGGACAGGAGCCCGCGCAGCGCCGGCAGGTCGAACACGTCCTGCAGGCATTCCCGGAAGGTCTCGAGCACCACCGGGAACGAGCCGTAGCGCCGCGCCACCTGGAGCAGCGACTGTGCCTTCAGGCGCTGCTGCCAGAGCGGCGTGCGCACGCCCGGCCGGCGGCGCGGGATCAGCAGGGCGCGCGCGGCGTTCTCGCGGAAGCGCGCGCCGAACAGCGCCGTGTCGCCCAGCTCCGCGACGACCAGATCCTCCACCTCGGCCGGATCGAGGACGAGCTCGTCGACCGGCGGCGGCGTGTCGGTCTCCGGGAAGTGCAGCGCGATCCCGTCGTCCGACCAGATCGACTGCGCCTCGAGCCCGTGCGACTCGCGCAGCTTTCCGGCGATCGCCATCGCCCACGGCGCGTGGACTCGGCCGCCGAACGGCGTGAGGATGCAGACGCGCCAGTCGCCGATCTCGTCCCGGAACCGCTCGATCACGACCGTGCGGTCGGACGGGACCGCCCCGGTCGCGTCCTGCTGCTCGCGCAGGAAGGTCAGCAGGTTGCGGGCTGCGCGCTCGTCGAGGTGGTACTCACCGCGCAGGCGCTCGGCCGCGGTCCTCTCGGCCAGCGCCGAGAGCTCGCGGGAGGCGGCACCGATCTTCTGTCCGAGCTCGAACGGCCGGCCGACGCCTTCGCCCTTCCAGAACGGCACGGCGCCGGGGACGCCCGGGGCCGGAGAGACGAGCACGCGGTCGCGCGTGATCTCCTCGATCCGCCACGTCGAGGCTCCGAGCAGGAACGTCTGGCCGGCCCGCGCCTCGTAGACCATCTCCTCGTCGAGCTCCCCGACGCGGCCGCCGCCGTCGACGAGGAAGACCCCGAACAGGCCGCGGTCGGGAATCGTCCCGGCGTTCGTGACGGCGAGGCGGCGGGCGCCGTCGCGCGCTCTGATGGTGCCGCCCGTGCGGTCCCAGACGATGCGCGGCCGGAGCTCGGCGAACTCGTCCGACGGGTAGCGGCCGGCGAGCATGTCGAGCACGTTCTCGAGCTGGGGGCGTGACAGCTCGCGAAACGGGTAGGCGCGCGTGACCAGCGCATGCAGCTCGTCGACGGCGATCTCGGTGTCGATCGAGATCGCGACCACCTGCTGTGCGAGCACGTCGAGTGGGTTCGTCGGGATGCGCGTCTCCTCGATCGCGCCGTCGCGCATCGCGCGCGCGACGACTGCGCTCTCCAACAGGTCGGCGCGGAACTTCGGGAAGATGCGCCCCTTCGACACCTGGCCGAGCTCGTGCCCGGCACGGCCGATCCGCTGCAGGCCGCGCGCGACGGACTTCGGCGACTCGACCTGGATCACCAGGTCGACGGCGCCCATGTCGATGCCCAGCTCGAGGCTCGAGGTCGCGACCAGGCACGGGATCCGACCCGCCTTCAATTCCTCCTCCACCAGCACGCGCTGCTCCCGCGCGAGCGAGCCGTGGTGTGCGCGCGCGAGCTCGCGCTCGGCCAGCTCGTTGAGACGCAGCGCGAGCCGCTCCGCGAGCCGCCGGTTGTTGACGAACACGATCGTCGAGCGATGCTGCTCGACGAGGCGCAGGATCTCGGGGTAGATCGAGGGCCAGATCGACTGGGCTCCCCGCTCGGTGCCGATGTCCATCTCCTGCCCGTCGGCCGGCGCCGGGTGGGAGAGGACGCCGGTCGACCCCAGCTCACGCAGGTCCTCGACCGGGATGACGACCTCGAGATCGAGCTCCTTGCGCGTGCCGGCATCGACGAGCTCGATCGGGCGGCCGCCCGACACGAAGCGGCCGATCTCCTCGAGAGGCCGCTGGGTGGCGGAGAGGCCGATGCGCTGCATCGGCGATTCGAGCAGCGCCTCGAGCCGCTCGACGCTCAGGGCGAGGTGCGAGCCGCGCTTCGTGCCGGCGACCGCGTGCACCTCGTCGAGGATGAGCGTCTCGACCCCGCGCAGTGTGTCGCGCGCCTGCGACGTCAACATCAGGTAGAGCGACTCGGGCGTCGTGATCAGGATGTCGGGCGGCTCGGCGATCAGCTCGCGCCGCTCCTTCGCGGGCGTGTCGCCCGTGCGCACCGCGACCCGCACCTGCGAGTCGAGCCCGGCGAGCGGCCCGCGCAGGTTGCGCTCGATGTCGTAGTTGAGAGCCTTGAGCGGCGACACGTAGAGGACGCGGAGCCCCTGGGCCGGTCGCGGCGCAAGCCGGTCGAGGGCGTAGAGGAACGCCGTGAGCGTCTTCCCGGAACCGGTCGGCGCCTGAATCAGGACGTGCGAGCCCGACGCGATCGCGGGCCAGCCCAGCTGCTGGGCCGGCGTCGGCGCCGCGAACGTGCGCTCGAACCACGCCCGGGTCGCCGGCGAGAAGACGCTCAGCGGATCCACAGAAGCAGACTAGAGGCTTGATGCGTGTTGGGGTGTGCGCGGGGATGCTCCTGACGAAGCGGATTGGACGCGTGCCGCGCCGTGTCAGGTGCACCATCGGTGTGCGCCCGCAAACGCGCATCAAGCCTCTACAGATTCCCAGTGGTTTCACAGGGGGCGCCGGTACCTTCGCCGCATGACGCTCGAAGAACGCCTCACACGACGTGGATCGCTGGCCCGGCTCGGAGCCCTGCTCGCCGCGGCCGCCGGCGGCGGCATCACGGCCGAACGCGCTTCGGGCGACGGGCCGGCGGCGGTGTCGACCGGCCTCGTCAGCTGCGTGCTGACGCCGGAGCTCACCGAGGGCCCGTACTACATCGCCGGCGAGAAGGTGCGCCGCAACATCACCGACGGCCATCCCGGAACACCGCTCGCGCTACGGCTGAGCGTCGTCGATGCTTCGACGTGCAAGCCGGTCAAGGGCGCCGCGGTCGACATCTGGCACGCCGATGCAGCGGGCGTCTACTCGGGCTTCGGAGCCGGCACCGCGAGCCGAACGTTCATGCGCGGGATCCAGCCGACCAACGCGCAGGGGCTCGCGAGCTTCATCTCGGTCTATCCGGGCTGGTACACGGGACGCGCCGTTCACATTCACGTCAAGGTGCACGTGGGTGGCAACGTCGTGCACACCGGCCAGCTCTTCTTCTCCGACGCGATCACCGACACGGTGTACAAGCGGCCGCCGTACTCGTCGCGGCCGAACCGCGACACGCGCAACGCGCAGGACTCGATCTTCGTGAACGGCGGCAAGCGCTCGATGCTCGCGCTGAAGCAGAGCGAATCGGGCTGGATCGGATCGATCACGATGGGCGTGCACCGCAGCTGACCACGTAGGATCGGGGCGTGCCCGACGCGCTCTGGTTCACCGACGATCCTGCAGCGTGCCGGCTGCTCGCCGACGATCCTTTCGCACTGCTCGTCGGGTTCGCAATCGACCAGCAGGTGCCCGTCCAGAAGGCGTTCGCCGGGCCTTACGTGCTGAAGGAGAGGGCCGGGACGCTCGATCCGAAGAAGCTCGCCGGGATCGACCTTGCGCCGCTGTTCGCCGAGCGGCCGGCGATCCACCGGTTCCCGAGCGCGATGGCGGAGCGCGTGCGCGAGCTGGCAGCCGTGGTGAGCGAGGACTACGGCGGCGACGCGTCGCGGGTCTGGACCGCCGCGACGGACGGCGCCGACCTGAAGAAACGGATCGGCGCGCTGCCGGGGTTCGGGCGGATGAAGATCACGGCGCTCGGCTCGGTGCTCGCCAAGCGATTCGACGTCGCCGTCGCGCGCGACCTCGTCCCGAACCACCCGACACTCGGCGACGTCGATTCGCCCGAGGCGCTGGAGCGGTACCAGGCGGCCAAGCGCGCACACAAGGCCGAGCTCCGCGCCCGTGCCGGAAACCACTGAGCAATTCTGGGAGCGCGCGCACGGCGCGCTGCGCGCCCCGCCGGTCGAGGAGTGGGACACGTGGCCGTTCGCGGGCGCGGTCGCACCGGCCGAGCTCGAGGCGCCGTCGGCCGAGCAGCCGCGCCGCGGCGCCGGCGGGATCGACTGCCGGCGTTGCATCGACGGCGACCGGGACGCGCTCTGGTCCGACGAGCACTGGATCGTCCGCGCACTGCCTCCGAACGGCCTCCCGATCGTCGTCCTGCTCGAGACGCGTGCGCATCACGACTTCCCCGACCTTCCCCCCGAGCTGGCCGCGGAGCTCGGCCCGACGATGCGGCGCGTCCACACCGCGGTGCTCGCAGCCGGAGAGATCGGACGGGTGCACATCTGCCGCTTCGGCGAGGGCAGCGAGCACTTTCACATGTGGTTCATCGCGCGGCCGTCGCGAATGCCGCAGCTCGCGAGCTCGTTCGCGATGATCTGGGACGACGTCCTGCCGCCGGTGCCCGAGGACACCTGGCGCGAGAGCTGCAACCGGGTTCGCGCCGCGCTCGAGGGTTGAGGCACGCGTGGATCAGGTGCCTGGCACCCAGGTGCCAGGCACCAGCCTGTCGGCCTCTTCCCGGCTTGGCTAGCGCGGTGGTGCGCCGTCGACGGTCCAGTGGCGCGCGATCGTCACCAGCCAGCCGCCGTCGTCCCGCGAGGTGAACCCGAAGAGGCTGATCGCGCGACGGCCGAGCTCGTGGTCCCCGTAGAGGATCTCGATGCCGAAACGGCGGCGTTCCTCGATCGCTCTCCGCGCCGCCACGAATGCCTCCTCGGACGGGTCGCGGAAGGCGCCCTGCCAGAAGCCGACCTCGCCCGGCGCGATGTAGAGGTCGCGCGTGAGCCGCCGGAAGTCGTCGACCGGCACGTGGTCGGACGAGCCGCTGAACCGGTCTGCGTGCATGTACCAGCCGTGCAGCACGGCGATGCCCGTCCCGACGTTGCGGATCGCGGCCGCCAGGTAGACGACCTCGTCCGTCGCCTCGGCGATGCCGCCGCTCCCCTGAACCTCGAACCACCGCCCGTCGAAGAAGCCGACCTTCTGCGGCGGATCGTCGGCGCGAGACGGCAGCAGCACGGGCCGCAGGCCCGCGAGCAGCGAGCGCTCGGCGGCGCGCGCCGCACGGTTCGCCGAGCGCACCGACGCGAATGTGGCGAACGCGAGCACGAGCGTCGCGCCTGCCGTCGCGATCGCCGAGATGCTGACCCAGTCAGTCGCCAGCATCGGCGCGGAGATGCTTCAGTGCGGGGCCGAGCGGCTGGCCCCCGCGCAGCACCGGCTCGAACAGGTCGCCCTCGCGCGCCACGCGGTCGAGCGCGACCTCCATGGTGAAGTCGCGCGGGCGCACGTCCTCGGTGAGCTCCTCCCAGCGGAGCGGGGTCGAGACGGGCGCACCGGGCTTCGGCCGGACCGAGTACACCGACGCGATCGTCTTCCCCCAGCCGTTCTGCCGGTGGTCGACGAGGACGCCCGACCGCTTCTTCTTCAGCCACTCCGTCGTCACCTCGCCGGGATGGACGGCCTCGAGCCGGCGCGACAGCAGCTCTGCGAACGCGTAGGTGTCCTCGAACGTCGAGCGGCGCGCGATCGGGACGAGGACGTGGATGCCGTCCGCGCCGCTCGTCTTGACGTACGACCGCAGCCCGAGCCCGTCGAGCGCCGCGCGAACATAATGCGCAACGCGGATGCAGAGTGCGAATGCATCCGGCTCGTCCGGTGGGTCGAGGTCGAAGAGCACGAAGTCGGGACGGTCGGGCCGGTCGACACGCGAGTACCAGGCGTTCATGTCGATGCAGTTCTGCTGGACCGCCCACTGGGCCGCCGCTCCCTCGTTCACGAGCACGAAATCGACGAGCCGGGTCGCCCCTTTGGCGCCGCGGGGATGCGTGACGAACTGCCGCGTCGGGATCCAGTCCGGGATGCCCTTCGGCGCCTGCTTCTGGAAGAACGCCTCGCCGGTGATGCCGTGGGGCCAGCGCTTCAGCGTGAAGGGCCGGTCGCGCAGGTGCGGGACGATCGCGCCGGCGACGCGGCCGTAGTAGTCGAAGAGGTCGCCCTTCGTGATCCCGTCGTCGGGGAAGAGGACGCGGTCGGCGCTCGAGAGCTCGATCTCGTGCGTCAAGCGAGCGTCGTCCAGTCGACGGACGTGACGACGGTCAGCGCGTACTCCGGCGCCATCAGCGGCCGGATGCGCTCCGCGAGCGCCAGACGATCGCCGTCCTCGAGTGCGGCGGGCGAGCTTCGCGTCAGCTCGAGCTCGGCGAGGTCGTGGCCGGAGACGGTCGACTGGACCTCGAAGCTCGCATGCCGGAGCGGGCCGAACGGCGAACGGGCGATGTCGTCGCGCCAGTCGCCCGCCGGTGCAGCCCGGCCCCGGAAGCGCAGGTAGAGATCCGTGAGCAGGTCGCGTACCTCGTCCGGGAGCGGCGGCTCCTCGCGCTGGTACCAGTCGTTCCAGAGCAGCGCGAGGCCGCCAGCCGGCCTCAGGACGCGCACGATCTCCGCCAGCGCCGGCGCGGGGTCGAACCAGATGAACGCATCCCCGACGAAGACCGCGTCGACCTCGCCGTCGGCCACCGGGATCTGCTCCGCAGTGCCCGGTCTGGCGTCCCCGTCCAGAAATGCGCGCATACCGGCGTCCGGCTCGACTGCGATGACGTGCCGGACGCGCGCTGCGAGCGGACGCGTGAGCTTCCCCGTGCCGGCCGCGAGGTCGAGCACGCGAGAGCCGCTTCCCAGGCCGAGGGCCGCGACGGCGTGGTCGACCGCTGCCGGCGAGTACTCGGGCCGCCACCGCTCGTAGGCCTCGGCGACACGCCCGAAGGTATGTCCGACGCTAGCCGACGCCGGCGAGGAGGGAGGCACGGTTCTCCTTGAGCATCTCGCGGGCGATCACGATGCGCTGGATCTGGTTGGTGCCCTCGTAGATCTGGGTGATCTTGGCGTCGCGCATCATCCGCTCGACCGGGAACTCGGAGATGTAGCCGTAGCCGCCGAGGATCTGCACCGCATCGGTCGTCACCTCCATCGCGACGTCGGTGCAGTAGAGCTTCGCCATCGCGGACAGCTTGGTCAGCTCCGGCCCCGTGTCGCGCTCGTCGATCATCCGCCCGACCTTGTAGAGCAGCCCGCGCGCGGCCTCGCACTTCGTCTCCATGTCGGCGAGCATGCCCGCGATCAGCTGGTGCTCGGCAATCGGCTTGCCCATCGTGACCCGCTCGCGCGCGTAGTCGAGCGCGTAGTCGGTCGCTCCCTGCGCCAGCCCGAGCCCCTGCGCGCCGATCCCCGGGCGCGAGCGGTCGAGGATGCGCATCGCGATCCGGAACCCCTCGCCCTCCGCACCCAGCAGGTTCGCCGCCGGCACACGGCAACGGTCGAAGAAGACCTCGCCGGTGGTCGAGCCCTTGATCCCCATCTTCGGCTCGATGCGGCCGACCTCCAGGCCCGGCGTCCCGGCCTCGACGACGAACGCCGAGATCCCCGAGTGCCCCGCCTCGGGATCCGTCTTCGCGAACACCACGTAGACGGACGCGACTCCGGCATTCGTGATGAAGCGCTTGCCACCGTCGAGGACGTACTCTCCGCCGTCCAGCCGCGCGGTCGTCCGCATCGCGGCGCTGTCCGACCCCGACCCGGGCTCGGTCAGCGCGTACGCGGCGAGCCACTCCCCGCTCGCCAGCCGCGGCAGGAACCGCCGCTTCTGCTCGTCGGAGCCCGCGAGCTTGATCCCGAGCGATCCCAGCTCTTGCACCGCGACGATCAGACCGCTCGTCGCGCACACCTTCGACAGCTCCTCGATCACCACCAGCGTCATCAACGACGACGCCCCGACCCCCCCGTGCTCCTCGTCGAACAGCACCCCGAACACGTCGTTCTCGCGGAACAGCTCGACCACGTCCCACGGGAACTCCGCGCTCTTGTCGATCTCCGCCGCCCGCGGCGCAATCCGCTCCCGCGCCAGCGCACGCACCAGCCCGCGGATCTCGCGCTGCTCGTCGGTCAGCGGATCGAGAGCACTCAAGGCGGCTCTAGTCTAGAGCCGCCCCTGCCGATAACAGGCCCATGGCAGTCTCCGCTCGTCTGGTCGCGCTCGCGCTGGTCGCGACGCTGCTCGCGTCGGCCGGGTTGACGCTGCTGATGATCGCCGGCCGGTAGATTCAGACCGCGTGATCCTCGAGAACGGGCTGGTCCGCACGCTCGACCCGCAGCTCCCGACCGCGCGTGCCCTCTCGGTCGCCGGCCATGTCGTCGCCGGCGGCGTCGGTGTGCACGAGACGGCGCTGCCCTCGCCCGAGGTCGTCGACCTGTGCGGCTACACCGTCGTTCCGGGGCTCACCGACTCGCACGTCCACTTCCCGACCTGGGCGGCCGCACAGGCCGAGGTGAGGCTCGACGGCTGCGGCTCGCTCGAGGAGGCCCTGGCGCGCCTCGGCAGCGCACCGGCTCCTCCGCCGCGCGGCCGCTGGCTGCGCGGCTTCGGCTGGCGGAGCGGCGACTGGCAGCCGGCCCGCGAGCCGACCCGCCGCGATCTCGACGCGATCACCGGCGACACGCCGACCGCGCTGGTCGCGAAGGACTACCACTCGCTGTGGCTCAACTCGGCTGCGCTCGCGCACGCGAACGGCGACCTCGAGGTGCCGGGCGGCGTGGTCGAGCGCGACGCGGCCGGCGAGCCGACGGGCGTGCTGCGCGAGGAGGCGGCGTGGCGCTTCAAGGACCGCTACCTGACGCTCGCCGACGACGAGTACGTCGAGGCGATGCGGCTCGGCCTGGGGGTCGCTGCGAGCCGCGGCGTGACCGCCGTTCACGACAAGGACGGCTGGCTCGGCGCCCTCCGCCTGTGGCGCCGGCTCGAGGAGTCCGGAAACCTCACGCTCCGCGTCTGGCAGTCGATCCCAGCCGACCTGGTCGAGCATGCGCGCGAGCTCGGCCTGCGTTCGGGTTTCGGCAGCCCGCTGCTCGCGCTCGGCTACCTCAAGGTGTTCATGGACGGGACGCTCGGCTCGCAGACGGCGTGGATGCTCGACGGGAGCGGCGTGCAGATCACGAGCGGGGACGAGCTCGCCGAGATCGTGCGGCGCGGCGCCGCCTGCGGGTTCCCGGTGGCGGTGCACGCGATCGGCGATCGCGCGAACCGTGAGGCGCTCGACGCGTTCGAGCAGACGCGCGCGGACTGGGAGCCGCTCGGCCTCCGTCCGCGCATCGAGCACGCACAGCTCCTTGCCCCGGAGGATGTCGCCCGCTTCGCGGCGATCGGCGTCACCGCGTCGGTGCAGTTCTCGCATGCACCGTCCGACCGGGACCTCGCCGACCACTACTGGGCGGACAAGACCGACGGCGCCTATGCGTTCCGCGCGCTTCTCGACTCGGGAGCGACGCTCGTCAACGGATCCGACGCGCCGATCGAGGAGCTCGACCCGCTCGCCGGGATCCGCGCCGGCGTGCGGCGGACGATCGACGAGCGGCCCGGCTGGCATCCCGAGCAGGCCGTGACGCTCGACGAGGCGTTCCACGCGACCTGCGTGGCGCCGGCGTGGCTCTCGCACGACGAGCGGCGGCGCGGACGGCTCGTCCCGGGGATGCTCGCCGACCTGGTCGTCCTCGACCGCGACCCGTGGGACGACCTCGATGCGCAGGTGGTCGCCACGATGGTCGGCGGCCGCTGGGTGCACAACCCGCCGCCCTGGTAGCCCGCGCGAGGTTTTTCCTCCGCCTTACGAAGCGAGAACGGGCGGCTTGCGCGGCGGGTCGAAGGTGCATCCGTCAGCCCGTTTTCGACCGAACCAGCAGGAGGAACCCACGATGACCCACCGCCTGATCCTGTCCCTCTCGCTCGCCGCACTCGCGTGCGCAGCGGTCGCCGCGACGGCGACCGGCGGGCCGAAGGGGCAGCTGTTCCAGTTCCGGGGCGACCTCGTGAACGCAAGCTCGACCAACGTCCAGGTTCAGATCGACGGCGGCAACCACGCTGCCCTGAAGGCGCTGCTCGGGCAGTCGCAGGACCAGACCTTCACGATCGGGCCGTCGACCGAGATCCTGGTCTGGTCGCACGGCACGCCGCACGTCGGAAGCGTCACCGACCTGAAGGCCGGCGACGACGTCCAGGTCAACGTGCGGGCACCGCACGGATCGTCGCTGCAGACGATCGAGGCGACGGCGGCGGGGACCGTCGGCGATCACGGCGCGGCGGCCAACTCGCCGGCGCGTCCGCTCTATCTCTTCGTCGGTACGGTCACCGGCCCGCAGTCCGGCGGCCACATCGCCCTCCACGTCACGAGCGGCAACTGGCGCGGCCTGCAGTCGATGCTGGGTCAGCCGCTCGACCAGTCGTTCTCGTACGACGACAACACGATCTTCCTGTTGTGGCAGGGCAAGGTGCCGACCGTGATCGACCCGTCGCACCTCCAGGCCGGCGACCGGATCACCGTCCGCATCCGCGCTCCGCGTGACGCGACGCTCGCCCAGGTCGAGTCGACGCCCGCGAAGCACGTGGGCGACCACGAGCCCGGCAACCCCCAGACGCAGAACTAACGCCTGGGCCCGAGCGACCACCGCCGCGGCCGCCCACGGGGCGGCCGCGGCGGCACGGTCCGGCGCTCCACGATCGCGCGCGGCACGCCGTCGACGAGCCAGTCGGCGAGGCGCGCGTCCCCGACCGCGTGCGCCGCGCCGCTGAGCCCGATCTCCCGTACCGACGGTGCGTGCGCATCGCTCGCGATCAGGTGCACGAGCCGGGCATCGAGCAGCCCGCGGACGCAACGCTGCGTGCCGCGCCCGAGGCGCCCGTCGACGGAGGCGGCGGTCACCTGCACGAGCGCGCCCGCGGCGACCAGCCCGGCGAGCAGCTCCGGCCGCTGCTGGACGTCGAAGTTCCGCTCGGGGTGCGCGAGCACCGGCGTCACACCACCCTCGAGCAGTCGACCGAAGCGCAGGGCGATGTCGAGCGGCCAGCCGTGGTACGGCGTCTCGACGAGCAGGTAACCGGGGTTCCCCGCGAGCGCGAATCGCGCGAGCTCGCCCGGCGGGCGGTCGAGCTCGGCGAGGTCGAGCTCACCTCCGGGAGCCAGGTCGATCGTGTCGCCGGCGGCGTCACGCACGAGCGCGAGGGCGGACTCCATCTGCTCGGGCGTCGTCGGGTGGTCGTGCCGGACGTGGGGCGTGGCGGCCAGCACCTCGATCCCGTCGGCGGCCGCTGCGCGGCACATGACGAGCGCCTCGTCGAGATCCGCGGCACCGTCGTCGATGCCGGGCAGAACGTGGCTGTGGAGGTCGATCAAAGAGCGGCGAACGCGAGGAACAGCTCGCGCGCGGCGGCGATGCCGAGCGGGACGTACTCGACGAGCAGGCGCTCGTTCGGCGAGTGGATCTGCGAGTCCGGCAGGCCGAAGCCCGTGATCACGACGGGGATCCCCTTGTCCGCGAACGCGGGGACGATGGGCAGCGTCCCGCCTGTGCGGACGAGCAGCGGCCTCTTCCCGAGCACGCGTTCGAAGGCGTCCAGCCCGAGCTCGATCGCCTTCGCCTCGACGTCGACCAGGCCCGGCTGCGCCGACGACAGATGGTCGACCGCGACGTCGGCGCCGGCCGGAAGCGCCGCGCGAAGCAGCCGCTCGACCTCCGGCGCGATCACGTCGACCTGCTGCCCGGGCGCGAGGCGGATCGAGATGTTCGCGGCGGCCTCGACCGGGAGCACGGTCTTCTGCAGGTGAGGCGAGCCGCTGACGATCCCGTTCACGTCGAGCGACGGCTCGGCGAAAGTGCGCACGTAGAAGTCCGAGGCGGCGCTCGCATCCTTCGGCCTCGCTCCGGCCTCGGCCAGCTCGTCCGCGCCCGAGGGCAGCTCCGACCAGCTGCGCAGCTCGGCCTCGGTCGGGGGAGCGGCCCCCTGGCGCAGCGGCTCGGCCAGCGTCCCGTCCCGGCCGATCAGCCCGCCGAGCGCTGAGACGAGCGCATGCGCGGCGTTCAGGGCGGCGCCCCCGAAGACGCCCGAGTGGAGGTCGTGCTCGCCCGTCCGGACGACCACGTGGAAGTACGCGATCCCGCGCGTCGCGACGTTGAACGCCGGCAGGTCGCGCCGGATCATGCCGCTGTCGAAGATCACCCCCGCGTCCGCACCGCGCTCGTCCGCCCCGAGGAACTCGACGATCGAGTGCCCGCCGCTCTCCTCCTCCCCGTCGCAGCAGAAGCGCACGTTCACGGGCAGCTCGCCGGCGCGGGCGAGGTCGCGCGCGGCCGCGAGCACCAGGTAGAGCTGTCCCTTGTCGTCGACCGCGCCGCGGCCGTAGAGGTACTCGCCGCGAATCTCCGGCTCGAACGGCGGCGATTCCCACAGCTCGAGCGGATCGGGCGGCTGGACGTCGAAGTGCCCGTAGCAGAGCACCGTCGGCGCATCGCCCCCACCCGACGCCTTCACCTCGCCGATCACGAGGGGCTGGCCGTGCCAGTCGACGACCTCGCACTCGCCGCCCGCATCACGGACGAAGTCGCGCACCCAGACCGCCGCCCGCTGGACGTCACCGGCGCGCTCCGGGTCGGCGCTGATCGAAGGGATGCGCAGGAGCTCGGCGAGCTCGTCGAACCAGGGCTCCGTCACGCGGCGGAGACTACCGACGCAGCGCGAGGGGCCGGGCTGTTACGCGACGTCGCGGAGCTTCTCGCTGTCGGCGAGCGCGCGCAGCTTCTTCAGGCTCTGGTTCTCGATCTGCCTGATCCGTTCCCGGGTCACGCGGAACGCGCGACCGACCTCGTCGAGCGTGCACGGCGACTCGCCGTTCAGCCCGTAGCGCAACTCGAGCACACGGCGCTCTCGCTGCGAGAGGGCTGCGAGGCACTTCTGCAGCGCAGCGATGCGGAACGCCGTGTCCGCCGCCTCGTCGGGCAGGGGCGCACTGTCGTCTTCGATGAAATGGCCGAACTCCGACTCCTCCTCGTCGCCGACCGGCTTCTCGAGCGAGACCGGCACCTGCGAGGTGCGACGGATCGCGTCGACCTCCTCGACCGTCATGCCGAGCTCGGCGGCGATCTCCGAGTTCAGCGGCTCGCGTCCGCGCTCGGCGCGCAGCTTGCGCTCGGTGCGGATGATCTTGTTCAGCTTCTCGACGACGTGGACCGGCATCCGGATCGTCCGCGCCTTGTCGGCGAGCGCCCGTGCGACCGCCTGGCGGATCCACCAGGTCGCGTACGTCGAGAACTTGTAGCCCTTGCGCCAGTCGAACTTCTCGGCTGCGCGGACGAGCCCGATCGTCCCTTCCTGGATCAGATCGAGGAACGGCAGCCCCTGGTTGCGGTAGCGCTTCGCGATCGAGACGACGAGGCGCAGGTTCGCCTCGATCATCTCCTGCTTCGCCACGTGGTCGCCGCGCTCGATGCGCTTCGCGAGCTCGACCTCCTGGGCGGCGGTGAGCAGGTCGACGCGGCCGACGTCCTTCAGGAAGAGCTGCAGCGAGTCGGTCGTGAACTCGAACTCGAGCTCGGGCGGTTCCTCGGCCTCGTCCTCGGCAAGCTCGTCCAGGGTCGCGAAGAGGTCGGCCTCGCCCGGATCGTCTTCGGGCTGCGGCTCCTCGTCGATCTCTGTCGACTTGCGAACCCTCGTTCCCATCGTTCCCCCTCGCTGGATGCGGAACTGTCGCATCGGGGCCGGACGGACGCCAGGGCCGCCCGGCTCATCTTTGCGTCCCATCGGTCCTGGTTGTCACAAGACGTTTGAGGAACGCATTCGCTTCCCCTCCGAGCTTCGTCTGCGGCCCGAGCCGCTTCGCTTCACGGAACTCGACCACCGCCTGGGCGCGCTGGCCCGTCCAGGCGAGGAGTAGGCCGAGGTGGTACCGGACCGACACGCTGTTCGGGAACCGCTTGACGAGCGGGCCGAGACGCGAGAACGAGGCCGATAGGTCGGACTCGTCGAACCGTCCGACGGCTGCGGCTACCTGCGCCTGATCGTCGTCCGGATGCAGCCGCGCGGCACGTGCGTAGAGCCGCTCGGCGGTGTGCTGGTGGCCGGCGAGCTGGGCGGCGACCCCCTTGCGGAGCAGCGGGTCGACGGCGCCCTCGGGCTCGAAGACCGGATAGCCCTGCGAGAAGAACTGGGGATGCAGGATCGAGTCGGCGCGGATCTCGTAGAACGTGTCCGCACCGCTCTTCTTCGCCGAGGCGAACGCCTGGGACGCGTCGTTGAGGTACCCGGCGCAGTAAAGGGCGAGCCCGTAGTTGAACTGCACCGCGGGATCGCCGGGAGCGCCCTGCTCGACGGCCTCCATTGCGAAGGCGGCCCGGCGCGGAGGGAGCGTGAATGCGTGCCGGATCGCGGCGGCGTGCTTCGTCGGCACGCCGGCGACGAAGTACGGCTGCCGGGCGGTGCCGCACGAGCCGACGGTGGGCTGAGCCGGGTCCTGGCCTGTCGCCTCGACGACCCCGACGACGACGGCCGCGGCGGCGACCACGGCGACTCCGGCGGCGACACGCACCCGGGCGGCAGGCGACACGGCGCCCAACGTAGCGGGAATGAAGCGAGGTACCGCTACCGTTTGTATAGCTATGACCACGTACAGGGAGCTGTTGCAGCGCACGAAATCGGAGATCTCCGAGGTCGACGCACGGGCGGCCGCTGCCCTCGACGGCGCCGTGTGGATCGACATCCGGGAGGCCGACGAGTGGCAGGAGGGCCATCTCCCCGGGGCGGTCCACGTCCCGCGCGGCTTCCTCGAGTCGCGCATCGAGGGCGTCGTCCCCGACAAGGGCACGCCCGTCGTCCTCTATTGCGCAGCGGCAAACCGCTCCGCCTTCGCCGCCAAGACGCTCGAGGAGCTGGGATACACGAGCGCCCACTCGCTGGCCGGCGGCTTCACCGACTGGAAGCGGAACGGCGGGGAGATCGTGATGCCGCGGACGCTCTCTCCGGAGCGGCGCACGCGCTACTCGCGCCACATCCTGATCCCCGAGATCGGCGAGGAAGGTCAGCTGAAGCTCCTCGACAGCCGCGTGCTCCTGATCGGGGCGGGCGGGCTCGGCTCGCCGGCGTCGCTCTACCTGGCGGCCGCCGGCATCGGCCGCATGGGGATCGTCGACGCCGACATCGTCGACGAGACGAACCTGCAGCGCCAGGTCGCGCATTCGCTCGAGACGCTCGGCACGCCGAAGGTCGACTCCGCGAAGCGCGCAATCGAGGCGCTCAACCCGGACGTCGACGTCGTCACCTACCGGGAGCGGCTCACCTCGGAGAACGTCGAGCGCATCCTCGCCGACGGCTGGGACCTGATCGTCGACGGCGCGGACAACTTCCCGACCCGCTACCTCGTCAACGACGCCTCGGTCTGGCACGACATCCCCGTCGTCCACGGCTCGATCTACCGGTTCGAGGGGCAGGTCACCGTCTTCTCGCCCCACAATGGGCCCTGCTACCGCTGCCTCTTCCCCGAGCCTCCGCCGGCCGAGCTCGCGCCGTCGTGCGCCGAGGGCGGCGTCCTCGGGGTGCTGCCGGGGATCGTCGGGTCGTTGCAGACCAACGAGGCGATCAAGCTCGCGGCCGGGATCGGCGAGCCGCTCGTCGGCCGGCTCCTGCTCTTCGACGCGCTGGCGACGGAGTTCAGCGAGGTGCGCATCGAGCGCAACCCGGACTGCCCCGTCTGCGGTGATCATCCGACGATCACCGAGTACATCGACTACGTCGAGTTCTGCGCGAGATGACAGGCGACGTAGGCTCGACGGAGTCGCCCGGAGCGGAGGCGTCGGCTCGGCCGGCGCCGGAGCGCAAGTGACGGTCGTGAGGGTCCCGCCGGTCCTCCGGAGCGAGGCCGGGGGCGTCCGTGAGGTCGAAGCGGACGGAGCGACGGTGCGCGAGGTGATGGAGGATCTCGCCCGGCGGCTGCCCGCGCTCGGCACGCGCGTCTACTCCGACGGGGAGCTGCAGCCGTTCGTGAACGTCTACGTCGACGGCGAGGACGTGCGCACGCGCGACGGCCTCGACACCCCGGTCGGCGACACCTCGACCGTCATTCTCTTGCCGGCGATGGCCGGTGGTCGCTAGCTCGCTGCTCGAACTGATCGGCGGAACTCCGCTGGTCGAATTGCGCCGGATCGCGCCGGAGGGCCGCACCGTCTACGCCAAGCTCGAGGGCCAGAACCCGACCGGCTCGATCAAGGACCGCGTCGCCCTCGCGATGGTCGAGGCTGCCCAGCTCGAGCCGGGGCAGGAGCTGCTCGAGCCGACGAGCGGCAACACGGGCATCTCGCTCGCGCTCGTCGCCAAGCTGAAGGGCTACCGCCTCACGTGCGTCATGCCCGCGAACGCGACGCCGGAGCGGCGCGCGCTGCTCGAGCTGTACGGCGCGGCGATCGTCGAGTCGCCGGGCGAAGAAGGCTCGAACGGAGCCGTTCGGCTCGCGCAGGAGATCGCAGAGCGCGACCAGCGGTTCGTGATGCTGTTCCAGTACGCCAACGAGGCGAACCCGCGCGCCCACTACGAGGGCACCGGCGCCGAGATCGCGCGCGAGCTACCGCGTGTCGACGCGATCGTCGCCGGGCTGGGGACGGGCGGAACGCTGATGGGCGCCGGCGCGCGGGTCCGCGAGGCATTCCCCGGCGCCCTGGTCGTCGCAGCCGAGCCGCTCCCGGGCGATCCCGTGATGGGGCTGCGCTCGCTCGAGGACGGCTACGTCCCGCCGATCCTCGACGTGAGCGCACTCGACCGGAAGCTGCTCGTGTCGAACGCGGAGGCCGCCGCGGCTGCTCGGGCGCTGCTCGAGCGCGAAGGGCTGTTCGCCGGCGTGTCGTCGGGCGCGGTCGTCCACGTCGCGCGGCGCATCGCGGCCGAGCTGCCAGAAGGGTCCGTGGTGGTGGCGATCCTCGCCGACGGCGGCTGGAAGTATCTGTCGGCCGACTTCTGGCGTGGAGAGGAGATCGACGAACAGGTGCTCTGGTGGTAGTCGGGGAAGACATCCGGTCGGAGCTGCGGGCGCACGCGTCGGACGAGGCGCCCAACGAGTGCTGCGGCGTCCTCGTCTTCAGGGACGGCGTCGCCGACCGGTACGTCCGCGGGCGCAACGCTCTCGCCTCCCCGTACCGGTACGAGCTGGAGATCGATCCGTCGGTGTGGTTCCTCGAGGACGAGGGGTACGAGCTCGCGGTGTTCCATTCGCATCCGGCGACGAAGCCGGAGCCGTCGCGCACCGACCGCGAGCTGTCGGGGCTCTGGGCGGGCCGGCCGTTCCTGATCTACTCGCTCGCGTTCGACGAGCTGCGCGCCTGGCGCATCTCGCGCGACCGCGTCGAGGAGATCGACCTGGCCGGCGCCTGACGGCACCGGCCAGGGATCGCGAGAGCCGTCGGTCAGCTGACGGTGAACGACCCGTGCATGATCGTCTTGTGCGGGTCGCAGACATAATTGTAGGTGCCCTTCGCGAGCTTCAACGTCCAGGTGACCGTGCCGGTGCCCGAGACCGACGTCTTCTTGTTGACGCCCGGGCCGGTCAGGTGGAAGTTGTGGATGTTCGACTTGTCGCTGATCTTGAACGTGTAGGTGCCGGCCTTGAGCGTCTTCACCGTCTTGCTGCCCTGCTTGAGCGTGATGGTGAAGCCGGGACCAACCGTGCCGGTCAGCGTGGTCGAGCCCGCGAGCGCCGCCGGCGCGGCGATTGCCGCGCACAACGCAGCGAGCAACACGATCTTCAATGCATCTCCTCGGTTCGGCGTTGACCCTGCCGGGGACAGGGTACGCTCGGCGGCGTGAGTCTCGCGTCGGTTGTCTCCCCTGACTCGCTGTTCGAGCCGCAGGGCCGCTTTCTGTCGGATCTGATGGGCCGCGGCGTGGTCGGCCGGGCCGACGCCGTCGTCATGCCGTCGACGGTGGACGAAGTGGCGGCCGTGATGCGGTGGTGTTACGAGAACGACGTGCCGCTGACGGCGCGCGGCGGCGGCACCGGCCTCGCGGGCGGGGCGATCCCCGTCGAGGGCGGCGTCGTGATCGGCTTCGAGCGGTTGAACCGCGTGCGGCAGTTCGACCCGCTGCTTTGGCGAATGCACGTCGAGGCGGGTGTCACCACGGGCGACATCCAGCGGCTCGCTCGCGAGAACGGCCTCCGCTTCCCTCCCGACCCCGGCGCAGCCGAGATCTCGCAGATCGGCGGCAACATCGCGTGCAACGCCGGCGGGCCCCACGCGTTCAAGTACGGGGTGACCGGCCACTGGGTGACGGGCATCGAGGCGGTGGTGCCGCCCGGAGAGATCGTCACGTTCGGCGGGCCGCTGCGGAAGGACGTCGCCGCGTACGACCTGAAAAGCTTGCTCGTCGGGTCGGAAGGGACGCTCGGCCTGGTCACCGCCGCCTGGCTCCGGCTCGTCCCGGCTCCCGAGGCCGAGTTGCCGGTCGTCGGGCTCTACCGCGACGCCGACGCGGGGATCGGCGCGATCGAGCGCGTGCTCGCGTCGGGCGTCGTGCCCGCAGCGATCGAGTACATGGACGGTGTGACGCTGCGCTTCTCCGGAGACACGTACCCCTTCGGCGTCCCGGACGGCGCCGGGTTCATGGTGATCACGGAGGCCGACGGTGCCGCGGCCGAGGCGCGCCGGGTCGCCGGCGAGCTGCGCGAGGCGCTGTCGGAGGACGCCGTCGCGGTGCACGCTCCCGAGTCGCCCGACGAGGTCGCCTCGCTCTGGCGCTGGCGCGGCGGCGTCGCCTTCGCGATCCTCGCGCAGCGCGGCGGCGCGTTCAGCGAGGACATCGCGGTGCCGCTCGATCGGCTGCGGGACGTCGCGCGTGAGACGGAGCTGATCGGCGAGCGCCACGACGTGCCGGCCCTCTCGTTCGGTCATGCCGGCGACGGGAACATCCATTCCACGTTCCTGTTCTCCCCCGACGAGCCCGACGAGGAGCGGCGGGCCGACGCCGCCTGCCGCGAGCTGTTCGACCTCGCGCACTCGCTCGGGGGAACGGTGACGGGCGAGCACGGGATCGGCTGGCTGAAGCGCGGCCAGCTCGCGCGCCAGCTCGGCGAGACCGGATACGAGCTGCACATGCGCCTGAAGCACGTCTTCGACCCGAAGGGCCTGCTCAACCCGGGCAAGAAGGTCTGACCGCGGTCAGACCACGACACCTCCCGCGTAAACTCGCGCCGTGACGTCGAACGAGCAGGACTCGCTCCGGCGTCGCGCTCGGGCCGGGCTCGCGTCGGCCGCCGAACGCGCACCCGCCCGCGCCCACTTTCGGGCGATGGGGATCGACCCGGCACGGCTCGACGGCCCGATCGTCGGCATCGCTTCGACCTGGACGCAGACGATGCCGTGCAACCTCAACCAGCGCGAGCTCGCGGTGCGCGTCGCCGGCGGCGTCGCTGCGGCGGGCGGCGTCCCGCTCGAGTTCAACACGATCGCCGTGTCCGACAACCAGTCGCAGGGGACGCCGGGGATGCGCGCGTCGCTGATCTCGCGCGAGGTGATCGCGGACTCGATCGAGCTGATGGCGCACGCCCACGACTTCGACGCGCTCGTCTGCCTCGTCGGCTGTGACAAGACCTCGCCGGCCGCGCTGATGGCGCTCGCGCGGCTCGACCGGCCTGGAGTCGTGCTGTACGGCGGCCCGATGCGCGCCGGCCGCGTTCGGGACCGCCAGGTCACGATCCAGGACGTCTGGGAGGCGGTCGGCGCCGAGGAGCGCGGCCTGCTCGGTCGCAGCGACCTCGACGAGCTCGAGCGGCTCGCCTGCCCCGGCCCGGGCGCGTGCGCAGGCAACTTCACGGCCACCACGATGGCGGTCGCGCTCGAGCTGCTCGGCATCGCCTGCCTCGGCGACGGCCTCGTCCCCGCGGTCGATGGCGGGCGGAAAGCCGACGCGGCCCATCGAGCAGGCGGTCTCGCCGTGCAGCTGGCCCACCTCGGCGTGACCGCCCGGCGCTTCCTCGATCGCCGCGCGCTCCGCAACGCGATGGCGGGCGTCGTCGCGAGCGGCGGATCGACCAACGGCGTCCTCCACCTGCTCGCCGTCGCGCGCGAGGGAAAGGTCGCGCTTACCCTCGACGAGCTCGCGGAGATCGCAGCCGCGACCCCCGTTCTCGCCGCGCTGTCGCCGGCCGGCCCTCACAGCGCAGAAGAGATGGAACGCGCCGGCGGCACCGCGACGCTGGTTCGCGAGCTGATTCGCGGCGGTCATGTCGACGGGTCGGCTCCCACCGTCTCGGGCAAGTCGCTCGCCGACGCCTCGGTGGACGCGCTCCCACCCGACGGCGCGGTCCTCTTCGCGCTCGAGCAGCCCGTCAAGCCGACCGGCGCGCTCCACGTGCTCCACGGCAACCTCGCGCCCGACGGCAGCCTGGTGAAGCTCACGGGCGACCGCCGCTCGCACCGGGGCCCGGCCCGCGTGTTCGAGAGCGAGGAAGCGTGCGCCGGAGCCGTTCGCGCCGGGCAGGTCGAGCCGGGCGCCGTGCTGGTCGTGCGGTACGAAGGCCCCGCCGGGGGGCCGGGGATGCGCGAGATGCTCAGCGTCACGTCCTCGGTCGTCGGCGCCGGCCTCGGGGACTCCGTGGCGCTGGTGACGGACGGCCGCTTCTCGGGGGCGACGCGCGGGCTGATGGTCGGGCACGTCTCGCCGGAGGCTGCGCGCGGCGGCCTGCTCGCGGTCGTCGCCGACGGCGACGTGATCGCGATCGACGTCGATGCGGGCTCGCTCACACTCGAGATCGACGACGGCGAGCTCGCGCGCCGGCTCGCCGCATGGAGCCTGCCGCGACTGCCGTACGACGAAGGCGTGTTCGGACGCTACCGCGCGCTCGTCGGGTCGGCATCGGAGGGCGCCGTCCTGACAGCATCCCCGTCATGAGATTCGGCGGCAAGCGCGCGCTCGTGACCGGAGCCGGCTCCGGGATCGGCGCAGCCGTCGCCCGCCGGCTCGCGGGCGAGGGAGCCGCGGTCGTGCTCGCCGACCTCCAGCTGGAGCCGGTCCGTGAGCTGGCCGCCGAGCTCGGCGCGGAAGCGCTCGAGCTCGACGTGCGCGACGAGGCTCAGGTTGCCGCGGCGACGGCAGGGCTCGACGTGCTGGTCAACGTCGCAGGCATCGGCTCGACGACCACCGCTCCGGACACGCCGCTCGACGTCTGGGAGGACGTGTTCGCCGTGAACGCGCGCGGGACGTTCCTCTGCTGCAAGCACGCGATCCCGGACATGAGCACTCGCGGCGGCGGAGCGATCGTCAATGTCGCCTCGGTGGCGGCGCTCGTGGGCCTCAAGCGGCGCGCCGCCTACTGCGCGTCGAAGGGCGCCGTTGTTTCGCTCACGCGCGCGCTCGCCGTCGACCACGTCTCGGACGGCATCCGGGTCAACGCCGTCTGCCCCGGCACCGTCGACTCGCCGTGGGTGCGGCGCCTCGTCGAGGACGCCGGCGAGTCGCTCGACGAGCTGCGCGCCCGGCAGCCGCTCGGGCGGCTGGGCACGCCGGAGGAGGTCGCGACGGCGGTCGCGTACCTCGCCTCGGACGATGCCGCGTTCGTCACGGGCACGGCGTTCGTGATCGACGGCGGGCTGAGCGCCGCCTAGCGAACCGTGCAGGCCCTCGTCACCGACCCGGGTGTCCCCCACTCGACCCGTGTCGCCGACGTCCCGGCTGCAACGGCCGGCGCCGGCGAGGTGCTCCTGCGCGTGCTCGAGGTCGGGGTGTGCGGGACCGACCGCGAGATCACCCACGGCCTCTTCGGGATCGCGCCCGAAGGCGCCGGCACGCTGGTGCTCGGGCACGAGGCGCTCGCCCTCGTCGAGCAGGACGGCCACGGGTTTAGCCGCGGCGACCTCGTCACGGCAACCGTCAGGCGCTCGTGTCTGCACTGCATCGCCTGCGACGACGGCGCGCCCGACTCGTGCCTGACCGGCGACTACCGCGAGCGCGGCATCACGCGGCTCGACGGCTTCGCCCGGGAGCTCGTCGCGGAGGACCCGGCCCAGTTGGTCGCCATCCCGCGCTCGCTCGGCCGGCTCGGGGTTCTGGCCGAGCCGACATCGATCTGCGCGCGTGCGCTGCGGCACGCACAGACGATCGGCGGCCGCCAGCCCTGGCGCCTGCAGCAGGCGCTGGTGCTCGGCGCCGGCGCCGTCGGGACGCTGTCGACGTTCCTGCTGCGGCTGGCGGGGGTCGACGTCTGGGTTGCGTCGCTCGAGCCGGCGGGCGACCCGCGCGCCGACATCCTCACGGCGTGCGGCGCCCGGTACGTCTCGACCGAGGAGACATCGCTCGGCCGGCTGCGTGAGGAGACCGGCGGCTTCGACCTCGTGATCGAAGCGGCCGGAGACGCCCAGCTGATGGCCGATTGCCTGGGGCTGCTCCGCCGCAGCGGGATCCTGTGCGTGCTCGGCATCGACGGGCGCGACCACCAGGTCATGGTCGACGGACGGACGCTCGGCGTCGACCTGATCCTCGAGAACCGCGTCCTCTTCGGAAGCGTGAACGCGCACCGCACCGACTGGCTCGCGGGCGTCGAGGCGCTCGACCGCGTCCGCCAGCGCTGGCCCGGCGCGCTCGACGCGCTCATCTCGGGTCGCCTCCCGCTCGACCGGTTCGAGGACGCGCTTGCCTTCCGGGGCGGCAAGGCGACTCTCGTCCTGGACGACGATCAGCTGCGATAGACGACCGCTTCGCGCGCACGGCTCTCGCCGGAGCGCACGATTGCGTCCGCGACCTCCGCCGCGCGATAGCCGTCCTCGAACGTCGCCCCGTACGGCGCGACGTCGCCGCCGGTGGCGATCGCCTCGAGCAGGTGGTGCAGCTCGTGCACGAACGTGTCGCCCCAGCCGATGATGTGGCCGGGCGGCCACCAGTGCTGCCAGAACGGGTGGTCCGTCTCTGAGACGAGGACCGTCTTGAAGCCGCGGGCGCGATCGCCGTCTGCCCGGAACACCTGCAGCTCGTTGAGGCGCTCCATGTCGAACGCCAGCGACGTTTTCGAGCCGTTGATCTCCCACTGGAACGCGTTGCGGCGCCCGAGCGCGAGGCGCGTCGCCTCGATCGTGCCGACCGACCCGTTGTCGAACTCGACGGCCGCCTCGAGCGCATCGTCGACTTGCCGCCCCGGCAGGAACGTCTTCAGGAAGCCCGTCACCGAGGTGATCTCGCCGTTCAGGAAGCGCGCGAGGTCGATCACGTGCGTGCCGAGGTCGCCGAGCGCGCCCGAGCCCGCCTCGTCCGGGTGGAAGCGCCACGTGTCGAGGCCGGCGTCGTCTCCCCAGTCCTGCAGGTACCGGCCGCGGAAGTGCCTCACCTCGCCCAGCTCGCCGGCATCGATCAGCTCGCGTGCGAGCCGTACCGCCGGGACGAACCGGTAGTTGAACGCGCAGAGATGCTTGACACCGGTCGCGGCGACGCGCCGCCAGATCTCGTAGCTCTCTGCCGCGTCGCGCCCGAGCGGCTTCTCACAGACGACGTGCTTGCCCGCCTCCGCCGCGGCGATCGTCGGTGAGGCATGGAGCGAGTTCGGGCCGCCGTTGTCGAAGAGCCCGATCCGGTCGTCGGCGACGAGGTCGCGCCAGTCGGTGGTCGCATAGTCGTAGCCGTACCGCTGCGCCGCCTCTTCGACCGCCTGCTCGTTGCGGCCCGCGATCCCGACGAGCCTCGGTGAGAGCGGGGGCGGCCATGTGATGTACGCGATCTTCTTGAACGCGTTCGAGTGCGCCTTGCCCATGAACGCGTAGCCGAGCATGCCAACGCCGATGTCAGGAGGTCGTCTCATGATGAGGCCCGCCGCAGGGTCGTGATACGTGGTGCGAGGCAAGGACGCAGGGAGCTCCAATAGTCGAGACTATTGGAGCGACTGAGGACGCTGCATTCGCGCCGCGTAGCGCGGCCCTGCGGCATGGCCCTTATCCTGAGACGGCCTCCGTTCATTTCGCGATAGTACGCGCATGGCCCGCGCCGTCACCTGGGGAATCCTCTCCACCGCGGACATCAATCGGAAGCTGATCCCCGGCGCGCATGCATCGCCGAAGGTGGAGCTCGCCGCTGTTGCGAGCCGCGACGCCGCGCGCGCAGCCGCGTACGCGAAGGAGTGGCAGATCGAGCGCTCCTACGGCAGCTACGAGGCGCTGCTCGCCGACCCCGAGATCGAGGCGGTGTACGTCTCGCTTCCGAACACGCTGCACTGCGAGTGGTCGATCCGTGCGCTCGAGGCCGGCAAGCACGTTCTCTGCGAGAAGCCACTGTCGCGGCACGTCGGCGAGGTCGAGGCGGCGTTCGATGCGGCGGAGCGAACGGGGTACCTGCTGACCGAGGCGTTCATGTACCGCCACAACCCGCAGACGCTGCAGCTGAAGCGGCTCGTCGACGAGGGCGCGATCGGCGAGCTCAGGCTCGTTCGCTCCGCGTTCAGCTACTCGCTCTACGACGAGGCGAACATCCGCCTGCAGACCGGCCTCGAGGGCGGCGCGCTGATGGACGTCGGCTGCTACTGCGTCAGCGGCTCGCGCCTGCTCGCCGGGGAGCCCGAGGAAGTGCACGCGCAGGCCTGGTTCGGCCCGACCGGCACCGACTGGGTCCTCACGGCGAACATGCGCTTCCCCGGCAACGTCCTCGCGATCTTCGACTGCGGGACGGCGCTCGTCGACCGCGACGAGCTCGAGGCGATCGGCAGCGAAGGCTCGCTCTTCGTGGACGACCCGTGGCACTGCGAGGTGCCCGGGATCGAGCTCAGGCGCGAGGACGGAGTCGAGCGGATCGAGCTGGACTTCTCCGACTCCTACCGGCTCGAGCTCGAGAACCTGAGCGACGCGATCCGCGGCGAGGCGCCGCTGCTGCTCGGGCGCGAGGACGGCGTCGCCCAGGCCCGCGCGCTCGAGGCACTGCACGAGTCGGCGACGAGCGGCAACGTGATGAGGCCGTGACGAAGGACGAGGCACGCAAGCGCGCCGCCGCCGAGCTCGAGGACGCGGGGATCGTCCTCACGCCCGAGGAGCGTGCGGGGATCGAGGTGACCGACTTCGGCCTGGGACGCCTCGAGGAGCAGGGCCTGCAGATCGTCGTCTACGTGAACACCGAGCGAGTCTGCGCGAAGGAGCTCGTGCTCTTTCCGGGCCAGGCATGCCCCGAGCACCGCCATCCTCCGGTCGGCGACGACCCCGGCAAGGAAGAGACGTTCCGCGTGCGCCGCGGCGTCGTCCTCATTCGCGTCGGCGATGCTCCCGAGCTCACGCTCCGGCCGGGCGAGCAGTGCATCGTCCCACCGGACACGCTGCACTCGTTCCGCGCCGG
>DATIXY010000041.1:0-18347 GCA_035518115.1 Gaiellaceae bacterium | reverse complement strand
CCAGGGGTAGACGTGGAACCGCGTGCCCGAGTTGCCGTACCCCCACGACGGGGTCTCGATCTCGAGCCGGCGGAGGCGCTCGAGGGCGACGCTCTCGGTCATCGACCGGGAGCCTGACACATTTGCGCCGTGATTACGAGCTGCTTTCGATTCCAAGAGAATCGAAAGCAGCTCGGTGGTCTTGACTTGCCGTTCGGGGAGGCGTAACCTCGCCCGCTATCAGCGAGTACGCCGAAACGCACGGCCTTTCGCAGCAAGACCGGATGCGGCACGTCCTGCGGCTGCTCGAGACACGCGATTCCGTTCAGGTTTCGGAACTTGCGGAAGCGTTTGCGGTTTCCGAGGTCACCGTGAGGAGCGATCTGACCTCGCTCGCACAACAGGGCCTCGTCGCCCGCGTGCGGGGCGGCGTTCGCGCGCTTCAGCAGGGCCAGTCCGAGGTCGGGTTCGACCTCCGCCTCCGGCTGGAGGTCGAGCGCAAACGCGCGATTGCGCGCACGGCCGCGGCGATGGTCGGCGAGGGCGAGGCCGTCGCGCTCGACGCGAGCACGACCGCCTACTACCTGGCGCTCGAGCTCCGCGGCAAGCGTGAGCTCGTGGTCGTCACGAACGGCTTGCTCGTCGCGACCGCGCTGGCCGATGCGCCGGGGATCACCGTGCTCGTCACCGGCGGCATCCTCCGACTCTCGGCGATGTCGCTCGTCGGCGACTTCGGCACCGACGTCCTGCGCACCACGAGGATCAACAAGGGCTTTCTCGGCGCCCGCGGGCTGAGCCTCGAACGCGGGCTGATGGACCTGAACCCGGACGAGGTCCGCATCAAGCAGGAGATGGCCGACGCCTGCGAGCAGATCCACGGCATCTTGGACGGGACGAAGTGGCATCGCAGCGCGCTGCTCTCCTTCGCGCCGCTCGAGGACCTCGCCGGCATCGTCACCGACTCGAGTGCGCCGGTCGACGACGTCGAGGCGTGGCGTTCGGCCGGGGTCGACGTGGTCGTCGCCGATCCGGGACCATCCGAGCCGCCGCCGCTGCGTCCGCGCGACCTCCGCCGGGCCGTGCGCAACACGGAGGAGCTCTCGTGACGAGGCGGATGGCTGCGGTCGACCTCGGGGCGCAGAGCGGCCGGGTCGCCGTCGGTGCGTTCGACGGCGACAGGCTGGCCGTCGACGAGGTGCATCGCTTCCCGAACGAGCCGGTCGAGGAGGACGGCGTCCTTCGCTGGGACGTCGAGCGTCTTCGCGGCGAGGTCTGGACCGGCCTGCGCAAGGCGGCGGACGGGCTGCCGGTCGAGTCCGTCGCCGTCGACTCGTGGGGTGTCGACTTCGGGCTGCTCGACGGGTCGGGCCGGCTCCTGCAGAGCCCGGCCCACTACCGGAACGCCCGCCGTGCAGCCGCGTTCGACGGGACGCTCGAGCTGATCCCGCCGCGCGAGCTCTACGGGCGCACCGGAATCCAGCTCCTGCCGATCAACTCGATCTTCGAGCTCGCCGCCGCAGCGGCGGACGGAGACGCCGCGCTCGGGCGAGCCGCCCGGCTGCAGCTGATCCCCGACCTCTTCCACCACTGGCTGTGCGGGAGCGAGTCGACCGAATGGACGAACGCGACGACGACGCAGTGCTTCGATCCACGTGCGGGTGACTGGGCGCGCGACCTGCTCGACCGGCTCTCCGTCCCGACCGGGATGCTCCCGGAGGTCGTTCCGCCCGGCACGCGCCTCGGCGCCGTCTCGGCGGCGGACACCGGCGTCGGAGGAGCCGAGGTCGTCGCCGGTGCGACGCACGACACCGCGGCCGCGGTCGCGGCGGTGCCGCTGACGGGCGGCGGCTGCGCGTACCTGAGCATCGGCACCTGGTCGCTCGTCGGCGTCGAGGCCGACGAGCCCGTGATGGGCGAGGACGCGTTCCGCGCGAACCTCACGAACGAGGGCGGCGTGGGCGGCACCTACCGCGTCCTCCGCAACATCGCGGGCCTCTGGCTGCTCGACGAGTGCCGGCGCGCATGGGCTGCAGCGGGGCACGAGTACGAGGCGGCAGAGCTCGTGGCGCTCGCCCGTTCGGCGCCGCCGCTCCGCTCGTTGATCGATCCGAACGACGCGCTGTTCCTCGAGCCGGGCGACATGCCCGCGCGCATCGCCGCGTTCTGCCGCGAGACCGGTCAGGCCGTCCCGGCCGACGTGGCGGAGACCGTCCGGTGCATCTTCGAAAGCCTCGCGCTGAAGCATGCGGAGACGATCGACCTGCTCGCGCGGTTGACGGGGCGGCGGATCGACGAGCTGCACGTCGTCGGCGGCGGCGCTCGCAACGAGCTCCTCTGCGCCTGGACCGCGCAGGCCGCCGGGCGGCCCGTGCTTGCCGGGCCGGCGGAGGCGACCGTCGTCGGCAACCTGCTCGTGCAGGCGCTCGCGCTCGGCGAGCTCGCGACGCTCGAGGAGGGACGGCAGCTCGTGGCGGCGTCGTTCGCGCCGCAACGCCACGAGCCGGCGGCCGACCCCGCCTGGGGCGAGGCGCGCGACCGTTTCGCAGCGCTCGAGCGGCGCGCGGAGGTGACGGTGTGACGGAGACGCTGAGCGTCCTGCGCGGGATCGCGAGCCCGGTCAGCCGCTGGGACGGAGGCGCTGCGGCCGCGTTGTCCACGCTCGAGGCGCTCGCGTACCGGTCGAACCTGCTCGGCGCCGACCGCTCGCTCGCCAATCAGGGCGGCGGCAACACGTCGACGAAGGAGCGCATCGCCGACCACACGGGCCGGATGCTCCGGGTGCTGTGGGTGAAGGGCTCGGGCACCGATCTGGCGACGATCACGCCCGCCGGCTTCCCGGGCATCAGGCTGGACGACGTCCTGCCGCTGCGACACCGGAAGTCGATGAGCGATGCGGAGATGGTCGACTACCTGCTGCGCTCCGGCGTCCGCCCGGACCAGCCGCGGCCGTCGATCGAGACCCTTCTGCACGCGTTCATCCCCGCGCCGTTCGTCGACCACACGCATCCGGACGCCGTGATCGCGCTCACCTCGACGCCGCGCGGCCGCGAGCTGGCCGAGCGCGCCTTCGGCGACGAGGCCGTCTGGCTCGACTACCAGCGTCCCGGATTCGACATGTCGCGGCGCATCGCGGAGCTGCTCGAGCAGAGCCCGTCGGCGCGCGCGGTGCTGCTCGAGAAGCACGGCCTCGTCACCTGGGGCGAGACGGGGGAGGAGAGCTACGAGGCGACGATCGAGTTCGTGTCGCGCGCGGCGCGCGCGATCGACGAGCAGTCCGGTGGCCGGTTTGGCCTGGGGGGCCAGAGGACCGCGGCGCTCGGGGAGGGGGGCGAGGGTCGTCTCCTCCTCGCGCAGGCCCTCCCCGTGCTCCGCGGGTCGCTGATGGAGGACGGCCGAGGCGCGATCCTCGAGCTCGACAGGAGCCCCGAGGCGGTCGCGTTCGCGTCGGCCCGCCGGACGGCGGACGTGAGCCAGGTGGGCGCTCCCTGTCCCGACCACCTGATCAACACGAAGCAGAAGCCGCTGGTCGTCGACTTCGACCCGCAGCGCGACGACGCAGGGACGCTCGGCGCCCTCTTCGCGCGCGGAACCGCGGAGTACGCAGAGTGGTATCGCGGGTACTACGAGCGCAACCTCGACGACGAGACGCGGCCGTTCGCGATGGATCCCGCAGGCCCGCGCATCGTGCTCGTCCCCGGAGTCGGGCTCGTCGCGTCCGGCCCGGATGCGGGTCGTGCGCGGTTCGCGCGCGACCTCTATCACCGCGCGATCGCCGTCGAGGATGCGGCCGATGCGCTCGGCGGCTTCCTGTCGCTGAGCGAGAGCGAGGCGTTCGCGATCGAGTACTGGCCGCTCGAGCGCTACAAGCTCGCACAGGCGCCGCCGCGCGGAGAGCTTTCCGGCCGCGTGGCGGTGATCACCGGCGGGGCGAGCGGGATCGGCCGCGCGACGGCACGAGTGCTGGCCGCCCGCGGCGCGCATGTCGTCGTCGCCGACCTCAACCTCGACGGCGCGAAGGAGGTCGCCGACGAGCTTCTCGCCACCTACGGCATCCGGCGCGGGCTCGCCGTGCAGGTCGACGTGACGAGCGAGGAGGCGGTCGTCGAGATGACGCGCCGCGCCGTCCTCGAGTACGGCGGTCTCGACATCCTCGTCGCCTCGGCCGGCCTGGCAACGAGCGCCCCGGTGACGGAGACCACGCTGGAGGAGTGGGAGCAGAACTACGCCGTCCTCGCCCGCGGCTATTTCCTCGCCGCGCGCGAGGCGTTCCGTGTCCTCGAGGCGCAGGGGCGGGGCGGCTCGATCGTGTTCGTCGCCTCGAAGAACGCGCTGGTCGCCGGCGCGAACGCGGCTGCCTACTCGTCGGCGAAGGCGGCGTCCCTCCACCTCGCGCGGTGCCTCGCCGAGGAGGGAGGGCCGCACGGCATCCGGGTCAACACCGTCAACCCGGATGCGGTGATCCAGGGGTCGAGCATCTGGTCGTCCGACTGGAAGGCCGAGCGTGCGAGCACGTACGGCGTCAGCGAGGAAGAACTGCAGACCTTCTACCAGGGCCGAACGAAGCTCGGCGTCGCCGTCCTCCCCGAGGACGTCGCCGAGGCGATCGCGTTCTTCGCCGGGCCCCGCTCAAACAAGTCGACGGGAAACGTCGTCAACGTCGACGGCGGCGTGACCGCCGCGTACCCCCGGTAAGTGCGAAGGAGGCGCACCCTGCACCGGACCGTCAACCCACGTCAAACCCCCCAGCGAAAGGAGCGATCCAGCATGCATGGACGCAGATGGGCAATTGTCGCTGCGACAGTCCTCGTTGCAGGCGTCGCCGTGACGGCAGCGCTGGCGGCATCGAGCCGTCATTCGGCGGGCAAGACCTTCTACTTCATCCCGAAGGACACCCTCAATCCGTACGAGGTGATCGCGGACAAGGGTGGAAAGGAGGCGCTCACCGCGCTCGGCGACACGCAGGTCGTCTCCTCGGGCACCGAGGACACGGCGGCCGCGCAGCAGCCGGCGATCCAGGCTGCCATCCAGGCACACGCCGCCGGCATCGTCATCGCCGGCAACGACCCGCAGGCTGTCTGCCCGGCGCTGCAGCAGGCACAGCAGCAGGGGACCAAGGTGGTCTCGTTCGACTCCGACGTCAACTGCCGCCAGCTGTTCATCAATCAGGCGGACACCGAGACGATCGGCCGCAGCCAGATCCAGCTGCTCGGGAAGCTGATGCACTACACCGGTCAGTTCGCGATCCTCTCTGCAGCTTCGACGGCCACGAACCAGAACGCGTGGATCAAGTACATGAAGCTGGAGCTGAAGAAGCCGGTCTACAAGAACATGAAGCTGGTCAAGATCTACTACGGCAACGACAACCCTGCGCAGTCACGCCAGGCGACGGTCGCGATGCTCCAGGCGTACCCGAACCTGAAGGGGATCGAGTCGCCGACCACAGTCGGCATCTCGTCTGCCGCTCAGTACCTCTCGACCTCGAAGTACAAGGGCAAGATCGTGCTCACGGGGCTCGGGCTTCCGAGTCAGATGAAGAAGTACGTGCACAACAAGACCGTGACGGCGTTCGCGCTCTGGAACCCGGAGAATCTCGGCTACCTGGCGGGTTACGCCGTCTCTGCGCTGGCCGACGGAACGATCACCGGGAAGGTCGGCGAGAGCTTCACCGCCGGCAAGCTCGGCAAGTACACGATCATCAAGGGCCCGGACGGCCGGCCGCAGGTCATCCTCGGACCGCCGTTCACCTTCACGATCAAGAACGTCGACAAGTTCAACTTCTAGACGCAGGACACGAGGGGGCGCTGCAGCGCAGCGCCCCCTCAGGTATCACCTCGTGACGTCGATCGAACCCGCCCCGCTTCTCTCGCTCGAGCATGCCGAGAAGAGCTTCGGCGCCGTCCACGCGCTCGAGGACGGAGTCGTCGACCTCTATGCGGGCGAGGTGCACGGCCTGGTCGGCGAGAACGGTGCGGGCAAGTCGACGCTCGTCAAGATCCTCGCGGGCGTCCACCGGCCCGACGCCGGCCGACTGCTGCTCGACGGCGAGGAGGCGATCTTCGACAACGCGAAGCAGTCCCAGGAAGCCGGGATCGCGATCATCTTCCAGGAGCCGACGCTCTTCCCCGACCTCACGGTCGCGGAGAACATCTTCGTCGGCGTGCAGCCGCTCAAGCGGTTCCGACGCATCGACGGCCGGCGGATGCGCCGCGAGGCGGGCGCCGTGTTCGATCAGCTCGGGGTGAGGCTCGATCCCGACCGCGTGGCGCGCGGGCTCTCGATCGCCGACCAGCAGCTGGTCGAGATCGGGAAGGCATTGACGACGAACGCCCGCGTGATCGTCATGGACGAGCCGACGGCGGCGTTGGCGACCACCGAGGTCGAGCGCCTGTTCGGGATCGTCGAGGCGCTGCGCGCGCGGGGGAACGCCGTGCTGTTCGTCTCGCATCGCCTCGAGGAGATCTTCGCGATCTGCCGGCGCGTGACCGTGATGCGCGACGGGCGCCACATCCTCACCCGGCCGACCGCCGAGCTGACGGTGCAATCGGTCATCCGGGCGATGGTCGGCCGGGACATGGACGCGCTCTTTCCGAAGGTGGCCGCCGAGCAGGGGCCGGTTGTCCTCAAGGTCGAGCGGTTGACGCGCGAGGGTGCGTTCACCGACGTCTCGTTCGAGGTGCGGCGAGGCGAGATCGTCGCGCTCGCGGGGCTCGTCGGCGCCGGCCGCACCGAGGTCGCGCGCGCGATCTTCGGGATCGACCGCTTCGACGCCGGGTCGGTCGAGGTCGGAGGCCGGCGGCTGCGGCCCGGATCGCCGACCCTGGCGATGGCGGCCGGCGTCGGGCTCGTCCCCGAGGACCGGCGGCAGCAGGGGCTCGTGATGGACTTCTCGATCGAGCGCAACGTGGCGCTCGCGTCGCTCGACCACGTTCGGCGTGCCGGTGTGATCCCGCGCGGCGCCGAGCGCCGCTTCGCCAAGGACTGGGCGCTTCGACTGCAGCTGAAGTACAGCAAGCTGACGAGCCCGGTCTGGACGCTCTCGGGCGGGAACCAGCAGAAGGTCGTGCTGGCGAAGTGGCTCGCGCGCCAACCGTCGGTGCTGATCGTCGACGAGCCGACGCGCGGCATCGACGTCGGCACGAAGGCGGAGGTGCACCGTCTGCTGTCGGAGCTCGCGGCGCAGGGCGTCGCGGTGCTCATGATCTCTTCCGAGCTCCCCGAGGTGCTCGGGATGGCCGACCGGATCCTCGTGCTGTTCGAGGGTCGCGTCACGCGCGAGTTCTCCCGGGCGGAGGCGACCGAGGACGCGATCATGCAGGCGGCGACGGGGCTCGTGGACCAGGCGGCGTGACGACGATCGCCGAAGAGAAGGCCGTCCTCGAGCCGCAGCAGCGCTCGCACCACGTCGCCGAGGTCCTGCTCCGCTTCCGCGAGCTCGGGATCGTTCTCGCACTGGTGCTCGTCGTCGCGGGCGCGGCGATCGTCAACACGAACTTCGTCAGCCTCACGAACGTCCAGCAGATCCTGTCGGGGGCCGCGATCATCGCCCTGCTCGCGATCGGCGAGACGGTGGTGATCATCACCCGCAACGTCGACCTGTCGGTCGGCTCGGTGCTCGGCATCTCCGCGTACGCGACCGGCGTTCTCTACGTGCACCACCCGCATGTGTCGCTCGCGGTCGTGTTCCTCGTCGCGCTCGGCGTGGGAGTCGTCTGCGGGGTCGTGAACGGCGCGATCGTCACGATTGCCCGCGTCCCGAGCCTCGTGGTCACGCTCGGCACGCTCTACATCATCCGCGGCATCGACGGCGCCTGGGCCGGCGGGAACCAGGTGAACGCGTCGATGCTGCCGACGAGCTTCAACCGCATCGGCTACGGGACGCTCGCCGGCATTCCGTATCTCGCGATCATCGCGGGCGTTGCGGTCGCGATCGCGACCTACGCCATGCGCAGCTTCCGCACCGCCCGGGACTTCTACGCGATCGGCTCCGACCCACCGGCGGCGCGGCTCGCCGGGATCCCGGTCGGCTCGCGTGTCTTCCTCGCGTTCGTGCTGAGCGGCGGGATCGCCGGCATCGCCGGCGCGGTCTGGCTGTCGCTCTACGGATCGGTCGACGCGATCGCCGGTGTCGGCTACGAGTTCCAGGTGATCACCGCGGTGGTCGTCGGCGGCGTGGCGATCTTCGGCGGCAGCGGCACCGTCCTCGGAGCGGCGCTCGGCGCGCTGCTGCTCAACACGATCAACAGTGCGCTCGACGTCGTGAACATCTCGTCGTTCTGGACGTCCGCGATCGCGGGTGCACTGCTGATCGCTGCAATCGCGTTCGACCGCCTGATCGCGGTGCGCGTCGCGCCTGCGCTTCGCACACGGAGGAGCAGCCGTGGCTGACATCGACGACCTGAAGCCCGGCGACGAGGTCCCGAGCAGGCCGCCGCGGCAGCACCGGCTCCGCGCCGGCCTCGGCCTGGTCCTCCGCTGGGAAGCGCTGCTCGTGGTGCTGCTCGGCGCGACGATCGCCTACGGCGCCAGCGTCTCGCCCTACTTCCTCCAGTCGACGAACCTCTTCTACATCTGCCTGAACGTCGGCGAGGTCGCGATCATGGCGCTGCCGCTCACGCTGATCGTGATCACCGGGGAGATCGACCTCTCCGTGGCCTCGATGCTCGGGCTCTGCGGCGTCGCGATGGCCGAGCTGTTCAAGCACGGCTGGCCGATCTGGCCCGCGATGATCGCTGCCGTCGCCCTCGGAGCGGTCCTCGGCGCGTTCAACGGCTTCCTCGTCACGCGCGTCGGGCTGCCCTCGCTGGCGGTGACCATCGGGACGCTCACGCTCTACCGGGGGATTGCGCAGGGGATCCTGCCGACGGACACGATCGGCGGCTTTCCCGCGCACCTGACGAACATCGGCGTCGTCCCGATCCCCGGCACGCACATCCCGTACTCGATCGCCTTCTTCGGCGCGCTTGCGATCGTCTTCGCGATCGTGCTGCACGCGACACCGCTCGGCCGCTCGATCTTCGCGATCGGCGCGAACCAGGAGGCGGCGTTCTTCGCCGGCATCCGGGTCAAGCGCATCAAGTTCTGGCTCTACGTCCTCTGCGGCGTCCTCTGCGGCTTCGCCGGAGTGCTGTGGACGCTGCGCTTCGCGTCCGCGCGCTACGACGCGGCGATCGGGCAGGAGCTCTACGTCGTCACGATCGTGCTGCTCGGCGGGATCTCCATCTTCGGAGGCCGCGGGACGATCGCCGGGGTCGTGCTGGCGGTCGCCGTGCTCGGCTGCCTGCAGACCGCGCTCACCGCCGACCTCGTGCCTGCGCAGGATCAGCAGATCGTCGTCGGCGCACTGCTGCTCGCGAGCGTGATCGTGCCCAACGCGGGCGATCTGTATCGGCGAGCGCGCGAGCGCCTGCGCAGCGCCGGCGCCCGCCGGCACCGAGCCGCGGCCGTCCAGGCCGAGAGCCGGTGAAGGTCGGCATCTTCGGCATCGGCCTGGCCGCGTACTGGCCGCAGTTCGACGGCCTGCGCGAGCGGCTCGAGGGCTACCAGCGCGGGATCGAGGAGCGGCTCGCCGCCGCCGGGGCCGAGGTCGTCTCGGCCGGCCTCGTCGACACGCCGCAGGCGGCGCGGGAGGCGGGCGACGCGCTCGGCGCAGCCGGGCTCGACCTGCTTCTCCTCTACACGGCGACGTACGCGACGTCCTCGCAGGTGCTGCCGGTCGCCCAGGCTGCGAACGCCCCCGTCGTGATCCTCAACCTGCAGCCGACGCGCACGCTCGACTACGAGGCGATGACGACGGGCGAGTGGCTCGCGAACTGCTCCGCGTGCTGCGTCCCCGAGATCGCGGGCGCCTTCACGCGCGCCCGGATCCCGTACCGAACGATCACCGGGACGTTGCTCGCCGACGACCCCGCCTGGCTGGCCGTCGACGAGTGGCTCGACGCGGCACGGGCCGTGCACGGGCTTCGCCGCGCGCGGCTCGGCTTCCTCGGCCACACCTATCCCGGCATGCTCGACATGTACTCGGACTTCACGCAGGTGCACGCGCAGACGGGCGCCCACGTCGAGGTGCTCGAGATCGACGACCTCGTGGAGCGTGTCGAGTCGGCCGGCGCGGAGGCGATCGAGCGCAAGGGCGAGGAGATCCGGGCGACCTTCGATCTAGCCGACGCGGGGGTCGACCCGATCGCAGCCGAGATCACACCCGAGACCTTCGACTGGTCGGCGCGCGTCGCGGTCGGCCTCGACCGGCTCGTCGCCGACTTCGAGCTCGACGGGCTGACCTATTACTACCGCGGCGCCGGCGGCAACGTGGCCGAGCGGGTCGCCGCAGGCTTGATCGTCGGCAACTCGCTCCTGACTGCCCGCGGCGTTCCGGCTTCGGGGGAGGGCGACCTGAAGACGAACGTCGCGATGCTGCTGCTCGACCGCCTGGGCGCGGGCGGGTCGTACACCGAGTTCTACGCGCTCGACTTCGAAGAGCAGTTCGTGCTCATGGGCCACGACGGGCCGGGCCACCTGGCGATTGCCGAGGGTCGTCCCGTTGCACGCGCGCTCAAGCTGTACCACGGCAAGGCCGGCGCTGGGCTCTCGATCGAGATGAAGGTGCGGCTCGGCCCGGTGACCATTCTCGGCGTGTCGCAGACGGCCGACGGCCGACTCAAGCTGCTAGCCGCCGAGGGCGAGTCGGTCCCCGGCGCGACCTTCAGGATCGGCAACACCAACTCGCGGATCCGCTTCGCCTCGGAGCCGAGGGAGTTCTTCGACGAGTGGTGCTCCCACGGCCCGACCCACCACGTCGCGCTCGGCGTCGGCCACCAGCTCTCGCGCGTCCGCAAGATCGCCGACCTCCTCGGGCTCGAGCTCGCCGTCGTCTGATTCACTCCCGGGGACTACCCGAGGAGGAGAGCGCCGTGGGAGAGACCGTCAAGTACGTCCTCGACGAGTCGAGGCTTCCGGACCACTGGTACAACCTCGCGGCGGATCTCCCGTCGCCTCCGCCGCCGCCGCTGCACCCGGGCACCGGGCAGCCGATCGGCCCCGACGATCTCGCGCCGCTCTTCCCGATGGAGGTGATCCTGCAGGAGGTCTCGACCGAGCAGCGGATCGCGATCCCCGAGCCGGTCCGGGACGTCTACCGGCAGTGGCGGCCGACGCCGCTCTTCCGCGCCCGCCGGCTCGAGGCGGCTCTCGAGACGCCGGCGCGGATCTTCTACAAGTACGAGGGGGTCTCGCCGAGCGGGAGCCACAAGCCGAACACCGCGGTCCCGCAGGCCTACTACAACAGGCAGGAGGGGGTGCGCAGGCTCACCACCGAGACCGGTGCTGGGCAGTGGGGCTCGGCGCTGGCGTTCGCGGGCGCGCTCTTCGGCCTCGAGGTAGAGGTCTACATGGTGAGGGTGAGCTACGACCAGAAGCCGTACCGGCGTGCGCTGATGGAGGCGTTCGGTGCGCAGTGCATCGCGAGCCCTTCCGAATCGACGGAGACCGGCCGCGCGATCCTCGCGGAGCATCCCGATTCCACGGGGAGCCTCGGGATCGCGATCTCGGAGGCCGTCGAGGTCGCCGCGCAGCGCGACGACACGAAGTACTCCCTCGGATCGGTGTTGAACCACGTGCTGATGCACCAGACGGTGATCGGTGAGGAGGCGCTCGAGCAGCTCGCGCTCGCGGGGGACTACCCTGACGTGCTGATCGGCTGCACGGGCGGCGGCAGCAACTTCTCGGGCCTCGCGTTCCCGTTCATCGGCCGGAAGCTGCGCGGCGGGCCCGATGTGCGCGTGATCGCGGTCGAGCCGGCCGCATGCCCGAGCCTGACGCGCGGGACGTACGCGTACGACTTCGGCGACACCGGCCATCTCACGCCGCTCGTCAAGATGCACACGCTCGGCTCGGTGTTCGTCCCGCCCGGCTTCCACGCGGGCGGTCTTCGCTACCACGGAATGGCGCCGATGGTCAGCCACCTGCACCAACTCGGGCTGATCGAGGCTCGCGCCTACGCGCAGACCGAGGTGTTCGCCGCGGGCGTCGAGTTCGCGCGCGCCGAGGGCATCCTGCCCGCGCCGGAGGCGAATCACGCGGTGAAGGCGACGATCGACGAGGCCGTGCGCTGTCGCGAGGAAGGCGAGGAGAAGACGATTCTCTTCAACCTCTGCGGGCACGGGCACTTCGACATGCAGGCGTACATCGACTACTTCGCCGGCAAGCTCAAGGACGGCCTCTACGACGAGGGCGAGCTCGCGATGGCGCTCGCCGCATTGCCTCCCGTTCCCGCCTAGATCGTGACGAGCGCCCGCGAAGCACTCGTGCCGATCGCCGGCGGCGTCGAGATGCCGCTGCTCGGGCTCGGGACGTGGCAGATGCGCGGCGACACCGCCCGTGCGGCCGTCGCCGAGGCCCTCGAGGTCGGCTACCGCCTCCTCGACACGGCGCAGATGTACGCCAACGAAGCCGAGGTCGGTCGTGCAGTCGCGGAGAGCGGCCTCGCGCGGGAGGCCGTCTTCGTGACGACGAACCTTTGATTCCGCCGCGCAGCCCGAGGCTGACCGGCCGGACACTGACCTCGCCACCACGCAACGTGATCGCGTCCTGACGGGGCTCCGGCTCGAGCACGTAGGTGGGCAGCGGCTGGTCTTCCTGCATGAGCGCCGGGATGCCATCGAGAACTGGCTCATACGGGTGCGTCCAGGGCTGGCTCCACCAGTTGACACCGCTGACGGGGCGGAGGTGGAACGCCTTGAACACGCGCCGCAGCGCCGCCCGCGTCGCCTCGAAGTCCTCCGGGTTGGCCGTGATGTCCCCGGCGACGGCCGCCCGGATCTCAGCGAGCCGCTGCAGCAGCTCCAGGTCGTCCACGGCGCTCTCGTCGGCCCCGGCCTCAGCGTGACGGGTCCGCAGGCGCTCAGCGTTGTCCTGAGCTGCTTGCAGCTCGTTCTGCAGCTCAACACGCTGCTGGCTCCAGTCGTCGGCGTCCAGCTTGCCGTCCTGGTAGTCACGGCGGACACGGGTGAGACGTTCACGCGCCTGCGCCTCATCACGCTCAGCCGACGCGATCAGATCAGCGAGCAGGGCCTGCTCATGATCGGCGCGGGCCTGTAGGTCACGCTTGGTCTGCTCCATGTCGATGGAGGTCTGCTCGAAGAACGCGAGCACCGCCGAGTCGACGGCGGCACGACGAACCGGCTTCTGCGGGCAGCGCTCGAAGGAGTTGCAGACGTATGCCTCATAGGAACCGGCCCGCTTCACGCGCATCGCGTTGCCGCACTGGCCGCATCTCAACAAGCCATTACCCAACAGGAACCGCAAGGTGCGCCGTCCGGCCCGAGGTCCCTCCGGGCCTTTCAACGTGGCCCGTGCGGCGTTCACCAGGTCGGCGTCGATAAGCGCCTCATCGAAGACGCGGAACTCCCCCTGGCCGTTGCGCAGGACGCCCAGCCAGATCGGGTCGTTCAGCAGGGCGCCGATCTGAGGCTGGCCCCACGCCTTCCCGTAGACGGTCTTGATGCCATCAGCGTTCAGGCCGCGGGCGATCGCTCCCTGGGAGCGACCCTCCACCGTTTCACGGAACACCCGCTCAACGACCGCCAGCTCATCCGGCCGAGTCGGCGGCAGCGTGCCCTTCTTGCCCTCAGCTCTCTCGAAGGCGTACCTCCTGCGGCCGCCGTTCGGCCTGCCGAGCGCGGCGGCGGCGGCCTTACCGACCGTCGTGCGCTGCTTGATCTTCTCCCGCTCCTCCTCCGCCACCAGCGCACGGATGCCGAACACCAGGGTGCTGTCATCCTCACCCTCCGTCACGGAGACGATGCGGACACCGGCCGCGTTCAGCATGCGCCGCGCCCGCAGTAGCTCCTCAGCGTCACGTCCGAGCCGATCCAGCTTCCAGACGTACACGAGGTCCAGCTCGCCCGCCGCAGCAGCGGCCAGCAGCCGCTGGTAATCCGGCCGGTCGGACTTGGCGCCGGAGATCGTGTCCGAGAACAGGTCGGTCACGGTGGCACCATCGGCAGCGGCCCGCTCCCGCAGCTTCTCCTCCTGCGCGCCGAGTGAGAACCCTCGGCCCTGTTCCTCGGTACTGACCCTGATGTACAGGCCAGCCCTCTTCGCATCGCTCACTTTCTTCTGCCTCCCTCAAACGTTGCCGGGCATGACAACTGCCCGACCTGAACGTTACCGGCGCCGTCCTCGGTGGCGGTGTCCCGCGCCCGCTCAATCAGCGCCCGCAGTTCGCTGTGCGAGTGGCTGAACTGGTGGCAGCGCCTGCAGATCATCTGGACGTTCGACGGAACGTGCAGCTCACCGGCCGTCAGCGGCACGACGTGGTGCAGCTCAGGACTCTCCGGCAGGCCCGGCCGCTCAGCGAACAGCACGCTGCACTGGGCGCAACGCGTAGCGGCAGCCCTGGATCGCCCGCTCCTGCGCCGACGACATGCCACCGTTTGCAACACGTGCGGCCGCCCGCACGTCCCGAACGCGGCTACGACCGGCGTTCTGCTGCCGGGTGTAGTTGACGCAGACTGTGCATTTCCGTTGACCGGGATGAGGACCAGCCGATGGCAGGTGCGACAGCGATGCGGCGGGATCCTGGCGCGGGCGTAGGCACAGTCGGCCCCGCAGAACTTGCCGGCGCCACTGAACCGCCTGCCGCACATCGGGCAGCGCCGCCTGGCCTTCACGCCGCATCACCGGGGTCGTCCTGCATCAGCGCAGCCCGCCTCCATCGCTGGCCGACGGCCTGCTTGGTCACGCCCAGTGCCTCACCGATCATCTCGTCCGTGGCGCCGCTGCTTCGCACGCCGTTGACGGCGAAGGCGAGTGCACGATCCACCTCGGCGCCCAACTCGACGAGCAGCGGTAGCGAGTCGGCGTCCTCGGTGGCGATCCTCTTGCCGAGAGCGCGGACGAGCCGGACGACCGCCTCCTGGACGTCCGGGGTCTCCCTGTAGGACCGTCTCGGGGTAAAGGCGGCCTTTACTCTCGGACGACTCTGGGAAGGACGTGGCGCCGTCATTCGACTTCCGCCTTCCGCTGCCGGTCCCGCATGTACCTCTCGACCGCCGACGACACGCGACCGGGCGGCGCGTCGGCCATGTCGATGAACCGTTCGACCGCCTCACGGCTCTTGAAGACGATCGTGAGGTCGTTGTACCTCGGCCGCTTCTCCCAGTCATCGCAGGCGACGCCGTCGAGAGCGCGCTTGAGGTCGGCGACGCTGAACTCCCGGAGCCGGTCGCGGATCTTCTCGATGCGAGCCTCGCTCGCTCTGCTGTAGCTGGATCTCGTCTTCCAGCAGACCTTGCGCCAGTAGGCGTAGATCTCGTCGATGTCCGCCTGGCTTACCTGACCCTCAAGGTTGGTTTTTGTTCTTGAAGAACTTAAAGATCTAGACCTTAAGTACTTAGAGTTAGAGGAGAATGGCTCGGAAATCCGAAATGACCCATCACCCATTTCTGCGTTTTCCCGAGCAGACGCAGGAGTTTCGACCCTCTCGAAATCCGAAGGCCCTCCAGAATAATCCGAAAGATTTAGGTGCTTGCCGTGAGGTGATTTCGTGAAAACCGCTGCCCGCCGCAGCCGGACCTTCATCATCGGCTCGGTGTCGCGGGGTGGCCTGCCAGCGGGTGGTGGCTCGAACTCGATCCAGTCCCGGTCGGCCAGGCTCTTGAGCACCTGGTAGACGCGCTCCTTGCCGACGGGCCACGCCGTCGCGAGCGTCAACTCGGTATGGGAGAAGACGAGCCAGCCGTCGTCCGGCTTCTCGCGCTCATCCCGGCACAGCAGATGGATCAGGGTGTTCTGTTCGCGCGGACTGAGCTCGCCGGTACGGAGAACATCGAGACGCAGGCTCAGCCGAACGAACTTCTCGGCGGCCTGGGTGTAGGGCCTCACGACAGACCCCCGAAGGTGAAGTACCGAGCGCCAAGACCCTCACCTGGGCCTAGCCTCCCTGCCGCCGGAGCGGCCGGATTGACGTCGGTTCTGCTAGGCCGCGGCGGAACGCGCATGGCGTCCCGCGATCTGCTGCATCCTCATCAAGACCTTGCCCTTTCTCGTTGCGTTTCGACTTCCAACTCCCTGCACCACCACGCCGGCTAACAAGGGAGGGAAGGCTCACGGTCCAGGTCTGGCGCGCAAGCCTGCGACCGTGAACCTCCCTTGAAACGCCAGCGAGCCTCGGACAAGGCGGCTGAGTGGTGCAACGGGAACGTTACCTCCCCCTGGCCAAATAGCAAGAAAGTTCCAGGACGAAGAACACCGAGCGCGCTTTACTTCGGGGTGAATTACGTTCCTCATCACGACGAACAAAGCGGAAGCCGCAATTACGAGGCAAAATGACCTCACCATGACCCGTCGTGAACCGCAGCAGTCCCCGGAGCGCGAGCGTCTCTCCAGCTACGTCGAGACCAGCCTCGCCCGCGCGTTCATCGCCCTCGCGGAGCGCAGCGACCGCAGCGTCAGCGCCGAGCTGCGCCAGGCTATCCGCAGCCATCTCGAACGGGCGAGCCGGTGACGAGTACCTTCGCGCTCCCGACTCCGGCCGCGCCCGCTGCGCCGGTCGCGGAGACGCCCGACATGTTCATCCCCGGCATCGTCGTCGAAGGGCATGGCGCCGTCTTTGGCGAATGGGCGCGCATCTCCAGCGCCGTCGAAGGCGTGTTCATGGAGAGAATCGCTGCTGGTGCTTTCCGTGACGCGCTGACCGCTGATGCGCTGAGCCCGACGTCGTCGATCAAGATCCAGATCAATCATGGCCATGACTCGATCGGGATGCAGCCCATCGGCAAGTTCACGCTTCTCGAAGAGGACAGTCGTGGACTCCACTACCGCGCGAAGTTGTTCAACACGGCCGCCATCCGCGATCTGGTTCCGGGCCTCGCCGCTGGCCAGTACGGCGCGTCTTTTCAGTTCAGCGTCCTCATCGAGGACGTGAACCCGCATCCTGGTCGTAGCGCGCACAATCCGCGCGGTCTGATGGAAAAGACCTTGGAGCAAGTTGCGCTGCGTGAAGTCGGCCCATGCGTATGGGGTGCGTACTCCGGCGCGACGGCGGGCATCCGTCAGGCACGTTCGGGCGCGATCCGTTCTCCTTCTGCGCGCCCGCAGACCAGTCGCCGCCACGCCGTGCGTTCGGCTGGCGGCGGCTGGTACCTAGGCGACCGCAGCTACGTCCTGACCGCGAACGTGAAAATCATGAAGGGGGAGGGTGCACGTCTATGACCAGCAGCTCTGAGGAGACCACCGTTGTGTGCATCGGCAGCTTCGCCAACGATGCCGGTATCGGCGTGCGTGGCCGCACCTATCCGCATGATCATCCGCTCGTGATCGCGGCACCGAAGATGTTCAAGCCCGCCAGCACACCGATGTGGGAATGGGGAACAGACCTTGACGGGGTGGTGGAGTCTTACGAGCGGGCGGGCGCAGAAGCGAACGCCGCGCGCATCGAGGCCGCACGCGCGAACCGCGTCCGGCTGACGTTGCGGGTCTGGCGTGCCACCCGCGACGTGACCGACCTGGCTCACGGTCGCACGATCCTGAAGAACAGCACGATCGGCGAAGACGACGATCTGCTGCTCCAACATCCCGACTGCTTCGAGGAGGTAACCGCATGACTGGTGCAGCTCCGTGGCAGTCCGCCGACATCTATCGCAGCGACACGGAGTACAAGCCGACGGACCTGGTTGCGATCAGCGACGGCAAGGTCGGCACGCTCACCGTGCGTCGTGGTCGGACGCGGGTACGGAGTGGCTCCGTCATCGCTCGCTCGCATCCCGCTCTCTTCGTCGCCATCGACTCCCCAACTGGAGCTGAAGCGATCCGCACGATCGGTGCTGACGATCAGCGGACGCAGCCGACGCGGGACTTGAGAGAACCTGCGCCGCCGCTGGTCGTTGGCGCCGAACCCGCCGCGCCGTGGAAGTTGTAGTCCGGCGCCCGCGCGTTCGCCGCGTGCTCTGGCCGGAGGAGGCGCCCGCTGAGCCGACCCACGGCGACGGCGACGGCTTCGCTCACCACCCACGTGCTGACGACGAGAGTCGTGCTCTTTGCGGCGCAAGATGTGGCCAGCGCGATCCGACTCCAGCAGACGATGGCTACCAGCAATGCTCGTATTGCAGGGCTGCTCTTGACCGGTGGTACGTAGACGGGTCGGGCCCTGCGCCGCTGCTGCGATCTTGAGATCTTCTCTCTTCTCGCGCGGGTGGGGCGAACCCGCTGCTCGCAACTCCCCGCCCCGTGGGGGGCCGGGCCATCGCCGCGATCCGCGGACGGAGCGGCGCCAAGCCCGTCCAGGACCGGCAATGGCGAATATCGGTTTTCACGAAGGGGCCTCCCGCTAGCTGATCAGGCGCGAAGGGACGCTGGCGCAGGCGAGGTCTTAG